>NZ_JBXAJV010000001.1:0-656067 GCF_058797635.1 Pseudomonas sp. GW823-FHT02C02 | reverse complement strand
GAATCGAGAATCACCAGGTTGCCCTCGGCCACGCCTTCGATGATGTTGCCCAGGTTGTCGACCAACGCTGGCACCACACCGAAGAACGGACGTGCCGCCGAACCCGGCTTGAGGGCGTGAGCGCCCGGCAGCGGGCTCATCATGTTGCCGCCGGTTTCGGTCTGCCACCAGGTGTCGACGATCGGGCAACGGGACTTGCCCACATTCTTGTAGTACCAGTCCCAGGCTTCCGGATTGATCGGCTCACCCACCGAACCCAACAGGCGCAAACTGCTGCCATCAGCACCTTCAACAGCGGCTTGACCCGACGCCATCATCGCGCGGATCGCGGTCGGTGCGGTGTAGAGGATGTTGACCTTATGCTTGTCGACGATCTTCGCCACCCGGGTGATGTCCGGGTAGTTCGGCACGCCTTCGAACAGCAGCGTGGTCGCGCCGTTGGCCAATGGGCCGTAGACGATATAGCTGTGTCCAGTGACCCAGCCGACGTCGGCGGTGCACCAGTAGATTTCGCCCGGGCGGTAGTCGAACACGCGCTCGTGGGTCATGGCGGCGTACAGCAAGTAACCGCCGGTGGTGTGCTGCACGCCCTTCGGCTTGCCAGTCGAACCGGAGGTGTAAAGGATGAACAGCGCTTCTTCAGCACCCATCTCTTTCGGCGCGCAGACACTGCCCGCTACTTTCATCAGGTCTTCGTACCAGATGTCGCGATGCTGGTTCCACTTGATGTTGCCACCGGTGCGCTTGCACACGATGACCTTCTGGATGCTGCTGGTTTCCGGGTTGGTCAGCGCGTCGTCGACGTTGGTCTTGAGCGGGATCTTCTTGCCGGCACGAATGCCTTCGTCAGCGGTGATGACCACTTTGGATTTGCAGTCGATGATGCGACCGGCCAAGGCTTCCGGCGAGAAACCACCGAACACCACCGAGTGAATCGCGCCGATCCGGGTGCAGGCCAGCATGGCGACCACGGCTTCGGGGATCATCGGCATATAGATAGTCACCACGTCGCCGCGGTGCACATCCTGGCCGCGCAAGGCGTTGGCGAACTTGCAGACTTGTTCGTGCAGCTCGCGGTAGGTGATGTTGCGGCTTTCGGCCGGGTCATCCCCTTCCCAAATGATCGCCACTTGATCGCCGCGCTCGGCCAGATGACGGTCGAGGCAGTTGTAGGAAACGTTGAGGGTGCCGTCGGCGAACCATTTGATGTCGACATGGTGATCGTCGAAGGAGGTTTGCTTCACCGTGGTGAAAGGCTTGATCCAGTCGAGGCGCTTGGCTTGCTCGCGCCAGAAGCCGTCCGGGTTGACGACCGACTGCTGGTACATGGCTTTGTAGGTTGCCTCGTCAGTCAGCGTATTGGCCAGAACCTCGGGACGAACGGGATACAGAGAAGCCGCACTCATCTTTCTTACCTCGGTGGAATAGTTGTTTGTGATTTGTCACTGTTTGCAGCCTGAGCACTCAGGCAATTGCGAAACTCAAATCCTGAAACGACTGAGCAGTTTGTCCTGCTGGCCGACGTGGTCCACCATCACTGAACATTGACGAACCTGTTTGTCCGCACTGCCGGATACCTCAAGACTGATATCGCGGATATTGGTCGTGTTGCGATTGATTTCTTCGGTCGTGGCGCTTTGTTCTTCAGCCGCCGCGGCGATCTGCAGGTTCATGTCATTGATACGATAAATGGCCTCGCGTATGCGCTTCAGGGTGTCATTGGCTGCGTTGGCATCCCCGGCAGTCTTGCTGGCCGTATCGCGGCTTTGCTGCATTTGCACTTGGGCGTGTTTCACGCCTGTCTGCAACTGGTCGATCATCTCGCGTATTTCCTGCGTGGATTGCTGGGTTCGCGAGGCCAGTGAGCGCACCTCATCAGCCACCACAGCAAATCCGCGTCCCGATTCGCCGGCACGTGCCGCCTCGATGGCCGCATTGAGTGCAAGAAGGTTGGTCTGGTCGGCGATGCTGGTGATAACCGCCACAATGGACTCAATGTTTTGACTGAGCGTGGACAACTCATTGATCGCATGACCTGTGGCGTCCATCTCTTCAGCCAAACGCTTGATGGCCCCCGTAGATCTGGAAACCAGAGCAACCCCGTCCGCTGTTTCCTCGTTAGCAGCGATTGCCGCTTCGGCAGCGGTTTGGGCGTTACGGGCGACATCTTCGGCTGTCGATGCCATCTCGGTCATGGCGGTGGCCAATTGATCCAGTTCTTGTAATTGAACTTGTACACGGTTGGCTGCCTGGTCCGCTTCGCATGACGTCGCTGTGGTGCTCTCACGAACGCGTTGCGAGCTGTTTTTCACATCGCCAATGAGCGCTTTCAGGTTCTGCAGGAACTGGTTGAACTCTCCGGCGACCAACGCAATTTCATCATTGCCGACCACGGGTAGTTGGCGGGTCAGGTCGCCTTCTCCGCGATTGATGTCTGCCAACGAATCCTTGAGTTGATCCAGGGGGCGCAGTAGCCGCCTTACCAGCAGGCCCAACACCAACAGGCTAATCAGCACGCCCAGGCCGGTACCGATGACGGCACGCCAGCTCAGGATGTGGGCTGCGGCCATAACGATGTCCTGATCCAGCACCACACCGATATACCAATCCATGCCCTTGAGACCGGAGAGCGGAATGAAGGACACCAGGAGAGACTTCCCATCGCTGCTGACCTGCTGAAGCTGACTGTCGAGAGGCAGAACGCTGCCTGCGAAAAGCTGGTTGTAGGGCTTGCCGTTCAGCTCGGCGTCCGGATGGGAAATAATGTTGCCACTTTTACTCAGCAGGAACGCATAACCGGCCCCACCGAAATCCAGTGTATTGATGGCATCGGCAACCGTAGTCAGGCGGATGTCACCACCAAATACCCCGAGCAACTGACCGGCGTCGCTGATCCGCGCGACTGCCGAGATCAGAATTTCACCCGTGGTGGAGTCCTTGTAAGGCTCGGTTAAAACGGCCTGGCTACCGGCTTTTCCGGTTGCGTACCAAGGGCGGGTGCGACCGTCATAATCAGGTTTTGGATTCCAGGAGGCAGTGTTCTTGATGGGTTTTCCATCAGACTCAAGGGCGCCGAATACCAGCTTGAATTCATCTTTCAAAATGGGCGAATCGATGATTCGTTGGGTCGCTTGCGCACTGTACTGGCGGTCGATCGCTTGGGACGCCAAATCCATCAGACGTAGTTTGCCGTTCAGCCAGTTTTCGATCTGACGTGCCACAGCATTGCTCGATTCGGAGATGCTCGCCTCGACCTGATGACGCAAAATCGTACGTATCTGCTCTACCTGAACCAGCGACAGAAGACTGGTTGTCACGAACAGCACACAAGCAGCCACAAGGCTCACCTTGTAACGGATTTTCATCGAGGACTCCAAAGGATCGATCAAGGGGAGCAGGGCATCCAGTCCTTGAATGTCAGGTTATCGAGGACGCCTTCGCGAGCAAGCCGGCTCCCACAGCGGGCACGCATTTCAAATGTGGGAGCGAGCCTGCTCGCGAAAGCTATTGGAAAGGGCGACACAGGATTACCTGTATAACCCTCGATTTTTAGAAGAAGCCCAACGGATTGATGTCGTAGCTCACCAGCAGGTTTTTGGTCTGCTGATAGTGATCGAGCATCATCTTGTGGGTTTCACGGCCGACGCCGGACTTCTTGTAACCACCGAACGCGGCATGCGCCGGGTACAGGTGGTAGCAGTTGGTCCACACACGACCGGCCTTGATGGCGCGGCCCATGCGATAGGCGCGGTTGATGTCGCGGGTCCAGAGGCCGGCACCCAGGCCGAACTCGGTGTCGTTGGCGATGGCCAGGGCTTCGGCTTCGTCCTTGAAGGTGGTGATGCTCACCACCGGGCCAAAGATTTCTTCCTGGAACACGCGCATTTTGTTGGTGCCCTTGAGCAGGGTCGGCTGGATGTAATACCCGGTCGCCAGGTTGCCCTCGAGTTTTTCCACCTTGCCGCCGGTCAGCAGCTCGGCGCCTTCGCCCTTGGCGATTTCCAGGTACGACAGGATTTTGTCGAATTGCTGCTCGGACGCCTGGGCGCCGACCATGGTGTCGGTGTCCAGCGGGTCGCCACGTTTGATCGACAGCACTTTCTTCATCACGACTTTCATGAAGTCGTCGTAGATCGACTCCTGCACCAGCGCGCGGGAAGGGCAGGTGCAGACTTCGCCCTGGTTGAAGAACGCCAGCACCAGGCCTTCGGCGGCTTTTTCGATGAAGGAAGGTTCGGCCTTCATGATGTCTTCGAAGAAGATGTTCGGCGACTTGCCTCCCAGCTCCACGGTGGACGGAATGATGTTTTCGGCGGCGCATTTCATGATGTGCGAGCCGACCGGGGTCGAGCCGGTGAAGGCGATCTTGGCGATGCGTTTGCTGGTGGCCAGGGCTTCGCCGGCTTCTTTGCCGAAGCCTTGAACGACGTTCAGCACGCCCGGCGGCAGCAGGTCGCCGATCAGCTCCATCAGCACGGTGATGCCCAGCGGGGTTTGCTCGGCAGGCTTGAGCACCACGCAGTTACCGGCGGCCAGGGCCGGGGCGAGTTTCCAGGCGGCCATCAGGATCGGGAAGTTCCAGGGGATGATTTGCCCGACCACGCCCAGCGGTTCGTGGATGTGATAGGCCACGGTGTTGCCATCGATCTCGGCGGCGCTGCCTTCCTGGGCGCGGATGCAACCGGCGAAGTAGCGGAAATGGTCGGCGGCCAGCGGGATGTCGGCGTTGAGGGTTTCACGCACGGCTTTGCCGTTGTCCCAGGATTCGGTGATTGCCAGGACTTCCAGGTTCTGTTCAATGCGGTCGGCGATTTTCAGCAGCACCAGCGAGCGCGCCTGGGCGGACGTGGCGCCCCAGGCATCGGCAGCGGCGTGGGCGGCGTCCAGGGCTTTGTCGATGTCTTCGGCGGTGGAGCGCGGGAATTCGGCAATCGGTTGGCCATTCACGGGCGAGGTATTGGTGAAGTACTGACCTTTGACAGGCGCGACGAACTCGCCGCCGATGTAGTTACCGTAACGGGACTTGAAGGAAACGATGGAACCGGGAGTACCAGGGTGGGCGTAGTTCATGATGGCGTTCTCTTGTAGTTTTTGGTTGTGGCCGTCCTTGGGACGGCCACTGTCAGTTGCACAAGCGCTACAGGCTCAAGAGCCCTGAGGGGTTTCGCCACGTGCCAGACGGGCATTGATGTCTTCGATGACCGCCGGCAAATCAACGATGGTGTCGATCAGGTAGTGCGGGCGGGAACCTTCGAACATCTTGACGATGCGCGCGCGTTCCTCGGCCAATTCCTCCAGGGATAAATCCTTGAACTCTTCATAGGTCAGGCCCAATGCATTGCCGGAGCAGGTCAGCGCCACGGTCCACATGCCCGCACTACGACCTTCCAGAATGCCGGGCCAGGTGTCATCGACCTTTACGCACGCGGCGACGTCGCTAATCCCCAGCGCAATCACGTTGGCCAAGGCTTGAGCAGGGTGCGGGCGTCCATTGGGCACTTCGTCAGTCGCCACCACGTGGTCGGTGACATAACCATTCTTGCGCGCCAGCTCTACGACTTTCTCCATGACCACAGCCGGGTAGCCTGAGCAGGAACCGATTTTCAGGCCCTTGTCGCGCAAGCCGTTGATGGTGTCGAGCGCACCAGGAATCAGCGCCGAGTGCAGCGCGATCTTTTCGATCTGCAGCGGCATGAAGCGTTCGTATAGGGCGGTGACATCATCATCGGTTGGCAACCGACCGAAGGCGGCATGGTAGCGGTCGGCAATCTGTGGCTCGTTGCACAGCGTGCGGATGTGGTCCCACTTGCCCATGCCCATCGGTCCGCGAGCTTCTTGCAGGGAAACCGCAACGCCGAACTCGGCAAAGGCTTCGACGAAAATCTGGGTCGGTGCGAAAGAACCGAAATCAACGACGGTGCCCGCCCAGTCCAGAACCACAGCTTGCAGTTGGGAAGGTTGTTTGTAGTCCATGATGATTGCTCCAGTAATGGGTGAGTGATTGATTCGGGTTCAGGAGTTGGTGCCGACAATGACCGGTTGCACTGGAGTTGAGGCCAGCTCCTTGCTTTCCACCGTTTTCGGGCGACTGTTCCAAAATGGAATCAACATCAAGCTGGCCAGCAGCGCCGCGACGGTGAACACCAGGAAAATGGTGGTGGTGTCGAAATATCCGGGTAACAGGCCGCCGAGGACCGCCCCTATCGAACCGCAACCGTTGACGAAACCTGCGGCGGAGGCCGCACCGTCCTTACTGCCGAAATCAATGGCAGCCGAGCCGCTCATCATCGAATCCGGCCCGTAGAGTGTCAGGCCCATCATGAATAGCAGGCCAACCACCATGTAAAGACTTCCGCTCTGCATGGCGGGGACGAACAGCGCAAGGCAAATGGTGAGGAGAACCAGGCTAAGGACACAGGCCGGCATACGACGAGCACCGAAGTACTTGTCTGATGCGATACCGATGAGGATCGGACCTGCCAGACCCGCTAGTTCAAAAGCCGTTGGAACGATTGCGGATGCCACTTTGCCAATCTCGGGCATCCGTTCGTAGATAATGACTGGCCCCCACAGGAGGATCGCGTAGCGCGCTGGCTTGAGCATGAAATACGCGAGGCCAAGCACCAGCACAGTTCGATTTTTCATCACCGTGCGCAAGCCAGCCCACATACTTTCGCGCGGAACTGCGACCTTGCTGACGGGTTCTATTTCGATCTCGACGGGAGGCAGGCCGACATCTTCTGGCTGGTTGCGCTGCAGGAAAAAGAACAATACCGCTACAACCAGTACCACCACGGCGCTGCTGATGAACGCTATGCGCCAGTCATGGTATTGGTTGTAGGCCCACCAACCGGCAAACGGTGTTGCTACCAGACCCCCGAAGGCGTAGCAGGTGCTCCAGTAACCCAGTACGCGGCCGCGTTCGCCAGTGCTGAAGAAACTACCGACGTTCTTGCATAGGCCAGACCAACCGGTGGACTGAGCCAGGCCCTGTATTAACATGCAGGAGGCGAAAATCGGTAAGGTGGCGTAAGTGCCCATAAGTAGCGCAGCTAACGCGGAAATGACGAGCCCGCTAAGTACCACGACCCTCGGGCCGAAGCGGTCAGAGAAGTTGCCCCAAAGAAACTGTCCTACTGCATACGCGGTAAGGTAGAGGGCATCCAGATTGGCCATCATGGACTTTTCGAGGATGAAGTTCGGGTCTTCGCCAATACCCAGTTTGGCGACAGAAAACGCCTTGCGGGTAAAGTAGAAGGCGGCATAGGCCACCCAGGTGATGAGGAAAATTTGCACGCGCCAACGCTGGAGCGATTTCCAGCCGGTTGCGAGAGGACTTGTAGCATTCTTGTTCATGGTGTTCTGATCCCGTATGTGGTGCCAGACAGCGCAAAGTAATTGTTTTTGTTTTCGGTACAGAAAATCTGTCCACGCACACGACATCGATTAGATGGCAGTGAATGGCATCAGGCTTTAAGTTTTAAATTGCCACGGTCACTGACTGCTGCTCGGCATTGCCTAGCGATAAGTCACCGGATCCATGTTTTAAAAAAAGATCCCTGTCCAAAGGTGCTACCCATTGCACCTGTGCTCGAATTGACAAGAACCTTTAAAGGGGCGGTCAGCCTGTCGGCTGTTGCATGTCGACGTTCATCGCCACAAGACTGTCGGCGATGGCGCGCAGCAACTGATGGACGATGTATTCGTCGATCTGGCCGATACAGCCAATACGGAAACTTTCGGCTACCGTCAGTTTGCCGGGGTAGATGATGAACTGACGGGCTTTGAGTTCATCGTAGAACCGTTTGAACTCAAAATTTGGATGTTCTGGACTGAAGAACGTGGTGATGATTGGCGAAAGCCAACGGTCCTCAAGCAATGTTCTAAAGCCAAGTTCGCGCATGCCGGTGACGAGTACATCGCGATTGCGGGTGTAGCGCGCCAACCGGCCATGCACGCCGCCTTCGGCAGTGTGTTGCTCCAAGGCTTTATGGAACGCTACCACGCTGTGGGTCGGTGGCGTGAAACGCCATTGGCCAGTGCGCTCCATGTAAACCCACTGCTCGTAAAGGTCGAGGCTGAGTGAATTGGCGCGGCCTTTGGCGGCCTCGATCACGGAGCGACGGATGATAACGAAACCGAACCCCGGAATACCCTCGATGCATTTGTTGGCAGAAGACACCACCACGTCAAAAGGTATTTCATCGACCGTCAATGGCACAGCTCCGAAGGAGCTCATCGCATCGATGATCAGGCTCTTGCCATGCGCTTTCACCACATCGGCAATTTGGCGCAGCGGATTGAGAATGCCGGAACTGGTTTCGCAATGGACGAGGAAGACGTTGGTGACGTCCGGGTTATCCCTGAGCAGGGCGTCCACTTCCTCAGGCTGGGGCGGCAAGTAATCCCCTTTGTCCAGGGTGATAAACGCGCGACCCAGATACTCCAGGGTCTTGGTGGCGCGTTGGCCATAGGCGCCATTCATTAATACAAGCGCTTTGCCGTCTCGAGGGATGGCAGTGGCCAAAGCAGCCTCCACCGAATAGCTGCCGCTGCCTTGCAAAGGCACGCAGACGAAGCTGTCGTCCTTTATGCCTGCCATGCTGAGCAAGTTCTGGCGAACTTCAGCAGTGACTTGATTGAAGGAAACATCCCATGAACCCCAGTCGCGCAGCATCGCTTCCTTGGTGGCTTTGGACGTGGTCAACGGGCCTGGCGTCAGCAGGTAAGGTTCACCCAAGGCTGGCGTAGCCAGCGCTTGTGTGGTCGGAAATTCAGCTTTGGTCATGATCTTCTCCGGCGGTGTTGTTTTTGTAAGGAGTGATGCATGGGCCAATAAAAACACTCGCCTAGAAATAACTGAAATCGATTTATCACATGTCAATAACAAGCTGAGCTTATAAGTGAGCATGTTGGATCTCGCGCTCTATTATCGCGATTCCATGGTTATCGGGTTCAGATCGCCGCGCCCTGGGCGATCAAAGGCTACTGGGCGGCGCGACGCATCTGTGTTGTAAACAAAAAAACCGCCCGGCCAATGGCCAGGCGGTTTTTAGTGGCAAGCGTAATGTTTTCGCTGCGTGATGGAGGCGTTAGCCCTTGTCTGACTTGCCAGCCGCCGCGGCGAATTTCGCCAGACGCACATCCAGTCGACGGGGGCGCAGGTTGTGGTCCTCGGCGTGCTCCTTGCGGCGAATGGCGTTGCGCACCATCAGTGAGCCCAGGTAACGGATCGGCTCCGGTGGGAAATGGCCGAGTGGACCTTGCACCAGCGGCGAGCGTGTCCATGGGTTGTCCATCCCCAACACCAGCGATGAGAGGATTTTTCCTCCCATATGACACGGACCGACGCCGCTGCCGGAATAGCCGAAGCCATAAAAGATGTTGCCGCTAGCGCCCATGCGACCGAAGAACGGTAGCCCGGTGACGGAGCGATCGGACGGGCCATTCCAGGTGGCGGCGATGCCGACATCGGCAAAGTCCGGGAAGAACTCCGCAAGGGTGTTGCGCAACAATCCTTTGTAGGGCGAAGGCTGGTCGAATACGGGCAGGATGCGCCCGCCGTAAGCGAAGGTATTGCCACCTTTGCCGAGCATGATCCGGCCGTCCGGAGTGTTGTGGTAGTAATGCACGAAGATACGTGAGTCGAGCACGGTGACCCCGCTGGTCAGGCCTATGCGCTCGAGCAGGTCAGGTCGTGGCTCAGTAATAATCATGTCGCTGGAGACGATGGCTACCGACCGCGAGAACTGTGGAAAAGCACGGGCCATCCAGGCGTTCATCGCCAACACGACACGATCGCAGGTCACTTTCCCGTTCGGCGTGTTGACGATGGTGGGCAGCCCCTCTTCCAAACCGGTCATCGGCGAGCCTTCGTAGATGCGCACACCCAACTCCATTGCGACTCGACGCAGACCACGCACCAGCTTGCCCGGTTGCACACTGGCTGCCGCAGGCGAGAACCAGCCTTCAACGTGTCGGGTTGAACCCGCCATACGCTGTACGTCAGCTAGCGCGCATTTGGAGAAAGAGTTGATGCCATTGAGCTCCAGCGCGGCGATCACCCCGTCGGTCGAACCGACCTGAGCGCGGTTAGTCGCCGTGTAAAGCGTGCCATCGAGACGGTAATCGGCATCAACCGCGTACTTCTCGCAAAAGCTGCCGATGGCGTAAATACTCTGTTCCGATTCCTTGACCAGGCGTATTGCCTCCTCGACGCCGAACAAGCGTTCCAGGGTGAAGTACTTGGCCGACCAGGACAGTGCGCAGCCGCCGTTGCGCCCACTGGCACCGGCACCGCAGATGTCGGCTTCGACGATGACCACGTCCAGCTCGGGATTCTGTTCTTTGAGCATGATCGCGGTCCACAAACCCGTGTAACCACCACCGACAATGCAGACATCGGCGCGGGTGTTCTGCCGCAGCGGCGGGCAGGGCGAGTCGGGTTGAGTTTTAAGGGCCTGATCGAGCCAGTAGGGGCGCATGAGGTCATCTCCGTTGGAGCGGTTTGAGGGCAGGGTTTCAGGAAGCAATCAGCCGCATGCGGCGACCACGATCATTTCCACGCGCCAACCGGGGTCGATCAAATCCGCCAGGGTGCAAGCTCGTGTGGGGGCATGGCCTTCGGGAAAGAACGCGTCCCAGACTTTGTTGAGCCCTGCATAGTCCTCGCGATGGGCGAGCAGGATACGCACCGAAAGCACCTGCTTGCGGCTGCTGCCGGCACTGAGCAATAGCTGCTCGATGCCGGCGAGCACCTCGTGGGTCTGTTCCTCGATATCGCCCCTGAGGTCGCTGGCAACCTGGCCTCCGATGTAGAGGTGGTTGTCGTACCGGACCATGTCCGAGCGGCGTTTTAGGGCTGTGAAACGTTCGATGTCCATTAAGCATTCCCAGGTTGATAGGAGGGCGCAGTGTTCGAACACTGGTCGGGGCTTGTGAAAACCATGCTTGCAGTTCATCGTCTATAAATAAAATCGATTTAACGTATGCATGAATAAGCTGAACCTATGCTGAGGCTTCCCCGATGACGATTTCCCATACTCAACTCAAGGCGTTCCACGCTGTCGCTATCAACGGAAGTTTTACCCGCGCGGCAGAGCAGCTCTGCCTGTCTCAACCGGCGGTGTCCGACCAGGTTCGCAAGCTTGAGGATTACTACGGGGTGATGGTGTTCTACCGCGACAAGCGTCTGGTACGCCTGACTGAAGTGGGCGAGCGGTTGTTCGGCCTGACCCGGCGCTTGTTTGATATCAGTGTCGATGCCCACGACATGCTGATGGACTACCGCACCCTGTCCACGGGAACCTTGAACCTCGCCGTGGATGCGCCGGTGCATGTGCTGCCCTATGTCGCACGCTTTTGCAGTCGTTATCCCGGTATCGATGTGAAGATTGAAACCGCCAATACCGATGAGGTGTTGCAGCGGTTGTTCGGTCATCAGGCCGACATTGCTCTGCTGGGGCGCAATATCGAAGACGACCGACTGCTGTCGCTGCCCCTGCGTAGCGATCCGATGCTCGCGTTCGTCGCGCTTGACCATCCCTGGGCGCAACGCGAATCCATCAGCCTTGGCGATCTGCACGACACGCCGCTGGTCCTGCGCGAAAAAGGCTCAGTGACGCGCCTGTGCCTGGAGGAAGAGATGGCAACCGCGGGGTTGCGCATCCGCAAGGCGATCGAAGTGGAAGGCCGTGAAGCCGCGCGCGAAGCCGTGGCGATAGGTATGGGCGTAGGTGTTGTCTCGGCGACCGAGCTTGGCTTCGACTCGCGGCTTCGCGGGTTGCCTATCGTCGATAGTCAGCGACGCTTCACCGAGACACTGGTTTGCCTGCGCGCACAGAGTTCCCGGCGCATCCTGACGACCTTTTTTGAGATGGTTCGAGAGAGATTGGCTGAATGAAGTATGGGGTTCGATGTGGATGCTATCCGGCAGAGTTACCCTTTAAAAGATCAATGCTTTCGCGTTACATACCTGATCGATACGTAAACGTTTCTGTTCTTGCGACCGCACTGGTTGCCAGCGATGAGGGGTTCAAATATCAGCCGCTCGTCGAACATCGAGGATTAATCCAAGGTATCAACAATGGCGCGGATTTTGTCGGCGAGAGCCAGCAAATGCTCAGCGTATTGCTCCAGTACGGCTTCGATGGACTGCGGAGTAGATAAGCTGATATTCAAAATGTGATCTTTGTAATTGTGAATGCCCAGAGGAGTGGAAATAGCGACTACTTCAGCTTGCCAAGACGCAGCGCAGTACCCCCTGAGTCGAACACTTTCGCATGATTCTTCGATATCCGTTTTGAGCACCTTCCATCTGGCATCGCAGCGTTTGGACTTGAATTGCTCCATCAGCGTCTGCCGTTTTTGAGCGGGAATAGTTGCAAGATAGGCACGCCCCAGGGATGTAAATTCCATGGGGACTCGCTGGCCGGTTTGTACTGTGCGCGGTGTGTTCTTGCGACTCAGTCGGATCGATTCCAGATAGATCATTTCATCTCGGTCGGCAGCGGCCAAACCTACGTTCACTTTCAGCGTCTGAGCGGCTTCGCGCATCAGTGGCGCGGCAAGGTGTATCAGCGAGCTGCTGTTGTACATGGCATTGCCAAAGCAAAGGGTGGCGGGTGCGAGGCGATAAGCACTGCGCTGGCCGTCGTACACCAGCATGCCGCTGTGGATCAGTGTCTGGGTCAAACGACTGATCGTGGACTTGGACAACCCGGTGCGCTCGCTGATATCGCCATTGCCTAGGTATTCGGTGCCTGCACGGAAGGCTCGCAGAATTTCCAGGCCTCGCTCAAGCGAACGGTTTATCGGCGCCTTGCCGGCGCCCGGCGTATCAAACCCGTCGTCCTCGCTCATCGTGTTCCATCCAGTGGAATTGCCGGATTGTCAATCATGGGGAGCTCCATAGACTTGGGATCAGCGTAAGGCTCTTCAGTTTGGGCCGCTGCCATGCCAACAACAAGAGAGAGATTCCCCATGACGATGTTGCAAAGTGTTACTTCGCCGATCCACATGGCCGTCGATGACGACGGCATCGCAGTGCTGACCCTCAATCGCCCCGAGGCTCGCAATGCGATCAGCGACGAGATGCGCAGCCACATGATCGAGTTGCTGGAAGAGGTGGCCGCGAACAGCCAGATCCGCGCCCTCATCATCACCGGCACCGGCAAAGGCTTCTGCGCGGGAGGCGACATCAAGGGCATGGAAAAACGTATGAGCGCACCGGCGGGCGAGGTGGCCTTTAACGGCTGGAAGCGCCAGCAGCGTGTGCATCATGCGGTCTCCCTGTTGCTCAATCTGCCCAAACCGACCCTGGCCGCCGTCAATGGCGCTGCCACTGGGCTGGGTTGCGACCTGGCCTTGAGCTGCGACTTCGTGGTGTCCTCCCGGCAAGCCAGCTACGCCATGAGTTACATCGCACGAGGCCTGATCCCCGACGGTGGCGGCTTGTACCTGCTGCCGCGTCGGGTCGGGCTGCCCAAGGCCAAGGAGCTTATCTACACCGGGCGCAGCGTACAGCCTGAAGAAGGTCTGGCGATCGGCCTGGTGGATCGGGTGGTCGATCACGATGACCTGCTAGACGAAACCCGGCGCTGGGCGCTGGAATTGTCCGCTGGCTCAGCGACCGCGCTGGCATTGAGCAAATCCATTCTCAACAACAGCTTCGAACTTACCCAGGCCCAGGTATTGGCCATGGGCAGCCAGGCCCAGGGCATCTGCTACACCTCGGCCGAGCATCAGGCGTCGGTCGCGGCCTTTCTGGCGGCCAAGGCGAAGAGGGGATGAGCATGGATAACATTTCCCGCCTGATGAACCCGCGCAGTGTCGCGGTGATCGGTGCGTCCGGCGATGCGCAAAAGACCTCCGGACGGCCCATCGCATTCCTGCGCAAACATGGCTTCGAGGGCCGCTTGTACCCGGTCAACCCGCGTTACACCGAGATCGACGGGTTGACGTGCTATCCCTCTATCGCCGCGCTGCCGGAGGTGCCTGATGCCGCCATCATCCTGCTCGGTCCCGAACGTGCCAACCAGGCCGTTGCCGAATTGGCGGCCATGGGCACGCCAGCGGCCATCGTGCTTGCCGGTGGTTATGGCGAGGCTGGCGAGGAAGGCATCGCGCGCCAGCAAGCCTTGAAAAAGGCGCGGGGCAACATGCGTATCCTGGGGCCGAACACCATCGGTCTGATCAACCTCACCCAGGGCATCACCTTGTCGGCCAGCGGCGCGCTGGATCAGGATGCGTTGAGAGCGGGCAATATCGCGGTGATTTCCCAGAGTGGCGGGATCCTGGGCTCGATCCTGTCCCGCGGTGCCGCCGCCGGCATTGGTTTTTCCAAGCTGGTGGCGACCAGCAACGAAGTCGACCTGGATGTCGCCGATTTCGTCGACTACCTGGTGGATGACGAAGCTACCGAAGTCATCGCCCTGTACCTGGAAGGGCTGCGCGATACCGAGAAGTTCAGCCGCGCCGCACTCAAGGCTCGTGCCGCCGGCAAGCCCATCGTAGTGTTCAAGGTCGGGCGTTCCGAAGCCGGCGCCCGTTCGGCGGCTTCGCATACCGGCGCCCTGGCCGGAGCCGATGCACTCTACGACGTGTACTTCAAACAACTGGGTATCGTGCGGGCGCAGACGTTTGCCGATCTGCTCGACCTGCCGTTCGCGTTGGCCAGCCGGCGCACGATGGTGGGTAACCGGGTGGCGATTCTGACCTCGACCGGCGGAGCCGGCACGCTGATCGCCGATGCCTTGGGTGCCAATGGTTTCGACACCCCGCCGCCGGGTGAGGCCACGGCCGCACGTTTGCGCGATTTGGATATCGGCGACCAGGCGGTGCTCGATCGCAACCCTATCGACCTGACGCTGGCTGGCCTGCAGCCGCAGATCATGCAAGAGGCCATGCGCATCCTGCTGGAAAGCGCGGACTACGACGCGGTCATCAGTGTAGTGGGCTCATCCGGCGTCGCGCGCCCGACGCTGATGGCCGACGCGATCCGTAATAGCCAGCGCGACAGCAGCAAGCCCGTACTCGCCTATGTCAGCCCGCACGCGCCCCAAGCCTTGCTGCGCATCAACAGCAACCAGGGCGTCGCCTTTACTGCGCCTGAGGCCTGCGCGAGTGCGTTGCTGGCGATGAAAGCCAAAGCCTACGTTGCTCAAGATACGCCGCATGCGCAATCGAGCAGCCAGCATATGACGGCCGAGGAAGTTCAGCAGTTACCGAGCGGAACCCTTGATGAACAGCAAAGCAAAGCCCTGTTTACCCGTTTCGGTGTGCCCGTCACCCGCGAGCAGGCGGTCGGGGAAGCCGGCCAGGCAATCGAGGCCGCCCGCATGCTCGGACCGAAGGTGGTGCTCAAGGTGCTCTCCGAGCGCATCACCCACAAGACCGAAGTCGGCGGCGTTGCGCTCGGCCTGACCGAACACAGCATTGGCCAAGCGTTGGACGACATGCGCAGCGTGGTCGCGGGCAAGGTCGGGTTCGTGCCCGAGCGCTTTCTTGTCCAGGAGATGGTCAGTGGTGGCCACGAGCTGATTCTGGGCTTCCATCGTGACCCGCAACTGGGGCCTGCGCTGCTGCTGGGCATGGGCGGTGTCAGCGCCGAACTGCTGCGGGATACCAGCATGCGGCTGCTCCCGATCACGCGCAAAGACGCGGACGCGATGCTCCGGGAGTTGAAAACCTTTGCGTTGCTCGATGGTTATCGCGGCGCGCCCAAGGCCGATATCAACGCGCTGGTCGATTGCATTGTCGCGTTCGCCGACATGGCCACCACCCTGGGCACAAAGCTCGACGAGGCAGAGATCAACCCGTTGCGGGTTTTTGCCGAAGGGCAGGGCGTGAGGGCGGTGGATGGCCTGACACTGTTGGCCTGAGGCTCCACCTGTTCCACTGTGTGGAATAGGTGGATTGACCCCCACACCCTCGGTTTCATAATCAAGACAGCTTCATCAACGACTCATAAAAACAAGTAGGTCGCTATGAACGTATTTAATTGCACATCAAATCAACGGCTCCCTCTGGGTAACGTCCATTTTCAGAGCGGGAGCCCATCATGCCTGTCGCATTGAAATCCATCACCCAGCCCAAAGGCGCTGAACGCGACGAGCAGGCTTCATCGCTCATTCAGTTTATCGGCGTCTCCAAATCCTTCACCGTCAAGGGTGTGGCCAAGCAGGCCTCCCATAGCATCAACCTGTCGATCAAAAAGGGCGAAGTGGTCACCGTGGTCGGGCCGTCGGGATGCGGCAAGTCCACCCTGCTGAACATGGTCGCGGGGCTGTTTGCGCCCACTGAAGGGCAGGTGGTCTACAACGGCAAGGCCGTTTGCGGGGTCAATGGCCGTACCGGCTACATGACCCAGAGTGACCACTTGCTGCCCTGGCGTGATGTGGTCGGCAACATTGCCGTGCCGTTGGAAATCCAGGGCATGGCCAAGGCCGAACGGCGCGTGCGCATTCAGGAACTGATTCAACTGGTGGGTCTTGAAGGCTTTGAAAAGTCTTATCCCAGCCAGCTCTCCGGCGGCATGCGTAAACGTGCGGCCCTGGCTCGGCTGCTGGCTTATGACCCCGAAACCTTGCTGATGGACGAGCCCTTCGCGGCGCTGGATGCGCAACTGCGGATGCGCATGCAAACCGAATTGATCCGCCTCAGTCGCCGGTTGAACAAGACCGTCATCTTCGTCACCCACGATTTGGATGAAGCCGTGGCACTCGGCGACCGTTGCCTGATCTTCGCCGGCCGCCCCGGCACCATCGTCAAGGATGTACAGATTCCCCTGGGCGAGGAACGCAACATTTTGCAGTTGCGCAAGGACCCCCGCTATCACCAGCTCTGCGGTGACTTGTGGGATTTCATGACCCCGTCTTTGAACGATGCAGCAAAGGATAACCGAGCATGAATATTTTCCTTGGACGCCTGGCGATTTTCATCGTGATTTTCGGCACCTGGCAACTGTCATCGGGGCCGTTGATCGATCCCTTTTTCGTTAGCTCACCCAGTGAGATCGCCGGCAAGTTCTACGAGCTGGTCATCAGTGGCAGGCTGTTTTCTCATGGCGGGATAACCGTGGTGGAGACGCTCGCAGGCTTCGTGCTCGGGGCGACCGTCGGGATTGCGGTGGGGCTGCTGTTGGGCCGAAACGAATTGCTGGCCAAGCTGCTCGATCCGATCCTGATCTCGATCTACAGCCTGCCGAAAGTGGCCTTGGCTCCGCTGTTCATCATGTGGTTCGGCATCGGCATCGAGATGAAGATCATCCTGACCGCCACCATTGTGTTCTTCCTGGTGTTCCTCAACACCTACAGCGGCGTGCGTGCGGTTGACCGCGAGCAGCTGGAGATCCTGCGCTTGATGGGCGCCCGCGAACACCACCTGATCACCAAAGTGGTATTCCCCTCGGCCATCCAATGGGTGTTCACCGGCCTCAAGCTTTCGGTGCCCTACGCCCTGATCGGCGCCATCGTCGGCGAAATCATGGCCTCCAATCGTGGGCTCGGCTACCTGCTGCAGGATGCCGCCGGGCAGTTGGACACCGCCGGTGTGTTCGCTGCACTGGTCGCGATTATCGCCCTGGCGCTGCTGCTGCAAGCGGTCGTGCGGATGGTTGAAACCCGTCTGATGCCGTGGAAAAAAGACCTGGGTGATCGTGAAGCTTCGGTTTGACCTGTTCATAACGCACAAGAAAATACAGGTGTACGCATGTCTATTAAAACGCTGATTGCAAAGTTGGGTCTGGTCGCTTCGCTGGTGGCCGCAAGCGCTGGCGCCTATGCGCAGGACATCAAGGTTGCCCTGGGCACCGACGGTTTCGTGCACATGCCACTGTTCGTGGCGGTGGATGGCGGCTATTTCAAGAAACAGGGGATGAATGTCGAACTGATCAAGTTCAAGGGCGGCGGCGCCGCGACCTCGGGCCTGGCCAGTCGAACCGTCGAGTTCTGTTCGTGCGCGATCCAGAACTCGATCAATGCGAAATTGAAGGGCGCCGACCTGACCTTGCTGGGGCGACTGGTCGGGCAGTATGCGAGCAATGTGGTCATCAGCCAGAAGAAAGCCGACCAGCTCGGTCTGACCGCGCAAACCCCTATGGAAGAGCGCTTGAAGGCGATGAAGGGCTTGAAGATTGCCGTCAGCGGTTCGGGTGGCAGTGCCGACTTCCTGGTGCGCTTCCTCGGTGAAAAAGGTGGCCTTTCGGCAGAGAAAGACTTCACCTTGCTCTACCTCAACAGCGCCAGTGCCATTCTGACCGCGTTCTCCCAAGGACGTATCGATGGCTTTGCCTTGTCCTCGCCAACTTCGGACAGTGCGATTATCGAGCACAAAGGTTTCACACTGTTGGACATGGCCGACGGGCAGGTCAAGGAACTCGATGGCTATCCTTCGATCGCCTTGAGCGCACGCAAACAGTGGGCTGATGAAAACCCGCAAACCGTGAAGCAATTCCTCGACGGCCTGGCACAAGCGACAAAACTGATCAACGAAAACCCTGAGCAAGCGATGAAGCTGGTGCGCGCCCGTTTTGAAGGTACGCCGGATAACGTCTATGCGGCGGCTTGGAAATCCAACAAGCACTCGTTCCCGCAAACGCCCTACTTGAGCGAAGAAGATGTGGCTCGGGCCATCGCGTTTCTCGGCAAGATCCAGGGCCAATCGATTCCCGGCAAGGCCAGCGACTACATGACCTCCATGCGCTGATCCCCCCCTCTCAACACTGAAGCAGGTACCGGTCCGCCGATCTCGACTGAGTTCGGTGTGGCCGAGTACGGCCTGGAATTGCTCATGAATAATAAGAAAACAGCTGCATCCTGGGGCGTCATCGTCGCCGTCGGGCCATGGCTTGCCAACGCGCAGGCCACGGATTTCCTGGCGGATGCCAAAGTCGACCTGGAGATGCGCAACTTCTACATGAACCGCGATTTTCGCGACGGCAGCGGCCAATCAAAACGCGATGAATGGGCCCAGGGTTTCATTCTTCGTGCACAGTCGGGTTACACCCCCGGATTTGTCGGCTTCGGCCTGGACGCTATCGCCATGGTCGGCCTGAAACTCGACTCCAGCCCGGACCGCACCGGCACCGGCTTGCTGCCGGTTCACGATGACGGCAGGGCGCCCGATGAATATTCCAAGGCCGGCTTGACGGCAAAAATGCGCGTGTCCAAAACCGAGTTGAAGGTGGGTACCTTGATGCCCAAGCTGCCTACGTTGCAATCGAACTTCGGGCGTTTGCTCCCGCAGACCTTCCGCGGCGGCATGCTCGAATCCCGCGAGTGGGGCGGCCTGGAACTGATTGGCGGGCACCTTGATCAAGTCACTGACCGCGATGTCACCGGCGCGCAAGGGCTGGCCATCAATAACAAGAATCGGCGATTCAGGGGCCCGCTCGATGGCGGCAACTTTGAACTGGCGGGCGCCGCCTATCGTTGGAAGACCGTGCAGCTGACCTATCAGGTCGGTCGCCTGGAAGATGTCTACCAGCAGCATTTCCTGGGGCTCACCAGCGCCCGCGAGGTCGGCGAGGGCAAGTTCAAGTCGGACCTGCGGCTGTTCATCAGCGACGATCAGGGACAGGCACGCGCCGGGCAGGTGGACAACCGCGCGTTCAGCGCAATG
Source organism: Pseudomonas sp. GW823-FHT02C02 (assembly GCF_058797635.1). Lineage (NCBI taxonomy): Bacteria > Pseudomonadati > Pseudomonadota > Gammaproteobacteria > Pseudomonadales > Pseudomonadaceae > Pseudomonas > Pseudomonas sp. GW823-FHT02C02. The sequence continues at coordinate 636,447 of NZ_JBXAJV010000001.1, read as the reverse complement.
ACCACCTACGAATGGCGTGGCAACGCGTTCAGCCTGGGTTATCAGGCCATGAGTGGAGATTCGGCCTTTCCCTACGTCGAGGGCACCGACCCGTATCTGGTCAACTTCGTGCAGGTGGGCGACTTCGCCGAGAAGGGCGAGCGTTCATGGCAACTCCGGTATGCCCGTGACCTCGCGACATGGGGCCTGCCGGGGCTGACCTTCATGACTCGCTATATCAAGGGCACGGATGCAGAAGTGCTGGCCACCGATTCAGGCCGCGAGCGCGAGCTGGATATCGAATTGCAGTATCGGGTTCAGAGCGGACCGCTCAAGGCCCTGGATATACGCTTGCGCAACGCCGCTTACCGCTCGGACTTCTCCCGCAATGCCAACGACACGCGGGTGATCCTCAGCTATCCCATTTCCTTCCTGTGACTCGGGTAACCCTCATGGATTCCTTGGTAAGTCTGAAAACAGATGACGGCATCGGTGTCATCACCATCAACAACCCGCCCGTGAATGCCTTGTCCCAGGGCGTGCGGCAACAACTGTCAGCCTGTCTGGCGCAGGCGCAGGCCGACCCCGCTGCGCAGGCCATTGTCATCACCTGCCACGGCAAGACGTTTGTGGCCGGCGCCGACCTCAAGGAGTTCGACCAGCCGTTGATGGAACCGCACCTGCCGGACGTTCTGAACGCTATCGAAAACAGCCAGAAACCGGTGATCGCCGCTCTGCATGGCTCGGTGCTCGGTGGTGGCCTGGAGCTGGCGCTGGCGTGTCATTTGCGCATCGCCGATGAACACACCGTGCTGGGCCTTCCTGAGGTCAGTCTGGGCTTGATACCTGGCGCGGGCGGCACGCAGCGCCTGGTTCGCCTGTGCGGCGCGCTGGTTGCCGTTGACGTGGTAATTGCCGGGCAGCGGCTGACGGCGGCGCAGGCGCAGGCCGTCGGGCTGGTGGACCACTGCGTGACCACCGACCTGCAAAGTGCGGCGATCGAGCACGCCATGCGCTTCCTCCTCACCGAGCCATTCTGGCGGCGCACGCGGGATCGATTGATACCTGCCCACGACGTTACTGAATTCAATGCGAAGGTGGCAGGGGTGATGAAAAGACTGGCTGGGCAACAAGCCCCCCAGGCCGCTCTTGAAGCGATCAATGCAGCCCTGACCGAATCGTTTGACGACGGCATGGCGTTGGAGCGTTCGCTGTTTATCGGACGGCGGCAATCCGCCCAGGCCAAGGCTTTGCGGCATCTGTTTTTCGCCGAGCGGGCCCTGGCCGGCCGTACACGCAAGCTCGCCGTCAATGGCCAGGCGCGCGCGATTCAAAAGGTCGCGGTGATCGGTTCGGGCACCATGGGCGCCGGGATTGCCATTTGCGTGGCCAACGCAGGTTTCGCTGTGAGCCTGATCGATGTGCAGGACGCCGCGCTGCAACGCGGCGTAAAGAACATCGACGACTATTACCGGGACGCGTTGCTCAAGGGGCGCATGGATGAACACGCTTGCCAGGAACGCCGGGCGTTGATCCTGCCATCGACTTCAATGGACGCTGTGGCGGACGCCGATCTGGTTATCGAAGCGGTGTTCGAAGACATTGAGGTCAAGCGCGCGGTGTTTCGCCAGCTGGATACCCTGTGCAAGCCGGACGCGATTCTGGCGACCAACACCTCGTACCTGGACGTCGAGGCCATCGCCGATTGCACGCGGCGCCCGCAACAGGTGTTGGGCATGCACTTCTTCAGTCCCGCGCCGGTGATGAAGCTCCTGGAAGTGGTGCGCACCACCCAGACCGACAGGTCGGTCCTGGCTGCGGTGCTGACCTTGGCGCAGCGTCTGGGCAAGGTGGCGGTCACCGTGGGGGTATGCGACGGCTTCGTGGGTAATCGGCTGTTGGCCGCGCGGGAGCGTGAAGCCATGTTCCTGCTGGAAGAGGGCGCATCAATCGAGGCTGTCGACCGGGTGATGCGTGGGTTTGGCTTCCCCATCGGCCCCTTTGAACTGCGTGATATGGCCGGTGTGGATGTCGCCTGGCGCAACCGCCAGGGGCGTCTGTTGGAGCTGAGCGAGCGTGAGCAACGCTGCGATTGGATCGATAAATTGTGTGCGGCAGGACGGCATGGGCAAAAAACCGGGCTTGGGTTTTATTGCTATGCGCCGGGCAGCCGCCAGGCTGTGCCGGATTCATGGCTGGCGCAATTGTTGGAGCAGCATCGCCAGCAATGGAATATTGCGCCCCGTAGCATCTCTGATCAGGAAATCGAAGAACGCTGCCTGTTTGCGATGATCAACGAGGCTGCCTGGTTGCTCGACAACGATATTGTGGAGCACCCTGCTGATATCGATCTGGTATGGGTTCATGGCTACGGCTTCCCGCGTTACAAGGGCGGGTTGACCTACTATGCCGACCAGACAGGGCTCGGTTATGTGGCGAAGGCGCTTAAGCGCTACAACCCCGAGTCGGGCAGGGCGCTCTCGGCGTTCATGACTCACCGCAAGACCTTCCACGCTCATTGACGAGAAAGCCCCGGCCGCTGACCGAGCCCGCCGGGGCCATGTTGAGTCAGACGTCCTTGACCGCGTCGAGGGCCGCATCAGTGTCGGCGCACCTCACGGCAAACCCAAGCCAGAAACGGCAATTGTCCGAATGACGTGATGAGTTGTTCGGTAACTATTTTTTGTTCGTGAATGGGAATTAGTGTTAATTGCGAATGGTTTTATATAGCATGCTCGCTTGGTTTTTGGCGGTTGCACCCTCTGTATTGGCCTATTCGTTAAGGTTTTCCTCTCCATGCGTCGAACCCTGTTTTCCATTTGTGTACTGCAAGCGTTGTCGTCTTCCTCGTGGGCTGAACAAACGGATGTAGCTCCCTCAACGCTTGAGCTGGACGCAACCGATGTTATCGGTACTGCGAATTACGAGAGGGCGGACGGCCCGGTTCAGGGTTATCGGGCGACGCGCTCGGCCAGCGCCACGCGTACCGACACGTCGATCCATGAAACCCCGCAATCGATCAGTGTGGTCTCGAAGGATGCAGTCGAGGATCTGGGCGCCACCCGTTTGCAGGACGCGCTGGACTATGCCGGGGGCGTGGGGCGGGCGAACAATTTTGGTGGGCAGGGCCTGACCACGTTTACCGTTCGAGGCTTCACCACTGGCGAGTTTTATCGCAACGGTTTTCCGATCAACCGTGGCTACCCGAACATGCCGGATGCCAACACGATTGAGCGACTCGAAGTGCTGCGCGGCCCGGCCACCATGCTTTACGGTCGGGGTGATCCTGGCGGCACCTTCAACGTGGTTTCCAAACAACCGTTGCCCGAGCGCACCGTCACCCTGGGCAGTCAACTCAACGATCAGGGCATGAAACGCGGCACGCTGGACGCTTCCGGCCCGCTCGACGAAGAAGGGCGCCTGGCCTATCGATTGAACGTAGTGGGCGAGGGCGGCGACACCTTCCGCGATCACGTCGAAACCGAACGCTACGGTATCACTCCTGTGCTGACGTGGCAGGCAACCGATGCGACCAAGCTCATTTTCGAAGGCGACTTCATGCGCAACAACGCGCCTCTGGATCGAGGCGTTACGCGTTACGCCAGACAGATTGGCACCGCCACCCGTGACAGCTTTTTCGGCGAAAAAGACGTTGGCAAATTGCACAACGACAACAACATGGCTCAATTGCGTTTCGAACACATGCTCAACGACGACTGGACGCTGGGCGGCGGCTTCCAGTGGCTCGATGGTTCGCTCAAGGGCAACGCGGTCGAGGCCAACGGTATTGCCGCTGACGGCCGCACTCTGGGGCGCAACTTCAACTATCGCAAGCTGGAGTGGACCGACAAGGACACCCAACTCAATCTGACCGGCCATTTCGATACCGCTGGTTTGCAGCACACGTTGCTCACCGGTATCGAGTACGAAGATTACGACTACAAGTCGATCATTCAACGCTCCAGCGGTGCTGTCAGCGCGTACCCGATCGACATCTTCGACCCGGTGTACGGCCAGCCGCGCCCGGCACTGACTCGCACGCCGACTCATGACAAGGAAAACCTCAAGACGTATGCAGCGTTCGTGCAGGATCAGGTGGCATTGACCGACAAATTGAAGGTGCTGGCAGGGGCGCGTTTCGAACGCTTCGAACATGACTACGAAACCTTCGTGCCGGGCGGCAAGAGTTGGCAGGCCAGTGACAACGCGGTGACCCCGCGCATCGGCGTGACCTACGACCTGACCGAGACATTGGCGGTCTATGCCGACACTGCGCGCTCCTTTAAACCCAACACCGGCGCAAGCCGTGAGGGCGGCGGGTTTGCGCCGGAGAAGGGCAAGTCTTACGAAATGGGTATCAAGTGGGAAGCGCTGGATCAGCAGTTGAGTGTTGACGCGGCGGTCTACCAGATCGAAAAACGTAACGTGTTGACCACCGACCCTGTTGATTCGACCTTCAGCGTTGCGGCCGGTGAGGTGCGCAGCCGTGGCTTCGACGTCAATGTTGCCGGCAACCTAACGCCCGAATGGCGCGTGATTGGCGGCTACGCCTATGTCGATGCCGAAGTGACCAAGGACAACGTGCTGCGCTCTGGCACGCGCCTGCTGAACATCCCGAAAAACAGCTTCAGCCTGTTGAATATGTATGAGTTCCAGGATGGCACCCTCAAGGGGTTGGGCTTGGGTACCGGGCTCAAGTACGTCGACGAGCGCGCCGGGCAAACCGCCAACACCGCGTTTTCGATGGGCAGCTACACCGTTGTCGATTTGCTCAGCTTCTACAAGATCAATGACAAGGTGCGGCTCAATCTTGACGTGAAAAACCTGTTTGATCGTGACTATGAAGAAGGCGCATTCGGTAACGTCTATGCCTATCCGGGGGCACCGCGAACAGTGCAAGTTGGCATTTCCTACACCTTGTAGCGTGCAGTGCTGGTGCACGCCGAGTCTTCCGCGGTAACGCGGGAGGTGAGGCGATGTGCGCCAGCGGTAGAGTTCGTTCCGCCCGCATAGACGACAACTGCAGGTTAAGGCGTTTTAGGCCGTGTGCAAATTTGGAGTTGGATTACATCCAGCTCCTGAATGGCCAGATGTACCAAGCACTCCAAGCAAGCGCCGAAGCGAGGGAGCGTTGCAGCAGCGGAACTGGCCGAAGCGCAGCGTGGTGTAGTTGCTCAGCAGGCGCGGGGTGACACGCTGGAAACTCAGTTAGCGCGATTGCACGATGCCCCCCCCCAGAGCAAACGTACGCCGCTGCCCGGTCTGGTGGATCATTCACGGCCCACACTGCATCCATTCCAGCGTCGCCCGCACCGGAACACGGTACTGGTTGATCGACGGCGATGCTTTTCATGTCCCTGTGGGGGAGGCCGTTGCTGCAGCACTTCTGGCGGCCGGCAAGATTTCGTAACGCACCATCCTTATAACCGGCAGCACAAGGGGCCTACGGCATGATGGGCGCTTGCTTCGAGTGCCCTGGTAGAAATTGATAGCGTGCCCAACGTGCAGAATTGTATGACGGTAGTAACCGAAGGTCCCCGAATCGGGCGGCCATCATTGCCGGACTGGCACGCGAAGAGATATTGGCTGAGCACGTGGTGTATGCCGCGACTTTACGCTGTCATCGTTGGGTGGCAGGGACTAGAATGGTCCAATAAAATCACAATAAAGATGTGACCTTGCCGGCATGAAAATCCATCCTCTACCGCCACTCAACAGTCTGGTAGCATTTGAAGCGGCTGCGCGCCATTTGAGTTTTACGCTGGCAGCGCAGGAACTGAATGTCACCCAAGGGGCGATCAGTCGGCAAGTGCGTCTGCTCGAGAACTATCTGGGAAAGACTTTGTTCGAGCGCACCACGCGCTCGATCCACCTTAGCCCAACCGCCAGCCAGTACTATGAAACGGTGCGAGCATCACTAATGCAGGTAGCCCATGCGACAGGTGAAATTCGCCACTGGCAGGGCGCGCAGCAGGTCACAGTGGCCACCAGTTCCGCGATGGCTTCACTCTGGTTGCTACCCAAGGTGTCTGAGTTTCAGAGCAATAACGAAGACATTGATCTGCGCATTATTGCCTACGATCAAGTAAAGGACTTCTCACGACTCGATTGTGACTTGGCGTTGTACTACTGCCGAACCCCACCGCAAGACATGCAGGTAACGCCACTGTTTTCGGAAGAGGTGTTCCCGGTCTGCAGCCCGGGCTACCTGTCAAAATACCCTGAGCTGAAAACGCCTGAGCAATTGGCTGATTGCACCTGGTTATGGTTAGAAGATCCGCAGCGTGACTGGATTGGTTGGACTGAGTGGTTCCAGCGTCTCGGGCTAAAGAGCATTGAGCCAAGGCGCCGGATCAATATCAACAGTTACTCCATGCTGATCCAATCGGCACTCAGTGGGCAGGGTATCGCTTTGGCTTGGTCGAACCTGGTCGACAATCACCTGCAAACCGGTGCTTTGGTGCGGCCGATCGATACAGTATTGAGTTCAGACGCACAATTCTGCCTGCTAGAGCCGAAGGGCCAGGGGAGGATGCGGCAAAGTGTTAAATATTTTCGCACCTGGTTGATCGAACAGTTACCGACGACGCTCAGTGACTCAGAATTCGGTTCCAGCGAGTAGATACCATTCTTAAATAAAACATGCCGCAGGTGGGCAGCCTGCGGCACGGTTGCACTATGGCTCCACTGCCTCCCCCCTCTTTATGCATCATCAAAATTTGCTCCATTCCCACTACCTAAAAGCGTTGATCGACGATCTTTTGAAATCCCGTGTGTCGCTCTGATGCATGAATCTGGCGTGTTTGAATTGATGATTAAAAGTCATAAATGGTGACGTAAATATCGTTTGTCGAACAATGCTCTATTTCTCGAAACTCACTGCCAACGGACGATGGCCAGTGAGCCTGCCGAACATTTCACACCGTGCCCAGCAGGGGAAAACAATAATGAGCAATACCGCCTTGCAACAAATTCCTGTGCGTCATCTGGAAACTGTACTTAACCCGATTCATCAAGCCACCGGGTTGAGCAACGAGTTCTATACCAATCATCAATACTTCGAATTGGAACGTGACCAGGTGATGGGTAAGACCTGGGCGTGTGTCGGGTTCGCCAGCGACCTGACCAAGAACGGCTCGGTCAAGCCTGTCGACTTCATGGGGCTGCCATTGCTGCTGATGCGCAACCGCGAAGGTCTGGTGCAGGTCTTCCATAACGTCTGCAGCCACCGCGGCATGAAGCTGGTGCAGGAAGAAGGTGAAGTACAGGGCGTTATTCGTTGTCCCTACCACTCCTGGACTTATGACCTCAATGGTGCCTTGCGTGGCACTCCGCATGTCGGCGGTATTGATAAGCACAAGGACGAGCGTTTTGCTTGCGAAAAGCACGGTTTGAAAGCAATCAACAGCGCCATCTGGATGGACATGGTGTTCATCAATCTGTCGGGTGACGCACAGCCGCTTGAAGAAATGCTTGCTCCCTTGACCGCGCGCTGGACGCAGTTCCTTGGCGAGGACGGTATGAGTCAGCTGCGCCGCCGTCCGGGTCATGACGCGACCACATTGGATATCAACTGCAATTGGAAGTTGGCCGTCGAGAACTACTGCGAAGCCTATCACCTGCCGTGGGTGCACCCGAGCCTGAACTCGTATTCGCGCCTGGAGGATCACTACAACATCCTGTTTGACGAGCATTTCGCTGGTCAAGGCAGCTATGCCTACAACCTGTCCGATGTGGCCGGTACGCACTTGCCCAAATTTCCAAGCTGGCCACAAGACCGCCTGCGCAATGCCGAATACGTAGCTTTCTTCCCCAACGTACTACTCGGCATCCAGGCCGATCATGCGTTCGCCATGCAATTGGAGCCCGTAGCACCGGGTCGCACCATTGAACACCTGCGCCTGTTCTATGTTGGGGACGAGGCTCTGGGTGATGAATACGCCGCCTGCCGTAACGCCATTCTGGAATCCTGGAAAGTGGTATTTGCCGAAGACATCAGTTCGGTCGAAGGCATGCAGAAAGGCCGTCACTCCCCTGGTTACAAAGGTGGTGCCTTCTCGCCAGAGATGGACGTTCCAACGCACTTTTTCCATCAGTGGGCTGCGCGTCAGTTGCTAGCCACCGTACCGGACGCCTGAGGAAATGAGCATGTATTCAATAGCATCCCATTGGCTCAATTACATCGATGGTGAATGGCTTGATAGCCCGCAGCAGCTGTCGGTGAACAATCCAGGCACCGGCCAGCCACTGGCGACTATCGCCCAGGCTACTGTCGATGATGCCGAGCATGCCGTGCGGGCGGCTCGTCGTTGCGCCGACAGCGGTGAGTTGACCCGCGTTCGTCCGGCGCAGCGGGTCACTTGGTTGCTGCGCATTGCCGAAGAAATCCGCGCCGTGGCCGAAGAGGGCGCCTGGGTGTTGTGCCAGGAAAACGGCAAGAGCCTCAACGATGCCAAAGATGAGTTCGTCGAGGCTGCACGCTACTTCGAATACTACGCAGGCATGGCTGACAAAATCGAAGGCACTTCGATTCCATTGGGCAATGGCTACATGGATTTCACCCTGTATGACCCGATGGGCGTGTCCGCGCAAATCGTACCGTGGAACTTCCCGGTTTCGATCTGTGCCCGCTCGCTTGCACCGGCGTTGGCGGCTGGCAATGCGGTGGTGATCAAATCGCCCGAGCTGTCGCCTTTGGGGATGTGCGTGCTGATCCGCGCTGTTGCCAAGGCCGGGTTGCCTAAGGGCGCGGTCAACCTGATTTGCGGTCGTGGCCGTGAGGTTGGCGCGCACCTGGTTGGCCATCGTGATGTCGATCAGATTGTCTTCACCGGCTCAGTGCCGACCGGTCAATCGATTCTGCGCGATGCCGCCGAACATGCCATCCCCAGCGTTATGGAGTTGGGTGGCAAGTCGGCCGCGATTGCTTTCGCCGATGCGGATCGCGAACAACTGCTTGCCAGCGTCAAGGGCGGTATTTTCTTCAACGCCGGACAGGTGTGCTCTGCCATGTCGCGCCTGCTGGTGCAGCGTGAAATTTATGAAGAGGTCGTCGAGTCTGTTGTCGCCTTGGCCGAAGGTCTCAGCGTGGGCGTCGGCCACGACAACCCCGACCTCACACCAGTGGTCAGTGCCGGGCAACTGGCAGGCATCGAAGCTTTGTGTCGGCGCGCCATTGAAGAGGGCGCAGTAGCGGCCACTGGCGGTGAGGGGTTCAGTGACCGTGCCGGGTACTTTATGCGACCGACCGTGTTCCGCGACGTGAGCCCCGATATGTGCATCGCCCAGGAAGAGGTCTTCGGTCCTGTGTTGGCGGTGATCCCGTTCGACAGCGAAGAAGAGGCGATCGCGATCGCCAATGGAACCGCTTTTGGTCTGGTCGCGGGTGTGTTCACCCAGGACATCAGTCGCGCCATGCGTTGCACCCGTCGCCTGAAAGCTGGCCAAGTGTTTGTGAACGAGTGGTATGCCGGTGGAATTGAAACCCCGTTTGGCGGTGTCGGCCTGTCCGGTTTTGGCCGGGAAAAAGGGCAGGAGGCCTTGTACAGCTACGTGCGTACCAAGAACGTGGCGATCCGCGTAGCAGGGGAGTGAGCAACATGTTCAAGACTTGGCTTTGTGTGGTCTGTGGGCTGATCTACGACGAGGCCCTCGGTTGGCCGCAGGACGGCATCATCGCTGGCACGCGTTGGGAGGATGTGCCAGAAGACTGGAAATGCCCCGAGTGTGGCGTCGGCAAAAGCGATTTCGAGATGTTGGATATCAGTGAGCCGGTGACCGCTGCCGTCAGTGCGCCGGTAGTGCCTGCAGTGCAGCTGCAATCGCCGCCACCGGCCACACTGCCACGCCAGCCGATCGTCATCATCGGCAGTGGCTATGCCGGTTACGGTCTAGCCCAGGCGTTACGCAAGGTCGACCCCAAGGTCGAGATCCGCGTGCTGACTCAAGAGTCTGGCCACTTGTATTCCAAGCCAGCGCTGTCCATTGGCCTGGCACAGGGCAAGAGCGCTGAGGCATTGTCCGGTGAGGCGCCGCTGGCGATCGAAAAGCGCTTGAATATCCGCGTCTATCCGCACTGTACGGTGACGCGTATCGACAGCGCGAGGCAGCGCCTGCACACCAATTTCGGTGAGATGGAGTATGGCCAATTGGTACTGGCCAGCGGTGCGCAGAGCATCCGACTGCCGATCGAGGGTAAGACTGCGGCATTACTCAGTGTCAACAATCTGCACGATTACCAGCGCTTGCGTGAACGCCTGGTGGGCGTGCGGCGAGTGGCAATCCTGGGTGACGGCCTGATCGGCTGTGAGTTCGCCAACGACTTGGCAGGCAGTGGCTTTGCCGTCAGCGTCATTGGCCTCGGCCATTGGCCGATGGAGCGTCTGCTGCCGGCGCAGGCCGGACGGCGGCTGCAATTCGCCTTGAGCGAGCTGGGGGTGAGCTGGTATCTGGAGAACACCCTGAAACGTATTGAGCAGACTGAAGACGGCTATCACCTGACCCTGGCCGATGGCCAAAGCCTTGAAGCCGACCTGGTGTTGTCCGCCGTGGGTTTGCGTCCCAACCTTAGCCTGGCCGAGACCGCCGGGGTCGTCGTTGGTCGCGGCATTCAAGTGGACGCCCAACTGCAGACTTCGCAACCGGGCATTTATGCCCTGGGCGACTGCATCGAAATCGACGGCCAATTGCTCCCGTACCTGGCACCCATCAACCAAGGTATTCAGGCACTGTGCAAGACCTTGCTCGGCCAGCCTACCAACGTCAGCTATCCATTGATGCCAGTCACCGTGAAGACCCCGGCGGCGCCACTGTGCCTGCTTCCACCTGCCGTCGGCGTCGCCGGGGAGTGGCAATGCACGCCGACTGCCGATGGCCTAAGCGCCAGTTATTACGACATCGAGGGGGCACTTTGCGGGTTTGTCCTGCTCGGTCGCCAAGCACAATTGCAGCGCAATACATTGCTGCAGTCCTGTCAGAACGCTCAACGGGCCATGGCCTGAGGGCAGCACCATGAAAAATACAATCAACCTTCCCCATGACGATGCCAGCTGTGGCTGGTATGCCGCCTTGCCTGAGCAACCACCTTGCACGCGGTTGGAGGGTGAACAGCGCGCCGACTACACCGTGATCGGCGCCGGCTTCGCTGGCTTGGCCGCGGCCCGCCGATTGGCCGAGCTCTGTCCTGAGGCCCGAATCCTGCTGGTCGATGCCCAGCGCGTCGCTTATGGTGCCTCTGGACGCAACTCGGGTTTTGTCATCGACCTGCCACACAAATTTGCATTGGAACATCCGGACCCGGCGCACAAACAGCGTTTGCTCGCACTCAATCGCGCTGCCATCGCCCAGTTGCAGGGATTGATTCAAACCCATGGAATCGATTGCCAATGGTCCCATGCCGGCAAGTATCAAGGCGCGGTAGGTCCTCGCGGCCTGGCTTATCTGGATCATTTCGAACACTTGATGAGCGAGCTCGGTGAGCCGTTCCGTCGGGTCGAACGCGCGGAGTTGGCTCAGGTGGTTGGCAGCAGCCATTACAGTGGTGCGATCTACACCCCTGGTTGCTACTTGATGCAGCCGGCAGCGCTGGTCAATGGCCTGGGCCGCTCACTGCCGAGTAATGTCGAGCTGCTTGAGGAATCACCGATCCAGCGCTTGGAGCGAGACGGCCAAGGCGGATGGATTCTACATGGCGCTCAGGGCCGGATTCGCACCGCGCAGTTATTGCTTGGCACCAGCATTTTCACTCAAGAGTTCGGTTTCCTGCGTAATCGTCTGTTGCCGGTGATGACCTTTGCCAGTTGGACTCGTCCACTGACCGATGCCGAGTTGGCGGTCTATGGCGGTCAATTCGATTGGGGTCTGACCCCGGCAGACCACGCCGGTACCACGGTGCGTATGACTCAGGATCGTCGCTTGATCATCCGCAATACCTACAAGCATGTTCCCAAGTACGGCCAAAGCACCAACGATGCCATGCGCGCCAGTGTGCGCAAGGATCACCGAAAAGCGTTCCTGGCGCGTTTTCCGCAACTCGCCGAAGTCCCTTTCAGTCATACCTGGGGGGGCGTCTACGCCATCTCGCGCAACTTCACCAACTTCTTTGGCGAACTGGAGAAAGGTGTCTATGCCTCGGCGTGCGACAACGGCGTCGGCGCGGCCTGGGGCACCATTTCAGGCACCTTGCTCGCAGACCTTGCCGTGGGTGCCGATTCGGCGCAACTGCGCGACATTCAGGCCGTGACGGGCATGCCTTCACTCAATCCGCCGGAACCCTTCCTCGGCCTTGGTGTGCGCTCACGTATCCGTCTGGCGGCCTGGAACAGTCGGAGTGAGCTATGAGTAGGGTCTTTACTGGAAAAGGCCCAGTGCTGCGCGTCGATCATCATGATTTGGATTTCACGCAGCGTGGGGGTCCCCCCGGTGCCGCTTATGTCGCCCGTGCGATCAGTAATGAAATATCGCCAAATATCGGGGTCGGCTTTGCCCGTTGGGAGGGCGCTGAAGTGGCGTGGACCCTGCTGTATGACGAGGTGATCTTCGTCATCGAAGGCTGCTTCGAATTGCAGGCCAACGGTGAGCTGTACCGGGTTGAACCGGGACAGTTGCTGTGGATTCCCGAAGGCACCGAACTGGTCTATGGCGGCCATGCGTTGTTCGGGTATGTGGTTCAGCCTGGCGACTGGAAACAGCGGCACGGTTTATCCTGAGTCGGGAGCGCAGAGCAATGCAGAATGAACAGAGCGATGTCATGGGGCGGCAACGTTGCAGCTTGCAATCTCACGCACACATCATTGACGAGGGTGCTCAGTGCTTGGACTGACGAAGGCGTTCGGCGCCCTGTATCTGAGCAGCTTACTGATGCAGTTGGGTTCAACCTTGTTGATGACCTACCTGGCGCTGCGCCTGAACGCGGGGGGGGAGGCCGAGACGTGGAGCGGTGCATTGATGGCAGCCAACGCCTTGGGCATGGTGTTGGGAGGCAAGGTCGGGCACTACCTGATTGAGCGGGTCGGGCACATTCGCAGCTACGTCACCTGCGCCGGCGGGATCGCCGCCGCAGCTCTGGCTCATGAATTCAGTAGTGCCTTGCCATTTTGGCTGCTGCTGCGAGCGCTGGTGGGAGTGGCCATGATGTGTCAGTTCATGGTGTTGGAAAGTTGGCTCAACGATCAGGCTCGGAGGGAACGGCGCGGCAGCGTGCTGGCCCTCTATATGGTTGCCAGCTACGTTGGCATGATGCTTGGCCAGCTGGCGCTGAGTCTCAATGGCGACCTGGGAGTCCATGCGTTGCTTGGCGTGGCCATCGCTTTTGCGTTGAGCCTGGTGCCGGTGGCGTTGACCCGCTGCCCGCATCCGACGCCCATCCTTGCGGCGCCTGTCGACGTTAAATTGTTCCTGCGTCGAATACCGCAGTCGTTAGTGACCCTGGTGGTGTCGGGCATGATGACGGGGGGCTTTTACGGTCTGGCCTCGATCTATGCCAGTCAGCAGGGACTCGATACGGTCGAAATTGGTCAGTTCATGGCCTTGGTGATTGGGGCCGGATTACTGGCCCAGCTACCCTTGGGCTGGCTTTCGGATCGATTGCCACGTGCCAGCTTGATTCGCGCTGTGGCAGTGCTGCTGGTGCTCGTCACGCTGCCGCTGGTTTTTTGTCAAAGCCCTTCGTTCAACACCCTGATGCTGTTCGGTGCGGGGATAGGCTTTTTGCAGTTTTGCCTGTATCCGCTCGGTGTGGCACTGGCCAACGACAATATTGAGCCGCAATTGCGTGTTTCATTGGCCCGCGTGTTGTTGGTGGCGTTTGGTGTGGGGGCCGGCATCGGTCCGCTGCTGGCCGGTTCACTGATGGAGCACTTCGGCGCATCGAGTCTTTATTTCTTCTTCGCTGCCTGCGCTGCGCTGCTTGTCGTGTTTGTAGGGCAGGGCAAGGTCACCGGTGAGCATTTGCAAGACGATGCTCCCCTTCATCACCCGTCAACGCCCAATGGTCTGGCCAGTTCCAGTCTGGTGGCGGTTGTCGAGTCGGTCGGCGTAAACGCCCAGAGCTCGCAGTGCGACAGAGTGATCAACGAGACTGAAATCGCCACCGCGCTGAATCGTCCATGACGCCAAATGGTGACGTTCCTTTCTCCTATTTTGATTAACGGAATCGAAAGCATGTTCGAAAATAAGAATAAGTACCCTACGGGCGATGACTCCACGCAACCCTTGCACAACCCGGTCACGCTGGAAACGCTGCAATCGGCGCGTACCTACCGCCTGCAGCGGGTGCGCGATCAGTTACTGGCGCGCGATTGTGCCGCCATCCTGCTCTATGATCCGGTCAATATCCGCTACGCCACTGACACCTCGAACATGCAGGTGTGGACCTTGCACAACTTCGCTCGTTACGCGTTGGTGTTTGCCAATGGGCCCGTGATCCTGTGGGAGTTCCACAATTGCGAACACCTGCATGAGGGGATCAGTCTGATCGATGAAGTGCGCGAAGCGGTCAGTTGGAGTTATTTCGGTGCCGGTTCGCGCATATCCGAGAAGGCTGCCATTTGGGCCCGAGAAATTGTCGATGTGATGGGTGAACACGCTGGTGCCAACGCGCGCCTGGCCGTGGATAAGGCAGACTTCGAAGGGCTTGAGCTACTCCAAACTGAGGGGTTGAGCCTGGTCGAGGGGCACAGTCTGATGGAGGAGGCGCGCAAGATCAAATCAGCCGCCGAACTGGAGCTGATGCGCTGGACCATCGAGGTGTGCGAGAAAGGCATTCAGCGCATGCATGATGAGCAGCGTCCTGGCATTACGGAGAACCAACTGTGGGCCTGGCTTCACTACGAGAATATCCGCCACGGTGGAGAGTGGATCGAAACCCGCCTGCTCGCTTCCGGACCTAGAACCAACCCGTGGATGCAGGAGTCAAGCGATCGGGTGATGCAGGAAGGTGAAATCATTTCCTTCGACACGGATCTGATCGGTCCCTATGGCTATTGCGCGGATATCTCGCGAGCTTGGACCGTCGGTCACGTTGCCCCTACGGCCGAGCAGCGCAAGCTGTATGCGCTGGCCCATGAACAGATCCACCACAACATGGCGCTCTTGCGCCCTGGCCTGAGCCATCACGAGTTCGTTCAGCGATCCTGGGATATTCCACAACCTTATCAGCACAACCGTTACTGCTGTGTTGTGCATGGTGTGGGTCTGGCCGACGAATATCCGGCACTGGCGCATAAAGGTGCTGATTGGGAGACCAGTGGTTATGACGGTGTTTTTGAAGAGAATATGGTTATTTGCGTGGAAAGTTATATGGGCAAACGTGGAGGTAAGGAAGGTATTAAACTTGAGCAGCAAGTTTTAATTACCCACAACGGTTGCGAGGCGCTTTCAAATTATCCGTGGCAGGAGGACTGGTTGTAATCGTTCATCTCGGGTGGTGGCAGTTATATGCACATCCCAGCCTGGTACGATAGTACTCATGAGAAATAGTCATTAGTCGCGCAGATAAAATGATTTGTCGTACACCGCTTCCTGTTTGAACATCATTTCCAATGCGTTGCCGTGCATTCCGGTCTGGATAACGTTACGCCTAATGGGCGGTTATTCGATGTTAGCTGTAAATACAAAAATAATAGAGAGGCCCTTAGCATGAAAGAATTAGTTGTCGATGAAGAATCCTGTTCTCGATCGTTCAATACCCGCATATTAGGATTTAATGTTCACCGGGTTATTTTTCCTGTTTCATTCTTGATTGTATTGGCGCTGGTTTTGGTTGCGTTGCATGATCCGATAACCTTCGGCCAGTCCTTGGAGGGAGCGAAAGGCTGGATTCTTAAGAACTGCGACTGGTTCATCATGATTATGGGCAATCTGGCCGTGCTGTTTTGCGCCAGCGTGGCCATTTCACCCTTTGGTAAAATTCGCTTGGGTGGAAAGGAGGCGACGCCGGAGTTCAGCACACTGTCCTGGTTTTCGATGCTATTTGCAGCCGGAATGGGTGTTGGCCTGCTGTATTGGGGCGTGGCTGAGCCGGTCGCACAATATACCGCTTGGTGGAAAACGCCACTCAATGTCCTCGCGAACACCCCACAGGCCGAGCATGCAGCAATGGGGGCAACGATCTTTCACTGGGGATTTCATCCTTGGGCCATCTACCTGACCAGTGCGTTGGTGGTTGGATTTTTTGCCTTTAACAAGGGGCTCCCATTTGCCCTTAGTTCGGGGCTGCAGCCATTGATTGGTAAAGCACATCGAGGGCTGCCAGGGCAGTTGGTCGACGTGTTTACCGTGGTGCTTACCGTATTCGGCTTGGCCACCTCTTTAGGCCTTGGCGCCATGCAGTCGACTGCCGGTATCTCACAAGTATTGGGCATTCCCAACTCCTTTAGTTTGCAGTTGCTGTTCATCTTGGTCGTGACTGGACTGGCCGGGTTTTCTCTATGGCGGGGCATGGATGCAGGAGTCAAGTTGCTAAGCAATATCAATATGTTACTGGCGCTGGGCTTATTCATATTGGTTGTGTTTGGAATTGGGGTATCGACGTTTTTTTCTGGAGTGCTGAGCACGACCGTCGACTATGTCGAGTTCTTCCTGCCACTGAGTAACTGGATCAATCGTCCCGACCAGGACTGGTTCCATGGATGGACGGTATTCTATTGGGCGTGGTGGTGCACGTGGGGTCCGTTGGTCGGTGTATTCGTTGCGCGTGTTTCCCGAGGCCGCACGCTCCGTCAGATGGTCGGCGTGGTGATGTTGGTGCCAACCCTGGTGGCTATCGCCTGGTTCACAGCGTTCGGCGCGGGTGCCATCGATCAAGTCATCTCCGGCAGTGGAACCCTCGCGGCAGGTCTAACCGATGTCAATATGGCGATCTTTCAGTTCCTACAGATGCTGCCGATCCCGCTCATAAGCTCAGGATTGGTGGTCATCCTGTTGGTAATCTTTATGGTGACTTCTATGGACTCGGGCGCCTTAGTAGTCGACAACCTGGCCGCGGGCGGTGACCCGGAAACTTCACCAGTACAGCGGGTACTTTGGTTAGTGATGATTGCATTAGTCACCATCACGCTGTTCGTAATCGGTGGAGATACCGCGTTGAAAGGTATCCAGGCCGGTGCAGTGGCCATGGGGTTGCCGTTTATGGTGCTCATGCTGTTGCTAATGATCGGCTTCGTTAAAGCGCTGGCCAAGGAACCTCGTGACTAAAGTTGCTTTAAGGAGAGCGGCCTACTTCTTCGGAGGTAGGCAGTTGGCCAACTCATGGAAGGCAAAACGGCTGAGGGGGATGTTGAGAATGGAATCGCAACAAGACGATATACAGAGTTTTGTGGGTGAACTAAGGAAAATTGTGCATGACGCAGCGAATGAGGCCGAACTTCTTTCGCTCGTCGGCCCTTTGGTTCAACGAATGGTGCAAAAGCGTAGTTGGCTAAGCGCCGAAATGTATGAAGCCGACTCAGAATTGGGATATGGAACGACGTTGTTACACGTCGAGCCTGACCAGTCATTATTCGTGGTGGTCGATAGCTGGCTACCCGGGCGTGGTGTGCCGCCCCATGACCACGATACCTGGGCGGTGGTGGTAGGTGTCGATGGCACCGAGCGCAACCTGTTTTGGCAGCGTCTGGACGATGCGCTACTTCCTGGATACGCCGAGCTGCAGCTAATGGGTGAGCGATGCATCACAGATGGAGAAGCGCTACTTTTGCCAAGCGGGAGTATTCACAGTGTGATCAATGAAACTGAACACACAAGCCTTTCGTTTCATGTGTATGGTCGACATTTGAATTTTACCGAGCGACGCCAGTTCGACCCGGAAAACAATCTTGAACGGCCGTTCAAAATAGCCCCACGCGCGAGCCATGGCGCGGCTGGAGCCCAATTACCATAGATCATTAAGCGGAGTATCGGATCGAAGTTAACGGTCGCTTATGGTATGGCAACTGGGGAGGATTTCTGTAAGCGTCCGGTAATCCCACCCATTGATCCCTAGGCTGCACAGCGCTGCCCATTCAGCACTGACTGTACCTGAACCAAAGCAACCAACTGAATACCTGAAAGCAGCTGCATTAAGCGGGCTTTCAATGTGAGTTATGGTCGGGCCGCTCTGCTGCGGGCCATATGGATGAGTGCTGATCTACGACTATCTAGGGAAATTCGCTCTTCCACAGCAAATGGTAAGAAGCCCAGTTTTGGATAAAGCAGCAAGCCTGCTGTATTTTCATTGAAGCACGAGATCTGCACCTCTGTGGCGTCATAGCGGTCGAACGCCAGAGCTGTCATCGTCTCCACGATGAAGGTCGCCACACCCTTTCCTCGTGCCTCTTGGGCAACGATGACATTGCCGATACAGCAAACCCCACCTGTTTCAGCCCGATAAAAGTTAGCAAAGCCGACGACGCTGTTCCCGGTCTCGACAACCGTTGAGTCGAATCGTTGAGCAATAGCATTAGACAGCTGAGCTTCAGTCAGAGGGTATTGAGCTTTCGGGAACATATAAAACAGTTCCCGAGCGTTCAGGGGAAAGCTACAGATAGTTTTGATGTCATCAGCCTTCACTGGCCTGTGTTGCAATATCATCGCGCGTCCTTGAGGTCTATGCATCCGGCATTCTAGCTCACCTAGATTTGCTCATACACCTTGCCTGGTTACCGCGGCACCCATTGATGCGGTAGCAGGTTTGCAATATCCCACGCCCGCTGCGTCGGCAGCCGCGTGAGAACATCCTTCAGATAAGCATATGGATCATGCCCATTGAGCCGTGCCGATTGGATCAAATTCATGATCGCTGCCGCACGTTTGCCACTGCGTAATGAATCGCCCCGGATTCTTTAGACACCTTGCAAGCTCGCTGTGTAACGCTTTTCAAACTCTACCGGTGACAGCTGATTGTTGAAACCATGACGACGCTTCGAGTTGTAAAACATCTCGATGTAATCGAACACATCACCACGAGCATCCTGTCGGGTGGTGTAAATTTTCCGCTTGATCCGTTCCCGTTTCAGCAGCTTGAAGAAGCTCTCAGTCACGGCGTTGTCATGACAATTGCCTCGGCGGCTCATGCTGGCAACCAAATTGTTTGCCTTCAAAAAACTGCGCCAATCGGAGCTACTGTACTGGCTGCCCTGGTCGGAGTGAACCATCACCTCTTGTTTCGGTTTTCGCCTCCAAACCGCCATCAATAACGCATCAATGGCCAAATCACTGGTCATCTGTGACTTCATTGACCAGCCAACGACCTGACGAGAAAACAGATCCAGCACCACCGCCAAATACAGCCAGCCTTCATACGTACGAATGTAAGTGATGTCGGTGACCCAAACTTTGTTGGGTTCTACGACATCGAACTGGCGCTTCAGTAAATTGAGTGAGGCGACTGCTGGCTTACCGCCGTATTTGCCAGGCGGCGTCGATACCCTGTCTGAGAGCGCAGACCTTCAAGACGCATCAGCCTCGCCACACGATGCCGACCACAATCCTCACCGACTTCGCGCAGATCGTCATGGACTTTGCGATAGCCATAAACGCCGCCGCTCTCCAGCCAGGAATGCTTGATCAAACCCAGCAGTCGCCGGTCGTCTTTGGCGCGTACAGATGGCGGCTCAGACAGCGAGGCGTAATAACCGCTGGGATGGACTTTCAGCGTCAGGCAAAGCCGTCGTATGGGCCCAACATGCTTTCGCGTTTCATACACCGCGCTGATTGCCAGCGATGAGGGGTTCAAATGTTAGCCGCTTGTCGAAAATCGATGATTTATCCAAGGTATGGGCTGAAGTATGGGCTGCAGGGTTTTGTCAAAAGCCAGAAACGAAAAAGCCCTGAATAATCAGGGCTTTAGCGTTTGAATATGGCGGAGGCGATGGGATTCGAACTCATGGACCTGTTACAGTCGACGGTTTTCAAGACCGTTGCCTTAAACCACTCGGCCACACCTCCGTTTGCGTTGCGGGCGCCATAATACCTGAATGAAACACACTGTCAAACTCTCTGCATGGCTTGTTACAGAGCGTCTGTTATGATCTTTGCGACTGAACGTTTCAAACCAACAGGAGTGTCGCCATGCGCGAACAGGATTACGCAGTTAATAACAGCGTGCAGGTTGAGCAGCTAGAGGTTAGCCGCGTCCTGCGCAACACATACGGCTTGCTCGCTCTCACCCTCGCATTCAGCGGCGTGATGGCGTTCGTTGCTCAGCAGATGCGTGTCGGCTACCCGAATATTTTCGTGGTGCTGATCGGCTTCTACGGGCTTTTCTTCCTCACCAACAAACTCCGTGACTCGGCCTGGGGCCTGGTGTCGGCATTTGCCCTGACCGGTTTCATGGGTTTTCTGCTTGGCCCGATCCTCAACCGCTACCTGGGCATGCAGGGCGGTGCTGAAGTTGTCAGTTCGGCATTCGCGATGACGGCGTTGGTGTTCGGTGGTCTGTCGGCTTACGTGCTGATCACCCGCAAGGACATGAGTTTCCTCGGTGGTTTCATCACCGCAGGCTTCTTTGTACTGCTGGGTGCGACGCTGGCGAGCTTCTTCTTCCAGATCAGCGGTCTGCAACTGGCGATCAGCGCAGGTTTCGTGCTGTTCTCCTCGGTCTGCATTCTGTTCCAGACCAGCGCCATCATTCACGGCGGCGAGCGTAACTACATCATGGCGACCATCAGCCTGTATGTATCGATCTACAACCTGTTCGTCAGCTTGTTGCAGCTGTTCGGCATCATGAGCCGCGATGATTAATCGCAGGCTCTAAGTAAAAAACCCGCTCAGGCGGGTTTTTTATCGCCCGGAATTCGGGCTCATTCCGTGATGATAATGCTGCCATCGGCCTGCTGGCGGTAGATGGTATAGGGCAGGAGCAACGTATCGAGGGCGCCGGAAATGACTGCGTCGATAAGGACAATGGCCGGAGCACTGTCATGCACCTGTGCATCCCGTCCTTTTTGCAGGGGAGCATAGAGCATGCAGAAATCGTAAGTCACGCCGCTGTAGATACGGGGAACGGCACCGCAGTAACTTTTGTACTCCTTGAGACTCTTCGAAGCCACTTCATCCCCGCGCACAACTGTTTGAACCGTGCCGCAGCCGGCGAGCAACAACGTCGCGAGTAAAACCACCTGAATTTTCATACCGCCAATCCTTAGCCGGAAAGCGGTCAATTTACGCGTTTCCAATCAAAACCGCACTCACGCCATCGGTGGCAAGCGGCGTTTGACCGGGGTCTTCTTGACGATGGCGGTGTTGGTCTCCGCGTGGGTGTTGAGGCGATCGAGCAGGGTGTCCAGTTGCTCCATCGAGCGCACATGCAAGCGGGCGATGAAGCAGTCATCGCCGGTGACTTTGTCGCACTCGGTGAATTCCGGGATGGCCTGAATCTGCCGTTCGACTTCCTGCAACTGGCCCGGCAACGGGCGGATCCGCACGATGGCCTGGAGTTGATAACCAAAGCACTTGGGGTCGATTTCGACGGTGTAACCTTTAAGCACGCCACGCTCTTCGAGTCGCCGCAAACGCTCGGCAACGCTGGGCGAGGACAGGCCGCTGATCTGCGCCAGCGCCTTGAGCGAGCGGCGTGAATCTTCCATTAATGCGGTGATGAGCACTTGGTCGATGTCGTCGGTCATGGCAAATCCCCTGTTAGGCCGTTGACTGAATACGCCTTGAAAAAAAAGGCAAAAACCGAGTTTAGCCTGCTTTTTGCGCTGGAGATGCCCTTGGACGGATTGGCATAATTTGGCCTCAATCACAGGAGTCTGATGATGGACAAAAACATACGTCGCGGTTCATTCGAAATGACCGCCGCCATGCTGATTTCCGGGACCATCGGTTGGTTCGTGCTGGTGTCCGGGCAGCCCGTGCTGGACGTGGTGTTCTGGCGGTGCGTGTTCGGCGCCGGCACGCTGTTGTTGATCTGCGCGGCATTCGGCTTCCTGCGTCCGGGCATTCTGACCCGCACCACCTTCCTGCTGGCAGTGCTCAGCGGGGTCGCGATTGTCGGCAACTGGGTGTTGTTGTTCGCCTCTTATTCCCGTGCCTCAATTGCCATCGGCACGGCGGTTTATAACGTTCAACCGTTCATGCTGGTCGGGTTGGCGGCGTTGTTTCTGGGCGAGAAGATCACCCTGCAAAAACTGTTCTGGCTGGGCATTTCGTTTCTCGGGATGCTGGCCATTGTCAGCGCTCATGGCGAGCAGGGCGCAGGTGGCAACGATTACCTGATGGGCATCGGTCTGGCCTTGGGGGCGGCGTTTCTGTATGCGATTGCAGCTCTGATTATCAAACACCTGACCGGCACGCCACCGCATTTGATTGCCCTGATCCAGGTCAGCACCGGGGTGCTGCTGCTCGCGCCATTTGCACACTTTTCTGCGTTGCCGCAAGCACCCAGCGCCTGGGCCAGCCTGGTGACGCTGGGCATCGTCCACACCGGCGTGATGTATGTGCTGCTGTACGGCGCGATTCAAAAACTGCCGACGGCATTGACCGGGGCGTTGTCTTTCATTTACCCGATTGCGGCGATTTTCGTTGACTGGTTTGCCTTCGGTCATCGCCTCGAACCGCTGCAGTGGGTCGGTGTTGCCGCTATTCTGCTGGCTGCCGCGGGCATGCAGCAGGGCTGGGGCTTGAAGTCTCGTCGGGCGGTCACACAATAAGACGGGCGTCAGATGTTCCAGCGCGGCGCGGTCTTCGCCAGTCGTTGGCGCATCTCGCCGATGTTCGAAGCGAACTGGCGTATCAATAATTGATGGCCGTCCAGCGGGTTGTAGACCGGTGCTTCAAGACTTGAATCAACCGGCAAATCGATGGGGCGACTGAGTCGCTGCGATGCGCCGGTTTTCAGCGCCCGGGCCATGCCGATCAGCTGCACGCGAATCTGCCGGTGTTCGGCTTTGAAACTCGATTGCAGATGCGCCATGGCGTCGCGATCCTTGGAGTCCGGCCGGGTGTTACCAAGAATTTCCAAGGTGCTGACGCACATTCGCAAATGACGCTGAATCGCATCGAGCTCGGTCATGGAAATCTTCACTTCCTTGGACACCGACGGCATCAGCGAACGCAATTGCACCATCGACGCGTTCAGGCGATTCATCAGCTTCAGGTGTTCGTCATCCGAGACGGACTGACCATCGATGATGCGCCCGTAAACCGCCGCGCAATCGCGCAGCGAGTTAGCCAGGTTATAGCGCCAGGAAAAAACCGCATACGACGGCAGGGCGAAAGAAAAGGCCAGGGCCAGGGCCACGCCAATCAGAATGTCCACTGCGCGCCACAGTCCGTCGGAGATCGGGTTGTCGCCATGCCCGGCGACAATAAACACCGTGATCCCGGCCAGCAGCGCGGTGTAACCGCCCTTGCCGATGGCGTGATACGAGAAAAACCCGCACACCGCCGACATCACAAAATAGGTCAGCCAAGGCATCCCGAGCCAGGCCTGTTGCGCCACCAGCAGCAGGCCGATAGCGGCGCCGATCAACGTACCGATGGCACGCTCGGTGGCTTTTTTGCCGATGTTGCCGTGGTGCTGCAAACCGCCGATCACCACCAGCATCGTTACCGACGCCCACTCACCGTGGGGCAGGTTGATGCCGGTGGTCAGCATGATCGATGCCAACAAGCCGAGCGACACGCGGACCGCGTGGATCAGCTTGGCGTAGCGATAGCGCCGATACGGGTCCAGCAACGGACGCAGTAACCGGCGCAGCAGCGGTGGCAGTCGATGGGCTCTGAACGTGTTCAGGCTCGGTGTCCTCAGAAGATGTAATCGGTGGTCAGGAAGCTCGAACTGCGCCCGCTGATGATCTCGCTGATGAGTTCCTTGTTGGTTTCCTGGAACTTGGTCGCGACCAGCGTCCTGATCGAAAATACCCGCAGCGCATCATGCACCGACAATGTGCCTTCGGCGGAGTTCTTGCGGCCGTTGAACGGGTAGGTGTCCGGGCCGCGCTGGCACTGGGCGTTGAGGTTGATCCGACCGACCTGGTTGGCAAAGGTGTCCACTAGCCGACCGACCGCCACCGGGTTGGTGCCGAAGATACTCAACTGCTGGCCGAAGTCCGATTCCAGGACGTAGTCGATCACCGTATCGAGATGCCGGTAAGGCACGATCGGCACCACCGGGCCGAATTGTTCTTCCTGGTAGACGCGCATCTGCGGCGTCACCGGGAACAGCACCGCCGGGTAGAAGAACGACGCGCGCGCTTCACCGCCATTTGGATTGACTACGGTGGCGCCTTTGCTGACTGCATCCGCGACCAGCGAGTGCAGGTAATCGACCTTGCTCGCTTCCGGCAGCGGCGTCAGCGCAACACCACTTTCCCATGGCATACCCGGTTTCAGAGTGGCCAGTTTGGCGTTGAATTTTTCGATGAACGACTCGACCACGTCTTCATGGACGAAAAGGATTTTCAGGGCGGTGCAACGCTGACCGTTGAACGACAGTGAGCCGGTCACTGCTTCGTTGACGGCGTTGTCCAGATCAACCTCCGGCAACACGATGCCCGGGTTCTTCGCGTCCAGGCCCAGTGCCGCGCGCAAGCGGTGAGGTTTGGGGTGGAGTTTTTTCAGGTCGCTGGCGGCTTTGTTGGTGCCGATAAACGCAAAGATATCGATCTTGCCGCTGGCCATCAGTGCGCTGACGGTCTCGCGGCCGCTGCCGTAGATCACATTGATCACCCCGGCCGGGAAACTGTCGCGAAAGGCTTCCAGCAGCGGCCGAATCAAAAGCACACCCAGCTTGGCCGGTTTGAACACCACAGTGTTGCCCATGATCAGCGCCGGAATCAGCGTGGTGAAGGTTTCGTTCAGCGGGTAGTTGTAAGGCCCCATGCACAAGGCGACGCCCATCGGTACGCGGCGAATCTGCCCCAGGGTGTCCTGTTCCAGCTCGAAGCGGCTGGAGCGACGGTCGAGTTCCTTGAGGGCATTGATGGTGTCGACGATGTAATCGCAGGTGCGGTCGAACTCTTTTTCCGAGTCCTTGAGGTTCTTGCCGATCTCCCACATCAGCAGCTTGACCACGGCCTCACGCTGTTCGCGCATGCGGCCCAGAAACGTTTCGACGTGCTGGATGCGTTCGGCCACGCGCATGGTCGGCCACAAACCCTGGCCCCGGTCATAGGCGCGGACGGCGGCGTCGAGCGCGGTCAATGCGGTTTCTGCATCGAGCAGCGGCGTGCTGCCGAGGATCACTTGTTCATCGCCATTTTCGCCGGTCAGGTACACCGGGCTGCGGACTTGGGCGAGGGGGCCGGACCAGGTTTTCAGTTCGCCGTCGACCAGGTATTCACGCTGCTCGGTCTGACCGTCGAGGCGGTATTTTTCCGGGATGTCGCTTGAGTCGGGAAACAGGTTGCCAAGGATATGTGCTGTGGTCATGTCGCTACCCCGTCTGGATTGGGTGATGAACTGATGAATCGTTTTAGCAGACCTCGGCCTCGCTTGTCATGACTCATCTCATCGTTCGGCGGTTCAGGGTTTTCGATCGTGGGATGGCCGGCACCGTCGGTCCTGGTCCCAGATGCCCCTCTGGTTGGCCCCCAGAGGGGGGACCCCATGAGAGGACGACCATGCGGGCCATTCCAGTCTCTGAAAAGCCTAGCCTTTGTTTGGTGTTGATGGGCGGCGTCTTGCCGGCGCTGCTCAGCGGTGTTAACGATAAGCCCCAGCGCGTTTCGCAATCAGAGCCCAGCGCGATTTCGCCGTGCGGGGAGGGATGGCAAAGCCACACAAACCCTCGTGCTCCGGTTAAACTCCGTGCTCTTTTTCAAGGAGTTCATATGAGTTACTACCAGCCGGGCATTCTCGCCACCCCCGTTCCGCCTCAAGCCCGCCATATGTTCTTCGCCCTCGAATCCGCCGAAGCATTGCCGGCCGCGCTCGACAACTTGATGCAACTGGTGGACGGAAAATCGGCGGTGGTCGGCTTCGGTGAATCCCTGGTCAAGGCGCTGCACGCACAGATCGATGGCCTGCGACCGTTTCCGGCGCTGACCGGCGTTGGCGTCGACAACCCGTCGACCCAACACGCGCTCTGGTGCTGGCTACACGGCGTCGACCGCGGTGAACTGCTCAATCGCAGCAACGCTATCGAAGCCGCGCTGGCACCGGCCCTGCGTCTGGTGCAGATGAACGAAACCTTCCGCCACATGACCGGCCACGACCTGACCGGCTACGAAGACGGCACCGAGAACCCGCACGACGAAGCCGCCGTGGCCGCCGCGCTGTTGGGCGAGGGCGCGGAAGGACTGGTCGGTGGCAGCTTCGCCGCGATCCAGCAGTGGCAGCATGATCTGAAAGGCTTTCACGCGATGCCGTCCCAGGAAAAAGACAACATCATGGGCCGTCGCTTGAGCGATAACGAAGAACTCGATGACGCGCCGATTTCCGCCCACGTCAAACGCACCGCCCAGGAAAGCTTCGCCCCTGAGGCGTTCGTGGTCCGTCGCTCGATGCCGTGGATCGAAGGGGACCGCGCCGGCCTGATGTTTCTGGCGTTCGGTTTTTCCCTCGACGCCTTCGAAGCCCAACTGCGGCGCATGAGCGGACTGGAAGACGGCATTACCGACGGTTTGTACCGCATCAGCCGCCCGATCACCGGCGGCTACTACTGGTGCCCGCCACTCAAGGACGGCCATCTGGACCTGCGCGCCTTGCGCATCGGCTAAGGATAAGGAGAGAACATGGACGTAGTGCGCTGGGGCATGATCGGTTGTGGCAGTGTCGCTGAACGCAAGAGCGGGCCGGCCTTTTACAAGGCCCCCGGTTCGGCATTGGTGGCGGTGATGGGGCGGCGGCTGGACGCGGTGACCGACTACGCCGCACGTCACGGCATCGCCCGGGTTTACACCGATGCGCAAGCGCTGATCAATGATCCTGAGGTGGACGCGGTGTACATCGCCACGCCACCCGACAGTCACCACGCCTATAGCTTGCAGGTCGCCGCAGCCGGCAAACATTGCTGCGTCGAAAAACCGATGTCGCTGAATGCCGGGCAAAGCCGCGAGATGCAAAAGGTCTTTGCCGACGTCGGACTGCACCTGTTCGTTTCCTATTACCGACGTTCGCTGCCACGCTTTCAACAAGTGCGGCAGTGGCTGGAGGAGGGGCGGATCGGCGAGGTGCGGCATCTGTCCTGGACGCTGACCAAGGCGCCTTCACCGAACGATTTGGGTGGCGCCGACAATTGGCGCACCGACCCGCTGATTGCCGGCGGCGGCTACTTCGCCGACCTGGCCAGTCATGGCTTCGATCTGTTTCAGTATTTGCTCGGGGATATCGTCGAAGTCGCCGGTTTTACCGCGCGGCAGGCCGGTTTGTATGCCGCCGAAGACGCCGTCAGCGCCAGTTGGCGGTTTGCTTCGGGTGCCCTGGGCATGGGCTGCTGGAATTTCGTCGCCGACCGCCGCGAAGATCAGGTAGAACTGATCGGCAGCCAGGGCCGGATCAGTTTTTCGGTGTTCGATGAGCACCCGGTGCGACTTGAGGCGGATGAAAATCTCAGCCTGCACATCGACCATCACGAGCACATCCAGTGGCATCACGTGCTGGGCATGAACGCGCATATCCGGGGCGAAGCGCAGCATCCGGCGATGGCCGAACACGCGCTGAAAACCGACTGGGTGATGGACCAGATCCTCAAGCGCACCTGAAATTTAAGCTTCAATGCAATCCTGTGGGGGTCAGAAGGATTTGCTCAGGCTTGCTACTACGGTCGCGGTGCAGACATCTCCATAACCCCAATTACTGACGCACTGGCTTTTCGACAGGTCAGTATCGATGTAACTCAAACCCAGCATTACACCGGCCAGTTCGTGGGACAGTTTGACCTCCCATTCGCGGTACGAGTCTTCGGCCTGGCCTGACATCGAGTAAAGGTGCGGGTCCTTGAAATCCATGTTGCCGTATCGCAGTTTCAGACCGGTGTCGTAAGGCAACTCGGTTTCGTAGCCCACGTAGCTGTACAGCGAGCTCTGCTTGCTGTCGATGCCTGGCGCATCCGCGGAATAATAGGCCGCCAGCTTCACGCCATAAGCGCTGAGGATTGCGTAGGTCTCACCCTGGTTAAACTGACTCTCCCTGGGGTAAGCGTATTTGAGATAGCCAAGGTCCAGGCTGACCGTATCGGTCGCTTGCCAGAGCCAACCGGCGTAGTAATCGACTTCCTGCCGGGTCTTCAGACCGCCGCCGAAATCGACGTTTGAACTCCATGCGCCGAGGTACAGCCCGCTGCTGTGGGCCAGGGTCAAACCGGCCTGCACTGCAGGATCATTCTGGGTTTGCGAAATGCCACGGGTGCGGTAGTCGCTGGCCAGGGTCAGGTCGACCAGTAGGGCGAAATCGTCATTCAAGGGCAGCGCCTGACTGCTCAAGGGAAGAAGGCTCAAGGAACCGAGGGCGAACAGGGTGAAAGCTTTCATGGGGTGCGTCCCGTTATTGTGATTGTTATGGGCAGATTTTTTACGGCAAGGCTGCGCCGAACCCCGGCGACAAACGCGGGGGGCGGGCAGTGGTTTCAGATGATTTTTCTTACAGCGTCGGTGCGTAGACTTCGCGACCGGCGAACCAGGTTTGCAGCACCTGGGTGTCATGCAGGGCTTTGTTGTCGACGCTGAACACGTCGCGGTCCAGCACGATGAAGTCGGCTTGCTTGCCGGGGCTCAACGAACCGATCTGCTTCTCCAGGCCGATGGTGCGCGCAGCGTTCAGGGTGTAGGCATACAACATCGTTTCGCGATCGATGCGCTCATCGGCGTTCAGCACGCCCAGCGGGCCTTCCCGTGAGATGGCCTGGGCCATGGCGTTCCATGGATTGGGAGAAGACACCGCCCAGTCACTGGCGCCGGCGATAGTCGCGCCCTGTTTGAGCAATGAGTGCGCCGGGTATTGGTAACGGAAAGCGAGCGCACTGACATACGGCTTGATCATGTCCAGGGTGTACTCGTCGGCGCTGGCCCACAGCAGTTGCATCGAGGCGATGACGTTGAGCGGTTTGAACCGCGCGAACTCTTTCGGGTTGACCATTTGCAGGTGGGTGATCGAGTGGGTCACGCCGCTCTGGCGGTCCTTGCGCGCCTGGGCGATGCCGTTCAGCGATTCACGCACTGCGCGGTCGCCGATGGCATGGATGTGCACCAGCCAGCCGCGCTGATCGATGGCACTGACCAATTCGCCAAAGTGCTTCGGATCGATCAGCAGTTCACCCTGTTTGTGCGAGTTGCTGTACGGATCGATCATCGCCGCGCTCTGCGCCGGGTATTCGATCACGCCGTCGGCGAAGATCTTGACCCCGGGCAAGGTCAGGTTCGGGATGCCCTGGAATTGCTGGCGGACCTTGTCCAGGGTGTCGAGATCGGCCGGCACGCTTTTCGGATTGGCCACCAGCAGTGCAGCGACGTGGGCGCTCATGCCGCCGCTTTCGGCCAGCGCTTTGTACACCGGCAGCACGCCGACGGTGTTCTCCGTGGGCTTGAGCGCGAACACGGGTTCGCCGGGTGCGGCGTTGGCGGCGGGGTCCATCCACGCGGTGATGCCCAGGCTGTTGTTGTAGCGCACGGCGGATTGCGCGGCTTTCAACATGTCGGCGGGGCTCGGCACCGGCATCTTCGAGGCGACGCGATCCCAGCCGGCGTCCACCAGAAAACCGTTGGGGCTGCCATCGGCGAGTTTGCCGATCGTGTCTTTCTCGGCGTCCGGCAATGACTTGAGCAGCGCCGCATCAATCCCGGCGCGTTCGAGCATCACGTTGTTGGCCCACGCGGTGTGGTGATCGCTGCCGGTGAACACCACGGGCACCTTGGCCCACTCGCCAGCGTTGAATTTCTGGCCAAAAGCTTCGGCCTGGGCCCAATAAGCCGAACTCATGCCGGCCACGCCCAGCACATCGCCATGCCTGGCCTTGCCGTCATCGCGCCAGGCTTTCAGGCGTTTTTCCAGTTCGTCGAGGTCGACCACCTCGTCTTCCATATTGGCCGAGGTCATTTCCAGACCGCCGAATATGGCGTGGGAATGACTGTCGATCAGGCCGGGCATCAGGGCTTTTCCGCCGAGGTCGACGACTTTGGTGCCCGACGCGATCAGGGCCTTGATCTGCGCATTGCTGCCCACTTGCAGCACTTTGCCGTCCTGCACCGCCAACGCCTGCACCTTCGGTTGCGCGCGGTCGGCGGTGAAAATCTTGCCATTGAACAGCACCAGATCGGCCGCTGCCATGGCTTCCATCGAGGCAAAACTGACGGCGGCCATCAATAGATTCGGGATGAATCTTTTCATTGAATGTTTCCTTGTTATTGCGTCTGATGGCCAGATTAGTGGCTTGTCACGGCCAGCAGAACGCCTCGCTCACGAAAAACGTTTTTGCCTGAATGGAAAAAGAATGGACAAGTTGGGTGCATTGAAAATGTTCGTGGTCACGGCGCAACTCGGCAGTTTCAGCCGCGCCGCCGAGCAACTGGGCAAGACCCCGTCGGCCCTGACCAAAGCGGTCAATCACCTCGAAGCGGAGCTCGGCGCCCGCTTGTTCGAACGCAGCACCCGACGGATTTTGCTGACCGAATCGGGTCGTCTTTATCTGGAAACCGCGCGCCAGGTGTTGCAACGGCTGGAGGAGGCCGGCGAGGAAATCGAGCAGTTGCAGCATGGCCTGCGCGGCAACCTGAAAATCACCGCGCCGCTGGCGTATGGGCAGGCTTTTCTCGATCAGGTGTGCGGAGGCTTTCTGGAGCAATACCCGCAGATCAACCTGCAAGTGGACCTGTGCGATGAGTTCGTCAACCTGTTGGAAAGCGGCTACGACCTGGCGTTGCGCGAGGGGCATGACGATTTGCCGGGGTTGATTGCTCGCGTCGTCGGCAGCAATCGGCTGGCGTTATGCGCCAGCCCTGAATATCTGGCGCGCAAGGGGTTGCCGGTCACGCCGGACACCCTCGATGACCACGAATGGCTGCTCTACCGTCATCCGCTGCTCAGCCGCGAGTTCTGGTGGGCCGAGCGCGACGGACAACGATTGAGCCTGGCGCAACCGCAATCACCACGATTGCGCAGTGACAACTACGACCTGCTGCTGGCCAATGCACTGGCCGGACGCGGTTTGCTGCACACGCCGTTGTGGAGTGCCGCGGCGTACATCGCCGACGGGCGGCTGGTGCGGGTAATGGCCGATTACGACATCGATCCCGACAGTTTTGGCTCGTACATCCTGGCGGTGTACCCCAGTCATCGGCGGGCAACCGCCAAAGTGCTGGCCTTCATCGATTACATCGCAGGGTTTCTGGCGTCACGTGGCTTGAGCTGACTGGCGGTCCTTGCCAGGAAAATGCCGAAAGAGTACAAATGTACTCCATGACGACTTTAACTCCCCGCCGTACCGCCATCCTGACCTTTATCCGTGATCGAATCGCGGAGCACGGTCAATCCCCGAGCCTCGCTGAAATCAGCGAGGCATTTGGTTTCGCCTCCCGCAGCGTGGCGCGCAAGCATGTGCTGGCGCTGACCGAGGCCGGTTTTATCGAGGTCAACCCGCATCAGGCCCGGGGCATTCGTTTGCTCGGGCAACCGGCGCGGCCCGAATTGCTGGACATCCCGGTACTCGGGCGGGTCGCGGCGGGTGCGCCGATCGGTGCCGATGCCGAAGTGCACAGCCGCTTGCTGCTCGACCCGTCGATCTTCTCGCGAGTGCCGGACTACATGCTGCGGGTCCAGGGCGACTCGATGATCGAGGACGGTATTCTCGACGGCGACCTGGTGGGCGTACACCGCAATCCCGAAGCGCTCAACGGCCAGATCGTCGTGGCGCGGCTCGACGGCGAAGTCACCATCAAGCGTTTCGAGCGGGTCGGCGATGTTGTCCGGTTGTTGCCACGCAACCCGGCCTATAAGCCGATCATCGTCGAGGCCAGTCAGGACCTGGCCATCGAAGGCGTGTTCTGCGGTCTGGTGAGGCAAGGGTGATGGGCGCCGTCGTTGCGTTGGATACGTTGTTCAATGGCGGCCAGGTCTGGAAGGGCCGGCCTGCGCCACCATCTGTCAGCCCGCAACCGACCGGGCATGCCGCACTGGACGCGGCGTTGCCCACCGGCGGCTGGCCGGAGGCGGCGCTGACCGAAATCCTCCTGGCCGGGCAGGGCGTTGGCGAGTTGCAACTGGTGTGGCCGGCCCTGGCGCGGCTGTCGGCGGCGGGCGAGCGCATTGTGCTGGTGGCGCCGCCTTACGTGCCGTATCCCCAGGCCTGGCAGAACGCCGGGGTCGATCTGCGCCAGTTGTCGATCATCCAGGCCAGCGAGCGCGATGCACTGTGGGCGGCGGAACAATGCCTGCGTTCGGGCAGTTGCGGCGCGGTGCTGTGCTGGCCGCACAAGGCCGATGACCGGGCGTTGCGGCGCTTGCAGGTGGCGGCGGAAACCGGCTCGACCCTGGCGTTCGCCTATCGCTCGATCAACGAAGCCATCAACCCTTCGCCTGCGGCGCTGCGCATCGCCATCGATGCCCGGCCTGCACAGTTGCGTGTGCTCAAGTGCCGGGGCGGGTTGGCGCGTTCGGCGCCGATTGCCTTTCCCGTGGGGCATTGAGGTTGCCATGCGCTGGGTGTGCATTCTCTTCCCGCAATTGGCGCTGGACGCGGTACTGCGTCAGCGCCCCGATCCCGATGAACCGTTGGCGCTGCTGACGGGCCCGGCACAGCGCCGGGTGTTGCAAGCGGTCAACGTTCCGGCGCGGGCGCTGGGTTTGCGCCCGGGGCAGTCGATGACCGCCGCCCAGGCCTTGAGCAAAAGTTTTGTCACGGCCGAATACGATGTCGCCGAGATCGAGCACTGGCAACAGTTCCTGGCGGCGTGGGCCTATCGGTTCAGCTCTCAGGTTAGCGTGCATTACCCGCGTGCCGTGGTGTTTGAAATCGAATCCAGCCTGGGGTTGTTCGGGCCGTGGCCGCAGTTCGAGGCGCGGTTGCGTGCCGAGCTCGGCGAACTGGGCTTTCGGCATCGGATCGTCGCCGCGCCCAACCCGGTGGCTGCGCGGGTGTTGGCCAATATGTATGACGGCCTGGTGGTGCCGGACGATCAAGCCTTGCGCTATCACCTGGGGCAATTGCCGGTTGACCGGATCGCCCTGGAACCGGCGGTGGCCACGGCGTTGTCGCGCATGGGGTTGCGCACCTTGAGCCAGGTTCAGGCGTTGCCGCGCAACAGCCTGGCGCGACGTTTCGAGGCCCAAGTGCTCAAGCACCTGGATGCGCTGTTCGGCGAGCGGCGGCTGGCGCTGGCGTTCTACCTGCCGCCGGACCGGTTTGATGTGCGCATCGAGCTCAACTTCGATGTGCAATCCCATCAGGCGTTGTTGTTTCCATTGCGTCGCTTGACCGGCGATCTGTCGGCCTTCCTTTGTGGCCGGGACAGTGGCGTGCAGCGTTTCGACCTGCATCTGGAACACGCCGGCTTGCCGGACACGCTGATCAAGGTCGGCCTGCTCAGCGCCGAGCGCGATCCGGCGATGCTCTTCGAACTGGCCCGGGGACGGCTGGAACAGGTGCAGGTCGAGGCCCCGGTGCGCGGTTTTCGGCTGCGCGCCGAAGACCTGCCGAGCTTCGTCCCGCAACGTCAGGAACTGTTCGACGACCGTCCGCAGCAGTCCTTGCCCTGGGAGCAACTGCGCGAACGCTTGCGTGCACGGCTCGGGGATGACGCGGTGCATGGCTTGCGTTTCCAGGCCGATCACCGGCCAGAGTGCGCGTGGCAGGCACGGGCCGACAAACAACTGTGTGCGGGATTGGCGGGGGTGCAGCGTCCGGGCTGGTTGCTGACGGAACCGCAGGCCGTACACGAAGGCTCGACACGGATCCTCATGGGGCCGGAGCGCATCGAGTCCGGCTGGTGGGACGGCGACGACGTGCGCCGCGATTACTACCTGATCGAAACCCGTTCCGGCCAGCAGGGCTGGGCCTACCGTGCGGTGGGTGAGGGTGGCCCGCTGTGGCTGCAAGGCTGGTTCGCATGAGCGTCGAGTATGCGGAGCTGCACTGCCTGTCGAACTTCAGTTTCCAGCGCGGTGCTTCCAGTGCCCTGGAATTGTTTCAGCGGGCGAAAAAACACGGCTATCAAGCGCTGGCGATCACCGATGAATGCACCCTGGCCGGTATCGTCCGCGCCTGGCAAGCGGCCAAATCCGTGGAGCTGCCGCTGATTATCGGCAGTGAAGTGCGCATCGAGAACGGTCCGAAGCTGGTGCTGCTGGTGGAAAACCTTGAGGGTTACCAGACCCTGTGTCGGTTGATCACCCGGGCGCGGCGCCGCACGGAGAAAGGCCAGTATCAAGTGCTGCGTGAGGACTTCAGTGAACCGATGCCGGGGTTGCTGGCGCTGTGGGTGCCGGACACGGTCGATGATTTTGCCAGCGGTCATTGGCTCAAACAGACGTTCACCGATGGCCTGTGGCTGGCGGTGCAGTTGCATCGCGGGCAGGACGACACCCGGCGACTGGACGCGCTGTTGACCCTGGCGCGGGAACTGCGAATTCCTGCGGTGGCCAGCGGCGATGTGCACATGCACACCCGTGGACGGCGCGCCTTGCAGGACACCATGACCGCGATCCGTCATCACCTGCCGGTGGCCGAGGCCGGGTTGCGGCTGCATCCGAACGGCGAGCGGCATGTACGCAGCCTCGATGCCCTGCAATCGATCTACCCGCAAGCACTGCTCGATGAAACGCTGACCATTGCCCGGCGTTGCACCTTCGACCTCGGCCAGTTGCGTTACCAGTATCCCCGCGAGCTGGTGCCGCAAGGCCAGACGGCCACGTCCTGGCTGCGGCATCTGACCGAAGAGGGGATCGCGTGGCGCTGGCCGGACGGCCCGCAAGCCAAGGTGCTGGTGCAGATCGACAAGGAGCTGGAGCTGATCGCCGAGCTGGGCTATGAAAGCTACTTTCTCACGGTGCACGACATTGTGCGGTTTGCCCGTGAACAAAAAATCCTCTGTCAGGGCCGGGGTTCTGCCGCGAACTCGGCGGTGTGTTTTGCCTTGGGCATCACGGAAATCGACCCGGACCGCACCACGCTGTTGTTCGAACGCTTTCTCTCCAAAGAGCGCAATGAACCACCGGACATCGACGTCGATTTCGAACACGAGCGCCGCGAGGAGGTCTTGCAGTACGTGTTCCAGCGTTATGGCCGGACCCGCGCCGCGCTCACGGCAGTGGTCAGCACCTATCACGCGGCCGGCGCGGTGCGCGATGTGGCCAAGGCCCTGGGTTTGCCACCGGATCAGATCAACGCCCTGGCCGATTGCTGCGGCCACTGGAGCGATGCAACGCCGCCCGTGGAGCGCCTGCTTGAAGGCGGTTTCGACCCCGAGAGCCCGGTGCTGCGCCGGGTGCTGAGTTTGACTCAGCAACTGATCGGTTTCCCCCGGCATCTGTCCCAACACCCCGGCGGTTTCGTGATTTCCGAGCAGCCACTGGACAGCCTGGTGCCGGTGGAAAACGCTGCCATGGCCGAGCGCACCATCATTCAGTGGGACAAGGACGATCTCGATGCGGTGGGGCTGCTCAAGGTGGATATTCTGGCCTTGGGCATGCTCAGTGCGATCCGCCGCTGTTTTGATCTGCTGCGCCGTCATCGCCATCTGGACTTGAGCCTGGCGACGATCCCCGCCGAAGATGTCCAAACCTACGACATGATCGGCCGTGCCGACACCATCGGCGTGTTCCAGATTGAATCCCGGGCACAAATGTCGATGCTGCCGAGGCTCAAGCCCCGGACCTTCTATGACCTGGTGATCGAGGTGGCAATCGTCCGTCCGGGGCCGATCCAGGGCGGGATGGTGCACCCGTACCTGCGACGGCGAAACAAGGAGGAACCCGAGGTTTACCCGTCCCCGGCGCTGGAAGTCGTGCTCAAACGCACCTTGGGCGTGCCGCTGTTTCAGGAACAGGTGATGCAGATTGCGATTGTCGCCGCCGACTACAGCCCCGGCGAGGC
Source organism: Pseudomonas sp. GW823-FHT02C02 (assembly GCF_058797635.1). Lineage (NCBI taxonomy): Bacteria > Pseudomonadati > Pseudomonadota > Gammaproteobacteria > Pseudomonadales > Pseudomonadaceae > Pseudomonas > Pseudomonas sp. GW823-FHT02C02. Next base: position 600,524 of record NZ_JBXAJV010000001.1, on the reverse strand, counting down.
TGATCAGTTGCGTCGCTCCATGGCCGCCTGGAAACGCCATGGCGGACTGGAACCGCACAAGGATCGGCTGGCCGCCGGGATGAAGAAAAACGGCTATACGGCCGAGTTCGCCGCGCAGATCTTCGAACAGATCAAAGGCTTCGGCAGTTATGGTTTTCCAGAGTCCCACGCCGCCAGTTTCGCCTTGTTGACCTACGCCAGTTGCTGGTTGAAATGCCATGAACCGGCGGCCTTCGCCTGTGCGCTGATCAATAGTTGGCCCATGGGTTTCTACAGCCCGGACCAGATTCTGCAGGACGCGCGCCGGCATCATTTGCAGATTCGCCCGGTGGACGTGCGCGCCAGTGACTGGGATTGCAGCCTCGAACCGATCACCGGCGCGCAGCCGGCGATTCGCATGGGGCTGCGGATGATCAAGGGCTTTCGCGAGGACGATGCCCGGCGCATCGAAGCGGCGAGGGCAAAGGGTGTATTTGTCGACATCGCCGACCTGGGCGAGCGCGCGCGACTCGACGCCCGTGCCCAGGAGCAACTGGCCGATGCCGGTGCGCTGCGGGGGCTGGCCGGTGACCGTCATCGGGCGCGCTGGGAAGTGGCGGGGGTTCAGAAGCAGCTCGGTTTGTTTGCCGGCCTGCCGAGTCAGGAAGAACCTGCGATCTATCTGCCCAAACCCACAGTGGGCGAGGACCTGCTGGCCGACTACAACAGTGTCGGCACCACCTTGGGTCCGCATCCATTGGCGTTGTTGCGTGGTGAGTTGAAAGCCCGACGTTGCCGCAGTTCGAAAGAGCTGATGGAGGTCGAGCACGGGAGACCGGTCAGCGTCGCCGGGCTGGTCACCGGCCGGCAACGGCCGGGCACGGCCAGTGGCGTGACCTTCGTCACCCTCGAAGACGAATTCGGCAACATCAACGTCATCGTCTGGCGCGACCTGGCTGATCGGCAGCGAAAAGTGCTGGTCGGCTCGCAGTTGCTCAAGGTCGATGGCCGCTGGGAAAAGGAAGGCGAGGTGCGCCACCTGATTGCCGGACGCTTGAGCGACCTGAGCCCCTTGCTGGATGGCATCAGCGTGCGCAGCCGCGATTTCCACTGATCCCAACCACTGATCGCGACAGCCAATGCATTGGCGCCAATAAAAAATTAAACACTGTTATCAGTGATGGCACTTTGGCATAATGCCGGCCGCCGACGTCCCGCACGTCGATTATCGATTTGATTCCCCCTCGCTTTTTCGCCGCTGCAATCCGCAGCGGTTGGCTATTGCCGTGCCGGGATAAACCGTTTTTTCAGAAGGAATGCACAGTGAGAATGATCTCTCGGATGTTGGTATCGACGGCAGCGATTGCCCTTTTGGGCAGCATGGCCGGTTGCGCCACGGAAAGCTCGCGCGCCTTGCCAGTCGCAAAAGTCGAAAGCGCCAGCGTGGCGTATGCCGGTGTTCGTGTACCCATGGCGGTCGGCAAGTTCGACAACCGTTCAAGCTACATGCGCGGGATCTTCTCCGACGGCGTGGATCGCCTCGGCGGTCAGGCCAAGACCATCCTGATCACTCACTTGCAGCAAACCAACCGCTTCAGCGTGCTGGACCGCGACAACATGGGCGAGATCCAGCAGGAAGCCGCGATCAAGGGCCAGTCCCAGCGCCTCAAGGGTGCTGACTTTGTGGTCACCGGTGATGTCACCGAGTTCGGCCGCAAAGAAACCGGCGACCATCAGCTGTTCGGCATTCTCGGTCGCGCCAAGACCCAGGTGGCCTACGCCAAGGTCAACCTGAACATCGTCAATATCAGCACCTCCGAAGTGGTTTATTCGACTCAGGGCGCGGGCGAGTACGCCTTGTCGAACCGTGAAGTCATCGGCTTCGGCGGCACCGCTGCCTACGATTCGACCCTCAACGGCAAAGTGCTCGACCTGGCCATGCGCGAGGCGATCAATCGCCTGGTAGACGGGATGAACGCCGGGGCATGGAAACCGGGTAACTGATCAAGGTTGATGACAAGGAGCGGTAAAAGCATGTTCAAGACGTATGTGTCGTGGGCGCTGATGGCGTCGACATTGCTGGTCAGCGGCCTGTTGGCCGGTTGCGCTGGCCCGAAAACCCTTTACCAGTGGGAAAGCTACCAGCCGGAAGTTTACGAGTACTTCAAGGGTGAAACACCCAAGGAAGCCCAGGCCGAAGCGCTGGAACGCGACCTGCAGAAGATCAAGTCCACCGGCAAGACGCCGCCGCCTGGCTACCACGCTCACCTGGGGCTGTTGTACCTGAGCATGGGCAAGGACGATCAGATGGTGCAGCAGTTCAGGACTGAGAAAACCCTGTTTCCCGAGTCGACGCCGTACATGGATTTTCTGCTTAAAAACGCCAAGACCGGAGACACCCAATGATCGCGCGTTCATTGAAACTGATGGCCGGGTTGCTGGCGCTGGCTGTGCTCGGTGGCTGCGTCAGCCCCAAGACCGTGGACTATTCGGCGTACAAGCAAGCCCGTCCGAAAACCATTCTGGTGCTGCCGCCGCTGAACAACTCGCCGGACGTCAAGGCGTCCTACAGCATGTTGTCGCAGGTCACGTACCCGTTGGCAGAAGCCGGTTACTACGTGCTGCCGATCACCCTGGTCGATGAGACATTCCGCCAGAATGGCCTGACCACACCGGCGGACATCCACCAGGCCCCGGCCAACAAGCTGCAGGAAATTTTCGGTGCCGATGCGGCGTTGTACATCACCGTGACGGACTACGGTACGCGCTACATGATCATCAGCAGCGAAACCGTGGTGACCGCCACCGCGAAACTGGTAGACCTCAAGAGCGGCACCACCCTGTGGACCGGCTCGGCCCGGGCTTCGAGCGAAGAGGGCGGCAACAACGGTGGCGGCGGCTTGGTTGGCATGCTGATTACGGCAGCGGTCAAGCAAGTGATCAACAGCGCCACCGACGCCGGTCACCCGATTGCCGGTGTGGCCAGTGCGCGCCTGCTGTCGGCCGGGCAACCGGCGGGCTTGCTGTACGGACCGCGTTCGCCGAAATACGGTACTGATTGAACCCAGTGAGATCGTTCCCACGCTGCGTGGGAACGATCAGTTAAGGGACGATCATTTGGTGACAGGCCAAAACCGCTCCCCACCCCCCGGCGCATCCGTCCACGCCTGCAACGACCGCGTCGGTAAATCGAAATAATCCCGGGTCCGCGCATAGCCATGACCACCCATGCGCCCGATCGCATCCAGCCCCAGCTGATCGATGTACAAGGTTTTCGGGTCGATCAATTCGTCCCGCACATGCGCCATCAACACTTCCCCGAAGATAATTTCCCGCGACTGCCCGATGGACAGCGCCATCATCCGCCGACACTCCAACGCCACCGGCGCCTCGCCGATGCGCGGGCATTTGACCGTGGTGCCGGCAATCGCCGTCAGCCCCGCAGCCGTCAACTCATCGAAGCCGGGCGCGAAGGGCACCGCGCACACATTCATCGCCTCCACCAGCGCATCGCTGACGATGTTGACGGTGAATTCCTGATTGAGCTGGATGTTGCGGGTGGTGTCCTTGGGGCTTTGGTCGCCGTAGTTTTCCACGCCCAGCGCCAGGATCGGCGGGTCGGCGGACAGCGCATTGAAGAAACTGAACGGCGCGGCATTGATCCGGCCTTCGCCATCAATCGTGGTGACCAGCGCAATCGGCCGAGGCACCACGCTACCGATCAGAATCTTGTATTTGTCCCGCGCACTCAATGTGCTGAAGTCGAAGCTTTGCATTGGCAGACATCTCTAAATAAGGGGATTGATTACGCTCAACGGCGCGTCTGCGCTGTAGTCATCGGCGAACGGAATGGCCGGTTTGAACAGGGTTTTCCAGTCCGGTCGGCCCATGGCCCGGTCGCTGTGGCTGCGCATCAGTTTTTCGAATTGTTGTTGGGCCTGGCGTTGCAGAGCGGGGTAATCGATGCCCTGAACCTGGCCGTCTTGCATCACGCAACGGCCGTCGATGTAACTGGCGATGCAGTCGTCACCGCGCCCGGCCAGCACCAGGTTTTTCAGCGGGTCGAACAACGGCCCCAAGTGCAGGCCGCGAAGGCTGAACACCGTGATGTCGGCCTTGGCCCCGGTTGCCAGGCGACCGAGATCATCGCGGCCCAAGGCTTTCGCACCGCCGAGGGTGGCGGCGTTGTACATATCCAGCGTGGAGGTCAACGCATCGCCGCCCTCCATCAAACGGGCGATGTTCAACCCCTGGCGCATGTTTTCCAGCAGATCCGCCGGCCAGGTGTCAGTGCCCAAGGCGAAGTTGATGCCCTTGGCCCGATAGCGCCCAAACGAATTCAGTGCCTCACCGTCGCGAGCAAACACCACCGGGCAATGCACCAGGCTTGCGCCGCCATCCACCACCCGTTGCAGATCGTCATCGCCCGAGGTGTAGATGCCGTGGGGCAGCAGGCTGCGCGGGGTCAGCAGGTCCAGTTGCTGCAACCAGTGCAGCGGCGACACACCACGCAGTTGCTCGACCATCGCCACCTCGCCAAGCCCCTGGCAGCAATGCAAACGCATCGGCGCGCTCAATTCGCGACTCAGCGCAGCGGTGCGTTGCAGCAGCGCCGGGGTGCAGGTCTGGATGCGATCCGGCAACAAGGCGCCGCGAATCAAGCCTTGGTGCGCATCTTCGAAATCATGGAAAAACCGAACCGCCGCATCGAGTCCGGCCATTCCCCGGGCTTCATCCCAGTGATGCCCGAGGGTGCCATCGGCCCGCCAATAACTCATGCCGCTCATGTAGCAGGGGCCGAGGTAAGTGCGCAGCCCCAGTTCGGCCGCCACGCCGGCCACCGCTGCAAATTCGTCGTAGGTCTCGGCCCACTCGCGGTAGTACATCGAGGTGATTGGCAGGGCCGTGGTGATGCCGTTGCGGATCAACTGCGTGAAGGCGTAGCGGTATTTGAAGACTTCTTCATCGGGGTCGAAACTCTCGCGCGGACCGGCCGCCAGATAGTCCTCAGACCACATCCGGCCCATGTCGCGTTCATCGCCGTTGTCCAGCGTCAGCACCGTGGAATCCAGATCCCCTAGTGCGTCCAGATCGATGAAACCCGGGCCGATCAACGCATTGCCATAGTCGACCCACTGATCGACCGGCCCGGTAAAACCACGCCCGACAAACACAATGCGCGAACCTTCGAACACCACTTCGCCGTCGCGCCACAGCACATGCTGCGTGCCGTCGAAGCCGACCACGCAACTGGCCTTCAGACCGATGCATTTCACAAGCGGCTTTCCAGCAGCCGACCACCTGAGGCGATCAACTCACCGCCGCGATAAACCTGCCGCACGGGTCGAGAAACCACGGCTTCGCCCAAAGTCTGTACCGGCATCAGCAGGAAGTCCGCCGCTTGGCCGATCTCCAATCCATACCGTTCACAACCCAGCGCCCGGGCACCGTTCACCGTCGCCGCTTCGAACGCTGCGGCCAGTTCATCGTCCTTGTTCAAGTCAAAGCGCAAGGCCAGCAGCATTGCCCGTTCCAGCATGTCGCCGTTGCCCATCGGCGACCACGCATCGCGAATGCCGTCCGAACCCAGGCAGACATTCACGCCTGTTTCACGCAACGCAAGGAAAGGCGGCACCGCGCAATCGGCCGGCGCCGAACTCATCAGCGAAATGCTCAACGCCGCCAAGCGTTCGGCCAGCGGTTTGACCTGACTCCACGGCAACATCCCCAGGCAGTAAGCGTGACTGATCATCACCCGACCTTGCCGCCCGAAGCGCTCGGTGTAATCGGCGATCAACGCGATTTGCCACAGGCCCAGTTCACCTTTGTCATGCAGGTGAATGTCGACGCCACGGTCGAATTCGCTGGCCAGCTTGAACACGAAGTCGAGTTGCGCGACCGGGTCGTTGTCGATACCGCACGGGTCGAGGCCGCCGACGTTTTCCACGCCCAGCGCCATGGCTTCGCGCATCAGTTCGGCGGTGCCGGGGCGGCTGATCAGGCCGGTTTGCGGAAACACCACCAGTTGCAGGTCGATCAGGTCGCGGTAGATGTCGCGCAGTTGTTGCATGGCCTCGACATGGCGCAGGCCGAATTCCGGGTCGATGTCGACGTGGCAACGCATCGTCAGCGAGCCACGGGCGATGCAGTTTTCCAGCAACGCGCCGGCACGATGGGCGATGGGCGCGTCAACTTCACGCAGGACGCGGCGCTCGTTGGCGATGTAGTCCTTGAGGGTCGGGCCGGCGCTGTTCGGGCGCCAGGGTTGGCCCCACAGGGTTTTGTCGAGGTGGACGTGACTTTCCACCAGGGCAGGGGTGAGGAGCTGGTGTTGGCCGTCGATGTCGGTGGCGGCCAGCGCGGTGTTGGAGGCCGGGCGGCGTTGTTTGAACAGGCCGTTTTCCAGCAGCAGGTCTTCGGCTGTGGCGCCGTAGGGGCGCACGTTGCGTAGCCAGCGGGGTTGAGTCATTGCATACACCTCAAATTTGATGGTGGATTGGCCGGCGTCTTCGCGGGCAAGCCTCGTTCCTACAAGGTTGCGCATTCCCCTGTAGGAACAAGGCTTGCCCGCCAAGGCCGCACCTCGGTCTAAAGCCAGGCACTCAGCCCTTGAGCTTCGACCAAACCCGATCCTGCAGCTCCCGCGCCTTGTTGCTGCACTCTTTCTCCGGCCGCAAGCGCGAGGCAAATTCGTCGGGCATGTTGATGGCGTCCATGACTTTCCACTTGGCGTCGAGCAGCTTGTCGCTCTGGATGCCGTTGGCGTAGGCAATGGAATTGGACACGGCGGCGGCGTTTTCCGGTTTCATCATCCAGTCGATGAAAATCTTCGCGTTACCGGGGTGCGGTGCGCTTTTCGGCACGGCGAAGTTGTCCTGGAACATCGCCAGGCCTTCGCGCGGATACACGTATTTGATGGTGCTCTTCTGCAAGGTGGCGCGTGCGGTCGAGCCGTTCCAGTTCTGCATCATGATCACTTCACCGGAGGCCATGCGGTCGACGGTGTTGTCCGAGCTGTACATCTTCAGGAACGGTTTCTGTTTTTGCAGCAGTTCGAGGATGCGCTTGGCGTCCTGCGGGTTTTCGCTGCATTCGTCGACGTTCAGGTAATGGCTGGCGGCGTTGATCACGCTGCTGGAAGTGTCGAGGGCGGCGAGTTGCCCTTGCAGTTCCTTGCGCGGTTCGAAGAACTCTTTCCACGAATCGTCGAGCTTGCCGCCGGGCACGCGCGCGCTGTCATAGGAGAACCCGGTGGTGCCCCACAAATACGGTGCGGAGAACTTGCGGCCGGGGTCGAATACCGGATCGCGGAATGCGGGTTTCACGTATTGAAAGTTGGGCAGGGTGGAGGCGTCGATTTCCAGCAGCAGGTTCTGGTTGATCAAGGTGCGCATGATCGACTGCGACGGCACGATCACGTCATACGCCGCGCCACCGGCCTGCAACTTGGCCAGCAAGGTTTCGTTGCTGTCGTAGCCGTCCATGGTGACCTTGATTCCGGTCTCCTTTTCGAACTTGGCCAGCAGGTCGACCGGGTAATAATCGGTCCAGTTGTAGAAAAACAGTTCCTTGGGTTCGGCGGCGTGCGCGCCGAACGCAGTGAGTGCAGTGAAGCAGCTTAGGGCCAGACCGGCGACAGCGGGACGCATGCTTTTTGTTTTCATTCGAGAACGCTCCAGGCTCATTGTTGTTTACCGCGCTGTCCCAGCCAGAAGGCCAGCACCACCAGCACGATGGAAATCAACAGCATCAGGGTCGAGATCGCATTGATCTCCGGTGTTACGCCGGCCTTGATTGCCGAGAAGATGTACACCGGCAAGGTGGTCGAACCCGGGCCGGCGACGAAGAAGGTCATGATGAAATCGTCGAGGCTGACCACGAACGCCAGCACCGAACCGGACAGCACTGCCGGCCACAACAGCGGAAGCGTCACCCGGCGGAACACCTGCCACGGGTTGGCGTACAAGTCGTTCGCCGCCTCCAGCAGGCTCTTGTCCAGATCATTCAGGCGTGCGCGGATCGGCAGGTACGCGAAGGGAATGCAGAAGCCGATGTGCGCGACGATCACCGTCAGCAAACCGAGCTTGATTCCCAGCGCCATGAACAGCAGCAGCGTGGCCACGGCGGTGACGATTTCCGGCAGGATCAGCGGCAGGTTGATCCCGCCCTCGACCATCTTCTGTCCATAGAACGGCCGGTACGTCGCCAATGCCGCGAGCAGCGCAATCGCCGTGGCGCAGACCGTGGCGATGCTGGCGACGATGATCGAATTCAATGCCGCCGTCTGGATCGACGGGTTGGCCAGAATCCGTCCGTACCAGGCGAACGAAAACTCGGTCCACACCGTCGCCGAGCGGTTGGCGTTGAAGCTGTAGGCGATCAGGACGAAGATCGGCACGTACAGATAGGCCAGGATCAGCAGGCTGACTTCGCGGGTCAGTGGCAGTTTTTTCAGGTGCAGGGCGATCATGCGGTGGCTCCCCGACGTAGTGTTTTGGCAGCGCTGCGGCTATAGAGGGCGTAACCCACCAGCGACAGCAACAGAATCCCCAGCAACAGGAACGACAGCGAACTGCCCAGCGGCCAGTTGCGCGCGGTGCCGAACTGCTGCTGGATCAGGTTGCCGATCATCAGCGTCTTGCCACCGCCGAGAATCGCCGGGGTGATGAAGGCCCCCAGGCTCGGCACAAACACCAGCAGGGCACCGGCAATCACCCCCGGCATCGACAGCGGCAGGATGATCCGCTTCAGCGCATGCCAGCGATTTGCACCGAGGTCGTAGGCGGCTTCCACCAGGCGCCAGTCGAGTTTTTCCAGGGTCGAATAGATCGGCAAAATCATGAACGGCAAGAAGCTGTAGACCAGCCCGACACAAACGGCGAAGTCGTTGTAGAGCAGGGTGATGCCGCCGGCCTGGGGGAACAGCGCGTTGAGGCTTTGCGCGACCCAGCCGTGCTCGCGCAGGATGATCAGCCAGGCGTAGTTGCGGATCAGCAGGTTGGTCCAGAACGGGATGGTAATCAGCAAGACCATGAGGTTGCGCCGACGCGGCGTGAGGCTCGACATCCACAACGCCACCGGAAAGCCGAACAGGAAACACAGCATGGTGGTGCCACCCGCTTGGAACACCGAGCGCAACAACGCCTGGGCGTAGACCCAGTTCAGTTCCAGTTCACCGTCGAATCCTTCCTGGAAAAACAGCTGCACGTAGCTTTGCAATTGCCAGTCGGCCTGCCAGTCGACGCCGCCGTACACATTGCGCGGCAACAGGCTGATGTAGCCCATGATCCCCAGCGGAATCGCGATCAGCGCCAGCAAGGTCAGAATCACCGGGCTCAGTAACAGGGCGCGGTTGAGGGCGGGAGAAGTGCTACTGACGCTCATCTCAGGCCTCCATCAACAGGCAGGCGTGGGGCGGCAGATTGACCGCCACGCGATCACCGACCACCCGGCCACGGTTCAGGCCTTCGTTGTTTTCGCGCAGCATGACCTTGATGTCGTTGTTCAAGCGGCACTGATAAAGCGTCGCGGTGCCGACATACAACACCGCTTCGATTACGCCGCGCAGGTGATGCGGTTGCGCCGGATCGACCAGTTGCGAACGTTCCGGGCGAAAGGCCAATTGCACCTTGGCGCCGTCGAAGCCTTGAGCCGGGCAAGGAATTTCCACCGGCATGCCGCTCGGCACGAAGAGTTTTTCGTTCTGCTGGCCGCGCTTGAGGTGGCCGGGGAGGAAGTTGATGTCGCCGATGAACTGGGCGACGAATTGATGTTGCGGGCGTTCGTAAATGTCGTTGGGCGTGCCGATCTGCAGGATCTTGCCGGCGGACATCACGGCAATGCGATCAGACAGCGTCAGCGCTTCTTCCTGATCGTGAGTCACGAAAATGAAGGTGATGCCGGCTTCCTTCTGTACGCGCTTGAGTTCGACCTGCATTTCCTTGCGCAGCTTGAGGTCCAGCGCCGACAGCGGCTCATCCAGCAACAGTACTTTGGGTTTCGGCGCCAGGGCCCGGGCCAGGGCTACGCGTTGCTGTTGACCGCCCGACAATTCGGCCGGTTTGCGCCTGGCCAGGTGTTGCATTTGCACCAGCGCCAGCATCTCATCGACACGCTGGGCAATTTGCTTGTGATCAAGACCCTGCATCTCGAGGCCGAAGGCGATATTCTGCGCGACACTCATGTGCGGAAACAGCGCGTAGCTCTGAAAGACGGTGTTGACCCGACGCTTGAACGGCGGCAAATCGTTGACCGGTTCGCCCGCCAGACGGATCTCGCCGTCGCTGACATGTTCGAAGCCAGCGATGGTGCGCAGGAGGGTGGTTTTGCCGCAGCCGGAAGGGCCGAGCAGGGTGAAGAATTCGTTGTCGGCAATGTCGACTGATACGTTGTCGAGGGCTGGAGCCAGTCCCGGATCGTCGGAATACCGTTTAGAGACGTTACGCACTTCGATAGCTATTGGTTGACCCATAATGGTGCAATCCTCTAATTATTGTATGCAATATCTGGATGCAATCTACAAATAACCGGATTAATCTGCCCGTGCAACCCCCTTTTTCAAAGGCTGCTCATCGCCTGGGGCCGGTTGTTTAGCGCTAAAGGAGGGTTGAAATGACCGATAAGAAACTCGAAACCACGGTCGACCGCGTCTACCAAGGGGTTTACGAGGCGATCAGCAAACGTTCGTTGCGCCCCGGCATGAAGCTCGGAGAGGCTTCGCTGGCCGAACTTTTTAATGTCAGCCGCACGTCGGTTCGTGCCGCGCTCAAGCAATTGGAAGCGGATGGGCTGGTCACCACCGAGCCCAATAAGGGGGCGTCGGTGTCGTTGCCCAGCGACGAAGAGATCCGTTCGCTGTTCGAAACCCGGCGGTTGATCGAGATCGGCATCGTCAGCGAACTCTGCCGTCGTCGGGACACCGCGGTGACCCAGGACTTGCGCGATCATTTGTTGCTGGAAGATGAAGCGCACCGCAGCGGCGACCACGAACGGCTGATTCATCTGCTCGGCGAGTTCCACATCAAACTCGCGCGAAGCCTGAACAACCCGGTGCTGCTGGACTGGTTCCAGAAGCTGATTTCCCGCGCCTCGCTGTACGCCGCCGCCCTCGACGACGACAGCCACGAGGCGTGCCGCGATGATGAACACCTTCGGCTGATCGAATACATCGAGGCCGGCAATCAAAGCGCGGCCATCGAGCTGACCTGCATGCATTTGAATGGTATCGAGAAGGCGATCCTCGACGTCGCCGCCACACTGAAAACCGGCTACCACCCGCTCAAGCACCTGATTGAGGTCTAGCGTTCGCCACAAGAGCCCGCACGGTTTGAATCGGCTAACCTCATATGAAACCATTGGCGTCGGCGATGCTCGAAACAAACGGGCACGCGCCGTCCTCGCACTGCGATCCCGCATTTCAGTCACTCACAGGGACAAAGAGCCAGTCGATGCAGTTTCTATCTGATAGCCACGGGTGTGCCGGCTGGAACGGTGAAATGGCCGGGCGCATCCGCGCGTTCGACTGGAGCCAGACCGAGCTTGGAAACATCGACACCTGGCCCGCCAGTCTGTGCAGCACGGTGCGGCTGATGCTCGCGTCGCCACTGCCGATGGTGATGCTCTGGGGGCGCGAGGGCTACATGATCTATAACGATGCCTACTCGACGTTTGCCGGTGGTCGCCATCCGTATCTGCTGGGCTCGCCGGTCGAGTTGGGTTGGCCGGAAGTGGCCGAGTTCAATCGACATGTGGTGGATACCTGCCTGGCCGGCGGCACCTTGTCCTATCGTAATAAATTGCTGGAATTGCTACGCGACGGGGTCCCCGAAGACGTCTGGCTGGACCTGTATTACAGCCCTGTCGCCGATGATGAAGGGCGCCCCGCCGGGGTCATGGCGATGGTCGTTGAAACCACTGAATATGTAATCTCCGAACGCCGGCGCCAGGAAGCCGAAGACGCCTATCGCGCCGACAACGAACGGGTGCGCCTGGCGCTCAATGCCGGGGCTTTGCTCGGCTCGTTCGTCTGGGACATCAAGGGCAACGTGCTGTCCGGTGACGAGCGCTTCGCCCGGACGTTCTCCTACCCGACCGAGCAGAACCTGGCCGACCTGCCCGCCGACATTGCTGAAGCCAAGATTCATCCCGACGACCGCAGCTGGGTCCAGGAACGGGTCAGTCAGTCAGTGGCGACCGGCGAGCCCTTCAACGCCGAGTACCGGGTCTTGCGCCCCGACGGCAGCTATTTGTGGGTGCAGGCGAGCGGCTGCTGCGAGTTCAACGAACAGGGCGAGCCGTTCCGCTTCCCCGGCGTGTTGATTGACATTCATGAACGCAAGATTGCTGAAGAATCTCTGCTCAAATTCACCCGCAACCTGGAGCAGCGCGTGGCCGATGAAGTCGATGCGCGGCTGGCGGCTGAAGAGCAACTGCGCCAGTCGCAGAAGCTCGAAGCCATCGGCGGCCTCACCGGCGGCGTGGCCCACGATTTCAATAACCTGCTGCAGGTGATCGCCGGCAACCTGCACCTGCTGGCGCGGCATGAGCCGGACAACGCCAACGTGCAGCGCCGGGTCAGTGCATCGATTGCGGCCGTCGAGCGCGGCGCCAAACTGTCTTCGCAATTGCTCGCGTTTGCCCGCCGCCAACCGTTGTCGCCGGCGGTGTGCGACCCACAACTGATATTCGAAGGGCTGGGTGAGCTGTTGCAACGGGCTCTGGGGGAAACCATCCAGATTGATGTGCAGGTGCCGCAAGAACCTTGGTACATCAACGTCGACCGCAACCAGTTGGAAAACGCCATTCTCAACCTGGCGATCAATGCCCGTGACGCCATGCAGGGCGAAGGGACCATTGAGCTGAGCGCCGGGAATGTCGCGCTCGATCGTAAATTCTGTGCCGGTAAGGGCATCGCGGCGGGCGATTATGTGCGTGTCGCGGTGGCCGACAGCGGCGCCGGTATGTCGCCCGAAATACTCGGGCAGGCGTTCGAGCCGTTTTTCACCACCAAGGCTGATGGTCAGGGCACGGGGTTGGGACTGAGCATGGTGTTCGGTTTCGTCAAACAGAGCGGCGGGCACATCGAGATCTCCAGCATCGTCGGGCAGGGCACTCGGGTGCAGCTTTACTTCCCGCGCAGCTTGCGTGCGTTGCCCATTGAAACAACATTACGTAATTCACCCCGGCAGGGCGGGCACGAAACCATCCTGGTGGTGGAGGACAACGAAGCGGTGCGCAGCTCGGCGGTGGAATTGCTGAGCGAAGAGGGCTATCAGGTCCTGACCGCGGCCAACGGCGACCAGGCGATGCAGATGTTGCTGGAGGGCGTGCGGGTGAACCTGATTTTCACCGATGTTGTCATGCCCGGCCTGATCAAAAGCTCGGACCTGGCAGCCTGGGCCAAGGTGCAGAATCCCCCGGTGGCGGTGCTGTTTACCTCCGGCCACACTCGGGACATCATCTCGCGCAATCACCAGCTCAGCCCGGATACCCATCTGCTGAGCAAACCTTATGGGCCCGAAGCCCTGACACACATGATCCACACCGTCCTCAGTGGCTAACCACGCACACATTATGGGGGGTTGAATGATCGTTCCCTCGCTCTGCGCGGGAATGATCAGGTGGGAGCACGCTCGCTCCCTAGGATTTTGTGTTTTTTCTGCTATCCAATAAGGGCTCACGATGACTTCAACGCGTACCTCCAATCCTCCTTCCGGCATGGTCAGGGTACGCGGTGCCCGGGAACACAACCTCAAGAACATTGACGTCGACATTCCACGGGATGCCCTGGTGGTGTTCACCGGCGTCTCGGGGTCGGGCAAGTCGTCGCTGGCGTTTTCCACGCTGTACGCTGAAGCGCAGCGCCGTTATTTCGAATCCGTGGCGCCCTACGCGCGGCGGCTGATCGATCAGGTCGGTGTGCCGGACGTGGATTCCATCGAAGGCCTGCCCCCGGCCGTGGCCCTGCAACAGCAGCGCGGCACGCCGAGTACGCGGTCTTCGGTGGGCAGCGTGACGACGCTGTCGAGCCTGATCCGCATGCTGTACTCCCGGGCCGGCAGTTATCCGCCGGGGCAGCCGATGCTGTACGCCGAGGACTTCTCACCCAACACGCCTCAAGGCGCCTGCGCCGAATGTCATGGCCTGGGCCGGGTGTATGAAGTCACCGAAGCCTTGATGGTCCCGGACCCGAGCCTGACCATCCGCCAACGGGCGGTGGCGTCCTGGCCCACGGCGTGGCAAGGGCAGAACCTGCGCGACATCCTGGTGACGATGGGCTACGACGTCGACAAACCCTGGCGTGATCTGCCGAAAAAGCAGCGTGACTGGATCCTCTTCACCGAGGAAACACCGACTGTTCCGGTGTATGCCGGGCTCACCCCGGAAGAAACCAAAGTGGCGCTCAAACGCAAAATGGAGCCCAGCTACCAGGGCACCTTCACCGGCGCCCGACGCTACATCCTGCACACGTTCAGCCACTCGCAAAGTGCGTTGATGAAGAAGCGCGTCGCGCAATTCATGCTCGGCAGTCCTTGCCCGTTGTGCGACGGTAAACGGCTCAAGCGCGAGGCGTTGTCGGTGACCTTTGCCGGCTATGACATCGGCGAGCTGTCGCAGATGCCGTTGCTGCAAGTGGCCGAGGTGCTGAAACCGGTGGCGGCCCACAGCTACCTTGAACAGGCCGATGAGGCGGGCGAGGTGTTGACTCACCGTCAGACCCGCGAGGCCCGTGAACAGCGCGTGGCCCACGGCGCCAGCGGCCACGCCAACGCGCCGGATGTGCGGCATACGCCTAACTTGTCGGTGGAGAAACGCCTGGCCGCGCAACGCATCGCCCAGGATTTACTGGAACGGGTCAGCACGTTGACCGATCTGGGTCTTGGTTATCTGGCGCTGGAGCGCAGCACGCCGACACTGTCGTCCGGCGAGTTGCAACGGCTGCGCCTGGCCACGCAATTGGGTTCGCAGTTGTTCGGCGTGATCTACGTGCTGGATGAACCGTCGGCCGGTCTGCATCCGGCCGATGGGGAAGCGCTGTTCGAAGCGCTGCAACGCTTGAAGGCGGCTGGCAATACGTTGTTTGTGGTTGAACACGACCTGGAAACCATGCGCCGTGCGGACTGGCTGATCGATGTCGGCCCGGCGGCGGGTGAGCATGGCGGTCGGATCCTCTACAGCGGACCGCCACAGGGGCTGACCGAAATCAAAGATTCCCAGACCCGCGCCTACTTGTTCGCCGAGCAAGTCACCGAAGCCAGAACCAGCCGCAAGCCGACCGATTGGCTGCGCCTGGAAGGCATCACGCGCAATAACCTGAACGACCTCGGCGTCGAGTTTCCCTTGGGGTGTTTTACCTCGGTGACCGGCGTTTCCGGTTCCGGCAAATCGAGCCTGGTCAGTCAGGCCTTGCTCGAGTTGGTGGGTGCGCATCTGGGGCGCGCGACCAGCGCCAGCGAACCTGAAGAGTTGAGCCTTGAGGACGATGCGCCACAAGTCAGCGGCGGTCAGGTCACGGCGGGGCTGGAATCGATCAAGCGCCTGGTGCAGGTCGATCAGAAACCCATCGGCCGCACGCCGCGCTCGAACCTGGCGACCTACACCGGGCTGTTCGACAACGTGCGCAAACTGTACGCCGCCACTCCCCAGGCGCAGGCCGAGGGCTACGACGCCGGGCAGTTCTCGTTCAACGTCGCCAAAGGCCGTTGCCCGACGTGCGAAGGCGAGGGGTTTGTCAGCGTTGAGTTGCTGTTCATGCCCAGCGTCTATGCACCGTGTCCGACGTGCCATGGCGCTCGCTACAACCCCGAGACGCTCGCGATCGTCTGGCAAGGTCTGAACATTGCTCAGGTCTTGCAATTGACCGTGGACGAAGCGGTCGAGGTGTTCGCCGAGCAACCGGGCATTCGCCGTTCGCTGGAAGTGCTACGCGACATCGGCCTGGGCTATCTGCGCCTCGGCCAGCCAGCCACGGAACTCTCGGGTGGCGAAGCCCAGCGCATCAAACTGGCCACCGAGCTGCAACGCAACCAGCGCGGGGCGACGTTGTATGTGCTCGACGAACCCACCACCGGCTTGCATCCAAGGGACGTTGACCGGCTGCTCGAACAGTTGAATACGCTGGTCGCGGCGGGGCACACGGTGATTGTGGTGGAGCATGAAATGCGCGTGGTGGCGCAGAGTGACTGGGTGATTGATATCGGGCCGGGGGCGGGGGATGAGGGCGGCAAGATTGTCGTTGCCGGCACGCCGCAGAAAGTCGCCAGGAGCAAGAAGAGCAGGACTGCGCCGTTCCTGGCCCGGGTCCTATGATCGTTCCCACGCGTGGGAACGATCAAAATCCGGTTATCGTTCTTCGCGGGCGAGCCTCGCTCCTACAGGATCGGAGTCAGGCGCAATCGAGCGTGCGTCGGACTTTGTCCAACAGCTCATTGATCTGAAACGGCTTGATCAGCATCTCCATGCCATCGCCGAGGAATACCTGGCGATTGATCGCGTTCTCCGCGTAGCCGGTCATGAACAGGATCGGCAAGCCTTCACGCCATCCTCGGGCGACATCGGCCAGTTCCCGGCCGTTCATGCGCGGCAGTCCCACATCCGTCAGCATCAGATCAATCGAGGGGTCGTTCTGCAGGCGTTCAAGGGCGCCTTCGATATCGCCCACCTGCGTGCAGCGATACCCGGCATCCACCAACACTTCGGCAACGAACATGCGCACCGACGGCATGTCTTCGACAATCAGCACATGCTCGCCCGCGCCCTGTTGATCGACGGTCGCCGGTTCCGCTTCCGTGGTGGTCGGGTCGGCGCTGGCGGGCAACATGATCGTGACTTCGGTGCCGCGACGGGCCACGCTGCGGATGTGCGCATCGCCCCCCGATTGCCGGGCGAACCCGTAAATGCTCGACAACCCCAACCCGGTGCCCTGGCCCAGTGGCTTGGTGGTAAAAAACGGGTCGAACACCTTGTCGATCACACTGTGTTCGATGCCCGTCCCGTCATCGCGCACTGAAAGCGCGACATACGCTCCGTCCGCCAGTTTCAGGTCGCCGTGGGAATACGCCGCATAGGTGCTGACCCAGATATTACCGCCTTGGGGAAGGGCGTCGCGGGCGTTGATCACCAGGTTGAGCACGGCGCTTTCCAGCTGGATCGGGTCGACCAGGGCAATCGCGGCCTTGGAGGTCAGTTCGAGTTTGAGCGCAATGTGTTCGCCGATGGTGCGCACCAGCAGTTCCTCAAGGGAACGGATGTGTTCGTTGATGTCCACCGGACGCGTATTGAGCGGTTGCTGGCGCGCGAACGCCAACAAGCGATGGGTCAGCGAGGCGGCGCTCATGGCCGAGTTCAGCGCCGCTTCGGCATAGAACTGGACCTTGTCGGTACGCGAATCGGCCACCCGTTTCTGGATCAGTTCCAGGCTGGTGATAATGCCGGTCAGCAGGTTGTTGAAGTCATGGGCGATGCCGCCCGTCAGCTTGCCCAGCGCGTCCATTTTCTGCACTTGCAGCAACTGGCTCTCGGTGCGCACGCGTGCGGCGATCTCGTGTTCCAGTTGCGAGGTGGCATCGTCGAGACGGGCCAGGTGCGAGCGCTCGCGATGGCGATGCTCGGTGACGTCTTCGACGAATACCAGGCTCAGTTCAGGGGTGCGATACGGCGAAATCTGCCACTCGGTTTCCCGCAGCTCCCCGTCGATGCGCATATTCAGCGTGCCTTTCCAGCGTTCACCCGCCGTCAGGCGCACCCGCAATTCATCGAGGATCGACTCCTGTTGCTCGGCGAAGCATTCGCGCAAGCTCTGTGGATCGCGATTGTCCTGAATCAGTCGGGCGAAGGCGTGATTGCATTCGTGGACTTTGAATTGCGCGTCGAGCACCGCGATGGGGGCCGAGACGTTGACGAAAATCTCCCGAAAACGCGCCTCGCTTTCTCGCAGGGCGTTTTCCGTTTCACGCACCCGCAGCAGGGTGCGCAGGGTGGCCAGCAATACGTCCGGGTCCACGGGATGGATCAGGTAGGCATCGGCTCCAGCGTCCAGGCCAGTGATGATGTCGCCGGTCTGGATCGACGCCGCCGACACGTGAATCACCGGCAACAGCGCCGTGGCCGGCTCCGAACGCAGCTTGCGCACGATATCGAAGCCACTCATGTCCGGCAGGTTGACATCCAGGATCAGCGCGTCGATCAATTCACTGTCGATCAGCGCCAGGCCGTCGCCGCCGGTCCCGGCTTCGAGCACGAGGTAACCGTGGCGTTCCAGGCGTCGACGCAGGGCATAGCGGGTGGCGACGTTGTCATCGACGATCAACAGGCGGATGTCACGTTTCATCGGCGGGCTCCATGGCGATGGCCAGCGGGATGATCACGAAAAAGGTCGAGCCGACCCCGGGCGTGCTTTCTACCCCGACGTCGCCTCCCAGCAGCGCGGCGAAGCGTTTGCACAAAGACAAGCCCAGACCAGTACCGCGCAAGCGTTTCTGCAAGGGCGAATCGACTTGGGAAAAGTCCTCGAACAATGCGCCATGTAGCTCGGCAGCGATACCTATTCCTGTATCCGTGACGGCAAAGCGCACGTGGCTGGAGCCTTCGAGGGAGGCCGAGACCCGCACTTCACCGCGTGTGGTGAATTTCAGCGAGTTGGAAATAAAGTTGCGCAGGATCTGCGCGAGCTTCTTGTCATCGGTGTACAGGCGCGGCAGGCCAACCGGTTCTTCAAAGATCAGGTCCACGGCGGATGCATTGACGATCGGGCGAAACATGCCGCGCAGGGCGGCAAACAGGTCGAACATGTCGAA
The DNA here is from genome assembly GCF_058797635.1 of Pseudomonas sp. GW823-FHT02C02. NCBI lineage: Bacteria > Pseudomonadati > Pseudomonadota > Gammaproteobacteria > Pseudomonadales > Pseudomonadaceae > Pseudomonas > Pseudomonas sp. GW823-FHT02C02. The sequence goes on along the minus strand of NZ_JBXAJV010000001.1, from coordinate 581,751 downwards.
CCAGGCGGGCGAGATGGTGATGCGCCCGGCCTCGATTTTCGCCAGGTCGAGCAAGTCGTCGACCATGTCGCTCAGTTCCCGCGCGGCCGTGCTGACGAACGCGACCTGTTTGTGCTGCTCGGGGCTGAGCGGGCCGTCGAGTTCATCGGTCAGCAGGCTGGCGATGCTCAGGATCGAGCCCAGGGGCGTGCGAAACTCGTGACTCATGTAGGACAGGAAGCGGCTCTTGAGGTCCGACGCCTGACGCAGTTCTTCGGCCTGGTTGTCGAGTTCGGCGTAGAGCGCGAGCACGCCCTGATTGGTTTCGTCGAGCTCTTCGCGCAGCGCCGTGGCTTCACTTTGCAAGCGCTCGATCAATGCCGATTGTTCTTCGATCGGCAGCAGGGGCGATTCAGCCATGGGCAGCCTCCAGTGCAACGACCAGTACCGTTACATCGTCCCGGCCGCGACAGAAGTCGCGATGCAGGACCGCGGCGATCACGGCGGGATGGCGGTACACCAGGCCGGGGTAATCGTGGAGGTTCCAACGGGATTGCAGGCCGTCGCTGTACATGATCAATAGATGTCCGTTCACATGAGCGTAGTCAAAGGGTTGGGCTTTGCGGTATTGCCCGCCGACGATTCCCGGATGGGACGCCAGGCCACGGGACTTGTCCGCACTGATCAGGCTGCCGCCGATATTGCCGATACCGGTGAATCTCAGCGTACCGAGGTGACCGTCGAACTGCGCAATCGCCAGCGCACCGCCGCGGGTGCCTGTCATGGCCTGGTGAATGTCTTCGAGCAGGTACACCGGCGAGGCAAAAGGGGCCAGGGCGAAAGCTTTTTCACCGGCGCGGGCGGCGCGTTCGGCTTCTTCGCCATGACCCAGGCCGTCGATCACCAACGCGCTGAGGTTCGCCCCGTCAAACGCCAGGTGCCAGACATCGCCGCACGCCGGGTCGTTGTGCAGCGAGTGCTGGCTGATGCCGATGCGCAAGTCGGCGGCCTTGCTGGCGCGTGGGTATAACCGGGCCAATAACACGGTGCCGCGCGAGTCGGTATGAACATCGAAGACTTCCGCCTGGCGCGACACTGCCCCCAGGCCGATACCCTGCGTACCGCCCGTGGAAAACCCGTCCGTCATGCACGCCTGCAGGTCAAAGCCTTGGGCACGGTCCACTGCGAGTATCTCGATGCCGTTGGCGCTGCTGCCCGGCAGGATGCGCAGGTGTAATTCGCCCCTGGCCGCATGCTTGAGCACGTTGCTGGCCAATTCAGTGGCCACCAGTGCCACGCGTCCGGCATCCGTCGCGTCGAAACCGTTGTCTTCGGCGAGCTTCTGCGCCGTGCGCCGGGCATGGCCGATCTGGCTGCTGTCCTCGATCAACAGCACTTGGGTCAGCGACCCCCCGATGTTCATGTCCATCGGGTGATCGTGATGCGAGTGCCCTGTCCGGGTACGGTGTCCAGTTCGAACTCATCCACCAGCCGTTTCGCGCCTGTCAGGCCAAGGCCCAGGCCGCTGCCGGAAGTCCAGCCGTCGGTCATTGCCAGTTTGATGTCCGGGATGCCCGGGCCTTCATCTCGAAACGTCAGGCGCAGGCCGACCCGCGAGTTTTCGTCGAGGATCTGCCAGTCCATGTCGCCACCGCCGCCATAGACCATGGTGTTGCGCGCCAGCTCGCTGACGGCGGTCACCAGTTTGGTCAGGTCGATCAGGCGCATGCCGCACTCGGTGGCCAGCTTGCGCGCCGTCTGCCGGGCCAGGACCACGTCCTGCTCGATTTGAATGGGCTGAGTGCCGCTGCTGCGCAGGGTCATTGCTCGCGTACTCGTTCCTGGAGCAGTTTCATCCCGCGCTCGACGTTCAGCGCGGTGCTGACGCCGGGCAAGGTCAGCCCGAGCTCTACCAGCGTGATCGCGACCGCAGGCTGCATGCCGACCAGCACGGTCTGGGCATCCATGATTTTCGACAGGCCGGAGATGGTGCCGATCATTCGACCGATGAACGAGTCGACCATGTCCAGCGCCGAGATGTCGATCAACACGCCGCGAGCGGAAGTCTTGCTGATGCGTTCAGAGAGATCGTCCTGGAGCGTGAGGGCAAGCTGGTCATGCATGTCCACCTGAATGGTCACCAGCAGGAAGTCGCCCATCTGCAAAATCGGAATGCGCTCCATCGTCTTAAACCGTCTTGCTGACGGTGATTCCCAGACGGGTCAGGGCCAGTTTCAGGGCATCGGCCAGGTTGGCCTTGGTGACCACGCCTTGCAGGTCCAGCCCCAGGTGAACGATGGTCTGTGCGATCTGCGGACGCACGCCGCTGATGATGCAATCGGCGCCCATCAGGCGAATTGCAGTCACGGTTTTGAGCAGGTGCTGAGCCACCAGGGTGTCAACGGTCGGCACACCGGTGATGTCGATGATGGCGATTTCCGAGCCGGTATCGACGATGCGTTGCAGCAGCGATTCCATCACCACCTGGGTGCGTTGCGAGTCCAGGGTGCCGATCATCGGCAGGGCGAGGACGCCGTCCCAGAGCTTGACCACCGGGGTGGAGAGTTCCAGCAGTTCTTCCTGCTGACGCTTGATCACTGCTTCGCGGGATTTCTGGAAGGTACGGATGGTGTGCATGCCCAGCGCGTCGAGCAGCTCGGACACTTGCCAGAGCTGTTCGGCCAGTACCCCAGGATTTTCTTTGTAGTGAGACTGCAGCAGGGAAAACAGCGGACCTTTCAGTGAAAAAATGAAACTGGCGGTCTGGTGCGAATCCTGGCCGAGCAGGGCGCGGCTGTGGGAGAGTTTTTCGAGGAACTGACGAGCCTCATCCCAACCCGGCGCGGCGATGTTGGGACCGTTGCCGTTTTCCAGGCCCGCGGTCACCAGTTGCAGAAAATCCGAGGTTTGCTGCTTGAGATCGTGGTCTTTGACATTACGATTGGCACCACCGGCTTCCAGGCTCTTGATCCATTCCCCAAGCAAATACGTGTGGTTGTTTTTCATCGCGTCGAGTGTGTTGATCTGCATTGCTGCCATGTCCTTGTGCTCCTGAAAGATGGCGGGCCGATTCCCCAAAAACGATCGACCCGAATCAGTGACATTTGCCGTCTGAAATAGTTGTTCGTCCCGACAAGAATTTTTCGTCCTGGCCGGCATTTGCCCGGTAACTCTAGTCGGCACTGCCGCAGACGGCGATTTTTTGACCTTGAGCCTGACGTTGCCTGTCCATTGGATTGAACCCCTGTCCCGGGGTGGCTTCGAACCTTTAAGCCCCCGGCTGTTTGAATCGTGGGCTGGCCGTTACGAGCGAGGTGTGTATGAAAGACGAATCGACACAACAACAGGATCAATCGGGGATGCCGGTCGACCGCAATGACCCGGCGATTGACCCGCAGACGCCGGGTGAGGGTGCGCCAGGCGGTCAGCGTCAGAGCCAATCCTCCGACTCAGAAAGCGCTGACGCAGCGGTGGATCAGAAGAACCGCCATACCGACAATGACAACGAGTTCAGCCCCGGCTTCAAACCGAATCCCGACCGGCCGAAACCCGGCGATGACACGGATGCCGACATCGATACCGATGGCGGCTAGTGCCGGCAGTATGCAGAAAGGCCGCATCCATCGATGCGGCCTTCTTTTTACCGGTTATTTGCTGGGGTGGGCGGCCTGGAGCTCTTTCGCCATCTCCAGGTGTTTTTCCAGTGCCGGCAGCATTTTTTGCGCGAAGCCTTTCAAATCGGTGGCGCCTTTGACCTTGTCGTCCGTCACCGTGTTGGCCTGTTTTTCGAACAGCTTGATCGTGTCTTCGTGGGCCTTCACTTGGTTATTGGCATAGGCCGCGTCGAAGGACTCGTCCCGCATGTCGAGGATTTTTTCCTTGGCCTGTTTGACCAGCGTCGTCTCGTCCGGGACCTCGATGTCATTCTTTTTCGCCAGGGCCGCCAGTTCATCGTTGGCCTTGGAATGATCGGTGATCATCATGTTGGCGAATTTCTTGATGTCGGCCGATGAGCTTTTTTCCAGCGCCAGTCGGCTGGTCTCGATTTCCGCAATGCCACCTGCGGCTGCGTTGTCGACAAAGTCATTGGAAGTGGCAGCAAAAGCTGTGCCCATGCTGGTGCTCAAGGCGACGGCCAGGGCGAGATGGCGCAGGGTGAATCCGTCCATTGGTCATTCTCCACACAGGTTCGGGTTAGCGATCGAGGTGATCGTTATTCAATGGAGGCAGGCGCTGCGCTAAAGGTTTTATCGGGTTTGCGCCAGGACGACGAACGGACACCGCTGGTCTGATAGGCGGTCGACAGAACCGGCCAACCGAGGCCATTCTGATAGTTGGCGAACGCAATCGATCGCGTTTGCTGCCGATCAACAAACGGAGGTGTTCCATGCCGGTGCCACACGACCTTTATCAGGACCTGAAACTTTCAAAGGAAGATATCCAGCAAAAACGCTCCAAGGATCCGTTACTGGATTCACTGATCAACAAGTATTCGCAAGCGGACGCCGAGGTAGTAAAGGCTGAAACCGCAAAATCGGATGCGCCCAGCGATGACGCACTGAAGAAGCTCAAGGAGACGCGCGTGCAGGTTAAGCAAAAGATCGTTGACCGGCTCCAATCGCCGTCCTGACACGCCTTGTCCACCCACCGACAACCGGTGACTGAAAAATTGGAACGGTGATCAAGACCGGCACCTCGAAAGATCAGAGTCCGACCTTTTCGACTCCTTGCGAGGTGCCTTATGAACGAGCCCAGATTTCCAAGTGAAGAGCAGGGCGGGTACGACCCGATCCCGACTCATCCCGAACCGCTAAGCCCCGGCCGCACGACGGTCAATCCCGAAGACGAGCCGGGCATCGACGAATTGCCGAACAACGAAGGCGTGCGCCCGCTGGATGAAGACGACTCCACCGCGATGGACCCTGAGCGGGTGCTTGAAGAGACGGACAATGCCGTGCGCGATAACGAGATAGATCCCCGCTAGCCAAAACCACCACATACCCCCTGTAGGAGCGAGCCTGCCAGTCAATATCACTATTGAATGGCAGACTGCCCGCGCGAGCAGGCCCGCTCCCACATTTTTGGTGTGCGTTATTTCTGGAGCGCGGTGTTCAGGGGCAGGCGCGCCATGTTTTTTGCCTTCAACGAACCCAGGTACAACCAGTCCCCATACTCGCGTACTGTCGTGATCGGCGAGTAATTACCGGTGCTCGCATCCTGCAGGTTGGCAATCACCTTGCCGTCCAGGTCCAGACCCAGCGCAAAGGCGCGCTTTTCCACGGGTTTGGGCAGTACCGTCAATGCCCGAACAATCATTTTGCGCACGAACGGGTGCTGCGCCGTGGCGTCGAGCAGCGCATTACGCGGTGCGTAGAGCGCCACCCAGAAACGGTCGCGGCCATTGAACGCGAGGTTGTCCGGCAGCCCCGGCAGATTGTCGATAAATACATCGTGAGTTCCGGCATTCGGCCCGCTCAACCAGAAACGGATGATGCGGTAAGCGCCAGTTTCGTTGACCAGCACAAAGCTGTCGTCCGGGCCCAGCGTCACGCCGTTGGCAAACTCCAGCGTGTCCAGCAACACCGTGGTCTTGCCGGTCTGGAAGTCGTAACGCAACAAACGGCCGTCGCCCCCGTGCTCGATGATTGCCTCGCCATCCTTGCCGTAGCCCCAGCGGCTGGAAGCGTCGCTGAAATAGGCGTAGTGCCCGGATTTATCGATGGCCACGTCATCGGTAAACCCGAAAGGCACGCCGCCGGCCGAGGTGGTCAGCGGGATCAACCGGCCCTGGGCATCCAGCGACAGCAAACCCTTCACGCCGTCAGCGATTACCAGCAACCCGTTCGGGTGCCGCGCCAGGCCCAGAGGCCGGCCGCCGGTATCGGCCAGCACTTTGGTGTCCTTGCCGTCGAGGCTGGTGCGGATCAGCCGGCCGTCGTGCAGCCCGGTGATGAGCACGTTATCTTCCAGCAGCAGCGCCTCGGGCCCTTCGATGTCCGCCGGGCCGACACGCTCCACCCCTTTGAGCCGCTGATTGTCGGCATACACCCCGCTGGTCAGGGAAGGCGCCGGCGGCGGTGTCCAGGCCACCGGCCGAACCTTGGTCGGGAACAACAATAGAAAAGCCCCCAGGACAATGATCAGCAGCGACAACAGATGGCGAAACCTGAAGGCGCTTCTCACACGCTGACTCCTGCCGGATTCAGGTTTTTCTGCGCCATGTCACGCAACGCCAGCATCGATGCTGCGGACTCACGCTCGATACGTCGCTTGAGCAGCAATCGATTGGTGATTCGCATCGCCAGGCCCGAGAATTGATACTCCAGGGTCCGTACAAAACGTGTGCCTTCGCCCTGCGCCTCGCATTCGTAGGTCACGACCAGCGACAACCCGTGATCACCGCGCGCCCAGGCACTCCAGCGGCGTCCTGGCAGGTATTCGTTGACTTCCCAACTCAAGTGCCCCGCGCGCCCGCCGGCACTGATGTCCTCCTCGAACCGCAGGCCGGCATGCAGCGGCCCACCCTGGCCCTCGACCTTCAGGGACGACGGATGCCACTCCGGCCAACGGGTGACGGTGCTGGCATAGGCGAGCACGTCAATCGGAGTTCCAGCGATAGCGATCTGGTGCTGCATGCGGGTCATGGTCGTACTCGTCAGGGGGGCAGGCACCGGCTCCCAGTACAGGGTGCCGAACAGGTAGTCCATCAGCGGGAAAACGATATTGAAATTGCGTTCCTGCATCAGCTCGCGGCGGTGATGCAGTTCATGCAGGCGGCGCATCTGGCGGATCCACGGCAGACGTGTGACCGGGTTGTCCGGCGGTAAATGCTCGCAGGCATGGAACACCTCGTACATCAGGTACCCTAGGACCAGACAGCCACCAAACAATCCGGCGACGTTGGCATTGACCTGCTTGAACAGCCACCAGGCGGGCAGGGTGAAGACCACGGTGTGGATCACGATCAGCCAGGCTGGAAACAGAATCACCCGCCAGTCCCGGGCAGTATCGTAGGTCATGTGGCCGGGGGCGAAAAAACTGTGATGGTCGCCGGCATGGCGGGCGTAGAACATCCGCGCGAAGCTCTTTTTGTGATGCCCCAAGTGCCGGTGCACCAGGTACACGCCGAAGTTGAAGAACAACAGCGTCAACGGCACTGTCAGCCATTCCAGCGGCCGGACCTGATGCACAGTGCTCCAGAACCCACCGATGGCCAGCACGCCGAACAGCAGCACAAAGGCCCCGTGCAGCCAGGGGTTGTAGAGCGGATGGATGTCAGCGCGATAGCGGTCGCGGAATGCCTGGGTGGTTTGCCTCACTGCGTTCACCTCTGCTTATTGTTATCACCAGCAGATTAGCTGATCTGCCCGCGCAAGCTTGGGCAAACCTGGATGACACAAGCGCCATGATCCGGTGTATTCAGGTCAGCGGATTCCAGCGCTGGGACCAGTCGTCGTCGATCTTGATCACTTCACGCAGTAAATCGAAGGCCCGTTGCAGGGTCGCCGAGTCGCGATCCCGCGAGTAAACCAGGTAGGTCGGGTAACTGAATTCCGGGGCTTTGGGCACGGGCTCCAGCACGCCGCTTTCGAGGTAACTCTGCACCACGCGTGTACGGAAGTAGCCGCTGCCGCCGTTTTCCAGAATGTATTGCAAGGCCAGGGGGCCGAGGTTAAAGCTCAGGGCGGCCTTGGCTTTTTCCGGCAGGGCGGCATCGTGCTGGCGGCGGAAGTCCGGACCCCAGTCGATATACACATAAGGATCGGGCTGCCCGGCGAGGCGTACCAGGATGAGTTTTTCTTCGAGGATCTGCTCGACTTGCAGGCGCGGCCAATATTCGGGCTGATAGACCAGCGCCGCGTCCAGCACCCCCAGTTCCAGTTGGCGCAGCAGGGTCTCGCCGTCGCGGATTTCCATGCGCAAGGCGTGACTGGGAATCTTCTCGCGCAGTTCGCCGGCCCAACTGAGCATCAGCGGATTGCACAGACTGACCTCGCCGCCAATGTGCAGCACATCGCGGTAACCGTCGGGCAACGGCAAGTCCCGCCGCGCGGCTTCCCAGGTCTCGACCAGTTGATTGGCGTACACCACAAAGGCCTCGCCATTGGGGGTCAGCCGCGCGCCGGCACGGTTGCGCACGAATAACGTGCTGCCCAGCTGGCTCTCGAGTTTTTGCACGCGCGCCGTGATTGCGGTCTGGGTGACGTGAAGTTTTTCCGCCGCGGCAGCCAGGCTGCCGTGGCGAACAATTTCCAGAAAGGTGCGAGCGAGATCAATGTCCATGGGGCGGCCGGTGCGGGAGGTGCCGGCATTGTAAACGGATCTGCGGGGGCCGGCTTATGTAGCAGCGGCCAACGGCTGCGTCCGGCTGCGCTGGCGTGCCCACTGCGCCACCAGCCGCACCGGTGTGCCGCACGCCTTGCGCTTGAACACAAAATGTCGGCACTTCTCGGCGAACTGTTTGCGGTCGTGCACCATGTCCAGTTCCATCGCCGCCAGCTCGGCGTTTCTGCAGTGCTGCATGAGTTGGGTATCGAGCCGGCTCTTGCGCTCGCGCACAGCGGCATACGCCGGATCGGTCAGCGCATTGCCCGCCCGTTGCAACAACCACCGGCCGAACGCGTCCGGGCAGCGTGGGCCGATTTCCTGAACCATGCCCAGTTGCATGGCATGCGTCGCGCTGACCGGCAGGCACTCCTCGCAAAGTTTTTCCGCCATCCGCGGACCGACGGCGCGGGGCAGGCTGTAGGTCCAGTATTCAGAGCCGTACAGCCCCATGGTTTTGTAGTGCGGGTTGAGGACGATATCCGCGCGCGCGAAGACAATATCTGCGGCCAGCGCCAGCATCACGCCGCCGGCCCCGGCACTGCCCGTCAGGCCGCTGACCACCAGTTGCCGGGCGCTGAGCATTTCTTCGCAGACGTCGTCGATCGCCTGGATATTGGCCCAGGCCTCCAGCCCCGGCGCCTCGGCAGCCTGGATCACGTTGAGGTGCACGCCATTGGAGAAACTGCCGCGCCCACCCTTGATCAGCAGCACCTGGGTATCTCGGGTCTTGGCCCAGCGCAGAGCGGTGACCAGTCGCTGGCATTGCTCGGTGCTCATGGCGCCGTTATAAAACTCGAAGGTGAGCTCGCCGACAGTCCCCGATTCACGGTAGCGGATCGGTTGATAGGTTTCGGTGTCAGGGGACGAGGCGATCGATCCGTGGAGGATGGGCACGTTATTCAGTTGAGCAGCGAGTACATGCCGGGCTGGACGTTTGAAGGTTTCTTCGCCCGGCCGGGGTTTGCGTCGCATCGAACCGATCCACACACTGTGATCGCCGGTGGCGACCAGTACCGCGTCGTCGCGCACCGCCAGAATGTCTCCAGGTGTGCCGCTGCGTGAGTCCAGATGGGCGTCGTACACGTAATACTGACCACCTGCCAGGCTCGCCAATACGCCAGGTTGCCCGTCCGCTGCGTCGATGCAGCGTTTGATGAATCGCGAGCAGTCATGCCAACCGAAGGTCCGATCAGCCTGGTTCATGTTCGGCTGCAAGTGGCCCATCACCCGGGGATGATGTTCGACCGGTACGGGCTCATAACCGTCGATGAATTTGTCCACGACATCACGAATGCAGCGGATCGCGGCATCGCTGACCGGGCCGTTATACAGCTCGGATTTGCGCAGGCCTTGGGGGAGGTTGAATTCGCACGTAGACCAGACCGGCCCGGCATCCATGTCTTCCACGGCTTGAAGCGCGGTGACACCCCAGCGGGTCAGCTCACGGGTAATGGCCCAATCCAGTGCGCTGGCGCCCCGGTCACCGACAATGCCCGGATGGATAATCACCAGCGGGCGATCACGGTTGCTCCACAGGAGTTGCGGCACCCGGTCCTTGAGGAATGGGCAAATCACCAGGTCGGCCCCCGACTGCTCAATCTGCTCGCAGACAGCTTCTTCGTCGGTGAACAGCACTACGCTGGGGCTATGTCCCAACTCGCGCAATTCGAGCCAGGCCCTTTGGCTCAGACCATTGAATGCCGATGACAACAGGATAATGTTGAGTGAACGCATGTTTGACTCTTCCTTGAGAATGGCCGGCCATCAGCCTCGAATAAGCCTTCATTGGCTTTCGATGCAAGTTAGGTTGCGGGAATGACAGGCGCTGGACCTTGATGTGGGTCAAACCATTCCGACTTGCCTGTCAGTTGAAAGAATAGGGCCGACGTCCTTGTGCTGGCACCTGTAAGAACTAACAGTTTTTTAGACGAGTTTGCGATGTCGGCGGTCGCTAAAGAAGGGGGGATTCGCGAGTGCGGCTACAGCCTGGGAGTCATGCCTGAGGCAGACCCCCAGTGGGTGTGGGGGAATCATTATTCAAAACGCAAAACACGAACAGCCAAACGCGCCCCAGAACCCCTGAAAGTCGCTGACCGGCGCTGACGACAATCGCGCCCGCTCGTGGCTGTGCGCATGCACCGCGCACGCGCCGATGCATTGATGCACCTGCGCCGTCAGTGGCGCCACGGGCTTCCAGTGGCCCGGCACCTTGGCGACGGGCGACCACTCGGGCACCACAGGAATCGGCGGCGGCCCGAGTTTTTCAAACTCGACGCTGCCGTAGACGATCTTGCCGTCGACAATGGTCAGCACCGACTCGATCCATTTGATCGCTTCATCGTCGATGTGGAAATAGTCCGCCGAGAGTGCAATCAGATCCGCCAGTTGCCCGACCTTGATCTGGCCTTTCTTGCCTTGTTCGGACGAAAACCAGGCGCTGCCGTGGGTGAAGAGTTCCAGCGCCGTATCGCGGCTCAAGCCTTGCGGGTACAGTTCCAGTCCGCCAACGGTGCGGCCGCTGACCAGCCAATACATCGATGTCCAGGGGTTGTAGCTGGACACCCGCGTGGCATCGGTGCCGGCCCCCACCGGAATACCTTCTGCGAGCATGCGCGCAATCGGCGGCGTGTGTTCGGCGGCTTTGGCGCCATAGCGGTCGACGAAATATTCGCCCTGGAAAGCCATGCGATCCTGAATGGCGATGCCCCCGCCCAAGGCTTTGACCCGCTCGATGTTCCGCGGGGTGATGGTTTCCGCATGATCGAAAAACCACGGTAAACCGTCGAACGGGATGTCGCGATTGACCTTCTCGAACACGTCGAGCATGCGGCTGATGGATTCGTTGTAGGTGGCATGCAGGCGGAACGGCCAGCGCTGTTCCACCAGATGCCGCACCACTGGTTCCAACTCCTGTTCCATGGTTTGCGGCAAGTCCGGGCGTGGTTCGAGGAAGTCTTCGAAGTCGGCCGCCGAAAACACCAGCATTTCCCCGGCACCGTTGTGCCGCAGGAAATCGTCGCCCTGGCCGTAATGGGAGGTGCTGGTCCAGTTTTTGAAGTCGGTCAGCTCTTCCTTGGGTTTCTGTGTGAACAGGTTGTAGGCGATGCGCACGGTGAGTTGCTGGTCTTTGGCCAGCTGCTGAATGACTTGATAGTCGTCCGGGTAATTCTGATAACCGCCGCCGGCATCGATGGCGCTGGTCACGCCGAGGCGATTGAGTTCGCGCATGAACTGGCGGGTCGAGTTGACCTGATAGTCCAGCGGCAACTTCGGCCCCTTGGCCAGGGTCGAGTAGAGAATCATCGCGTTCGGGCGGGCGATCAGCATGCCGGTGGGATCACCATTAGCGTCCCGCTGGATTTCGCCGCCCGGCGGGTTCGGCGTGTCGCGGGTATAACCGACCACTTTCAGCGCCGCGCGGTTGAGCAGGGCGCGGTCGTAAAGGTGCAGCACGAACACCGGGGTGTCCGGTGCGGCTTTGTTCAGTTCATCAATCGTCGGCAGGCGCTTCTCGGCAAACTGGAATTCGTTCCAGCCACCGACCACCCGCACCCATTGCGGTGTGGGCGTTCGGTCGGCCTGGTCCTTGAGCAGGCGCAGGGCATCGACCAGCGATGGCACGCCTTCCCAGCGCAGTTCGAGGTTGTAGTTCAAGCCACCGCGGATCAGGTGCAGGTGCGAGTCGTTGAGGCCGGGAATCACCGTGCGTCCGTGCAAGTCGACGATCTGTGTGCCGGGGCCTTGCAGGGCCATGGCCTGGGCGTCGCTGCCGACTACCACGAAGCGTCCGTCCTTGATCGCGACGGCGCTGGCCTGGGGTTTCTTGCGGTCGACGGTGTGCAGGCGTCCGTTGTACAGAATGAGGTCGGCCGGGGTGTCGGGCATGGTTTTACTCCCTGCGATGAGCGGGCTGATCCAGGCACCGACGGCGCCTGCCGAAAGGCCTTGCAGTACACGTCGGCGGTTCAGACCTTCGTGGTTGTCAGGTGGACTCATGGCAGTGCGCTCCGTCAATTCATCGAGGGGCAAACAGCCGATGTCTGACGCATGCGGCCACAAGGAATATAGACGGCAAATTCACCGGTAGCCGATTTGCGGGGGCGGAAAACGACGAATCCCGCCACAAGGGGCGGGATTCGTGTGCAGCCAGAGAGGTTCCCGAAGATGGGAACCGCCGTCTTAGCTTGGGAACAGCTCGGACAGTTTCATGGCCAGCATCATGTCGCCTTCAGCGCGCAGTTTGCCGCCCATGAACGCTTGCATGCCGTCGGTCGAACCGTCGACGATGCCTTGCAGGGTTTCGCCGTCCATCACCAGAGTGACCTGGGCGTCAGGATTTTCGCCTTCCTGCAGCTCGCAAGTGCCATCTTTGACGACCAGCGAGAAATTCTTGGTGTCGTCGATGCGGAAACCGAATACCAGGTCCAGACCGGCAGCGGCGGCTGGGTTGAACTTGGCTTTCATTGCTTGTACGGCATCAGCTACGGAGGTCATGGTTCGATCCTTTCTTGGGTAATTAGAGCTGGGTGATTACAGCCAGGGTCACAATAGTCCGGACTCAGCGAAACGTGATGAGTTCCGGTGCCTTCAACAGCTGCAAGTGCGCATGACTGTTGAAAGAAGACAGTGCCACCTCGCGACCGCGAAACTTCAGCAGGTTGAGCGAGGTGTTGACGATTTGCCAGTTCAGTTCAAATGCCTGCCTTGCGGGCATCTGAGTAATGAGGTGGAGCAGGGCAGTGATGGTGCCACCGGAGGTGAACACGGCGATTTTCTGGGTGTTGTCGGCGCTTTCGAGGAGGCGGTGCAGACCGGCCTGTACGCGTTCGACAAACCCAAGCCAGCTTTCAAGCCCCGGCGTGTCATAGGTGCCGGCAAGCCAGCGCTCGATGATCAGGGCGAAGATGCGCTGGAACTCGGCACGGTTTTGCGCGGCATTGCGCAGGATGTCCAGGGCTTCGGGTTCATCCTCCAGCATGGCTGGCAGCAGCGCGCGGATCACCGCGTCGGCGTCGAATTCGTTGAAGGCGGAATCGATTTCCAGGGTCGGCACCGGCAAGCCCACGGCAGCGAACTGTTCCAGCGCGCTGGTGGCGGTGTGCTGCTGACGGCGCAAGTCGCCCGAGAGGCAGCGGTCAAAGCTGACACCCAGCTCGGCGAGGTGCTGGCCGAGGATTTCTGCCTGGCGAACACCGGTCGGCGACAGGACGTCATAGTCGTCTGCACCAAAGGAGGCCTGGCCATGTCGAATCAGATAGATGCTGCCCACGTCCGCGTCATCCCGGTACGTTGAAGGTTTGGCGAGGTTATGAGGATGACAGTGAGCTGTCAATGAAAAAACATACGCTTGTTTGAAATGCCCGTTACAGGCCTGTTGCCAGAGGTTTCACGGCTGGCCGCCGAGGCGGAGCATGGGTATGCTGGCGTTGTCCCGCGCGTGTTTTAAGCCGCGCATCGTTTTGAAGGAGTCACTGTGGAGTTTTTGTCCGAGTACGCCAGTTTCCTGGCCAAGACCGTGACACTGGTGATCGCCATTCTGGTGGTCCTGGCCAGTTTCGCGGCGCTGCGCAGCAAAGGTCGGCGCAAATCGGCCGGCCAGTTGCAAGTCAGCAAGCTGAATGATTTCTACAAAGAGCTGCGCGAACGCCTGGAGCAAACCTTGCTCGACAAGGACCAGCTCAAGGCCTTGCGCAAGTCCCAGGCTAAAACCGATAAAAAACAAAAGAAGAAACCCGAGGCCAAGCCGCGGGTATTCGTGCTGGATTTCGACGGCGACATCAAGGCGTCGGCCACTGAAAGTCTGCGCCATGAGATCACGGCACTGTTGACGTTGGCGACGCCCAAAGACGAAGTGGTACTGCGTCTGGAAAGCGGCGGCGGCATGGTTCACAGCTACGGCCTGGCGTCCTCGCAGCTGGCGCGCATCCGCGATGCCGGCGTGCCGTTGACCATCTGCATCGACAAGGTCGCGGCCAGTGGCGGTTACATGATGGCGTGTATCGGCGAGAAGATCATCAGCGCCCCGTTTGCGATTCTGGGTTCGATCGGCGTCGTGGCGCAGTTGCCTAACGTCAATCGCTTGCTGAAAAAGCACGACATCGACTTCGAAGTCCTGACCGCCGGCGAATACAAGCGCACCTTGACTGTGTTTGGCGAAAACACTGAGAAAGGCCGCGAGAAGTTTCAGGAAGACCTGGACATCACCCACCAGCTGTTCAAGAACTTCGTCTCGCGTTATCGCCCGCAACTGGCCATTGACGAAGTGGCCACCGGTGAAATCTGGCTCGGCATCGCCGCGCTGGACAAGCAACTGGTGGACGAACTCAAGACCAGCGATGAATACCTCGCTGAACGAGCGAAGAAGTCGGAGCTGTACCATTTGCATTACGCCGAACGCAAAAGCCTGCAAGAGCGTATCGGGATGGCGGCCAGTGGGTCGGTGGATCGCGTATTGCTGAGCTGGTGGAGCCGGTTGACCCAGCAACGCTTTTGGTAACACTTTAAATCAACGGTCGCTTGCACTGCCTTGCAGTGAAAGCGACCGTTTTTTTGTGGCGGTATATAGATAGCGCTTTTTAAAAAAGTGGCTCGATAGGCTAGCGATCCTAGTCAGTTTCGAGTGATCACAATGTCTTCTCCGCCCACAAACTCAAACACGCCTGTGTTGACGCCAGATCAACAGGGTGTCTTTTTTGATCTGATTAAAAGTAATGCTCCTGCCTGGTTGTTGACTGCCTCAAGTCAACGGCGAAGTGAACTTTATGAAAGCCTGACCGCCAGCCATCGTTCAAGAGGTGAACTTGCCGACCTCCTGAAGGGCTTCAAATCGCCTGAAAGCGTCTGTCGTCCCTTACTGGCTCAAGCCATGTCGGACAAGCTGGGTACGCCACTGGATACGCAGGGCGTCATTTTCCAGCACGTGCGATCAACGTCCAGCCTGCTGGGACTTCGCAAGAAACTGGTGCTGCCGATTGATCGGGATCTGCTGTCGGCCGCCTGTGAAAATTTTGAACTCAGCGAAACACTGGCCGGAAACTATAGCGATACATCGTTAATTTATATCCCGCAAACCATCACCGGCACAGTCAATAAAGTCTTATCGATAGAGCCGCATGAGTTCGCCGCGTTGTGCCGCAAACTTGATCTTGGAAAACAATACCAGGCGCATGTCAAATCACTGTTTGAGCCAGCGTCCGGTATCAACCACTTATCTAACAAGTATGTTGCACACGCCAAGAACAGCTTTGAAGTACAGCGGCATGTCGCGCTGATGAAAAAAGCCATCAGTGTCGAAATGCACCAGGCATTGAAGTCAGTCAAGGAACAGCGCCCCGTCAAACTTGGCAACCACACACTGGGTTACCAGGCGTTGGAAATGTTTGATGTCACGGTCAATGGCGCGATGTTTATCGGGCCGGTCGAGGAGCATGACGATGACGATTACCGCTGCGTGGTCTACCTGCCGGATGACCCGCTGCACCCGTTGAAGGAATACGCGTCCTTCACGGATTTCGAGGTGGAATTGAGTAAGCGTCTGAGAACCTCCGCGTTCCAAAAATTCTTCATGCGCTACATCAAGCTGGGTGAACGGTCCGCGTTTCTGCAAGCTCTTGAAAAACGCTTGTCCGTCCCCGTTTCCTCGCCGCTTCCCGCGACCAGTGTCTACGTGTCGCTGTCGGGTGTGGACATACAAGGCGACATGTTCGAGGAAATTTTTCGTCAGTATGCGAACCAGGTCATCGCCGATGCCCGGCTTCTGGTGGTGCCCACGGACGACGAAGACGAAAAATCCCGACTGGACAGGCTGGAGACCTACAAGGCCATCAGCCTTAATGTCCTGTTGTTCGGTGCATCGTTTGTGCCGTTTGTTGGCCACATCCTCTTGGCTGTGACGGTGATGCAGTTGCTGTCGGAGGTGTATGAAAGCGTGGCCAGTTGGTCCAGGGGCGAGCAGGAGCAAGCCACGGATTATCTGTTCGATACCATCGAAAACCTGATCCTGATGGCCGCGTTTGCTGCTGGTTCGGCGGCTGTTGGTACCGCGTTTAAAAACATCAGGACATCCGTCTTCATCGAGCGCCTGAGAAAGGTCCCGGGTGTGGACGCTCGGGGCCGTCTGTGGAATCCCGATCTTACGGTGTATCAACAGAGCCGACGGTTGCCCCCGGCACTCGCAGCGGATGCGAGAGGACTGCACTGGATGGACGGTCAGGCGTACCTTCCAATCGATACACATCTGTATGCCGTGCGGCCAAAAACGGCGACGGACCTGTGGGAGGTGATTGCCCCGGTGGGGAGCGGAGGCACCTATTCACCCGAGCTCGAAACCAACGATGTCGGGGCGTGGCGCCATGACTCTGAGCTGCCGCAAGAATGGGATCGGCTAAAATTGTTTCGCCGTTTCGGTTACACCCGCGACAAGGTGCCCGATACCACGGCGACGCACATCCTTGCCGTCTGCGGGATCGAGGACACGGTCTTGCGCCAGGCACACGTCGACCGCAGCCGGCCACCGGCACTGCTGGTCGATACAGTGCAGCGGTTTCGGGCGGATGCTGCGGTCACCGACTTTATCGAGCAGTTGAAAACCCCGTCGTCGGCAGTCTTGGCAGACCCGGATCTGCAATTGCACCTGCTGACGACGTCCCGTCATTGGCCAGACAACTCGGCCATCAAAGTTGTCACTGCCGCAGGCAGGCAAACGGGGTTCTATGGCGCGGCCACGGCGTTACCGGGGAAAACCGTCAGCCTCAACCAGGATGCTTTGCATAAGGGCCAATTACACACCTCGCTGCTGACAGCCATGGACAGCGCCCAACGCCAAAGCCTTCTGGGCTCCACTACCCAGGACGCGAGCGCGCGGGCAAAGGCCCTGACAAAGCTCATTGCCGATCAAGCCGAAAGCAGCAAGCTCGCGCTGTTCGAGCGGATTTACAAACGTACTGAAGTACCGGCTGATACCCGGGTCACGGTGTTGATCGACAAGATGGCCCAGTTGCCCTCGGCGATTGCCGAAGAACTGGTGCGGCATGCCGATGCTGCGGAGTTGAGCAGCCTGGAGGAGGGCAACGTACCCTTGCGTCTGGCGGAGGAAGCCCGTCGTTATTTGCAACGGGTGCAGGTCAGTCGCGCTTACGAAGGGTTGTACCTTAATGCCGTGGGTGGGCTGGCCACCGACCGCCTGGTGCTCGACACCCTTGAGCAACTGCCGGGATGGACGGGTAATACCAGGGTTCAGTTACAGGCTTCGTCAGGTGCGCAAAGCGAGTCGACCAGCATTGGATCGGCGGACGCTGCGCAGAAGCTGCAGATCGACGTCCATCCTGATCGATACAGCGTGTCGATCGACGACATTGCTCCCGCCACCGCATTCGCGGGACGCACGCGCGAACAGTATTTCAAGGCCCTCTGGCATGGCCTCTCGACGCCGCTCAAAACAGCACTGGGCGTTAACCTGAGCGACGGCGGGGCAGCGTTGCGAGAGAAAATAACGCAGCTCGCCCTGACACGGCGAACCGCCATCGCGGAACTGATCGATGCACGCCCCCCGCGAGCGGGCTACACCTCCCCCATGCGGCTGGCAGACAGGCACGCGACGTCGTCTTCTCCCGTTATACCGAGGCCCGTGCTCATCAAAACCACCCAAGACGTCCTGGTCCGCAGGGCGCTGGAACTGTATCCGATGCATTCCCCGGTTCGCATTCACGCGTTGGTAAATGATCTGGGGCAGAACGTGACGGTCGTCTTGAAGAAGCTGGAAGCGTTGAGGCTGCAATTTCAGACCATCAGGCAGGTACTGAGTCACTGGGTCAGTCGGCAAACCTGGTATCTGCGGCCCGATGGCTCAAGGCAGGAGGTCAGTCGTCTCAGCAAATATCGCATCGCTCAGGCGATCATTCGCTGCTGGCGCAACGAGCCCGAGGCGAGTGAAGCGGGCGCTAACCTACGCTCCACACTCAGCTTTGACGCCCAGCCTCTGGGCGAATTGCCGGTTATCGTCGGGGACTTCAGCCACGTCGAGAGGTTGGTGCTGGACGGCGTGGGCGCCAGCGCCGGGCTGAACGCCTTCCTGAGAAACTTCCGCACTCTTCGAAGCTTGTCATTGAGAGGCAATCAACTGACGAGGCTGCCGCTGGCGTTGAGCTCAATGCCCGGGTTGGCCCATCTGGACCTGAGCGACAACCTCATTCAACTGACCTCTGAGTCGGTGACTCAATTGGCCGATATGACCAGCCTGCAATCAGTGAACCTGGCGTTTAACCCAAACCTTGTGAGGGCTCCCGATGTCAGCAAGTTGCAGCACCTGGAACACCTGAACCTGCAAGGCACCGGGATAAAAAACTGGCCTTTGGGCGCCTCCGGTTTGCCCAGGCTGAGTGAGCTGGATTTACGAGACAATCAGATCGAAATCCTGCCTGAGGATGTCTTCAAGGGGCATGCGGTCCCGAACAAAGGCACCAACCTGTATGGCAATCCTCTGTCCGCCGACACGTTGAAAAAGGTCGTGGTGCATCAGCAGAAGACCGGTGTAAGCCTGGGGATCATTGCTTCGGACTACCGTCGCTCAGGCGCTTACTCGCCGACCGAGGCTCACAGTTCCGCGTGGCTGACCGGGCTTGGCTCTACCGAAACCCGGCGCAAGCGCGGGTTGTGGGATTCATTGCGCGCCTATCCGGAATCCAGGGGCTTTTTCACTGTGCTTGCGCAACTGTCCGAGACGGCCGATTACAAACGACTGTTCAGCCACTTCAGCCAGCGGGTGTGGAGTGTCGTGGAGGCTGCGACGGAAGATGATGGCTTGCGACGCAGGCTGTTTCGTCTGGCCCGGGTCGGAAGGTTCAGCGCTGATGGCTACTCCGCACTCTTCAGTGAGATGGAAGTGCAGGTGTTGTTTTATCGGGCCATGGCCGCAGCCCTCACCGGGCCTGCTTCGGTGGAGCAGCAACTGATCACCCTGCTAAGGGGGTTGTTCAGGCTGCATGAGGTCGAGGGGTTTGCGCTGGCGGATATCAATGCGCGCACCGGTCCACAGTCCGGAAGCTACGAACAAGCTCTGGAAATCAGTCTGGCGTATCGCGTGGGGCTGGCCGAACGCCTGAGCTTGCCGGCTCAGCCCAGAATGGTGACATCGGCGTTGGATGTCGAGGTGGCGCCGGCGGCGCTGGAACGGGCTTATCAGAAAGTCCTGACCACCGAACGCACCAGCGCGTTGCTGGAATGGATGATCATCCAACGGTTTTGGGTGGAGTATCTGGAGGTGTCAAATCCAGATCGTTTCCTGGCAATCGCCGACCGCTCGGCACGAGATTTTGCGCAGGTGGAGAGGCAGGCTGAACTCACCCGTCCGGTGGCCACCGAACGCCTGAACGCCATTTTCGATAACTTCAAAAATGAACGTCGGGCATTGATCAGGCAGCTCACCGGTGCGGCGCTGATGCGCCATCCTGCGCCGCCAGTCCCGGGGCCCAGCCATTCGGGGGCACCTCAATGAACGACATCGCTCACGAGTCTGCTGATAGCCCGACACCGTCGGCGGCGCCGAAATGGCGTGATGAATTGAAAGCCGTTATCGATCTCGCCTTGCCACAATCCCCAGGGCAGTTCGGCGAATGCCTGATCAAGCAAAAGTGGGGCGCGGGCATCGACCCGCAGACGGCCTTGCTGGTCACGCTCGATTACCATTACAAGGGTCATCCTGCCGAGAACGGTTTCGAGCAGGGACGAGTGGCAAGTTCCCGGTCGCTGCTGCACGCGCTGCTGTCCAACGACCAGACGGTGGGTGACGGGCGTTTTGCCGAGACGGCGTTCGGCCTGTACACGCCGCCGGACGTGGGACCGACCATTCGGATCGTCGAGCACGTCGACGAATTCGCCGATCACGGCAGCGGCAATCACCAGACCTATGAAGGCATCTACCGGCAGACCACCCCGCAGGTATATGGGCCGCTGACTCAGCTCAATCTCAGGCCCGCCGATTTCAAGAAATGGGTCTGGGAGCTGGAGCTCAAGGACCTGTACCAAGCGTATCTCGATCAGGCATGGCCAGCCGACGCTGTGCAGGTGGCGGCCAGACCGTCCGCATTGAGAACGTCGGTCAAGGCGGCGTTCGTCATGGCGGCCTGGTTGCAGAGACATGAACAACGCCTGACGCAAGAAGGTCTGGCGCTGGCGATGCGGGCGGCAGGTCTGTCCGCCGATCAGTCCTGGCAAACGCTGACCCTTGAGCAGCTGCAAGCACCGACTCGCGTGCCTTCAACCGTCAAGTTCGGCCTTCTGAAACTGTACCGCTACACCGCGACCGATATCTGGGCCTTCCGTGACACCGTCAGTGCCCGTGTGCTGGTGTACATCCCTGGCAATTCTTCCCCGCTGCATGAATTCGCCAATACCGCGCAGTTGCGCCAGTGGGTTGCCACGCAGGGCAAGCTCGACGCGACCAGGCAGGCCTTGGCCCGTCACTTTGCCGAAGACGATCGCGAAGATGGAACGTTTCACGCCGGTGTCCTGACAGCGCTGGATGGCATGGCGATTTATCCGGCTAAACATTGGCTGGGCAACAACGCCGGTTTCTTCAACAACGACGGCTATTGGGACCCGAACGATTACATCGGCTTCGATGATCCGGCGGCGGCGACCGACCCTTTTGCCCGCCTGCTAATGACAATGAAACAGGCCGCACGGGCAGAGCTTCAGGCCATCCGTGACGATGCGCAGGTCAACCGGGATCAGTTGAGCGCCGTCGTCGAACCCGTTGTGCAATGGGTCAACCGGTTTGGTCCGCTCGCCTTGTTTGTCCCAGGAGGCGAGGGGGTGCTGGCATTGGCCGGGCTCATTGACGCCGGGTATGGCCTGAATCAGGCGGTCAATGGAAAAACGCCGGGCCAACGCTCGGAGGGCCGGACACGCACGGTGTTTGGCTTGCTGAATGCGTTGCCGATGCTGGGTGCCGAGTCAGCGCTCAATGGGAGCGCTGCGCAGGCCGATAGCATGGCGGAGCGCGTCCGCGAGCCCAGCGTCGATCCGGCAGAGCCGGGCGCCCGTCCTGCGTCGGAACCGGCCGTTGCGCCGACGCCCTTGAACCCTCGCATCGAATTGATCCGTGGAATCGGCCCCTCGGTGGCCTCCTTCAGCGATGAGGTCCTGGCGCAGATCGCCAAGGTCAGCGCGGTCGACGATGACATGCTGCGGTTGATGCAGACGGGCCGTCCACCGACCCCTTTATTGGCGGATACCATCAGCCGCTTCAAGATCGATCAGGATCTCGGTCTGGAAGCAGACACTGTGCTTTTCAACCAACGCTACGAAGCGCTGCAAAAGTCGGAGCATGAATGGGTCCGGCTATTTCAGCGCGAGTACCCCGACCTGCCGACAATCGCCATCGAGCAGATGCTCGACCGCTATGGCATCGACATCACGTCGTTGCCAGATGCGAACGAGGCCAGGCAGGTATTCGCGCGACTGGACGGCAAAGCCCGGCAATACCAACAGCATGTCCGTCTCGACCGGGTCTATGAAGGCTTTTACCTGCGCTCGGTCGCGAATGCCGAGACGGACACGCTGGCATTGCACTCGCTGAACAATCTGCCCGGCTGGCCGAAAGACCTGCGCATCGAGGTCCTCGACGGTGCGTCCTCTGGCCGGGTGCTTGATCGTTGCGGCCCCCTTGACAGCCCTCACTGCCGAAACATCATCAAGGTGGGAAACCGTTACCTGCGCCAAGGCCGGCAAACGGATGTCTATGACGCGGTCCTCGGCGTGCTGACGGACGAGGAACGCTCGGCGTTGCACCTCACGTCACCAGACCCGGCCAAGGCGTTGCGGCTCAACCTCGGCGATCGGGCATTGTCCCGTGCCGATACCCTGCTCGGCCTGCAAAGGCTGGACACGGGGTTGACCTTTGAACGGCAGGGACTGCGCGGCGGCGGTTACCCGACAACCCCTCAGGGTGACGCCCTGAAGTTGCAAGCGATCAAGTTGCAGTTCAAGGATATTTATCCGGACATCAGCGACGCGAGCATTGATCAGGTGTTGCTGCTGGCAGAGGGCAGGGTGCAGGCGTATATCGACCTGCTGGCTCTGCAACTGCAACAGCTCAATGTCGATTTGACCGAATGGGTCGATCAAGCGGTACAAGACATTGCCGATATGGACGTTCCCTTCGTGGCCATGGGCGATGAGGAGGCGGAGGGGATGAACCCTGCGCAAATCGCCGTGCACAATGCCCACGTCCTGCACACCGCCCTGCAACAGGAGCGCGGGGTCAGGAATGAGCTTGCCGTGGAGCTTGTCGCCATTTGGCAAAAACGCGGGCCGCTGCAAGATCGTGTCTATGTCGACGGGCAACTGCGTGGTGTCAGGTTGGACCTGACCTTCGAGGACTTTCACCGATTACCCACGCTGAATGCCAGGCTCAACGATGTGATCGAATTGTCGATGCATGGTTTTCACCTGACCGAGCACGAGAGTCTGAACGGGTTCCTGGAGGGCTTTCCGAACCTTGAAGTGTTGAATCTGGAAGGCTTCGATTTGCGTCCTTTCTTCGTAGGCGGTGACGCAGGGCGCGCCTTGCCGCCCGTTATCGGGCAGTTGCCGAAACTGGTCTCACTCAATCTGCGAGCCACACAGTTGGCATTCACTGAGCGCGCCGCTTCACAATTGAGTGATCTGACCCACTTGCAAACCCTGGACCTGAGCGACAACCCGTTGGGCGTTCCGCCGGTGGTGCTGGGCATGAACAATTTACGCCAGCTCAACCTGAGGAATACGGCGATCAATCGCTGCCCTGTCGGGGGCAAGGATGAGCCTTATCTGACGATGCTGGACCTGCGCGACAACCGTATTACCCGGGTTCCGCCCGCGATCATCAATCAGGCGGTGGCGGACGACCGCGTATTGCTATGGGGCAATCCGTTGACAGACGAGGACACGCTGCACCGGTTGATCAGTCATCGTGAACAGACGGGCATCAATCTGTGGCTGAGCGCTCCGGCCGCGGATTATGGTACGCCGACGGTGTGGTTGCGCGACTGCGACGAAGCGTTGCAACAGTCCCGGCAAGCCCTTTGGCAGCGATTGGCAGGTAAACCCTCCGGTACGCGGTTTTTAGCCGTCATAGACCGGCTGAGCCTGACGGCCGACTTTCGGGTCAGTTACCTGTCACTTCAGGCGCGAGTCTGGCGGTTGTTGCATGAGGCCGATGCTTCAGAGGACATGTGGGGGCGGATAATTCGCGGGAGCGGGCGCTTCGATCACCCGATGGCGGCATTCCGGGCGCTGGAGGCGCGTGCGGGTTTCTAAGCGAAGGAGGGCGCCTTGAACCCCGGGCGGGGTTCAAGGTTTTGCCGGTATCAGCGGCGACGGAACAACGGCAGCGGTTCGTCGGTGGCGGCCTGATAGGTCACCGAGAAGTCCTTGAGACCTTCAAGGGCTTCATACGGGTCTTTATCGGCGCGAATGGCAAAGGCGTCGAACCCGCAGCGGTGCATGTAAAAGAGCTGGTCGCGCAGCACATCGCCGATTGCCCGCAATTCGCCTTTGAAGCCATAGCGGTCACGCAGCAGACGTGCGTTGGAGTAGTTGCGCCCGTCGGTGAAGGCCGGGAAATTCAGGGCGATCACTTGGAACTGATCGACGTCTTCACCGATTTCCTCGGCTTCTTCATCGGCATCCAGCCACACGCCAAGACCGCCATCGCGGGCCTTGAGCATACGACTGTGTTCGCGCCACAGCTGCAGCGGGACGATCAGGTCATCGCAGTTGCTGATCTCGTCGATGTTGAAATCCTTGGGCAGCAAGTGCCAGGTTTCGTCGACGACCTCGTTGTTCTTAATGATTCGCTGCATAGACGCGTTCCTTGAAGAGGTCGATGCCAATACGCTGATAGGTGTCGATGAAGCGCTCGTCTTCGGTACGTTGTTCGATGTACACGTCGATCAGTTTCTCGATCACGTCAGGCATGGCTTCCTGGGCGAAGGACGGGCCGAGGATCTTGCCCAGGCTGGCGTCGCGGCTCGCGCTGCCACCGAGGGAGACCTGGTAGAACTCTTCGCCTTTCTTGTCCACCCCGAGGATGCCGATGTGGCCGACGTGGTGGTGACCACAGGCGTTCATGCAGCCGGAGATGTTCAGGTCCAGCTCGCCGATGTCGAACAGGTAGTCCAGGTCTTCGAAACGACGCTGGATCGACTCGGCGATCGGGATCGACTTGGCGTTGGCCAGCGAGCAGAAATCACCGCCGGGGCAGCAGATGATGTCGGTCAGCAAGCCGATGTTCGGCGTGGCAAAACCTTGCTCGCGCAACTCGCCCCACATCGCGAACAGTTGGGACTGTTCAACGTCGGCCAGGATGATGTTCTGCTCGTGGGACGTGCGCAGTTGACCAAAGCTGTAGCGATCGGCCAGGTCGGCCACCGCGTCGAGCTGCTTGTCGGTGATGTCGCCCGGCGCAACACCGGTCGGCTTCAGGGACAGGGTCACCGCGACATAACCCGGCTTTTTGTGGGCCAGGGTATTGCGGGTGCGCCAGCGGGCGAAGCCCGGGTGTTGTTTGTCGAGCTCGGCCAGTTGGGCCGCCTGGTTGTCCAGGGCCTTGTAGTCCGGGTCGACGAAGTGTTTGGCGACGCGATGCACTTCGGCCTCGGTCAACGTGGTCTGGCCACCGCGCAGGTGTTCCATTTCCGCGTCGACTTTCTGGGCGAAGACTTCAGGCGTCAGGGCCTTGACCAGAATCTTGATCCGCGCCTTGTACTTGTTGTCACGACGGCCATAGCGGTTGTAGACCCGCAGGATGGCGTCGAGGTAGCTCAACAGGTCTTGCCACGGCAGGAATTCATTGATGAACGCGCCCACTACCGGTGTACGGCCGAGACCACCGCCCACCAGCACGCGGAAACCGAGTTCGCCGGCCGCGTTGTGCACCGGCTCGAGCCCGATGTCATGGACTTCGATGGCCGCACGGTCAGACGTCGAACCGTTGATAGCGATCTTGAACTTGCGCGGCAGGTAGGCGAATTCCGGGTGGAACGTGGTCCACTGGCGAACGATCTCGCACCAAGGACGCGGGTCAATCAGCTCATCGGCAGCGACACCGGCGAACTGGTCGGTGGTGACGTTACGCAGGCAGTTGCCGCTGGTCTGGATCGCGTGCATCTGCACGGTGGCCAGCTCAGCGAGAATGTCCGGGATGTCTTCCAGCGCCGGCCAGTTGAACTGGACGTTCTGCCGGGTACTGATGTGGGCATAGCCCTTGTCATAGTCGCGGGCAATCTTGGCCATCATCCGCGTCTGGCGCGAAGTCAGTTGGCCGTAAGGCACCGCCACCCGCAACATCGGCGCGAAGCGTTGGATATAAAGCCCGTTTTGCAGGCGCAGGGGGCGGAATTCTTCTTCGCTCAGCTCACCTGCCAGATAGCGTCGGGTCTGATCACGGAACTGCTTGACGCGGTCCTCGATGATCCGCTGATCGTACTCGTCATATACGTACATATAAGTCCTGTTCTCAGGCTTGGGCCGGTCGGATCCCGTTGCGTTTTTTCGCCTGGAGGTCTCCGATGCTGCCTCGGCAATTCTGCGCGCACGGCCGCGCACTCCCTACGGAGCCGGGGCAAGATACCAGTTTGCAGTTATGCGCAAAAGTGATGTTTGAGTATATGTAAAGAACCAAAACGACTAACGAGATCCGTTATGGATAAACCCGTATTTGTCGTGAGGGCAATCGTCGTCTTTACTGTGGTCGAGTCTTTATGCAATCACCGATAAAACCGACAAGAGGCGATGCAATGAGCAACCCTACCAAAGCGACAAAACCTGATAGCACGGTCGATGCTTGGGCGATTCTGTTCCTGATCATCCTGGTCGTGGGCACCGCTGTATTTTGGGTCAGCCATCAATAACCGACCCCGTCCGGGCCCGGTTCCGACGATTGTCGGACAAAAACCGGAATAAACGCCGTTTGCCGGGACTTCGCTGGCTATAATACGCGGCGAAAATTTCCGGGGGCTCGGGCGTTAATGTTGAAGTTTGTCTACACCTTCCTGCTGATGCTTGGCGCGGCTTGGGGCCCTGTCGCGCATGCAGAGTCGGTGTTGTTCCTCAATCCGGGCAAGACGGATGAGGCCTTCTGGATCAGCTATTCGCAATTCATGCAGGCGGCCGCCAAGGATCTGCGCATTGATCTGCGAATTCTGTATTCCCAACGTATGCCCGAGCTCACCGTGGCGCAAGCCCGCCTGGCCCTGCAAGGTCCCGATCGTCCGGACTATCTGGTGTTCGTCAACGAGCAGTATGTCGCTCCACAGATTCTGCGCCTGGCTCAAGGCAGCGGGGTGAAGCTGTTTACGGTCAACGCTTCGCTGACAGCCAATCAGCTGAGCCTGCTGGGCGAGCGTTCCGATCGATTGGGCAGCCTGGTGCCGAACGATGAGGAGGGCGGCTACCTGATGCTCAAGGAGCTGATTCGCCAGCATCCACCCGTGGCGCCTGGCCAGGTCATCGAATTACTGGCGTTTTCCGGCCTGAAGATCACGCCGTCGTCGCAACTGCGCGAACAAGGCATGCTGCGCGCCTTGGCCGAGCACCCGGAAGTGCGCTTGCGCCAAGTGGTTTACGGTGGCTGGAGCCGGGGAAGGGCCTATGAGCAGGCCAAATTGTTGTTCCGGCGTTACCCGAATGTCTCGTTGGTGTGGTCTGCCAATGACGAAATGGCGTTTGGCGCCATGCAAGCCTATTCGGAGACGGGTGGCGTGCCCGGCAAAGATGCCTTGTTCAGCGGGGTGAACACGTCGCCCGCTGCATTGCAGGCGATGATCGACGGTCACCTGAGCGTGTTGGTGGGCGGGCACTTCACATTGGGCGGTTGGGCGCTGGTGGAGTTGCATGACGTGGAAATGGGCGTGGATCTGGACCAGTACGGCGGGCGCGACCGGTTGATTCCGGTATTGCAACTGATCGACAAGGCCCACGCCAAGCGGTTGCTGGCGATGGGCGCATCACCGGATTACGGGGTGAATTTCCGTCGTCTGTCGGCCAAGGGCCGGCCGACCTCCTATCGCTATCCGTTCAGCCTGCAAACCCTGATGCGCTAACGCCCCGCCAGATGCACCACCAGTTGCACGATGCCGAACAGCGTCAAAGCGAACACGGCCGTGAACAGAATCCCCAGAATCACGAAATGACTCGGCTTGCCGTGGGTGAAGTCCCGCGCCCGATTCTTCCCGCTCTGCACACCGAACGCCGCCGCCATGACGCTTTGCAGCATCTGCCAGAAGGTCGGTGGCTTGTTGTCGACTGGATCGTCCATAAATCCCTCGTCATCAATGTGTGAAGAGTAAGCATAGACAATCCGTGGCATGCACAAAGCAAATGTGGGAGCGAGCTTGCTAGCGAAGGGGTCGTAACACTCAACATTTTCGTTGACTGTCACATCGCCTTCGCGAGCAGGCTCGCTCCCACACTTGATCGGGTTGATCCACACGTTTGTGAACGACCCAAAACAACTGTGCGAGCTAGCCTGCTAGCGAAGGGGTCGTAACATTCAACATTTTCGTTGACTGTCACATTGCTATCGCGAGCAGGCTCACTCCCACACTTGATCGGGTTGATCCACACGTTTGTGAACGACCCAAAACAACTGTGGGAGCTAGCCTGCTAGCGAAGTGGCCATAACATTCAACATCTTCGTTGAACGTTATAACGCCATCGCGAGCAGGCTCACTCCCACACTTGATCGGGTTGATCCACACGTTTGTGAACGACCCAAAACAACTGTGGGAGAGAGCTTGCTAGCGAAGGGGTCGTAACATTCAACATCTTCGTTGACTGTCACATCGCCTTCGCGAGCAGGCTCGCTCCCACAGGGGGCTCATCTGGCCACAATATTGTGGCCAGGCGCCTGGGTTAGTTGTCGTAACCGAGGTTCGGCGCCAGCCAGCGTTCGGTCACGCTCAGTTCCTGCCCTTTGCGCGATGTGTAGCTCTGCACCTGGTCTTTGTCGATTTTGCCCACCGCAAAATATTGCGCCTGCGGATGAGCGAAGTACCAGCCGCTGACCGCTGCCGCCGGGAACATCGCGTAGTGCTCGGTGAGGAACACGCCGCTGCGGCCGGCCTGCATTTCGCTGGCCTCGGGGTCGAGCAAGGCAAACAGGGTGCTTTTCTCGGTGTGATCCGGGCAGGCCGGGTAGCCCGGGGCAGGGCGGATGCCGGTGTATTGCTCTTTGATCAGCGCCTCGTTGTCGAGCGTCTCGTCCTTGGCGTAACCCCAGTGTTCTTTTCGCACCTGCTGGTGCAGCCACTCGGCACACGCCTCGGCCAGTCGGTCGGCCAGAGCCTTGACCATGATCGAGTTGTAATCATCGCCGGCGTCTTGATAAGCCTTGGCCACTTCTTCGGCGCCGATCCCGGCCGTGGTGATGAATCCACCCACGTAGTCGGTGATTTCGCTGTCCTTCGGCGCGACGAAGTCGGCGAGGGAGAAGTTCGGCTTGCCATCGGTCTTGATGATCTGCTGGCGCAAGTGATGCAGCTTGGCAATCGGCTTGCCGTCATCGCCGTAGACTTCGATGTCATCCTCACGCACCTGGTTGGCCGGCCAGAAGCCGAACACCGCACGGGCGCTGATGAGTTTCTCGTCGATCAGCTTGGCGAGCATTTCCTGAGCATCGGCATACAACGCGGTAGCGGCTTCACCGACCACTTCGTCCTGGAGGATGCGCGGGAACTTGCCGGCCAGGTCCCAGGAGATAAAGAACGGCGTCCAGTCGATGTATTCGGCCAGAACCTTGAGGTCGATGTTGTCCAGCACCCTGGAACCGGTAAAGGTCGGTTTGACCGGCACATAAGTGCTCCAGTCGAACTGCGGCTTCTTGGCGATGGCGGCCGGGTAGCTCAGGCGTTCGGTGCGGGCGCTGCGATTGGCGGTGCGCTCGCGAACGTCTATGTATTCCAGGCGAGTCTTTTCGACGAACGCCGGTTTCAACTCCTTGGACAGCAACTGCGTCGCCACGCCCACGGCGCGGGAGGCGTCGGTGACGTAGATCACCGCATCGTTGCTGTACTTCGGTTCGATCTTGACCGCCGTGTGCGCCTTGGAGGTGGTCGCGCCACCGATCATCAACGGCAGATGGAAATCCTGACGCTGCATCTCGCGGGCCACGTGGACCATTTCATCCAGCGAAGGCGTGATCAGACCGGACAGGCCGATGATGTCGCACTTCTGCTCCTTGGCCACTTGCAGGATCTTCTCCGCCGGGACCATCACGCCGAGGTCGACGATGTCGTAGCCGTTACAGCCGAGCACCACACCGACGATGTTCTTGCCGATGTCGTGCACGTCGCCTTTCACCGTGGCCATCAGGATCTTGCCCTTGGCTTCCGGCTTGTCGCCTTTTTCCAGTTCGATGAACGGGATCAAGTGGGCCACGGCCTGTTTCATCACACGGGCGGATTTCACCACCTGCGGCAGGAACATTTTGCCGGCGCCGAACAGGTCGCCCACGATGTTCATGCCGGACATCAGCGGGCCTTCGATCACTTCGATCGGGCGGGCGAACGACTGGCGCGATTCTTCGGTGTCTTCCACGATGTGCGTGGTGATGCCCTTGACCAGCGCATGCTCCAGACGCTTGTTGACGTCCCAGTTGCGCCACTCTTCGGTCTCGGCTTCCTTGACGCTGCCGTCGCCCTTGTATTTGTCGGCGATGGCGAGGAGGGCGTCAGTGCCGTTCGGCGTGCGGTTGAGCACCACGTCTTCGACCGCGTCGCGCAGCTCGGCCGGGATCTGGTCGTAGATCTCCAGCTGACCGGCGTTGACGATACCCATGGTCAGGCCGTTGCGGATCGCATACAGCAGGAACACCGAGTGAATCGCCTCGCGCACCGGGTTGTTGCCGCGGAACGAGAACGACACGTTGGACACGCCGCCCGAGGTCAGCGCGTAGGGCAGTTCGTCGCGGATGTAGGCGCAGGCGTTGATGAAGTCCACAGCGTAGTTGTTGTGTTCTTCGATGCCGGTGGCCACGGCGAAGATGTTCGGGTCGAAAATGATGTCTTCCGGCGGGAAGCCGACTTCGTTGACCAGAATGTCGTAGGAGCGTTTGCAGATCTCTTTCTTGCGCGCTTCGGTGTCGGCTTGGCCGGCTTCGTCGAACGCCATCACGACCACGGCGGCGCCATAGCGCTTGCACAGTTTGGCGTGGTGAATGAATTGCTCGACGCCTTCTTTCATGCTGATCGAGTTGACGATGCCCTTGCCCTGAATGCACTTGAGGCCGGCTTCGATCACTTCCCACTTCGAGGAGTCGATCATGATCGGCACACGGGAGATGTCCGGTTCACCGGCAATCAGATTGAGGAAGGTCACCATGGCCTTCTTCGAATCGAGCATCCCTTCATCCATGTTGATGTCGATGATCTGGGCACCGGCTTCAACCTGTTGCAGGGCCACTTCCAGCGCTTCGGTGTAGTTGTCTTCACGGATCAGGCGGGCGAATTTCGCCGAGCCGGTGATGTTGGTGCGCTCGCCGACGTTGACGAACAGCGAACTGCGATCGATGGTGAACGGCTCCAGGCCCGAGAGGCGGCAAGCCTTCGGGATTTCCGGAATGACACGTGGTGCATAACCGGCCACAGCTTTGGCGATGGCTTCGATGTGGCCCGGCGTGGTGCCGCAGCAGCCGCCGACGATGTTGAGGAAGCCACTCTGGGCGAATTCTTCGATGACCTTGGCGGTTTCCGCCGGCAGCTCATCGTACTCGCCGAATTCGTTCGGCAGGCCGGCGTTCGGGTGTGCCGAAACGTGGGTGCCAGCCTTGTTTGACAGTTCTTCCAGGTACGGGCGCAATTCTTTGGCACCGAGGGCGCAGTTCAGGCCGACCGAGATTGGCTTGGCGTGGGCGACCGAGTTCCAGAACGCTTCGGTGGTCTGGCCGGACAGGGTTCGGCCGGAGGCGTCGGTAATGGTGCCGGAAATCATGATCGGCAGTTCGATACCCAACTCTTCAAAAACACCCTGCACGGCGAAGATCGCGGCTTTGGCGTTCAGCGTGTCGAAAATGGTTTCGATCAGGATCAGGTCGGCGCCGCCTTCGATCAGGCCTTTGGTGGCCTCGGTGTAGTTTTCCACCAATTCATCGAAGGTAACGTTGCGGTAGCCGGGGTTGTTCACGTCCGGTGACAGCGAGCAGGTGCGGCTGGTCGGCCCGATCACGCCAGCGACGAAGCGCGGCTTGTCCGGCGTTTCCAGGGTCTTTGCGTCGGCCACCTTGCGTGCCAGGCGCGCGCCTTCTACGTTTAACTCATATGCCAGGCCTTGCATGCCGTAGTCGGCCAGGGAAACCTGGGTAGCGTTGAACGTGTTGGTCTCCAGAATATCGGCGCCGGCATCCAGGTAGGCTTTCTCGATCGACCCGATCACGTCCGGGCGCGTCAACACCAAGAGGTCGTTGTTACCTTTGACGTCGCTTGGCCAGTCAGCAAAGCGTTTGCCCCGGTAATCCTGCTCTTCGAGCTTGTAGCTCTGGATCATCGTGCCCATGCCGCCATCGAGAATCAGGATGCGCTCTTTGAGGGCGTGCTTGAGAGCTTGAAGGCGAACGCTGCGATCGGACATTGGGACTACTCGAAAAGACCATGACGAAGGGCCGGGATAATAGCAAACCTGTGCGCTTTTAGAGCATGCTCCGGTTTTGCATGAATATCGCTCATGTTGGTGAGAGGGCGAGACCGGTAGAATCGCGGCGTTTTTTCAGGATCAGGACCAGGGACATGTCGTATCGCGTCATCACCAGCATCTTTATGCTGCTTATAAGCTGGGATGCCGCTGCGCAGGATCCGGCGATTTCCTACACACGTGACATTCAACCGATCTTCACCGAAAAGTGCGTGGCCTGCCATGCCTGCTACGACTCCGCCTGTCAGCTCAATCTGGGCAGCGGCGAAGGGGCGGCGCGTGGCGGGACCAAATCCCCGGTCTACGACGGCGAACGCAGTCAGGCCGCGGCGCCGACCCGGTTGTTTTATGACGCTTTCGGCAAGCGTGCCTGGCAGCAGAAAGGCTTCTATTCGGTACTTGACGCCCAAGGCAGCCAGGCGGCGTTGATGGCGCGAATGCTGGAACTGGGCCACACAACCCCGTTGCAACCCAACGCCAGGTTGCCGGAAGACATCGTCCTGGGCCTCAACCGGGAAAACATGTGCGCCATGCCGGCGGAGTTCGACGGCTACGCCAGTACCCACCCGAAAGAAGGCATGCCGCTGGCCGTCACCGGCCTGACCGACCAGCAATACCAGACGCTCCAGCGCTGGCTGGCTTCGGGTGCGCCTATCGATGAGCAAGGCCTGGTCCCGAGCGCGAAAGAGGCCATGCAGGTGGTGCAGTGGGAAAACCTGCTCAACGCCCCGGGTGCCCGGGAAAGTCTGGTCGGTCGCTGGTTATTCGAGCATTGGTATATCGCCCATATTTACTTCAAGGACGGTGAGCCGGGGCATTTCTTCCAATGGGTCCGTTCACGCACCCCGACGGGGCAGCCGATCGACCTGATCGATACGCGCCGGCCGAATGATGATCCGGGCACTCGGATTTATTACCGTTTGTGGCCGGTGCAGGGCGTGATCGTGCACAAGACCCACATCACTTATCCGCTGAGCGCGTCGAAGATGGCGCGGATCAAAACACTCTTTTACAGCGGCAACTGGCAGGTCGATGCCTTGCCGGGATACGGGCCGGAGCGCCGGGCCAATCCGTTCAGCACATTTGAAGCGATCCCGGCTCAGGCGCGTTATCAGTTCATGCTCGATAACGCCGAGTACTTCGTCCGTACCTTCATTCGCGGTCCGGTCTGCCGTGGCCAGATCGCCACGGACGTGATTCGTGACAACTTCTGGGCATTGTTCCAGGCGCCGGAACATGACCTCTACATCACCGACCCGAACTACCGCGGCCAGGCCACGCCGTTGTTGGCGATGCCGGGACAAAACGACGATGTCGGCAGCGTCCTGAGCCTGTGGCATGACTACCGCGACAAGCGCAACGAGTACGAAGCGCTACGCCGGGACAACTACGCCGATCTGCCGGCGCCGAGCTGGTCGACCCTGTGGGCAGGCAACGACAACGCGTTGCTGAGCATCTTTCGGCATTTCGACAGCGCGTCGGTGAACAAGGGCCTGATCGGCGACGTGCCGCAAACCATCTGGCTGTTTGACTATCCGCTGCTGGAACGCACGTATTATCAGTTGGTGGTCAACTTCGACGTGTTCGGCAACGTGTCTCACCAGGCCCAGACACGCTTGTACTTCGACCTGATCCGCAACGGCGCCGAGCAGAATTTCCTGCGCCTGATGCCGGCCGATTCGCGGGACGATTACCTTGATGATTGGTATCAAAGCGGTGGCAAATTCAAAATGTGGCTGGATTACGAGTCCATCGACAATGACACGCCGACGGCCCTGAAGCTGGATGAAAAGGACCCCAAGCGCGACTTCGCGATGCAACTGCTGGCCCGTTATGGCGAGCTCGATGCCAAGCCTGATCCGATCAACCGTTGCGACGGCGCTTACTGTTCGCGACCGAACATCGACCCGGCGTTGCAGAGTGCCGAGCAAGCCTTGAGTCGCCTGACGTCACGCCCGGCGGCCGGTTTGAATGTCATCAATCAATTGCCGGAAGCGACGGTGCTGCGCATCGAGACGGCGAGCGGCAAGCGCGAGGTCTACAGCCTGCTGCGCAATCGGGCCCACAGCAATGTGGCCTTCCTGCTCGGCGAATCGCTGCGCTATCAGCCTGGGCTCGACACCTTGACCATTTTCCCGGGCGTGCTCAGCAGCTACCCCAACTTCATGTTCAACATACCCGCCGACCAGGTTCCGGCGTTCGTCGATGCGATGGAAAACGCCAAGGATGCGCACCGCTTCGAGAAAATCGTCGAACGCTGGGGCATTCGCCGCAGCCATCCGCAGTTCTGGTTCTACTTCCATGACCTGAGTCGCTACATCCACGAAACCGAGCCGGTGGAAGAAGGCGTGTTGGATATGAACCGGTACGAGAATCTTTGATCGACCTTTGACTGCTGGTCGGTGTCGGACTCAATAGGCACCGCCATTCCCCTGTAGGAGCGAAGCTTGCTCGCGAAGAGGCCGGTACATTTAACATCATTGTTGGCCGGTCGATCGCCTTCGCGAGCAAGCTTCGCTCCTACGGGGACCTGCGGTGATTTGTGAGGTGCGATCGGAGGGGCGCCGATGTTGATTTCAGTACAGGCACTGCGCGCCGTCGCGGCATGGACGGTGGTCTGCCACCACTTCATGCAGATATTCTTCGACTTCAAGGCCCGTGGTCCCGTGGGTCAGATGTTCATCGACAAGGGCGCGGTGGGCGTTGATATCTTTTTCGTCATCAGTGGCCTGGTGATCTTCCTGTCCACCGAAGGGAAATCGCTGCCACCTGCACGGTTTCTCCTGTATCGACTGTTTCGCATCGTTCCGGCGTACTGGCTGTACACGGTGCTGATGGCGCTGGTGGTCGTGTTCGCACAGCCTGTGTTGCCGGATCAGACGGTCGACTGGTCACATGTCCTGCTGTCGCTGTTATTCATTCCCACACAAAACCCCGGTGGCTACGGCATCTATCCGACCCTCAATGTCGGCTGGACGCTGAATTACGAAATGCTGTTCTACGTGCTGTTTGCCTGGGCGTTGCTGTTCCGTTTGCAGGTTCGGCTGCTGATCGTCGCGGCGTTGCTGTTTGCGGTGTGCCAGGCGTGGACCGGTTATGGCTGGATCAGCGAGTTCTACCGCTCGGACATTGTTTATGAGTTTCTGCTGGGGATCGCCATCGGCATGATCTACCGGCGCGGCTGGATCAAGCCCGGTGTCTGGCTGCCCTTGCTGGGGATTGGCGGCGCGTTGCTGGCGATTTATAACCTGGCACCGCAGCCACGTTTCCTGGCCTGGGGCGTGCCCGGTGCGGTGTTGGTGATGGCGTGCATGGCGCTGGAACGCTTTTTCGAGAACACCCGTCTGTTCAAGGTGCTTGGCGATTGTTCCTATTCGGTTTACCTGATGCATGTGCTGGTGCTGTCTGTCGGCGGATATGTCGCCCAGCGTTATGGGGTAAATCCCTACGTGATGTTCGCCGTTTGTGTGGTGACCATCGGCGTGGCTTCCTGGGCAAGTTACGAATATGTAGAAAAATGCAGCTATCGGTGGCTTAAAGAGTGGATCGACGGCGAACCGGCAAGCAACGCTGTTCCGGCTCTTTCCCGACAAAAATACTAGGACTTTGTACGGCGCGATGATTGGCGTAAACTGCGCCCAAGCCTGCGAGGAGTTTCCATGACCGCTATTACCATCACCGACGCCGCACACGATTATCTGGCTGATCTGCTCTCCAAGCAGAACACCCCGGGTATCGGCATCCGCGTCTTTATCACCCAGCCTGGCACCCAGTACGCCGAGACCTGCATTGCGTACTGCAAGCCGGGCGAAGAGAAACCTGAAGACACCGCGCTGGGGCTCAAAAGCTTCACCGCTTACATCGATTCGTTCAGCGAAGCTTTCCTGGACGACGCGGTCGTCGACTACGCCACCGACCGCATGGGCGGCCAACTGACGATCAAGGCGCCCAACGCCAAAGTGCCGATGGTCAACGCTGACAGCCCAGTCAACGAGCGCATCAACTACTACCTGCAAACCGAGATCAATCCGGGGCTGGCCAGCCACGGCGGTCAGGTCAGCTTGATTGATGTGGTCGAAGACGGCATCGCCGTATTGAAATTCGGCGGCGGTTGCCAGGGCTGCGGCCAGGCAGACGTCACCCTTCGCGAAGGCATCGAGCGCACCTTGCTCGAGCGCATTCCCGAGCTCAAGGGTGTACGCGATGTAACTGACCACACGCAGAAAGAAAACGCCTACTACTAAGTAAGGTGTTCGCTGCGAAATGAAAAAACGGCACCCGTGAGTGCCGTTTTTTTATGGGTGAAATTCACTGGCCCTATCGCGAGCAGGCTCGCTCCCACAGGGGGCTATCATTGGATACCCAATCTGTTTCCGCCGCAGATCCAATGTGGGAGGGCCCTATGGCCTGTAGAGATGTGCATGTCCGGCGCGATACAGCGATGACTCACTGAACTGATCACTGCCCAACACCCGACCCACCAGAATCAACGCCGTGCGGCGAAATCCCTTGGCTTCAACCTTCGCGGCAATGTCCGCAATCGTCCCCACCACCCAATCCTGATCCGGCCAGGTCGCCCGGTGAATCACCGCAATCGGGCAGTCGGCGCCGTAATGTGGTAGCAACTCCGCCAGGATCTTCTCCAGATGATTGACCCCCAAATGAATCGCCATGGTCGCCCCGTGCTGGGCCAGGCTCCCCAGTTCTTCGCCGGCCGGCATCACGGTTTTGTCGGCGTAGCGAGTCAGAATCACACTCTGTGAAATGTCGGGCAGGGTCAGTTCAGCCCCCAAAAGCGCCGCACACGCGGCAGTCGCTGTGACCCCCGGGATGATTTCAAACGCAATCCCGAGTTCACGCAGACAGCGAATCTGCTCGCCAATCGCGCCGTAAAGACTCGGATCACCGGAATGCACCCGCGCCACGTCCTGGCCGTTGGCATGGGCGGTCTTGATCAGTTCGATGATTTGCTCCAGGTGCAATTCGGCGCTGTTGACCACCTGTTCGGCACCATGGCCTTCGAGCACGGCGGCGGGCACCAAAGAGCCTGCATAGATGATCACCGGGCAACTGCGAATCAGCCGTTGGCCTTTGACGGTGATCAGTTCCGGGTCACCGGGACCTGCGCCAATGAAGTAGACGGTCATCGTCCGTTCCTTTGAATAAAGAGTCTGTCAGAAAAGGGGCTTGGGCAAGGCTTCAGATGAAGATTGCTCATGATCGAAGGCGGGGATTATCGGGGATCTTACGCAACGCAGGCCAATGCCAGGGTGGCCTGGGCATATTTTTGTCGCGAAATCAGCAGTTTTGCCGGGGCCTGGGCCAAGTGTTCGGCGAGGGCCAGGGCGGCACTTTCCGCCACGCCGTAGCAGCCGGTGCGTTCGAACGCGATGTCCGAATGATGGCTGAGTTGGGGTTTGTAACCTTCCAATTGCTTACTGCTGAAATACATCAGCGGTAACGCCAGTTGTTCGGCGAGCTCGACCAGGCCAGGCTCATCACGCTTCAGGTCGATACTGGCCAGGGCCTTGATCTGGTGAAGTCCGATTTGATGAGCCTGCAATGCCTGATCGATCAACGCCCGCAACGTGCTGGCGGGGCAGCCGCGCTGGCAGCCCAGGCCGACGACTAAAGTCGGCGCTGTGCGGGGATCAATCATGCGTGGTATTGGCCATCGCTTTTGCGGCGGAACAACCAGGCGCTGATCAGGCCCAGGGCCAGCCAGAACGCGACGTTGGTCAGCTGCGACGCGATTTTGAACTGCGCTTCCAGCGCTTGCGGAGCGAGCATCGAGTGCACTTCCGGTTGCGGCGCGCCGATCACGTGCGGAACGGCGAGAATCGCCACGCCAAGGATTTTCATCAGCCAGTGACGGCTGAACACGATCAAGGCGATGCCGGCCGCCGTGGAGGCGGCTGTACTGATCCACCAGAGTTGCCGTTGCGCCAGATCAGCTGCGGCAGTGCCCGGCAGTTCAGGCGGCAGGCCGAGGGTCGGGGCCAGCACGAAGGTCGCGTAACCGGCCAGGCCCCAAAACAAGCCCTGGGAGGTTTTGGTCGGTGCACGCAAGGTGTAGAGGCCAGCGAGCATCAGGGCGAAACCGACGGCGACCACCAGGTTACCGCCCGTGGTCGACAGCAGGCGCTGCCAACCGTCTTCCGGTTCCCAGGCTTCGGCGTCGTGAGTGTGAGCGGCGACACCGGCGGCGTGTTCGTGAACTTCAACAGCGGCCGGCTCGGATTTTTCGTAAGTCTCGGCCTGCAGAATCAGCGGCGAGACCCAGAAACTTTGCAGCAGGGTCAGCAGCAGGGCGGCCAGCAGCCCTGTGAAACCTGCGGTTTGCGCAATACGCTTGATCATGTCGACAGGTCTCAATGGCACGGGAAGGCAGAGCTGTGACGGGTGTCGTGCGCGGCATTGTGCACCGCTTCGATGTGCGAGAACCCAGCGAAATACACAAGGCACGCGCCAAGGATCGACGCACACACGGCGGCGGTCAGGCGTTGGCTCAGGGTTGTGGTGGTGCTGGCGGTGCTGTGGTCGGTGCTGCTGATGATCGACATGGCGCATCCCTCTGGTCTGTCAGCGGGTGAATAGAGCGCATGGAAGACCCCTGCGAGTCGGGCGCGCAGAGGTTCAAACAGCGCCCGCCCACCGCGGGTTTGTTATTCAGTGACGTAAAGGTCACTTTGTGTTGCGGGCCGGTCTCCGGGCTCACGAGGGGTCAAGGCTTGCGCCTGAACCTGCAAGCATCACCTTCCCATGCCGAACTGCTGGCACAGTGGATCTGACGCTTCGCTCGCTTACCGTTGCGGGGGCAGCACCGGACTGACATGGCTTGGAGTAAAGCACATGATTCACCGGTTTCCCGTTTCACCCTGTGAAGGGCACCCGTAACAAGGCGTGTAGGAGAGCATGGGCGGGGGTTTGACGTCAATTGGCATGGGTTCTCATTCGATAGCCAGGTGAATTCTTCGCGGGCACGCCTCGCTCCTGTAAAAGCACCGCTGTCCCGCAGGAGCGAGGCGTGCCCGCGAAGGCGCCGGTGAGAGCGCCACAAGACATTGACCCGCCCCCACACCATGCGTAGCCTTGCGCTTTCGAGGTTCTTCGGCATTTGCCGAAGCTAAGAAGGGAACGCGGTCGATGCCGCGGCTGCCCCCGCAACTGTGAACGGTGATGTTCGCTGCCACGCCACTGCAAACCCTGTGCAACGGGTTCGCGGGAAGGCGCAGCGAATGCCAGGTCCATCGACCGGCACACCGTCAGCCAGGAGACCTGCCTCGACACAGATTCTCACTACAACCGGGCGGGGTGATCCGGTGGCGAACTCTTCCGCGCGCGCATCCGTCGCAGCGATTGTCGTCCCGTATGCCCGCCACCTTGCCAAAGGGCATCCGATGAAAACACTGGCCAAACTCCCCGTCACCATCGTTACCGGCTTCCTCGGCTCGGGCAAAACCACCTTGCTGCGGCACATGCTCGACAACGCTCAGGGCCGCCGCATTGCGGTGATCGTCAACGAGTTCGGCGAGCTGGGCATCGATGGCGAAATCCTCAAGCAGTGCTCCATCGGCTGTACCGAAGAAGAGGCCAACGGCCGCGTCTACGAATTGGCCAACGGCTGCCTGTGCTGCACCGTTCAAGAAGAATTCTTCCCGGTGATGCGCGAATTGGTCGCCCGTCGCGGCGATCTCGACCACATCCTCATCGAAACCTCGGGCCTGGCCCTGCCAAAACCGCTGGTGCAAGCCTTCCAGTGGCCGGAAATTCGCAGCGCTTGCACCGTTGACGCGGTCATCACCGTGGTCGACAGCCCGGCCGTCGCCGCTGGCACGTTCGCCGCGTTCCCGGATCGGGTCGATGCCCAGCGCAAACTCGATCCGAACCTGGACCACGAATCGCCGTTGCACGAGCTGTTCGCCGACCAACTGGCCAGCGCCGACCTGGTGATCCTCAACAAGGCCGACCTGATCAGCCCTGAAGATCTGGCCCGGGTGCGCCTGGAAGTCGCCGAAGAACTGCCACCGGCCGTCAAAGTCATCGAAGCCAGCAGCGGCCGCGTGCCACTGGACGTGCTGATCGGTCTCGGTGCCGGTTCCGAAGAACACATCGACAGCCGTCACAGCCATCACGATCACCACCACGAAGGTGAAGACGATCACGACCACGACGCCTTCGACTCCATTTCCATCGAATTGCCCCAAGCCGACGAAAGCCTGCTGCTGGACGCGCTGACCCAACTGGTGGTCCAGCACGGCATTCTGCGGGTCAAAGGTTTCGCGGCGATTCCGAACAAACCGATGCGCTTGCTGATTCAGGGCGTGGGCACACGTTTCGACAAGCACTTCGACCGTCAGTGGGGCATCGATGAAGCGCGCAACACGCGTCTGGTGTTGATCGGTCAGGAGCTGGACGCCACGCTGCTTGAAGCGCAATTGCGCGCCGCGCTCAGCGTTTAAGCCATGCACCTGCTCAGGACCCAGCCCGGCGGTTTCGTGTCGGATGACAATATTGCCGACCTTGGACAAACCCCCGCCGAGCTGGTGATCCTGTGCAGCGGCGATTCCAGCCTGGCGCTGCTCGCCGAAGCGGCGCAGCAGTTGCCGGACGATTACCCGAGCGTGCGCCTGGCCAACCCGATGCAAGTGCAGAATCACGCGTCGGTCGACCTGTATGTCGACGAAGTGTTGCGCCATGCCAAGGTCATTCTGATTTCGTTGCACGGCGGCATCGCCTATTGGCGTTACGGGGTCGAGCGTCTGGTGGAGCTGTCCCAGCGCGGTGTTCAGCTGATTCTGGTGCCCGGCGATGACCGCCCGGACCCGGAACTCAGCGACCTGAGCACCGTAACCGCCGCCGACCGCGACCGGCTCTGGCAGTTTTTGCGTCAGGGCGGCATGGCCAATGCCCTGGATTTTTTCCGCTGCCTGGCCAATCGCTGGCTGGATCGCGATTACGCCTGGGCCGAGCCGCAAACCCTGCCGCGCACGGCGATATACCACCCGCAAAAGAGCCCCGCCGACCTTCACGATTGGCAAGCCGATTGGCAGGCCGGTCAACCGGTGGCGGCAGTGCTGTTCTATCGATCGCATTTACAGGCGGCGAACACCGCGTTCATCGATGTTTTCTGCCAGCGTTTGCAGGCGGCGGGTTTGAATCCGTTGCCGATTGCTGTGGCCAGTCTGAAAGAACCCGGCTGCCTGACGGTGGTCGAGGACCTGCTGGACGACGTCGAGGCGGGGGTGATCTTGAACACCACCGGTTTCGCTCAATCCAGCCC
Organism: Pseudomonas sp. GW823-FHT02C02; assembly: GCF_058797635.1. Classification (NCBI taxonomy): domain Bacteria; kingdom Pseudomonadati; phylum Pseudomonadota; class Gammaproteobacteria; order Pseudomonadales; family Pseudomonadaceae; genus Pseudomonas; species Pseudomonas sp. GW823-FHT02C02. The sequence goes on along the minus strand of NZ_JBXAJV010000001.1, from coordinate 540,497 downwards.
CGAAGCGCCGCATCTGCGGCCGTTTCGACGCAACATTCCGGTGATCCAGGCGATCTGCGCCCAAGACAACGAGCCGGGTTGGCTCGCCAGTGAACAGGGCCTCGGCCCCCGTGATCTGGCGATGCACATCGCGTTGCCGGAACTGGACGGACGGATCATCAGCCGGCCGATCAGCTTCAAGGACCTGGCGTGGCGCAGCGAGCGCAGTCAGTCGGACGTGGTGTGCTATCGGGCGCAACCGGAGCGCATGGATTTCGTCGCCGAACTGGCGCGGCGCTGGATCGATCTGGCCCGGGTACCGAACAGCGAAAAACGCATCGCGCTGATCCTCGCCAACTACCCGACCCGTGACGGGCGCATCGGCAACGGTGTCGGCCTCGACACCCCGGCCGCCGCGCTCAACATCCTGCGGGCGCTGCACACCGAAGGCTATCCGCTGCCTGCCGGGTTGCCGGACAGCGGCACTGCGTTGATTCAACAGTTGCTTGGCGGCGTCAGCAACGACCTCGACACCCTTGATCAGCGTCCCTGCGCGCAAAGTTTGGCGATGGACGACTATCGGCTGATGTTCCACCAATTGCCCAAAGCCAATCAGCAAGCGGTGCTGGAGCGCTGGGGCACGCCCGAAAGCGATCCGATGTGCCGTGACGGCCGCATGATGGTCGCCGGGCTGCGCTTTGGCCTGACCTTCGTCGGCATTCAACCGGCGCGGGGTTATCAGGTTGATCCGAGTGCGGTGTATCACGACCCGGACCTGGTACCGCCCCACGGCTACCTGGCGTTCTACTTCTGGCTGCGCCATACCTATGGCGCCCACGGCGTGATCCACGTCGGCAAGCACGGCAACCTCGAATGGCTGCCGGGCAAAGGCGTCGGGCTGTCGGAAAACTGCTGGCCGGATGCGCTGCTCGGGCCACTGCCGAACATTTATCCATTCATCGTCAACGACCCGGGCGAGGGCGCCCAGGCCAAGCGTCGCACCCAAGCGGTGATCATCGACCACCTGATGCCGCCGCTGACCCGCGCCGAAACCTACGGCCCGCTGCGCAACCTCGAACTGCTGGCCGACGAGTATTACGAAGCGCAATTGCTCGATCCGCGCCGCGCCCGAGAGTTGCAGCGCGACATCCTGCAACTGGTGCGCGACACGCACATCGACCGTGAACTGCAACTGGACGAAAAGCTCAACAGCGACGTCGATGCGGCGATCTGGTTGCCACGGCTGGACACGTACTTGTGCGACTTGAAAGAGTCGCAGATCCGCGATGGCCTGCACATCTTTGGCGAGTCGCCGACCGGGCGCTTGCGCATCGATACGTTATTGGCGCTGTTGCGCATCCCCCGTGGCGACGGTCGTGGCGCGCAATCAAGCCTGCTGCGGGCGTTGGCCAAAGCGTTTGAACTGGGGTTTGATCCGCTGGATTGTGCGTTGGCCGAGCCATGGACCGGGCCGCGTCCTGTGGAACTGCAATCGCTTAATGAGGAGGCCTGGCGCACCGCCGGGGATACCCGCGAACGCCTCGAACTGTTCGCTGCTCAACTCATTGCGCAAACTCTGAATACCAACGCCGAACCTCATGGGAACGAGCCTCTGTGGCGAGGGAGCTTGCTCCCGTTGGTTCGCGAAGCGGACCCAGAAAGTGGGACTGCTGCGCAATCCAGCGCGATGATGCAGCATTCCGACAAACTCCCAGCGGGTTGGTCCGACGTCCGCGCCATCCTCGACAGCCTGCGCGAAGTCGTCGCCCCGCGCCTGGACGCCTGCGGCCCTGCAGAAATGCGCGGCCTGCTCGATGCCCTGAGCGGTCGTTTCGTCCCGGCCGGCCCCAGCGGCGCGCCGAGTCGCGGTCGTCTGGACGTGCTGCCGACCGGGCGCAATTTCTACTCGGTGGACGTGCGCAACCTGCCAACCACCACGGCGTGGCGCATCGGTTTCCAGTCGGCCAACCTGATTCTCGAACGGCATCTGCAAGACCACGGCGATCACCTGCGTCAGCTCGGCCTGTCCGTCTGGGGCACCGCGACCATGCGCACCGGCGGCGATGACATCGCCCAGGCCATGGCGCTGATGGGCGTGCGTCCGGTCTGGGCCACCGGCAGTCAGCGGGTCGACGACTTTGAAATCCTGCCACTGAGCTTGCTCGACCGTCCTCGCGTGGATGTGACCTTGCGCGTGTCCGGATTCTTTCGTGATGCCTTCGCCAATCTGATCCGCCTGTTCGACGCTGCCGTGCAAGCGGTCGCCGCGCTGGACGAGCCGGACGATCTCAACCCGTTGGCCGCCAAAGTGCGCGCCGAACGTGAAGCACTGATGCAATCGGGCCTTGATGAAGACGCGGCCAAGCGTCAGGCCGGTTGGCGCATCTTCGGGGCCAAGCCCGGTGCTTATGGCGCAGGCGTGCAGGGCGCCATCGACGGTCGTCTGTGGCAAAGCCGCGAAGATCTGGCCGAGGTTTACTTGAACTGGGGCGGCTACGCTTACGGCGGGTCCGATGAAGGCACCGCCGCCCGCGAACAATTCGCCCAGCGTCTGAGCCAGGTGCAGGCGGTGCTGCAAAACCAGGACAATCGCGAGCATGACCTGCTTGATTCCAACGACTATTACCAATTCCAGGGCGGCATGCTCTCTGCCGTGGAAAGCCTCAGCGGCGAAGCGGCGGCCAGTTACCACGGTGATCACAGTCAGCCGGACTTGCCGAAGATCCGCACCTTGAAGGAAGAGTTGAACCGGGTGATCCGCTCCCGGGCGGCGAATCCGAAGTGGATCGACGGCGTGAAGCGTCACGGCTATAAAGGCGCATTCGAATTGGCCGCGACGGTCGATAACCTGTTCGCGTTCGACGCCACGACCCAGTTGATCGACGATCATCAATATGCGTTGCTGGCGGATGCGTATTTGCTCGATCCGGCAACCCGGGATTTTGTGCGTGAGCATAATCCGCATGCGCTGCGCGACATGACCGAGCGCATGCTCGAAGCGCAGCAGCGGGGAATGTGGCAGGAACCGGGCGCGTATCGCGAGGCGCTGGAAAACCTGTTGCTGGACATAGAAGAAGACGGCTGATACACCGCAAACCCCGTAGGAGCGAGGCTTGCCCGCGATGAGGCCTTCACATTCAATAGTGATATCGACTGAATAGACGCCTTCGCGGGCAAGCCTCGCTCCTACAGGTACAAAGTGTGCCTGCTACAGACCATGACCGAGTATTGAAGATGACCGACACCCCGCATTTCCCGCTCTCCGCCGTGGTCGGCGCCGACGATCTGAAGCTCGCCCTCTATCTGACCGCCATCGACCCGAAAATCGGCGGCGTGCTGATCGAAGGCCCGCGCGGCATGGCCAAGTCGACCCTCGCCCGAGGCCTGGCGGACTTGCTCGCTAGCGGTCAATTCGTCACCTTGCCCCTCGGTGCCACCGAAGAACGGCTGGTCGGCACCCTCGATCTCGACGCCGCCCTGAGCGAAGGCCGCGCGCAATTTTCCCCCGGCGTACTGGCCAAGGCCGACGGCGGTGTGCTGTACGTCGATGAAGTCAATCTGCTGCCCGATCACCTCGTTGACCTGTTGCTCGACGTGGCCGCCAGCGGCACCAACTTGATCGAGCGCGACGGTATATCCCATCGGCATTCGGCGAAGTTCGTCCTGATCGGCACCATGAACCCGGAAGAGGGCGAGCTGCGTCCGCAACTGCTCGACCGTTTTGGCCTGAACGTCGCCCTCAGTGGTCACACGGCACCGGTCGAGCGTGGCCAGATTATTCGCCGGCGTCTGGATTTCGACACCGATCCCCAGGGTTTCTGCGTCGAGTGGGAAAGCCAGCAGCAGTCCCTGCGTGAACGTTGCCAGAAGGCGCGCGGCGCATTGGCGAGCATCCCCCTGGATGATGCCGCACTGGCGCAGATTACCGAGCGCTGTTTTGCCGCCGGTGTCGATGGCCTGCGCGCCGATCTGGTCTGGTTGCGCGCGGCCCGTGCCCACGCCGCATGGCGAGGGGCGGGCGCCATCGCCGAGGAAGACATCGACGCCGTCGCCGAGTTTGCCCTGCGTCATCGTCGTCGCGAGCAATCGCCACCAGCGCCGCCCCACAATCAGTCGCCCTCGGCGCAATCTTCCAGCCCGAGCGAAGGCCAGGGCCAATGGGGCGAAATGCCCGCTCAGGCCCTGCCGGTCGGCGCCCGACGTGAAGTGCCGAGCTGGCCAAAAAAGCCCTAGGCATTCGCCCTCGATCTGACGCGGGGGCGAATGCCAGACCCCGCGCAGGCCGACTGGATAACGGTAAACAGGGCAAGCGTCACGCTGCGCGCAGTGGCTCGATCAACTGGCCCGGCACTTTGCTCAATGGTCGGCCGCGTCAACGCAAAGATGTGCTGTTCCAGCTGCGCACACGTTCCTCCCATGAGCTGTGGCTGGTGATCGTCGACGCATCGGCCTCGACACGCCGTCATCAGGCGTTGAGCGATGCCAAGGGTTTACTTGCGCAAGTGTTCGACGATGCGTACCGCCAACGCGCGCGCCTGGCCTTGTTGACCGCCAGCGGTCAGGCGCCGAAGTGGCAGGTGCAAGGCTTGAAAGCGTCGGCGGGGTTGCGTGCCTGGCTCGATGGCCTGGGTGCGGGCGGCGGCACGCCGTTGTTGGCGGCGCTGGGTGAAGCGGGGCGTTGGCTGGCGGCACGGAAAAAACGCTTTCCGGCGGAACAGCAAAGGCTGCTGCTGGTGACCGATGGGCGATTGAAGGACTGGCCGGGGTTGCCGGTGCTGGACTGCCCGGGGTTATTGATTGATATCGAGCGCGGGCCGATTCGGTTAGGTCGGGCCAGACAGATGGCAGCAGAGTTGCAAGCGGATTATCGCCACATTGATGAGCTGGTTTCAGGCTGAGGACTGTGTTGTCTGCAAAGGCCCCATCGCGAGCAGGATTTGTTTACGCCGCAGATCCCTTGTGCGAGCGAGCCTGTACCCGATGGCATCACCCGGGTCCCGGAGAATCATGGTGAATCCGCATCGCTCCCCTATGCTCTGAGTGCATTCGATCAAAGGAGTGAATCATGCGCGCACTTGCCGTTAACCATCAGAACGATTTCCGCGTCAAAGCCTATGCCGGCACCAATGGCGTGCTGTTGGCCATGGATGTGGCCGAACCCCGCCGCAAAGGTCTTCTGGGTTTCGCCATCGAAAAGCAGCAGGGCAGCAAACCCTGGCAATTTCTCTTCAACAGCCTGACGTTCCCGGGCAAGACCCATACCTTCCCTCAATACCACGCCACCCCCAGCAATATCGCGCCTTTGCAGAAATTTCGCTGGGCCGATTACGCGGTCAATCCGGGGCTGACGATCCAATACCGTGTCTATCTGGCCTACGGCAGCGCCGATGCGCCGCAACTGGGCGAATCCCTGGAGGTGACGGTCACTTCCGATGACGGCCATCCCGGCAACCAGAGTGTCAATTTCAACCGCGCCGTGGCCGCCAGCCAGGCGTTCCAGCGCAAGTTTCCAGAGCTCGACGCGCTCCTTGGCGGCAAGGAAAGATTGCCCCTTGAATCCTGGCCCGATGCCCCGCGCCGATGGCTGGAAAACGGTCTGCTCGGGCGTTTGCTGGGGTTTATCGAGCGTGCCGTCGGCAGCGAATGGGCACTGGATGTCGCCATCTACGAATACCAGTTACCGGTGATTGTCGAGGCGGTGAACGCGGCGCGGGAGCGCGGGGTGCACGTTCGCGTTCTGTATCACGCGCAACCGGGCGAAGACACCACCGCCTTTAACGAGGCTAGCCTGGAAAAGATCCCGGCGGCAAACAAGCGCGGACGCGTCACCCACAGTATTTTCCATAACAAGTTCATCGTCCTGAGCCGGTTCGATGCCGCGGGGCTGCGTCAGCCTGAAGCCGTGCTCTGCGGCAGCACCAACTTCACGCCCAACGGCATCTACCGTCAGGCCAACGTGGTGCATGTGCTGGACGATGCTCGGGTCGGCGCCCGTTATCTGCAAACGTTCGAGCAGGTCTGGGGCACACCGGCGGATGTCGGTGCCGCGCGGCAGTGGATTACCGAACACAACCCGATGGACCCGAGCCAACCGTTGTTCGCCGGATTCTCCCCGCGCTCGGGTCAGGGCGACTTGCATGAGTTCGTCGACATCATCAATGCGGCGAAGAAAGACCTGCTGTTCGTCACTGCCTTTACCTTGCCCGACGCCATCCTCAACGCGTTGCTCGGTAAGCCCCACGACGACATTCTGCGCTACGGCCTGCAGAACTCCGTGAGCAAGATCACCGGTTTTCACGCCGACCGTAGCGCCGAATTCACCACGGTTGCGTTGCTCAATACCGGCCTTGAAGGCTGGCTCCTGGAAAGCAAGGAAGGACAGAAGGGCAACCTGCTGGTGCACACCAAAGCGATCGTCACGGATTTCACCAGCGATACGCCAACGATCATCAGCGGCAGTCATAACCTCAGTGCGGCGGCCAGCAACAGCAATGACGAGAACTACCTGATCATCCGCGGCGATACCGACCTGGCGGACCGTTATGGTCTGGAGTTGCTGCGGTTTTATGAGCATTACCGGTTTCGCTATTACGCGAAAAAACTGGCGCTAAAGCAGGTCCAGCCGTTGGCGGCGGATGACAGTTGGACGGATGATTATTATGTCGAGGGGAATTTGCGACAGTTGTCGCGATTGCGTTTTTCCGGGCGGTAATCGTTAGCCTCACGGGGGCCCATCGCGAGCAGGCTCGCTCCCACACTGGATCTCGGGCGTTCACAAATCCTGTGCGAGCCTGCTCGCGAAGGGGGCGATGCGGTCCAAGCGCGTCAGCGGAACAGATTAGTACGCGCCAACTCAATCACCTCATCCCCACGCCCGCTCATCACCGCTTTGAGCATGTACAAACTGAACCCTTTGGCCTGTTCCAGCTTGATCGTCGGGGGCATCGCCAGTTCCTGGGTCGCCGTCACCACGTCCACCAGCACGGGCCCGTCATGCGCCAGCGCGCGGCGCAAGGCCGGTTCCAGCGCTTCGGATTCCTCGACACGAATCCCCAGGATCCCCATGGCATTGGCCATCGCCGCGAAGTCCGGATTGTGCAGGTCCGTACCGGTGTCCAGCAGCCCGCTGGATTTCATTTCCATGGCCACGAACCCGAGCGAGGCATTGTCGTAGACGATGATTTTCACCGGCAGCTTGAGTTGCGCCAGCGAAATGAAGTCCCCCATCAACATGCTGAAGCCGCCATCGCCAGACAGCGAAATTACCTGCCGCCCGGGAAATGACGCTTGCGCGCCAATGGCCTGGGGCATCGCGTTCGCCATGGAACCGTGGTTGAACGAGCCCAGCAATCGGCGCTTGCCGTTCATTTTCAGATAACGTGCGGCCCAGACGGTCGGCGTGCCCACGTCGGCAGTGAAGATCGCATCGTCATCGGCCAGCTCACTGAGCAGGCGAGTGAGGTACTGCGGATGAATCGGCCGACCCGGCGCCGACGGTTGAGCCAGGTCATCCAGCCCCTGACGGGCCTTCTGGTAGTGCTTGAGGGATGACTCAAGAAAGCTCCGGTCGCCACGATAAGGCAGGCGCGGCAGCAACGCGGCGAGGGTTTCGCCTACATCGGCGGCGATGCCCAGATCCAGCGTGGTCCGCCGTCCGAGGGCTTGCGGGTCGTGGTCGATCTGAATGATGGTGGCGTCGGAGGGGTAGAACTGGCGATAGGGAAAGTCAGTCCCGAGCATCACCAGCGTGTCGCAGTTGAGCATCGCGTGATAACCGGAGCTGAAGCCGATCAGCCCGGTCATGCCGACGTCGAACGGATTGTCCCACTCCACGTGCTCCTTGCCGCGCAACGCATGCACCACCGGCGCGCCGAGGGCGTCGGCCAATGCCACCACCTGATCGTGGGCACCCGCGCACCCGGCGCCGCACATCAGCGTCACGGCGTTGCTTTCACTCAGCAATTCGACCAGCCGATCCAGGTCGTGAGGCGCGGGCAGGGTGCGAGGTTTGGACAGCGCCGGCCAGGGTTTGAGGTTGTCTTCGACCTCCTGCAGCGCGACGTCGCCGGGAATCACCACCACCGCGACACCGCGATTGAGGATGGCACTGCGCATCGCCCGATGCAGCACCTGGGGCATCTGCGCCGGGCTGCTCACCAGCTCGACGAAGTGGCTGCATTCCTTGAACAGTTCCTGCGGGTGGGTTTCCTGAAAGTAATTCAGGCCTACTTCCGAAGAGGGAATCTGCGCCGCGATGGCTAACACCGGCACATGGTTTTTATGGCAATCGAAGAGCCCGTTGATCAAGTGCAGATTGCCCGGCCCACAGCTGCCAGCGCAGACCGCCAGTTCCCCGGTAACCGCCGCATCGGCGCCGGCCGCGAACGCTGCAACTTCCTCGTGACGCACGTGCATCCACTCGATGCTGTCCATGGTGCGCAGGGCTTCGGTCAGGCCATTGAGGCTGTCGCCCGTCAGGCCCCAGATGCGTTTCACACCTGCTTGTTCGAGGGTGGTCGCCAGTTGCTGGGCAAGGGTGATTTTCGCCATGGGGTGCTCCAGTGGTTAATGAATGGTCCTCAGGGTTAAAAGAGGACAACGCTGCGGCAACCATGACTCACCCCGATTTGAGATTACTTGCCCATCGCCTGCCGGTACTGACGCGTGCGCCGGGCGAGATACAGCTGATCAACGATCAACGCCCATAGCGCTGAAACCTGTGGCCGGGTCTTGCGTCCGCGGCTCAGGCGATTGAGCTGGAACTTCACTACGGCCATGTTCGCCAGGGCGGCCAGCGGTTTACGTTTCCAGAGGATCGGCGGCAACTGCGGGTGGCTGTTCTGGCCTTCGCGCCAGCGTTTCACCAGCTGCGGTTCAATGGCGAGCGCCGTGCCGATACCGGCCATGGCGATGCCGCTGTCGAGCACCTGTTCGACGATGGCCAGACGTCGAATCCCACCCGTTACCATCACTGGCATGCTCGCAACACTGGCCAGTTCGCCGGCCATTTCCAGAAAGTACGCTTCCCGGGCCAGGGTCCTGCCGTCGCGGGCATCGCCTTGCATGGCTGGTGCTTCGTAGCTGCCCCCAGAGAGTTCGAGCAAATCCAGTGGTTGGTCGTTGAGCCACTGGATCACTTGGCGGGCGTCGTCAGCGTCGAAACCGCCGCGCTGGAAGTCTGCCGAGTTGAGCTTTACCGAGACGCAAAACTGAGGCGACACCGCTTGGCGAACGGCGCTGACCACGGCCAGCAACAGCCGGGCGCGATTCTCCAGGGAGCCGCCCCACTGGTCAGCCCGACGGTTGGTCAAGGGCGACAGAAACTGGCTGATCAGGTAGCCGTGTGCCGCGTGAATCTGCACGCCGGTGAAACCGGCTTTTTCTGCAAGGGCGGCACTGGTGGCGAAGCGTTGGATAACCTCGGCGATATCGCTTTCCGACATCGGTTTGGGCTCGGCAAACATCTTGGAAAAAGAACCCAGGTCCAGCGCCACGGCGGAGGGTGCCCAGGCTTGCTGACCGAGGTTGGCCATGATCTGGCGCCCGGGATGGTTGAGCTGCATCCACACATGCGCGCCACCGGAGCGGCCAATGGTGGCCCACTGACGGAACAGCTCAAGATGGCGCTCGTCTTCCAGCACGACACCTGCAGGGCTGGTCATGGCGCGGCGATCGATCATCACGTTGCCGGTCAGCAACAGGCCCGTTTCACCTTCGGCCCAAGCCTGATACAACTTGAGCAGCGCAGTAGAAGGCGCTTGTCCGGTATCGGCAAGGTTCTCATCCATCGCAGCTTTGGCGATGCGATTGTCGAGGGTCTGGCCGTTGGGTAACTTCAGCGTTTGAAAGGGTGACATGCTTGACTCCTCATCAGTAATGCGAAGAGGCTAAGCTTAAAGTTAACTTTAATGTCAAGCAGGCAAATGAGGCCGAGATGAAGATTGGTGAATTGGCGCAATTGAGCGGGTTGAACGCGTCGCGCATTCGGTTCTACGAGGCTCAAGGCCTGATCCGGCAAGTGGAGCGCATGGCCAACGGCTATCGGCGTTACCCGCCGCAAGTTCTGCAAACCCTGAAGATTATTCAGTGCGCACAGCAGGCCGGGTTCAGCCTCGACGAGCTCAAGTTATTGTTGCCGGACACCGTAACAGGCGAGTTCGACGACGATGCACTGGTGGCGAGCCTTGGGCGCAAAGTCGAACAGATCGAAGCGATGCAACTGCACCTGGCGCAAAACAAGGCGCAGTTGCTGGGGTTGATCGAGAACATCCAGACGCGGCCCGAAGGAATGGCGTGCGGTGAGAATGCCGAGCGAGTGCTGGCGTTGATCCAGCATTAATTTTGACCGAGGCAGTTATCGCCAAAGGCCTGGTAACGCAGGACATGGGTGGTGCCCGCGGTATCAATGTAAGTCATCTCCCGCGGCAGGGGGCCGCAACCATCGTCGCGGGTCATGTTAAGCACTTTGGCGATATGGAGCGGCGTCGAGTACTTGTAGTCCTCGACTTTCGGCGTGCTGGAGTTGTCGACGGCGGCGGCCGCTGCAACACCGCTCAGGCTGATGAGAAACAGGGCGGACAGAATGCGTTTCATGATGGGGCTCTCATAATGACTACTGAACGATTTCAGTGGCAGTACGACGAGCCCCGTTGGGGTTTATTCCAGGCTCAGGGAAAAACTTTTCGGCGCAGGGATCGGATTGCGCATCAGCGTGCCGACCACCAGTGCCCCCAGCAGGGCCAGCAAACCAGCGACCAGAAGCAGCAGGCTGAAGCCGCCGACGAAGGCCTGACGCGCCAGTGGCTCGACCAACGCACGCGCTGTTTCCGGCAGCAGGTTCATCGCCGCCGTCATGTCTCCGGCGACCACCCGTGAGGCAATGCCCTGGGTCTGGCCGAGCCATTGCGGACCCTGTGTCGACAGGCTGGTGCGCAACAGCAATTCGGTGTGGCTGGACAGCAGCGCGCCAAAGACACCGATGGCCAGCACGATCGCGCTGAAACGCATGGTAGTGCTCATGCCTGAGGCCATGCCGGTGCGCTCGCGAGGCACGCAGGCCATGATGTTCTTTTGCGTGTCGCCATTGAGCAGGCCGGCACCGGCGCCCGTCACGGCGATGGCCAGTGCGAAGGGCAGGTAGCCGCCGCTGCTGACGGCCCAGGCGCTGAGCAGGTTGCCGCTGCCGACCAGGGTCAAACCCGTCGCCATCAGCGTGGCTGGGGCAAGTCGATTGGCCAGCCGAGCGCCGATGCGCGGGCAAATCAACATGGTCACGGCAAACGGCAACATCCCCAGCCCCGACGCGATGGCCGAGAAGCCCAGGCCGTTTTGCAGGTAGAACGGCAGCAACGTCATCATCACCTGAGCGCAACCGGCGTAGGCAAACATGCCAAGGAGGGCGCCGATGAAACGCGGATGCCTGAACAATTTCAGGTCGACCATCGGCCGCTGTTGCATCCGCTCAATCAGTACAAACAGCCCCAATAGCAGCGCGCCCCCGATGATCCGGGCGTAGGTGAGCGGGTTGCTCCAGCCGATTCGATTGGCTTCGATCAAGCCCCAGATCAGGCACAGCAAACTCGCACTGAACGCCAGGCTGCCCCAGGGATCGAGTCGCGCCGATTGGGGGTCCCTGGATTCCGGCACGGCGCGCCATACCATGAACATCAAGAACGCGCCCACCGGCAGGTTGAGGTAGAAGATCCAGCGCCAGCCAACATATTCGGTGATCAGCCCGCCGACCGTCGGCGCAGCGGTCATCGCCACGCCCATGCACGCACCCCAGAACGCCCAGGCCTTGGCCCGTTCGACTTCATCGTGAAAGGTGTGGCCGATGGAGGCCAGGGCCGAGGTCAGCAACAGTGCCGCGCCGACACCCTTGACCGCCCGCGCAATGTCAAGGAACAACGCCGTGGGCGCCGCGCCGCAACCGATGGAGGCAAGGATGAAAACCCCCAGACCCCAGAGCAGGGTTTTCTGCCGGCCAAAGCGGTCGGCGATGCTCCCGGCGGGCAGCAACAACGCTGCGAACGCCAGCATGTAGGCGCTGACCACCCATTCAATGTCGGCAAAGTTCGCGCCCAGGTCCCGTGCGATGGTCGGCAGAGTGACGGCGACGATGTTGGTGTCGAGCACGATCAGCGAGCACACGCCGGAGGCCGTCAGCAGCGTCAGGCGCGGACTGACCCGGGTCATGACGTGATTGCCTTTTGGGCAAGGTCGTTGATCGTGGCGGCGCAAAGGTGTTTGACGTACATGGCGTTGGCTCTCTACTGTGATTGCCATTGAGCTTATCGCGGTCGATTGTCGGCTCTGTTAGCCCGGCACCGGGACTTCATTACCTTTGAGCTAATGCACCCATGGACATACGGCATTTCCGCTACTTTCTGGCCGTTGCCCGGCAAGGCAACTTTACCCGCGCCGCCGAACAACTCGGTATTGCGCCGCCGACCTTGACCCGGCAGATCCAGGACATGGAGAACGAACTCGGCACGCGACTGTTCGTGCGCCAGACACGTGAAGTCAGCCTGACCGAGGCCGGCGCGGCGTTAATGATCGAAGCCGAGGCGACGGTGCGGCAATTCGAGTACGCCCAGCACAATGCCCAGCGGGCCGGACGCGGGGATATTGGCCATATCGAACTCGGTTACGTGGCGTCGGCGGTGTACTCGGGGGTGCTGCAAAAACAGGTGCAGGCTTTTGGTCGTGAATGCCCGGACGTCAGCTTGAATGTTCGGGAAAGTCCTATGGCGTCATTGCCAGCCATGGTGGTCGAGGGGCGATTTGATGTGGGCTATGTCCGCTCACCGATGACCCTGCCCGACGGACTGGAGGCTATTCGTCTGGACTCAGAAGGCTTTGTGCTGGCGCTGTCCTCCGAGTCCTGGTTGTGCCGACTGCCAGAGATTGCTCCGGAGCATCTGCAAAACGAGACGTTCATCCTGCCAGAACAAATCAGCGGCACTTTGCAAGTCGCCGCCGAGGGCGGGTTTGCACCGAAACTGGGCGCGCAGCCGGGCGGTCTGGTGGCGGTGATCGCGCTGGTTTCGCTAGGGCAGGGCGTGACAGTTGTGCCGGCGTCGGTGGTCGGGCATGTCGGGTTGCCCGGTGTGTTGTACCGCACGATCAAGGGCTGCGAGGCGACGTCGTGGTTGTCGTTGATTCATCGACGGTTCGAGAAATCGGCGGCGGTGTCCAGGTACATCGAGCAGGTCAAAAATCGCTAAGGCCAAAAGCTTTCGCGAGCAGGGATCTTGTGAACACTGAAGATCCAATGTAGGAGCGAGCCTGCTCGCGAAAGCAATCTACCCAACGCCACCAATGCCCCAACCTAACAGCAAACCCGACGATTCAACCGCTCAGTGGCACGAGGCACCGTGCACAGCCGGCGCAAGGTCCGTCGCAACCATGTGAGATCGTGCGTCGGCTTACGCTTCTCCCTCGCCGGTTTCACCCTGCCAATGTGCCTGGCGAAATCCTCTTTCAACGTTTGTTCGGTTCCAATCCCTTTGAGCTTCTTCAGCAGTTTACCGTTCTGATAAAACAGCACGGTTGGAGTTCCGGTGACGTGCGGATGCCGAGGCGACTCAATGGTGTTCAGCATGTAGACGTGCGCGTGATGCCGATAGGCCTCGGCAACCTGACGGAAGATCGGCCCGGCCATTTCGCAGGCCGGACAGTGCTGGCTGCCGAAGTACAAGATCACCGGACGCCAGGTTTTCAGGGCTTTGCGGTAAGTCGGGGCCAGCGTGTTGTGGGCAGCCGAGCGCATGGTGAACTCCTTTTTTCACTGTGCATTGAGTGTCTGTCGACGGTAAAGGAGCGGAGACGGGTGGGTCTACTGTCAGAAATTACAGGTAACACGCTGCCCCAATTTGAACCGCCTCAAGACGAATGTGGTGCAAGTACCCGAACCGTGTAGCTAACGGTAGCGTTCGTTCCCCTGTGCGTTTCGTAACGTGCATTTTTAACGTTCACCCATCCATTTGATTCAAAACACTTTCCAATCTCCCCGACATTCCCCTCGCAACCTGTGGCACACTTTCTGCTGTCTATTCCGTTGTTACACACCTATGTCCGGTATAGCGGAATAAACATCACCCTGGAGTGCTTGCCATGCAACGCCGACCTTCCTTGTTTAAAGCGTGTATTTTTCTTGTCGCTGCTTCGGCTGCTGCCATGGGCGTGGCCCAGGCGGCGGACAGCAAGCTCGATAGCGTGCTGGCCCGCGGGAAACTGATTGTGGGCACGGGCAGTACCAATGCGCCGTGGCACTTCCAGGGAGCGGATGGCAAGTTGCAGGGGTTTGATATCGATATCGGGAAAATGATTGCCAAGGGTTTGTTCAATGACCCGACCAAGGTTGAATTCGTGGTGCAGTCGTCCGATGCGCGGATTCCCAACCTGCTGACGGACAAGGTCGACATCAGTTGCCAGTTCATCACCGTGACCGCCAGCCGTGCCCAGCAAGTGGCGTTCACCCTGCCTTACTACCGCGAAGGTGTCGGACTGCTGCTGCCGGCCAACAGCAAGTACAAGGAAATCGAAGACCTCAAGGCCGCCAACGACAGCGTGACCGTGGCGGTGCTGCAGAACGTGTACGCCGAAGAGCTGGTGCATCAAGCCTTGCCCAAGGCCAAGGTCGATCAGTACGACAGTGTTGATCTGATGTATCAGGCCGTGAACTCCGGCCGTGCCGACGCCGCCGCCACCGATCAATCGTCGGTGAAATACCTGATGGTGCAGAACCCTGGCCGCTATCGCAGCCCGGCCTACGCCTGGAGCCCGCAGACCTACGCCTGCGCGGTCAAGCGCGGCGATCAGGACTGGCTGAACTTCGTCAACACCACCTTGCATGAAGCCATGACCGGCGTTGAGTTCCCGACTTACGCGGCGTCCTTCAAGCAATGGTTCGGCGTAGACCTGCCGACCCCGGCCATCGGTTTCCCTGTCGAATTCAAATGATCCCGTGAGAGCGGGGCGCCGATGACGCGCCCCGTTCAAGGTACTGCTGACCATGAACTATCAGTTGAACTTTGCCGCCGTGTGGCGCGATTTCGACACCTTGCTGGCGGGGCTCGGTCTGGGCCTTGAGCTGGCGCTGGTGTCGATCGCCATCGGTTGCGTGATCGGCCTGATGATGGCGTTTGCTTTGCTGTCAAAGCACCGTGCATTGCGGGTGCTGGCGTCGGTGTATGTGACGGTGATCCGTAATACGCCGATTCTGGTGTTGATTCTGTTGATCTACTTCGCCTTGCCGAGCCTGGGGATCCGGCTGGACAAGATCCCGTCCTTCATCATCACCCTGTCGCTGTACGCCGGGGCGTACCTGACTGAAGTGTTCCGTGGTGGCTTGTTGAGCATTCCCAAGGGGCAGCGTGAAGCGGGCCTGGCGATCGGGTTGGGCGAGTGGCAGGTCAAGGCCTACGTCACCGTGCCGGTGATGCTGCGCAATGTGTTGCCGGCCTTGTCGAACAACTTCATTTCGCTGTTCAAGGACACCTCGCTGGCCGCCGCGATTGCGGTGCCGGAGCTGACTTACTACGCACGCAAGATCAATGTCGAGAGCTACCGGGTGATCGAAACCTGGCTGGTGACCACAGCGCTCTATGTTGCGGCCTGTTACCTCATTGCCATGATGCTGCGTTACCTCGAGCAGCGTCTGGCGATCCGCCGATAGGAGGCCACCATGTACGAATCCCCCAGTTGGTTGCATGAGTTATGGGTGGCGCGGGAAGTTCTGTGGCAGGGCTTTTTGACCAGTGTGCAGGTCTCGGCCCTGGCGATTTTGCTGGGTACGATGGTCGGTATTGTTACCGGTCTGGTGCTGACCTACGGCAAGTTCTGGATGCGCGCACCGTTCCGGTTTTACGTGGACATTATTCGCGGCACACCAGTGTTTGTACTGGTGCTGGCCTGCTTCTACATGGCGCCCGCATTGGGCTGGCAAATCAGCGCGTTTCAGGCCGGTGCCTTGGGGCTGACGCTGTTCTGCGGCTCCCACGTCGCGGAGATTGTGCGCGGCGCGTTGCAAGCGTTGCCCAGTGGCCAGATGGAGGCAAGCAAGGCCATCGGCCTGACGTTTTATCAGGCGCTCGGCTACGTGTTGTTGCCCCAGGCGTTGCGGCAGATCCTGCCGACCTGGGTCAACTCGTCGACCGAAATCGTCAAGGCGTCGACCTTGCTGTCGGTCATCGGTGTGGCGGAATTGTTGCTCAGCACGCAGCAGATCATCGCGCGCACCTTCATGACGCTGGAGTTTTACCTGTTCGCCGGATTTCTGTTTTTCGTCATCAACTACGCCATCGAATTACTCGGCCGGCACATTGAAAAGCGGGTGGCCTTGCCATGACTCAACCTCAAGTTTCAACACAGAACCAGGCCCTGCTGGACATTCGCGGCCTGCACAAACAGTACGGCAAGCTTGAAGTGCTCAAGGGCGTCGACCTGACCATGCAGCGCGGCAACGTGGTCACGCTGATCGGCTCCAGCGGCTCGGGCAAGACCACGCTGCTGCGTTGCGTGAACATGCTCGAAGAATTCCAGGGCGGGCAGATCGTGCTCGATGGCGAGTCCATCGGCTATGACGAGGTCAACGGCAAGCGCGTGCGTCACCCGGAAAAAGTCATCGCCCGGCACCGGGCAATGACCGGCATGGCGTTCCAGCAGTTCAACCTGTTCCCGCACCTGACCGCGCTGCAGAACGTCACCCTTGGCTTGCTCAAGGTCAAGAAACTGCACAAGGACGAAGCGGTGGCGCTGGCGGAGAAATGGCTGGAGCGGGTTGGCCTGCTGGAGCGTCGTGACCACTATCCCGGCCAGTTGTCCGGCGGTCAGCAACAGCGCGTGGCGATTGCCCGGGCGATTGCGATGAACCCGAGCCTGATGCTGTTCGATGAAGTGACCTCGGCCCTGGACCCGGAACTGGTCGGCGAAGTGCTGAACGTGATCAAGGGCCTGGCCGACGAAGGCATGACCATGTTGCTGGTTACCCACGAGATGCGTTTTGCCTTCGAGGTCTCGGACAAGATCGTCTTCATGAACCAGGGGCGGATCGAAGAGCAGGGGCCTCCCAAGGAGCTGTTCGAACGCCCGCAATCGCCGCGTCTTGCCGAATTTCTCAAGAACACGCGGTTTTAATTTTTATATTTTTTCGATCAGGAGAAACACTCATGAGCATTACTCGTTACGGCACCGGCAGCACCGCCGCTGGCGGTCAGCCTCGCCCTTTCGCCCGAGCCGTTGAAGCCGATGGCTGGCTGCACGTTTCCGGGCAGGTGCCGGCGGTGGACGGCGAGATCATTACCGGTGGCATCGTCGAGCAGACCCACCAGGCCATGAAGAACCTGATCGCGATTCTCGAAGAGGCCGGTTATGGCCTGGAAGACGTGGTGCGTGCTGGCGTGTGGCTGGAGGATCCGCGGGATTTCACCAGTTTCAACAAGGTCTTCTCCGAGTACTTCAAAAGCGAGCACGCACCAGCCCGGGCCTGTGTGCAGGCGAACATGATGGTCGATTGCAAGGTCGAGATCGACTGCATCGCGTACAAGAAAAAGGCCTGAGCCTAATGATCGATCCCACGCTCTGCGGGGGAATGCAGCCCGGGGCGCTCCGCGTCGCAAAGCGGACGCAGAGCGTCCATTGAGGCATTCCCACGCCAAGCGTGGGAACGATCATTAGCGGTAAACTCCCCGGCGAATTTGTATGGGAACCACTGACATGACCGAAGACACCATCAAGCGCCGGGCTCGCGGTCTGGACCGGGCGTTCGATATCCTCGATTTCCTCAAGGAAGTCGGCAAACCGCTGCGCCCGAATGAAATCGCCAGCGGCATCGACAGCCCGAAATCCACGATCTACGAACTGGTCGCTTCCCTGCTGGAACGTCGCATTCTCGAACCCGTGGGCAAGGACGGTCACGTCTACCTCGGCCGTCAGTTGTACTTTCTCGGGCAAGCGCATTTGCGCCATTTCGACCTGACCCGCGAAGCCGATCACGCTTTGCAGGACATCGTCAGCCAGACCCATGAAACCGCGCAGATGTGCCTGCTTAACGGGCGCAAATACACCGTCGCGCTGATGAAAGAGGGCGAGCGGCATTTCCGTATTTCCTCGGACATCGGCGAGAACGCGCCAATCCCCTGGACTGCGTCCGGGCGCCTGCTGCTGGCGCACCTGAGTGATCAGGAGATCATTGACCTGATCGACCACGACGACTTCATCCTGCCCGACGGCGAACGCCTGCCGCTGGAGCAGTTTCTCAAGGAAATCCGTCAGGCCGGTATCGATGGCTTCTTCTCTTTCGATAGCGTCGCCGACACCTTCACCCATTGCTTCGCCGCCCCGGTCAAAGACCCGAGCGGCGTGGCCATTGCGACCCTGTGCATCGTCGCCCCACGGGACGACGCCAAGAACAATTACAACGACTATCGCCGGGTGCTGATCGACAGCGCCAATAGCCTGGCCCGGCGTATCAACGAATAAAAGCGGCTGTCTGCAGCCGCGAATGTGAGGAGTTCGACCATGTCTTCTGCCCAAAACACTGCCGCTGTGGAAAAGGGCTTTGCCCAGACTGGCGCCAATCTCGTGCGCGACGTCAGCCTGCCTGCGCTGGTGCTGCACCGCGAAGCGCTGGAACACAACATTCGCTGGATGCAGGCGTTTGTCAGCAACAGCGGCGCGGAACTCGCGCCCCACGGCAAAACCAGCATGACGCCCGCGCTGTTCCGGCGCCAACTGGACGCCGGCGCCTGGGGCATCACCCTGGCCAGCGCCACGCAAACCCGCGCGGCCTATGCCCACGGTGTGCGTCGGGTGCTGATGGCCAACCAATTGGTCGGTACGCCGAACATGGCGCTGATCGCCGATTTGCTGGCGGACCCGACGTTCGACTTCCATTGCATGGTCGATCACCCGGACAACGTCGCTGACCTGGGCGCGTACTTCGCCTCGCGCGGTGTGCGCCTGAACGTGATGATCGAGTACGGCGTGGTCGGTGGTCGTTGCGGTTGCCGCAGTGAAACGGAAGTGATCGCGCTGGCCAAAGCCATCAACGCCCAACCGGCGCTGGCGCTGACCGGCATCGAAGGCTACGAGGGCGTGATCCACGGTGATCATGCGGTCACAGGCATTCGTGAATTCGCCGCCTCCCTGGTGCGCCTGGCCGTGCAGTTGCAGGACAGCGGCGCCTTTGCGATTCCCAAGCCGATCATCACCGCGTCGGGTTCGGCCTGGTACGACTTGATCGCCGAATCCTTCGAAACGCAGAACGCGGGTGGACGTTTCCTCAGTGTGTTGCGCCCCGGCAGCTACGTGGCTCACGACCATGGCATCTACAAGGAAGCGCAATGCTGCGTGCTCGACCGCCGCAGCGATCTGCACGAGGGCCTGCGCCCGGCGCTGGAAGTCTGGGCGCATGTGCAGTCGTTGCCGGAACCGGGTTTTGCGGTGATCGCCCTGGGCAAACGCGACGTCGCCTACGACGCGGGGTTGCCCGTGCCGCTGCTGCGTTACAAGGCCGGCGTGGTGCCTGCCACCGGCGACGATGTCAGCGCCTGCAAAGTGACGGCGGTGATGGACCAGCACGCGTTCATGACCGTGGCGCCGGGGGTTGAGCTGCGGGTGGGCGACATCATTTCGTTCGGCACTTCGCACCCGTGCCTGACGTTCGACAAGTGGCGCACGGGGTGTCTGGTGGATGAGCAGCTGAACGTCATCGAAACAATGGAAACCTGTTTCTAAGGCTTCGGACCGAGGCGCGGCCTTCGCCAGCAAGCCGGCTCCTACAGGGATCTTGTGAACACTGAAGATCCAATGTGGGAGTGAGCCTGCTCGCGATGGCATCCTCCCAGACAACACCGCAATACCAGAGACCCCACAACAATGAACACCATCAACACCCTCGGCCCCAACACCCCGCGCATCGCCTTGATCGGCGAATGCATGATCGAGCTGCAACAACGCGCCGATGGCACGCTGCAACAGAGCTTCGGCGGCGATACCTTGAACACTGCGGTCTACCTGTCCCGGGAACTCGGCACCCGCGGCATCGTCGA
The DNA here is from genome assembly GCF_058797635.1 of Pseudomonas sp. GW823-FHT02C02. Classification (NCBI taxonomy): domain Bacteria; kingdom Pseudomonadati; phylum Pseudomonadota; class Gammaproteobacteria; order Pseudomonadales; family Pseudomonadaceae; genus Pseudomonas; species Pseudomonas sp. GW823-FHT02C02. The sequence continues at coordinate 520,464 of NZ_JBXAJV010000001.1, read as the reverse complement.
TTACGTCACTGCACTGGGCGACGACAGTTTCAGCGATGCCATGTGCCAGACCTGGGCCGACGAACACATCGGGTTGGGCATGGTTCAGCGCCTGCCCGGGCGACTGCCCGGTTTGTACTGCATCCAGACTGATGCGGCGGGCGAGCGCCGCTTCCTCTATTGGCGTAACGAAGCGGCCGTGCGCGACTGCTTCACCACCCCGGCCGCCGCGCCGATCCTGGCCGCGCTGCCGGATTACGACGTGCTGTATTTCAGCGGCATCACCCTGGCGGTGCTCGGCGTGCAAGGTCGGGTGAAACTGCTGGAAACCCTGATCGAGGCCCGTCAGCGGGATGCGCGGATCGTGTTCGACAACAACTACCGGCCACGCTTGTGGGCGTCAGTCGAAGAGGCGCGGGCGGCTTATCGCAGCGTCTTGCCCTATGTCGATCTGGCGTTGCTGACCGTCGATGACGAGCAGGCGCTGTTTCATTTTTCCGATGGCGAGGCGGTGTTTGCCGCTTACGAGCAGATTGGCACCCCCGAAGTGGTGCTCAAGCGTGGCGCCGAGGCGTGTCTGATTCGCTGTGATGGCGAGTCGTTCGAGGTGCCCGCGCAGAAGGTCGAGCGCGTGGTGGACACCACGGCGGCGGGGGATTCGTTCAGCGCGGCGTATTTGGCCAGTCGGCTCAAGGGTGGAAGTGCGGTTGAGGCGGCCGAGGCGGGGCATCGGTTGGCGAGTCGGGTGATTCAAGTGCCTGGAGCACTGATTCCCAAAGATTGAAATAAGCTTTTGTGGCAAGGGAGCTTGCTCCCGTTCGGGTGCGCAGCAGCCGTAAATTGGGGCCGCTACGCAGCCCAGCGGGAGCAAGCTCCCTCGCCACAGGGCCTTTAAGCCAAACCCATCAATCCCGGTAAAACACCTGCACCAAGTGATACCCGAACTTGCTCTTGATCGGTCCATGCACCACCCGCAGCGGTTTTTTGAAGATCACCGCGTCGATCACCCCGACCATTTGCCCGGGCCGCACTTCACCCAGGTCGCCCCCGCGTTTGCCGGACGGGCAGGTGGAATACTTCTTGGCCAGCACATCAAAGGCTTCGCCCTTGGCGATGCGTTGTTTGAGCTGCTCGGCTTCTTCCGAGGTTTTCACCAGAATATGGCGGGCTTGAGCTTTCATGGGGGCATACCTTGCAACGGTGGTGGCTATGTTGATGCCAGCGGGGCGCGCGATTATGCCTCAACTCACTCCGGTTGGCCGATCATCGTGCGAATCTTGTTGGCCAACAGGTCAATGGAAAACGGTTTGGCGACCATGTCCATGCCTTCTTCCAGGAAGCCTTGGCGTTCGGCGGCTTTCTCCGCGTAACCGGTCATGAACAGGACCTTGAGTTCGGGACGGTGCTGGCGAGCGATCTCTGCCAGTTGCCGACCGTTCATGCCCGGCAGGCCTACGTCGGTCACCAGCAGATCGACCCTCAGGTCGGATTCCAGCAAGGGCAGGGCGGTCTTCGCATCCTCGGCTTCGTGGGCGTGATAACCCAGCTCGTTGAGCAGGTCGAGCACCAGCATGCGCACCGCCGGATCGTCTTCCACCAACACCACGGTTTCGCCGGCAATCGCCGCCGGAGCCTCGCCCGTGAACGGCAGCAGTACTTTTTCCGGTTCCGTGGCGTGCAATCGGGGCAAGTAAAGGCGAACGCTGGTGCCCTTGCCCGGCAAACTGAACAGGCTGACATGCCCGCCCGACTGCTGGGCGAACCCATAAATCATCGACAACCCAAGGCCGGTACCCTGGCCGATGGGTTTGGTGGTGAAGAACGGGTCGAACGCCTTGGCCAGCACCGACGGTGTCATCCCGGTGCCGTTATCGCTGACGGCAATCATCACGTAATCCCCGGCCTTGACCGGTTCCAACGTGGTGATGTCGCTGCCGTCGAGGTAAACGTTGGCGGTTTCGATCAGCAACTCGCCGCCATCGGGCATGGCGTCCCGGGCGTTGATGACGAGGTTGAGCAGAGCGTTTTCCAGTTGGCTGACGTCAGTGCTCACCGGCCAGACCTCGCCGGCCAGCAGCAGTTTGAGTTCGATGTGATCGCCCTTGGTCCGGCTGAACAAGTCTTCCAGGGAGTGCACCAGGTCATTGGCGTTCAGCGGCCGGCGATCCAGCGACTGACGCCGGGAAAACGCCAATAGCCGATGGGTCAGGGCGGCGGCACGATTGGCCGAGGACACCGCGGCTTCGGTGAAACGGCCAATCTCGGCGGCGCGCCCTTCAGCGATATAGCGCTGCATCAGATCGAGGCTGCCGATGATCCCGGTCAGCATGTTGTTGAAGTCGTGGGCGATGCCGCCGGTGAGCTGCCCGACCGCCTCCATTTTCTGCGCATGGCGCAAGGCGTCTTCCGCGCGTTCACGCTCGAACATCTCGTTTTGCAGCCGTTGGTTGGCTTCGGCCAACTGCTGGGTGCGGGCCGCGACCCGTTCCTCAAGGGTATCGTTGAGATTGCGCAGGGCTTCTTCCGTCTGTTTGCGCTCGGTTTCGTCAATGACAAAGATGTAGAAACCATTCACCGTGCCGTCGGCACCGTGGCGCGGCAAGTAATTCATCAAGGCATGGCGGTTACTGCCGTCCCGGTGCGGGGTATTGATGCTGAAACAGCAAGACTTGCCCGTCAGCGCCAGGGCAATGTGTTCGGCGCGCAAGGCATAGGCTTCCTCGCCCAGCACTTCACGAATGGTGCGGCCATAGAGTTCCTGCGGTGTCAGGCCATACCAGTCCAGATAAGCGGCGTTGTTCAAGCGAAAGCGTTCCTCGCTGTCCACGTAGCTGATCAGGATGGGCATGGCGTTGATGATCAGCTGCAACTCGGTCTGGCTCTGGCGCAGGGCTTGCTCGGTGAGCTTGCGTTCGGTCAGATCCAGCGCGGCGCCAAGGAAGCGGATCGGCCGGCCATGGTGGTCCTTGTAGCAGCGACCGCGGGCAAACACCCAGCGCAGGTGACCGCTGGGTTGCAGCAAGCGATATTCCTCGGCGTATTCGGTGCCGTGGGTGATGGAATATTTGATGCTGCGGGCGACCATGGCGCGATCTTCCGGGTGCACGGCCTGGAGGTAGGCGCTGATGGGCAACTGACTGGCGAGCAGTGGGTCGATGTTGTGCAGTTCGGCGAAATGCGCATCGGCGATGAAGCGATCTTCGCCGATGTCCCAATCCCAGGTGCCGACGGCGTCGGTGGCCGCCAGCGCCAGTTGCAGGCGCTGTTCGGTTTCGTGCTGGGCCTTGAGACTGGCGGCCGACCGCTGTTCCAGTTCCAGCGCGATGCGTCGGCGTTCATTGGTTTCGATGGCGGTGACCAGAATGCCAGCAACCTCAGCGTTTTCATCGCGGATCGGGCTGTAGGTCAGGTCCAGCCAGAAGTCGGAATCACCTTCGTCGCGTTGCAAGGTAAAACGTTGTTCGCTGTAGGTACGCACCTGGCCTTGTAGGACAGCGCTGTAAATGGGGCTGGTAAAGTCCTGAAGTTCTGGCCAGATTTGGTGCGTCGGTTGTCCGAAAGCGTGTGGATGCTTGCTGCCGGCGAGGAGGGCGAAGCCGTCGTTGTAGATCTGCGTGAGGTGCGGCCCCCACAGCAACAGCATCGGCATCGGTGAATGAATCACGATGTCCACGGCAGTGCGCAGGCTCTGTGGCCAGGTGCTGGCAGCGCCCAGCGGGGTGCGTGTCCAGTCCAGTCTGGCGATCAAGGCCTGTGCATCGCTGCCCGTCAGTGTTGCGTTCATCAAATTGTCCTGCACTTAAGTCGGTGGCGCGGCGTCTACTATCCTTGCAGGGCGGTAGACGCTGGATGACCTGCCATGGGTCATTACTTTTTCATTGAATGCTTCGCGGGTGTTTTTTGCCATGGAAATCGATGCACTGTTGCAGATACTGTCTGACCGGAATGGATCCGATCTCTATCTTTCCACCGGCGCACCACCCAGTGCGCGGTTCGACGGTGTGCTCAAGCCGCTGACCGACCAGCCATTCAAGCCGGGAGCAGTCGCTGCCATTGCCGAGTCCATCATGGACGCCGAACAGCGCCTGGAGTTCGATCGGGAACTGGAGATGAACCTGGCAATCTCCCTGGCGGGTGTCGGGCGCTTTCGGGTCAACATCTTCAAGCAACGCAACGATGTGTCAATCGTGGCACGCAACATCAAGCTCGACATCCCGCGTTTCGAAGACCTCAAACTACCGGCGGTGCTGCTCGAAACCGTGATGCTCAAACAAGGATTGATACTGTTCGTCGGCGCCACCGATTGCGGCAAGTCAACCTCTCTCGCGGCGCTGATCGATTACCGCAACCGCCACAGCACTGGCCATATCGTCACCATCGAGGACCCGATCGAGTACATCCATCGGCACAAGCAGTCGATCATCAACCAGCGCGAGGTCGGCGTCGATACCCGCAGTTTTCATGCTGCCCTGAAAAACACCCTGCGCCAGGCCCCGGACGTGGTACTGATCGGCGAAATCCGCGACCGCGAAACCATGGAGCACGCGCTGGCGTTTGCCGATACGGGCCATCTGGTGATCTCGACGTTGCACGCGCACAACGCCCATCAGGCGCTGGACCGCATCATCAATTTCTTTCCCGAAGAGCGACGGACGCAGTTGCTGCATGACTTGAGCAACAATCTGAAAGCGTTTGTTTCCCAACGATTGGTGCGGACCCTTGACGGTCAGCGCAGGGCGGCAGTGGAAGTGATGTTGGGAACACCCACGATCGGTGACTTGATAAGGCGCAATCAACTGGACGAACTTAAAGACATCATGGAAAAGTCCGCAGAGTTCGGTATGCAGACGTTCGATGGCGCACTGTATGCACTGGTGATGGAAGGCGCAATCAGTGAGGAAGAGGCGCTAAAACATGCGGACTCGCTGAGCAATCTGAAGTTGCGCCTCAAGCTGTATGGCGGTGGGCCTTCGACCGTCAATGCGCCCAATGGGGACTGGGGGTTAGTGGATTGATGAGGTGGGTAAGGCGGCGACGATGAAATGTTGTCTTATGAAGTTTTACTGTTTAGTTAATTTTTGGTGGGTCAGGATTCACCTTCGATTAATGAATCAGTGAACTAAATACATAAGGTTGTTTTATGGTTGTTAAGTTGAAATATAAAGACTATCCGTTGTCCGGAGCCGTTTCCGAAGTCCAGCACCAGTGGTTAAGGGCCGATGCCGCTGAACGACAAGTGGTCGCGCGCTTGTTGCAAAGTGTCTTCGAGGATCAAGAGGATGAAGGGCCGTACCATTGGCAAGGTTATGAGTTTGAGCTGGCAAAAGGTTCTTCGCTGTATGAAGTCCATATGCCGGGGCGAGTGGCATGGAATAACCTGGCCAACTACACGGTCGTAATGGACGAACTCCGTCGCCACCGTCCGGAGAATATGGCGGCAACCCGTATTAACGAAAACGGCGGACTTGAGATTTTCCGAAAAGACCGGCAAGTGTGGGAAGTCGTCGACGTGAATATCGTCCAGGCGTCGCACTATTATCAAAAGCTGCTGGTGGTAGGTGATATTGCCAGGCAAGCCGGTGGATACATTTACACCGAAGATTTCGTCGATGTGGACCAATGGCTGAGGTTTCATGGCCTGACGGTTCCAACGAACGCGAGCGAAACCAGAAACCTGATCGCGCTTTTCGAGTTTGATCCTGATGTCGATGAGTTGGGGCACTATTGGGGGCAGTTGGTTACGGATGATTCATCATTAGCCGTCTTGTCGGCTGAGCAACGGACCGCCATTCGGCAGGTTACTCAGCGTGTTACCCAGAACACCAGACTGCTGGACATGTTGTACCGCGAAACGGGACGCGCCGTTGCGACACACGAAAATGCCGCCGAGCGGATCGTCGCGTTGGTCAAGCATCCGGTGGCCCAGGCCTGTGCCAGGGAGATTCTGGAAGCGTCGGACTGGTTCGGCGCGCATCCCGGGCAGAACGTCTCTGCGCAAGATCTCGAGCAACTGCTGGTCACCAGCCTGTTGCTGGATCTTTATCCGTCTCTAGGTAGCACCGGGGACCGCAAGAGTCTCGGTGGTTTCGCTTTATATGCGCCGAGCAACGTAGAGCGGTCGCCGGCCATGGTCCGCGAAGAGCTGCAAGCCTTTCTCTATACCAAGGGCTGGGTTGATCCTGCGGCGGCGCCACTGGCGTGTCATCTGCTGCTGGCGGACATTGCGCCGGAATTTCTGGTCAGGGGCGTGCCATCGTCGATGACGTTGGGCTCGGTTGCCTGGGTAACCTTTTGCCATGGCGTTGCCTTGGCGGAAGCGGTCAGGAAGGGCGCGTCGCGTGTGCTGACGTATGCGCAAATCATGGCGTATGTCGAACTGGAGCCTGTCAGCGAGCCGCTGTCCCGACTGCGGGATTTGGCAATGATCGATCCGATCGTCGACTGGGCCCTGATCAACAGCGTTATCAGCGCAAGCGAGCTGACTCAAGCGGCAAAGGACAGCACCGAGCGGGCCATCACCGCGTTCCAGGCATATGCGGAAAACTTCACCCATCTGGCGCGCGTCTATTCCATCCCGATGCCCAACCGCGAAACCATCGCGCGCGAAGCCTTGCAAGGCGCGGTGCCGGAGTGTGATTTTCTCGACGATAAAGTGCTCTATCAACACCCCGGCCTTTATGCGTCCTCCAACCCCATGTCCATGGTCGAGTTGCACATGTCGGCGGATCTGGAAGGTGGCCAGTGGGATTTTCCTGCGGTCTTTCCCGATAAAGTTATTTCCGGGACCCCTGATTTGTTGGCCGGTATCACCCATTACAAAAGACCAACTCAGTACGACCCCTCCGTCACTAGCCTTTATAGTCGCTTTCCAAGGTTGCGAAGCCTGCCCCCCAACAATGTCGAGTACCATCGCCAATTGCGCGATTATCTCGGCCAGTTGAATAACGCGCTGGCGAGCAACATCAAGTTGGCCCTTTCACACATGCTTCCTCATGATCTGGACGTCTTTCTGAACGGAAAAATCAGCTTTTTTACCGTTCGTCTTCCGGCCACCAGAACCGAGTCTTTCTTTTCAATATCGCCGGTCCCTGTTTCAACGACTTACGAAACCCGGCAAGGTAGCGATGCTGTCAAGGGACGCTTCGGCATTGTCATGTTTGCTACTCACGCAAACACGGCGGTGTGTTATGAGTTGTTTACCTTGCGGGGTGAGTTACGGAGAAACAACACGCTCGCCTCGCTGATCATCTCAACAGGCAAATTGCGAACGGCCGCGAGAATGGATTTCGCCGGGGACCTGAATGCGCCGGAACGACCTGTGCCCCCCGAATGGTTGCCTCTTTCTGTTATTGAATATACCGACGGCGTTTTCGCCGGGAATGACGCCAGCAGCGACATGGCAATTATTGAAAAACTGGGCGAACTCCCCGCGCCACTGCAAGTAACGGCTCGCCAGCAGAGTACTTATATAAATGTTGGCAATCCGCAACTGGCGCGAATTGCGGCGTTCGTTGTGAACAATCATCCGTTGCGCACGTTGGACGAAATCGAGTTGATGGCCACCGTGCCGACAGCGCTTGAAACCGAACGCAAAAAAGGCGAAGAGACTGCCGATTACATCGTGAATCTGGTGGTTCCGTTCAAAAAGTGCATCGAGGATTTGTCTTCCGGAGAGCACAACAAGGTCGTAGACGGGATCTACGGTTGCGTCATGGACGCCATGGCGTTGGGCGGGGCATTCGTGGGGGCGGGCGCCAAAGCGCTGAGCATCTCGTCGAAGGCGATCTCCCTGTCGTCCAAAGGCGCCCGTCTGACCAAACTGGCCTTTGTCACCTCCATTTCCCTCTTCAACCCCGTGGATGATGTACCAACGGTGTTTTATGGTGCCGGCAAACTCATCCATAAGGGCGCGTTACGTTTCAGCAGTCAGGCTGAAGCGCTTCTTGGACTGGCGAAGTCCCAGTTGGGCAGACTCCATGGCAGCCACAAATCCTATGACCTGCTCCGCGCCGCCAGTCACGTCCACACCGGACAGGGTAGCTGGCGGCCACGTGGTGCAGTGGGTGAGACCCTGTCAGTGGTGGCCGCGCGCAACCAACTCCAATGGTATGCCCTCGACCGCCTGGGCAAAGCCTGGGGGCCCAAACTGGAGCACTTTGCCTACATGGCGCCTGTCGCCTTGCCGCGCCCAACCAAGACATTGCCTGTCAGTTACACCCGACAGTTCATTGAACAAAGTCTGCCGCGAGCCCGGACTAAAATCGAAAACGCAATCAATGCCTTGATCCGCCGTGACTTTGAGGCGCAGCGCACGTTGGTCGCGAGGCTGCTGATGGGAAGCGATTCGAATGAAGCAATCAATCAGTTATTGAATTATTTGAGAGCGGTCAGGGCGGACTTCGCGGGCGTTTCCATCAGTAACTTCGTCCTTGATCCACTCAAGGACACCCACCACATTGCCGCTTTCGACACGAACGCTTACCAGCAGTGGAAAGGCGCAACCGGGCAATCCGACGCGAAGTTCGTTGAAATCTACACCGTCAATCTCAACCGTCACTTCATCGGCCAGGGTTTCAACCTTGACGTCGTCGCAGACGACTTGATCCATGAGCTGTTTCACGGACCTGCGCAGATCGGTGATGTCGCCTATGCCCGCGACGCCGGCAACGTTGGGGGTGGCCAGTCGCTGGACGTGGCGTCGCTGTTGAACCTGGCCTCCGGACAGCTTGCGGTGACAGATGGAGGCATTGCCCGTCACGCCCGTTCCAAAGCCTTTGAAAACGCCGACTCACTGGCGGTGGTCACTTCGCTGCTGAGCCAGTTGTACACCGACGAAGGCGGGTTTGACCGCAACATGTCCCTCCTTCGGAGCACGCTGGAAGCAAACCCCGAACGTGCGATTGTCGATCCGGTGCTGATCACGCTGAACAAACCCGTGACTGCGCAGAGGTTTGCACAGGGCACGGCAGCCCCGGCCCGAGCGTTCGATCGAACCGTTTAAAAAGCCAGTTCCGGCCGATCCCGAAATTGCTCCAGCGCCTCGGGATTGGCCAACGCATCGGTGTTCTTCACCTTCTGCCCATGCACCACGTTCCGCACCGCCAGCTCGACGACCTTGCCGCTGATGGTCCGTGGGATATCGGTCACCGCGACAATCTTCGCCGGTACATGCCGGGGTGTGGTGTTGGCGCGGATGACCTGGCGGATCTGCTGCTGCAAAGCTTCATCCAGTTCGACGCCGTCGCGCAACTTCACGAACAGCACCACCCGCACGTCATCCTGCCATTGCTGACCAATGGCCACGCTGTCCAGCACCTGTGGGACCTTCTCCACCTGACGATAGATTTCCGCGGTACCGATGCGCACGCCGCCCGGGTTGAGCACCGCGTCCGAGCGGCCGTGGATCATCATCGCGCCGTGGGGCAGCTGTTCGGCGTAATCGCCCTGGGCCCAGACGCCGGGGAACTGGCTGAAATATGAAGCGTGCAGCTTCTCCTGCTGCGGGTCGTTCCAGAAACCAATGGGCATCGCCGGGAAGTGCCGGGTGCACACCAGTTCACCTTTCTCGCCGATCACAGGCTTGCCGTCGTCATTCCAGACTTCGACCGCCATGCCCAGGCTTTTGCCCTGGATTTCGCCGCGACGCACGGGCTCAAAAGGATTGCTGTTCACAAAGCACGAAACGATGTCGGTACCACCGGACATCGAGGCCAGGCACAGGTCGCTCTTGAGGTCGCGATACACGTAGTCGTAACTCTGCGGCGACAGCGCGGAACCGGTGCAAAGCAGGGTTTTCAGGCTGCTCAGGTCATGGCTTTCGCGCGGTTTGATCCCATGGGTTTCCAGGGTGGCGATAAATTTTGGACTGGTGCCGAAGACGCTGATGCGTTCATCGTCGATCAGGTCGATCAAACGCCGGGGGGCCGGATGGAACGGCGAGCCGTCGTACAGCACCACTGCACTGCCCACGGCCAGGGCAGAGACCAGCCAGTTCCACATCATCCATCCGCACGTCGTGTAGTAGAACAAACGGTCGCCGGGGCCGAGATCGCAATGCAGGCCGTGCTCCTTGACGTGTTGCAGCAACACGCCGCCGGTGCTGTGGACGATGCATTTCGGCACGCCGGTGGTGCCGCTGGAGTAGAGGATGTACAGCGGATGGGCGAACGGCACGGGGACGAAATCCGGCTCGCCACCGATGTCGTAAAAATCATCCCACAGCGTCACGTTGGCTCGGGTGTGGAACTGTTCGATGCGTGCCTGTGGTCGGGCATAGGGCACCAGGATCAACTGTTGCAAGGATGGCAGGCGATCGAGGATTTCATTGACCTTGGCGGTCTGATCGATGTCCTTGCCGGCGTAGCGATAACCGGCGCAGGTGATGAGCACTTTTGGTTCGATCTGGCCGAAGCGGTCGATGACGCCCTGGGTGCCGAAGTCCGGTGATGAGCAGGACCAGATCGCCCCCAGGCTGGTGGTGCCGAGCATGGCCACCAGAGTTTGCCAGGTATTGGGCATGCACGCGGCGACACGGTCGCCGAGGCCGACGCCAGCGGCTTTCAGACTGTTTTGAAAACCGGCGACATGCTCGGCGAGTTCCGCCCAGGTCAGGTGTTCACGCTGGCCGTTCTCGCCAATCGCAATGACCGCCACGGCATCGTCGCGACGGCGCAGCAGGTGCTCGGCGAAATTCAGGGTGGCGCCTGGGAACCACTCGGCGCTGGGCATTTGCGCGCCTTCCACCAGCACTGCGTCCGGCTGATCGTGGAAACGGATGTCGAAGAAGTCGACGATCGCCTGCCAGAAAGCTACGCGCTGATCGATGGACCATTGGTGCAGGGCGGGGTAGTCGTCGAGGTGAATGTGGTGCCGCTTAATGATGAAGCGCCGGAAGGCCTCCATGCGGGTTTTGCTGATGCGCTCGGCGCTGGGTTGCCAGAGGATGTCGGACATGGCTTGCCTCTTCTTCTATTTTCAGATTCATTCGCGGGCAAGCCTCGCTCCTACAGGTTTTGCGTCGTGCCACAAATCCGGCTGCAACCACAAAACCTGTGGGAGCGAGGCTTGCCCGCGAAGAACGATAACGCGGTTTACTGCCGAATTACTGCGCCAACCACCCACCATCAATATTCCACGCCGCGCCGCGCACCTGGCTGCCGGCCTCACTGCACAAGAACAACACCAGTTCGCCCAATTGCGGCGGGGTGACGAATTCCAGCGACGGCTGCTTCTCCGCGAGCAAATCATGCTGCGCCTGTTGCGGCTCGATCCCGGTCGCGATGCGTGCATCAATCTGCTTCTGCACCAGCGGCGTCAATACCCAGCCCGGGCAAATGGCGTTGCAGGTCACATTGGTCGTTGCCGTTTCCAGCCCGACGACCTTGGTCAAGCCGATCACGCCATGTTTGGCCGCGACATAGGCGGCTTTACCCACCGAGCCCACCTGGCCATGCACCGAGGCAATGTTGATGATCCGGCCCCAACCTTTGGTGCGCATGCCCGGCAGGCTCAAGCGGGTGCTGTGGAACACCGACGACAGGTTGATCGCAATGATCGAGTCCCAACGTTCCACGGGAAAGTCTTCTACCGCCGCTACGTGCTGGATACCGGCGTTGTTCACCAGGATGTCGACGCCGCCGAACTCACGCTCGGCATAAGCAATCATGTCGGCAATCTGCACCGGGTCGCTGACGTCGGCCGGGTGATGGCCGACCTTGCCACCGAATTGCTCGACCTCGGCAATCACCTTGGACGCATCGCCGAAACCGTTGAGAATCAGATTGGCGCCAGCCTTGGCCAGGCTCAGGGCAATGCCCAGGCCGATGCCGCTGGTGGAACCGGTGACCAGTGCAGTCTTGCCCGAAAGAGTCGTCATGAATACCTCACACAATGCCAGTGGCGTAGAAAGTACCGATCACCACAAAAACCGCCAGGGTCTTGATCAGCGTAATACAGAAAATATCTTTGTAGGCTTCACGGTGGGTCAGGCCGGTGACCGCCAGCAGGGTAATCACTGCGCCGTTGTGCGGCAGGGTGTCCATGCCGCCACTGGCCATCGCAGCCACTCGGTGTAGCACTTCCAACGGAATGTTGGCAGCGTGGGCCGCAGCGATGAAGTCATTGGCCATGGCCGCCAGCGCAATGCTCATGCCGCCCGACGCCGAACCGGTGATGCCGGCGAGCAGGGTCACGGTAATCGCTTCGTTGACCAACGGGTTGGGAATGCTCTTGAGCCAGTCGGCCAATACCAGGAAGCCCGGCAAGGAGGCGATCACCGCACCAAAACCGTACTCCGACGCGGTGTTCATCGCCGCCAGCAATGAACCGCTGACTGCACTTCGACTGCCCTCGGCCAACTTGCCGCGAATCGCCTGGAAGCCGAACACCAGCACCATGATGATGCCGACCAGCAAGGCCGCTTGCACTGCCCAGATCGCCGTGAGCTTGGCGATTTCGGTGGTGACCGGCGCGGCCATGCCCGGCAGTGCGAGGCTGTGGGTCTTGCCATACCACTGCGGAATCCACTGGGTAAACAGCAGGTTCATGATGCCGACTGCCAGCAACGGCGACAGGGCAATCCATGGATTCGGCAGTTTGATGTCGGCCGCGGTTTCCGGCTCGTTGCGCAGTTCGGTGCCATAACCTTCACCGGCGGCCTGCGCCTTGTTGCGCTGGCGTTGGAGAAACAGCATGCCGGCGCAGACTACGAAGATCGCGCCGATTACACCCAGCCACGGCGCCGCCCACGCGGTGGTGTTGAAGAAGGTGCTGGGGATGATGTTCTGGATCTGCGGGGTGCCGGGCAGGGCGTCCATGGTGAACGAAAACGCACCGAGGGCGATGGTCGCCGGGATCAAGCGCTTGGGGATGTTGCTCTGGCGGAACATTTCAGCGGCAAACGGGTAGACCGCGAACACCACCACAAACAGCGACACGCCGCCGTAAGTCAGCAGGGCGCAGACCAACACGATCACCAACATCGCCTGACGTGTACCGAGCAACCGAATCGCTGCCGCGACGATGGAGCGTGAGAATCCCGACAGCTCAATCAGCTTGCCGAACACCGCGCCGAGCAGGAACACCGGGAAATACAGTTTGATGAAGCCGACCATTTTCTCCATGAACACCCCGGTGAAGGCAGGGGCGACGGCGGAAGGGTCGGTGAGCAAGACGGCGCCGAGGGCGGCAATCGGGGCGAAGAGAATAACGCTGTAGCCACGGTAAGCAGCCAGCATCAGCAGCGCGAGGGCTGCCAAGGCAATGATCACACTCATGGTGTGTCTCCTGGATTGTTATTTTTGTAGGGTGGGACTTTTGTGGGAGAGGGCTTTAGCGAGATTCGTGCCATTTGTTTAAGGCATTGAAATATAAGGATATTTAATTATTTATAAGGTGATTCTGAATGATTTGTCTCTTATTCGAGATTTTTTTGCGGCTGTGAGAGTGCCTTCGCGGGCAAGCCTCGCTCCTGCATGATTTGCGGTCGTCCGCACAAACAAGAGCGCCTTGGTCCCGTAGGAGCGAGGCTTGCCCGCGAAGAGGCCCTATCTACCAATAGAGATCAGTGTCTCTTTAGGGAGACTCGGCAATCCCTAGCGCCACCATCTTCTTATACAAAGTCGACCGCCCCAGCCCCAGCCGCGCCGCCGCTTCAATCACCTTGCCCCCGCATTGCGCCAGGGCAGATTCAATCAATTGCCGGTCAAACCGCTCCCGCGCCTCGCTGAACGTTTCCTGCGCAACGGCCTCAACGACCCTCGGCGCCACACGCGTCACTGGTGTGAACGTCCCGATTGCCGCGCGGATGTCCCCTGCATTCAGCACCAGGTCATCACTGAGCAGCGCCGCGCGTTCCAGCACGTTGCGCAGCTCACGGATATTGCCCGGCCAGGCGTGATGCGCCAGCAGGTCCAAGGCTTCGGTGTTCAGCTCATGCTGGCTGCGAAGTTCCTCAAGGATCGCTTCACTGAGCGCTGGCAAGTCATCAAGACGATCGCGCAGAGGCGGCACGTTGATCGGCAGCACGTTGAGCCGGTAGTACAAGTCCGCGCGAAATTCGCCGCGCTTGATCGCCGCTTCCAGGTCCGTGGAGGTCGCTGCAATCACTCGCACATCACTCTGGATGACCTCATTGGAACCGACCGGCTCGAATTCCTTTTCCTGCAAAACGCGCAGCAACTTGCTTTGCAGCGGCAGCGGCATGTCGCCGATTTCATCGAGAAACAGCGTGCCGCCCTGGGCGATCTGCAACTTGCCGGCCCGGCCCTTGCGATCGGCGCCAGTGAAGGCGCCCGGCGCGGTGCCAAAGAATTCGGCTTCGAGCAACGACTCGGGAATCGCTGCGCTGTTGATGCTGACGAAGGCTTTGTGCGCGCGGGGTGAAGCGCCGTGGATCGCCTGGGCCAGCAGCTCCTTGCCGGTGCCGGTTTCGCCGAGCAACAGCACCGGTGACTCGGCACTGGCACTGCGCCGGGCGCGGCGTTTGACTTCCAGGCTGGCGGCGCTGGTCCCGATGAAGTGGGCGAAGTTGTATTTGGTCTGCCGCGACCGCAGCAACGAGCGGGTAGAGGCCAGTTCTTCCTGCATGCTCAGGTAGCGTTTGAGCATCGGAGACAGGCTGTGCAATTCGTCGAACAGCGCAAAACCAATGGCGCCGATGACGGCGCCCGCGTCGTCGTGGATCGGCAAGCGCATGACCACCAGGGGTTCTTTCGGCGTGTCCTGCATATCCAGCAAAATCGGGCGACCGGTGCGAACCACCTCACGTAGCAAGCTGCCCGGTATCACGCTTTCGCACGCTTTGCCGATGGCCACTTCGGCTGATTCCAGGCCGAAGCGGCGGGCATAGCGCTCGTTCATCCAGACGATATTCGCGTCGCGGTCGACAATCACCGTGCCCTCGCTGGATTGCTCGATGATCTCGAACAGCGAACGGATCGCCAGCAAGCGAACGCGCTGGTAGTCCTTGAGGCTTTCGGTGGTGTTCATGGGTTTCATGTCCAGAATGTGTGTTGTCTTGGCGGGCCTCTTCGCGGGCAAGCCTCGCTCCTGCAGGGTTTGTGTCGAGCCACAAATTCAGCGATAACCACCAAACCTGTGGGAGCGAGGCTTGCCCGCGAAGGCCGCGACGCGGTTCATCGATGTGGACGCGATTATGCCTACCGCGTATGCGCCGCCGCCAACAGCTCTTTGGTGTACGGATGCTGCGGCGAATCGAATACGTCGTGGCTGGCACCGCTTTCTACCACTTTGCCGTCCTTGATCACGATCATGTCGTGGGCCAGGGCACGTACCACCGCCAGATCATGACTGATGAACAGGTAGGTCAGGCCGTGTTTTTCCTGAAGTTGGCGGAGCAGGGCGACCACTTGTTTCTGCACGGTGCGATCCAGTGCCGAGGTCGGTTCATCGAGCAGAATCAGCGCCGGTTTCAGCACCAGCGCCCGGGCAATGGCGATGCGCTGACGCTGGCCACCGGAGAACTCGTGGGGATAGCGATCACGGCTTTGCGGGTCGAGGCCGACTTCTTCCAGTGCACGAATCACTTCGGCTTTGCATTCATCAGCGGTCAATTGGCTATGCACTTCAAGCCCTTCGCTGATGATCTGCGCCACGGACATGCGTGGACTGAGACTGCCGAAGGGGTCCTGGAACACCACCTGCATCTTCTTGCGCCATGGCCGCAACTGCTTTTGCGTCAGACCGTCCAGTGCCTCGCCCTGAAAGCGAATGCTGCCTTCGGAATCGAGCAAACGCAGAATCGCCTGGCCCAGGGTCGATTTGCCCGAACCGGACTCGCCCACGATGCCCAGGGTCTTGCCACGCTGAATGTTGAGGCTGATGCCGTCCACCGCGTTCAGATACGTCTTGCGCTGGAACAAGCCGCCACCGAGGGCAAACTGCACGCGCAGGTTGTCCACTTCCAGAACGTTCTCGCGCTCGTCCCGGGGCAGGGCTTCGCCTTCCGGTTCGGCGTTCAGCAGCACGCAACTGTAGGGATGTTTCGGTTCGGTGAAGATCGTTTCGCAGGTGGCCTCTTCGACGATTTCCCCGGCCTTCATCACGCACACACGCTGAGCGATGCTGCGCACCAGATTGAGGTCGTGGCTGATCAACAGCAGCGACATGCCGAGACGCTGTTGCAGGGACTTGAGCAGAATCAGAATCTTGCGCTGCACTGTCACGTCCAGCGCCGTGGTGGGTTCGTCGGCGATCAGCAACTGCGGCTCGCACGCCAGGGCCATGGCGATCATTACCCGTTGCCGCTGGCCACCGGACAGCTGATGGGGATAGGCCTTGAGCCGCTCTTTGGGTTTCTGGATGCCGACCAGTTGCAGCAACTCCAGAATCCGCGCTTGCGCCGCGTTGCCCGTCAGGCCTTTGTGCACCAGCAGGGTTTCGCCGATCTGCTTTTCGATGCTGTGCAACGGGTTGAGCGAGGTCATCGGTTCCTGGAAGATCATCGCGATCCGGTTGCCGCGTAGCTCACGCAACACCTGGGGCGGGGCACCGAGCAATTCCTTGCCGCGATAGCGAATGCTGCCCGTGGTCCGGGTGCCGGTCTCGGGCAGCAGTTGCAGGATCGAGTGGGCGGTCACCGATTTGCCGGAGCCCGATTCGCCGACCAATGCCAGGCATTCGCCGGGATGGATGTCCAGGCACAGATTGCGCACCACCGTCTGGCCATTGAAGGCCACGCTGAGGTCACGGATTTCGATCAGGTTGGTACTCATATCTACAGTCCGCGTCAGGATCGGGGATCAAAGGCATCGCGCAACGCCTCGCCGATAAACACCAATAAGGAAAGAATCAGCGCCAGGGTGAAAAACGCCGTCAGCCCCAGCCACGGCGCTTGCAGGTTCTGCTTGCCTTGCCCGATCAGCTCGCCCAGCGATGCGCTGCCGGCCGGCATGCCGAAGCCGAGAAAATCCAGGGCCGTGAGGGTGGAGATGGCGCCGGTGAGAATGAACGGCAGGTAGCTCAAGGTCGCGTTCATGGCGTTGGGCAGGATATGCCGGACAATCACTTTTCGATCCGTGAGGCCCAGCGCCCGGGCGGCTTTGACGTATTCCAGATTGCGCCCGCGCAGGAACTCGGCGCGCACCACGTCGACCAGCGCCAGCCAGGAAAACAGCGCCATGATCCCCAGCAGCCACCAGAAATTCGGTTCGACGAACCCCGACAGAATGATCAGCAAGTACAGCACCGGCAGACCGGACCAGACCTCCAGCAAGCGTTGACCCAGCAGGTCGACCCAGCCGCCGTAATAACCTTGCAAAGCGCCGGCGGCGATGCCGATCAAGGCACTGACGAAGGTCAGCATCAACGCAAACAGGATCGACACCCGTGCGCCGAAAATCACCCGGGCCATGACGTCCCGCGACTGGTCGTCGGTGCCCAGCCAGTTGACGCTGGAGGGCGGGCTCGGCGCCGGTGTATTGAGTTCATAGTTGGGCGTGTCATCGCTGAACGGGATCGGCGGGAACAGCATCCAGCCGCCGTCCTTGTGAATCAGCTTTTGCACGTAGTCGCTGCGATAGTCAGCCTGGAACGGCAGTTGCCCGCCGAACTCCTGCTCGGTGTGGCGCTTGAATACCGGGAAGTACCACTGGCCCTGATAACTGACCACCAGCGGTTTGTCGTTGGCGATCAACTCACCGCCCAAGGTCAGCAGAAACAGGCCAATGAACAGCCACAGCGACCACCAGCCCCGACGGTTTTTCTTGAAGCGTTCAAAGCGGCGACGGCCTAACGGCGAGAGCTTGAACATCAGGCGTTCCTCGCGGCAAAGTCGATACGCGGGTCGACCAGGGTGTAGCAGAGGTCGCCGATCAGTTTTATCAAAAGCCCGAACAGCGTGAAGATAAACAGCGAGCCGAACACCACCGGATAGTCCCGCGACACGGCAGCCTCATAGCTCATGCGCCCCAGGCCATCGAGGGAGAAAATCACTTCGATCAGCAGCGACCCGGCGAAGAACACGCTGATGAACGCCTGGGGAATCCCCGACACCACCAGCAACATCGCATTGCGGAACACATGGCCGTACAGCACGCGTCGTTCGCTCAAGCCTTTGGCCCGTGCGGTGACCACGTACTGGCGCGTGATTTCATTGAGGAACGAGTTCTTGGTGAGGATCGTCAGCGTGGCGAAACCGCCGATCACCAACGCCGTCACCGGCAGCACCAGGTGCCAGAAATAGTCGGCGATCTTGCCCACGGTCGACAGCGATTCGAAGTTGTCCGACACCAGTCCGCGCACCGGGAACCAGTTCAGAGAGGTGCCACCGGCGAAGACCACGATCAGGAACATCGCGAACAGGAACGCCGGCATCGCGTAACCGATGATGATTGCCGTGCTGCTCCAGATGTCGAAATGGCTGCCATGATGCACGGCCTTGCGGATGCCCAGCGGGATCGACACCAGGTACGTGATCAGCGTCGCCCATAGCCCGAGGGAAATGGTCACCGGCATTTTTTCCAGGATCAGGTCGGTGACGGTGGCGCCGCGGAAGAAGCTCTTGCCAAAGTCCAGGCGCGCGTAGCTGGTGAGCATCAGCCACAGGCGTTCGTGTGCGGGCTTGTCGAAGCCGTACTGCTTTTCGATGTCCTTGATCAATTGCGGGTCGAGACCGCGACTAGCCCGGGAGGTGCCGGACATGGTCTCCCCGGAGCCGCCGCCGACACTGGCGCCACCGATGCCTTGCAAGTGCGCGATGGCCTGCTCCACCGGACCGCCCGGTGCAGCCTGGACGATGACGAAGTTGACCAGAAGAATGATCACCAGCGTCGGGATGATCAGCAGCAGACGCCGCAGTATGTAAGCCCACATCAATGCGGCCCTCCGGGTGTGCCACGGCGGATTTTTTCCGCCGTCATCTGCTGGTTGGTCAGCGGCGTGGTGCTCACTTCCCACCAGCTTTCGATGGCTTCGTCATTACTGGCTTGCTCGTTGGGCATGCCGAACCGGTTCCACCACACCGTTGAAGTGCCCGGCGGGTAATAGTTGGGAATCCAGTAGTAGTTCCATTGCAGCACCCGGTCCAGTGCGTGGGCGTAACGCAGCATTTCGGGCTGGGTGTTGGCGCGGACCAGGCCGTTGATCAGGGTGTCGACCGCCGGGTTCTTCAGCACCATGTAGTTGTTGGCGCCGGGGTCGTTGGCCGAGACCGAGCCGAAGTAGTTGAACAGCTCGCCACCCGGTGAAGTGGTGACCGGGTAGCCGGTGACGATCATGTCGTAATCGCGGCTCATCAGGCGATTCACATACTGGGACGCGTCGATGCGGCGGATGTTCAGGTCGATGCCGATCTGTTTCAAGGTGCGCTTGTATGGCAGGAGCAATCGGTCCATGCCGTTTTGGCTGACCAGAAAAGTGAAACTCAGCGGCGTGCCCTCGGCGTTGACCAGTTGGTCGCCGTCGGGTTTCCAGCCGGCCTGCTCGAGCAAGTCCAGCGCTTGCAATTGTTTGTCGCGAATCAGACCGCTGCCATCGGTTTTCGGCGCTTCGAAGACCTGGGTGAAGACTTCGTCGGGAATCTGCCCACGCAGCGGTTCGAGAATGGCCAGCTCTCCGGCGTCCGGCAGTTTGCGGGCGGCGAGGTCGGTGTTGGAAAAGAAGCTTTGCTGGCGGATGTACAGGTCGCGCATCATCTGCCGATTGCTCCACTCGAAATCCCAGAGCATGGCCAGGGCCTGGCGCACTCGGCGGTCCTGGAATATCGGTTTTTGCAGGTTGAAGACAAAACCCTGGGCCGATTGCGGAGCTTCTGTGGCCAGATGTGCTTTTTGCAGGCGACCGTCGCTCAGGGCCGGGCTTTCGTAGCCGATGGAGTAACCGGTCGCGGAGAATTCGCGGTTGTAGTCATAGGCGCCGCCACGCAGGACCTGGCGTGCGACGTCGGTATCGCCGAAGTACTCGATGCTGAAATGATCGAAGTTGTAGAGGCCGCGGCTGACCGGCAAATCCTTGCCCCACCAGGTGGCGTTGCGCTCGAAGGTGATGCTGCGGCCGGAGTCGACCTTGCCCACCTTATAAGGGCCGCTGCCCAATGGCGCCTCATAACCACCGCCATTGGCGAAGTCACGGGTCTTCCACCAGTGTTCGGGAAATACCGGCAACGTGGCGATGTCGAGGGGCAAGGTACGGTTTTCGTTGCTTTTGAAGTCGAACCGGACCGTTAGCGGCGCTTCGACTTCGACGCCTTTGACGTCGGCGAACTGGGTGCGATAGCGCAGGCTGCCCTGGGTCATCAGCAGGTCGAAGGTGTAGCGCACGTCCTGGGCGGTGATCGGTGTGCCGTCGGCGAAACGCGCCTTCGGATTCAAATAGAAGCGCAGCGACATACCGTCGTCGGAGCGCTCCATTTTCTGTGCCACCAGACCGTACACGGTATAGGGTTCGTCCAGCGAACGCTGGGCCAGGGGCGAGTAGAGCAAGCCGTCGATCTGCGTGACGCCAATGCCTTTGTCGATGTACGGCAATATATGGTCGAAATGCCCGATCTCGATGGCCGAGCGACGCATCGTGCCGCCCTTGGGGGCTTGCGGGTTGGCGTAGGCGAAATGACTGAAGCCGGCGGGGTACTTCGCCGGTTCGCCGTACACGGTCAACGCATGTTGCGGTGCAGCATTCACACCGACGGCACTCAACAGCAGGGCCATGGCAGTGAACAACAAAGTGGGGAAAGCCAGTCGCATTGTCAGCCTTAGAGCCGGGTGGTCGATAACCGCAATTTGTACGCTAGCGGCGCGTCCCTCGCCAGCCGTATTACGTATCCGAAACACAACGGCCCGCCAAAAGGCGGGCCGCTGTGCAGAATATCAGAGTGCTGATCAGTCCTGACGGCTGGTCACTTCCAGCAGGTGGTAACCGAACTGGGTCTTGACCGGGCCTTGCACCACGTTGATAGGTGCGCTGAAGACGACGGTGTCGAACTCCTTGACCATCTGTCCTGGACCGAACGAGCCGAGGTCGCCGCCCTGGCGGCTGGATGGGCAAGTGGAGTTGGCTTTGGCAACTTCGGCGAAATCAGCGCCGCCTTCGATCTGGGCCTTGAGTTCGTTGCACTTGTCTTCCGAGCTAACCAGGATGTGACGGGCAGTGGCTTTAGCCATGGAAAATTCTCCTTTCAATGTTCAGTAAAGTGCGGAGCCTACCGGATTCAGTGGCCTATTTCTCGACAAAGTTCCGGACAGATTATAGGCCGGCATTTCTCAGGCGCTCGGCATGCTGCACATACAAGGCAATCGGATCGATGCCCCTGCGCAGCGGGCCGGCGGTTTGACAGAGGCTGTCGAGATGATCCAGCGGATAGTCGGAACGGATGACTTTGCCTAAATGGGAGCTGTAGCGGCCCACCATGCCGTCATTTTGCTCTGCCTCGGTGGTGAAGTAGCGAGAGAAGGCCTGGAGGAAACCGTGCAGCGGACTGACCGCCCCCAGCCCTTTATCGAGAAGGTCACCCTGCAATGTGCCGCTCCAGGAGTAATAACGCACGCCGTTCACCAGTTCGCGCCCCTTGCCGCCCCAGGTTTTCGGCAGTCCTTGCGGGTATTTGTCGTTGAACGCGCCCACACCTTCGGTGGTCAAGGCGTTGAGCGCGGCGATGGCGTTCTGCGGCAAACGCTGATGACCGCTGAGCAACGACAGAAAGTCAGCAAACAGCGTGGCAACCGTGGCCGCGACGTGTTCCGGCAGGCGTCCCGGTGTGAGGGCCTTGCGCAGGAAATCGGCCAGTTCCGAGCCGTGGTTCGGGCCGCTGACCGAAGTCACCGACGCGACGATCTCCGGCGCGATGGCGGCGGCGTGACGTGCCGCGAGGGCACCCTGACTGTGACCGATCAGGTTGACCTGGTGGGCGCCGGTTCCTTCCAGCACCCGTTCGATCTGTGCCAACAGTTGGTCACCGCGCACTTCGTTGCTTTGGGTAGCCGAGAGGTGGGGGATGAACACTCTTGCACCGGCACTTCTGAGGGCCTGCTTGACGTCATGGAAGAGTTCGACTTTGCCAATGCGATCAAAGCCGAAGAGGCCGTGGATCAACAGGATTGGATACTGAGTAGTTGCATTCCGTAGCATGTTCATTCCTTTTTCGCGATGGTTCAGAGAGGTGAATATGGGCTCACTCTAAAGCACACCAGCGGCTCGGCGATGTATGAGGAATCCGCTGTAAGTTGATGAAAAAGGTATAGAAAACGTAGGAAAGTTCGAAAGAGCCTGAGGTCCCGTTCGGAATATTTGGACATCTTTTTGTCGCTCGCCGAGCGCATCAATGCAACGGCCTACTGTGTCAACGCCGTTTACCTGTCAACCGATTCGCTTTTCAGACGCCCAGCCCTCGAATCGAGGGCTGGAAGGTCGGCGGTGGTTATGCCGGTCGCTGAACGTCGTTCTGTGCCCGCAGCCGGTCGACGGCCTGTCGCAACAGGTGTTCCGTTCCGGTCCAGCCGAGGCAGCCATCAGTCACTGATACGCCGTAGCGCAGCGATGGGCTCAAGGGCTGGCAGCCTTCGAACAAATGGCTCTCGATCATCATGCCGATCAGCGATTGATCGCCTTGCAGGCGTTGCTCAAGCACATCGTTGAATACGGCGGGCTGACGAGCCGGGTCTTTGCCGCTGTTGGCGTGGCTGCAGTCGACCATGATCCGTGCGGGGATCTTGAGTCGGGTCAAGTCGCTGTTCACTTGGGCGACGCTGTCGCGATCGTAGTTCGGCCCGCGATGACCGCCGCGCAACACCAGATGGGTGTCGGGATTGCCAGGGGTTTGAATGATCGCAGGATGCCCCTGGCTGTCGACACCGAAATGACGATGCGGGTGGGCGGCCGAACGCATGGCATCGCTGGCAACGGCCACGCCGCCATCGGTGCCGTTCTTGAATCCGACGGGCATGCTCAGGCCGCTGGCCATTTCCCGGTGGATTTGCGACTCGGTGGTGCGGGCACCGATGGCGACCCAGCTCAGCAGATCGTCGAAGTAGCCGGCCGCCATCGGTTGCAACAGTTCGGTGGCAATTGGCAAGCCGAGGCGCAGCATTTCGCGCATCAGTTCACGGGACAGGGTCAAGCCGCCGGCCATGTCATCGCTGCCGTCAAGCTGCGGGTCGTAGGCCAGGCCTTTCCAGCCGACCGTGGTGCGGGGCTTTTCGACGTAGGCGCGCATCACCAGCAACAGCTGGTCGCTGACTTCGGCGGCGAGGCGAGCGAGGTGGGTGGCGTATTCGAGGGCGGACTGGGGATCGTGAATCGAGCAAGGGCCGACGATGACCAGCAGACGGGAATCTTCACCGTTGAGGATCGCGCGGACCGCGTCGCGGTGGGCGGCGACTTGCCGGGTCAGGGCGTTGTTGAGGGGCAGTTGCTGCTTGAGTTGCAACGAGCTGGGCAGACGCAGGGTCAGCGCTTCATTGGCGGGACTCAAGGTGGACAGCGGCAGAGCAGAGACGGACGAGTTCATATTCAGGCTTCCTGGGCTGGCGGCGGGTTCGTTCCCGCGCGCTCGGCCCTACTGGGGTGTTCGACAATTGGCCGGATTGGCTGCGTGTGTGTGCTTGCCACCTGTGGGTGACCGATCGGAGGCGGCAGGCTGTCCCGAGCGGAGGCTGCTAAATCGCCAGGCGGAAAAACTGTCGTAACGGTAATAGGTGGCGTAGTTCATTTCGTAAATCCTCTGGTTGTCTGGTGTGTCGCAAAAAAATCAGGAGCTGAAAAAACAAAACCCCCGGTCGGGAAGCCGACCGGGGGTTGAGAATTCTCTGGTGGCGACCCGTTTAAAGTGGGCGCCGTGTGGGTATCAGGCGCGCCAGTGGCTAAACCAATACCCAAAATAAAAGCTGACCGGAGCACAAACGTCAGTCGCCCGGGCAGCCGTAACCGAGCGCGAGGCGCTGGCGGTACGAAGCTGTGAGAGGGCGTTGAACATGGTCTGTCTCCGATGAATGCCCCGAGCTTACTAGAGGCTGGTGCGCGGTTTCAATCAGAAAATGCTATCGATGACCGATCACCTTTTCTATCGCTTGAGTGGTCGAGGTTTGTGACACACTTTGGGCGTCGCTCACGAGTGATGTCACAAGGGCGAACCATGACGACACTGATCGTTGGCACCTGCGGAGGTTTTAATGGCTTTTGACTGGCGCCCGGCAACATCCGGCGACCTTGATTTCGCTCGCGAACTGACCTGTCGCAACATGCTCCGCTATTACATTCAAAATGACCTGCTCTGGCAGGACGAGGCGTTCGATGTCGCCTGGGCCGGGCGCGAGAACTGGTTGATTGTCCGGGACGATGTCTTGCTGGGTTATGTGAGCCTCAGTCGCGACTCCAGGGCTTTGTATATCCGCGAATTGCACGTGCTGGAAGCGTTTCAGGGGCAGGGTGCCGGTTCCTGGGCGATCGATCAGGTATTGGCCATGGCGTGCAAGGAACGGCGTCCAGCATTACGCCTGACAGTTTTTGAAACGAATCCGGCCAAAGCGCTGTACGAGAGAAAAGGACTGAAGGTAGCCGGCCAAGACGAGTGTTTCCTGAGAATGCAGCGTGATCTCGATGAGCTGTATCGCTGAAACACGCTAGCGACAAGCCTTTCAAGATGTATTGAAACTTTTTATATAGCGCTTGCCGCTAGGTCTGCCAGTCGCTTTTTGCTAAGGTGTCCGGCAACCCAATAAGACCATATCGCGAGGTGTCTGCTTGATTAGGGTGCTAGTAGTCGATGACCATGATCTCGTTCGTACAGGCATTACACGAATGCTGGCTGACATCGATGGCCTGCAAGTAGTCGGCCAGGCTGAGTCGGGGGAGGAATCCCTGCTTAAAGCGCGTGAGTTGAAACCCGATGTGGTGCTGATGGACGTCAAGATGCCCGGGATCGGCGGTCTTGAAGCCACGCGCAAGTTATTGCGCAGTCATCCGGACATCAAAGTCGTCGCGGTTACCGTGTGCGAGGAAGATCCGTTTCCTACGCGGCTGCTGCAGGCCGGTGCCGCCGGTTATCTGACCAAGGGCGCCGGGTTGCCGGAAATGGTCCAGGCCATTCGCCTGGTGTTTGCCGGGCAACGCTACATCAGCCCGCAGATTGCACAGCAACTGGCGATCAAATCCTTTCAGCCGACCAACGATTCGCCCTTCGACGCGCTGTCGGAACGCGAGATCCAGATCGCATTGATGATTGTCGGCTGTCAGAAAGTCCAGATCATTTCCGACAAGCTCTGCCTGTCGCCCAAAACGGTCAACACTTACCGTTACCGCATTTTCGAGAAGCTCTCGATCAGCAGTGATGTCGAGCTGACGCTGTTGGCGGTGCGTCACGGCATGGTCGATGCCAGCCTCTGAAAATGACCGAAGTCTTTGATCCAGGCGCTTTTCTGTCGACCGTCAGTGGGCGCCCCGGCGTCTACCGCATGTTCGACAGCGATGCTCGCCTTCTGTATGTCGGCAAAGCCAAGAACCTGAAAAATCGCCTGTCGAGCTACTTCCGCAAGTCCGGTCTCGCGCCCAAGACGGCGGCGCTGGTCGCCCGTATCGCCCAGGTCGAAACCACCATCACGGCCAACGAAACGGAAGCCTTGCTGCTTGAGCAGACGCTGATCAAGGAGTGGCGTCCGCCGTATAACATCCTGCTGCGCGATGACAAATCCTACCCTTACGTCTTTCTTTCGGATGGCCAGTTTCCTCGTCTGAGCATTCATCGCGGTGCGAAAAAGGCCAAGGGCAAGTATTTCGGTCCGTATCCCAGCGCGGGCGCGATTCGCGAAAGCTTGAGCTTGCTGCAAAAAACGTTTTTTGTTCGCCAGTGCGAAGACAGCTATTACAAGAACCGCACGCGCCCTTGTCTGCAATACCAGATCAAGCGCTGCAAGGCCCCGTGTGTCGGGCTGGTAGAGCCCGAAGTGTATGCCGAGGACGTTCGCCACTCAGTGATGTTCCTTGAAGGCCGCAGCAATGCGCTGACCGACGAGTTGTCCGCGGGCATGGAAGAGGCGGCGATCAACCTCGAGTTCGAGCGCGCCGCCGAGTTGCGTGACCAGATTTCGCTGCTGCGTCGAGTCCAGGATCAGCAAAGCATGGAAGGCGGAACCGGCGATATCGATGTGATCGCTGCGTTCGTCAATCCGGGCGGTGCCTGTGTTCACCTGATCAGCGTGCGCGGTGGGCGGGTGTTGGGCAGCAAGAACTTCTTCCCTCAGGTCGGCATCGACGAGGACGTTTCCGAGGTCATGGCTGCCTTTCTCGGCCAGTACTTCATTACCAGTCCTGAGCGCGACCTGCCGAGCGAACTGATCGTCAACGTGGTTCACGAAGACTTTCCGACCCTCATTGCGGCCATTGAAGAGCTGCGCGGTCGCGAGTTGACCATCAGCCATCGGGTACGGGGTACGCGAGCACGCTGGCAACAATTGGCGGTCACCAATGCCGAGCAGGCGTTGGGCGCGAGGCTGGCCAACCGTCAACACGTCGCCGCGCGTTTCGATGCCCTGGCAGAAGTCTTGAACCTGGACGAGCCGCCACAGCGCCTGGAGTGCTACGACATCAGCCACTCCAGCGGCGAAGCCACCGTGGCGTCGTGCGTGGTGTTCGGTCCGGAAGGCCCGATCAAGTCCGACTATCGTCGTTACAACATCGAAGGCGTCACCCCGGGCGACGACTATGCGGCCATGCACCAGGCCCTGACGCGGCGCTTCAGCAAACTGAAGGACGGGGAGGGCAAGTTGCCGGACATTCTGCTGGTGGACGGCGGCAAGGGTCAGCTGTCGATGGCCCGCGACGTGCTCAATGAGCTGGCGGTGCCTGACCTGATTCTGCTGGGCGTGGCCAAGGGGGCGACGCGCAAGGCTGGTTTTGAAACCCTGTACCTCAACGACGCAGCTCACGAATTTACCTTGCGCGGTGATTCCCCCGCGCTGCATCTGATTCAACAGATACGCGATGAAGCCCACCGTTTCGCCATTACCGGGCACCGGGCCCGCCGTGGTAAAACCCGGCGCACCTCGACACTTGAGGGCGTTGCAGGCGTCGGACCGACTCGTCGCCGCGATTTGTTAAAACATTTTGGTGGATTGCAGGAGCTGTCTCGTGCCAGCATCGAAGAGATCGCCAAAGCACCCGGGATCAGTAAAAAGCTCGCAGAGTTGATTTATGCAAATCTGCACAGCGAGTAGAATGCCACCTCACCTCGTAGCCAGTTGTGCCGATGAATATCCCTAATCTGATTACCGTTCTACGCGTCCTGCTCATCCCGATCTTCATTTTACTGTTCTACCTGCCGTACCAATGGAGCTACATGGCCTCCGCTTCGGTCTTCGCATTTGCCGCCGCCACAGACTGGCTGGACGGTTATCTGGCCCGTCGTCTGGAGCAAAGCACACCATTCGGGGCGTTCCTTGACCCCGTGGCTGACAAGCTGATGGTGGCCGTTGCGCTGGTGTTGCTGGTGCAAGAACACGGCAACCTGTGGCTCACGCTGCCGGCGGCCGTCATCATCGGTCGCGAAATTGTCGTCTCGGCACTTCGCGAGTGGATGGCCGAACTCGGTGCACGGGCTCACGTTGCCGTGTCGAACCTGGGCAAATGGAAAACCGCCGCGCAAATGCTGGCGCTGGTGATCCTGCTGGCCAATCCATCGGACTTTACCTTCTGGGTCTTGATCGGTTATGCCTTGCTGCTGGTATCTGCCGGCCTGACATTGTGGTCCATGGTCCAATACCTGCGGGCTGCCTGGCCGCATCTGAAGACCGACGTGGAAAAGAAATAAAACTTTTTTGAATCAAAGGGTTGACGGGGCTTCTGGATTCTATAGAATGCGCCACACCAAGACGCGGGAATAGCTCAGTTGGTAGAGCACGACCTTGCCAAGGTCGGGGTCGCGAGTTCGAGTCTCGTTTCCCGCTCCAGATGTTGTTTTGCAGAGCTCCATTGAGCTCTGCAAATCTAGAAAATAGAGGCTTCGGCCTCTTTTTTCGTTCCGGCGAATTCTACCGAGATCTACCTGCAGCCACGAATTTTAAGTACATCAATAAGTACATTGAAATCCGGGCTTTGCTGATAGCCGTTTCCAGATAGATGACGCATCGCCGGACCCGTACATCTCTCACTCTTTAGCCTTTTTTAAGCGGACGCCCATTCCACAAGAATGCCGTCCCTATTTCGAGTCCTTCAAGGTCCAGGTCATTGCCAATATGTGGTGTCGCAGGAGCGCCAGCGGTTTGGGGATTGTATGCCTCCAGGCTTTCCGAACCTGATCACAGCCTGCTTTGCCAGAGTCTTGCCGGCGTACAGAAAATGATTAGGTGCAGAAAGTGGGGTTAAACGGCTTGGCGTTTCTCCAGCGGTTGCTACAAGAGATTGGGCTTGGGGAAGTGGCTTTACTTAAAGTTTGAAGACTTCCTTTAGCATCCCTTCCAAATGTTTTGGCTTACGGCCCAACAGTTTTTCAAGCGTACGACTGCTCTGGTCAAAAGCGCCATTATCGATGGCGTTACCCCAGCCGCTGATGAATTTCGCGACCGCAGTTGGCCAGCCTTCACTTTCCCGAGCTGCAATGAATGCTTCAGCGGAAATTGGCTGGTACTCAACGGGCATGCCCGTCAATCGAGAGAACCCGTCTGCGACATCCTGGAATGACCACGTCTGTCCTGCATTTAGCAAGCAGGTGCGGTTCTCGTACCCAGTCTGGGTGAGCAAGGCAGCACCCGCTTCTGCAAGCTCTGCGTAGGTGACTGGCCCAATTCGACCTTGGCCTGCTGGGACGCTGAAGCCTTCATTTGCCGCATTGGCACCGATGAAGAAGGGCAAGTCGTCGGCGTATAACGGATGTTGAATAATCGTGTACGTGAGACCCGACTTTTCAAGAAGTCGCTCGGTAGCAATATCGCTCTCCGTCACCCCTTCAATAGGTGCCAGCTCATCGTTGATCCGTTGAATACTGGTGTAAACCACATGGCGAACACCCGCCCGGCCGGCAGCAACGATCACGTTTGTATGGTGGGCAACACGATCACTGAACGCAACGGCTGATACCAGGTAGATTTTTTCAACTCCTTCGAATGCCGCCACCAACGAATCGTAGTCGGTGTAATCCCCGTAGCGCACTTCTATGCCTAAGGCAGCCAGAGGCTCAGCCTTTTCAGTATCACGTGCCATTGCCACAACATTTGATGCCGGGATTTTTTGTACCAGTGAACGCAAGACTGCATTGCCCAATCTGCCTGTCGCGCCAGTAACTAGAATTTTTGTCATGAGTCTTTGCTTTCCAATCGTAATGATCCGGTAGGCACAATCATGACCAAAGCATCAGGGATAAATTAGTCTCCAATCGGTAGAATCACCTTCAACCAAAAGTTGGAGATGACCATGGAAACCCTCGGCAATCTGGAATCGTTCGTTCGCGCCGCGGAGGCCAGCAGCTTTTCCGAAGCAGCCAGGCGTATGGGGATTTCCGCTGCTGCCGTGAGTAAGAATGTGGCACGGCTCGAAGCCAATTTAGGCACCCGACTCTTCCAGCGCAGCACAAGAAGCCTGACCCTCACTGAGGCAGGAGAATTGTTCTACCAGCAAGTCTCGGGCAGCGTCGAAACCATCCAAGGTGCTATCGCGCAAATAGGTGATGCCCGAGAAGTCCCGGCAGGGCGATTACGGGTCAATTTGTCTCCGTCTTTCGCTTACGATTATGTCCTGCCACTACTCAAAAGTTTCAAACAGCGTTACCCCGAGGTAGTTCCGGACTGGCACTTGGAAATCCGTCGCGTCGATTTGATTGGTGAAGGTTTTGATGTGGCCATTGGTGGCGGTATTGAATTATCTTCGGGAATCGTAGCGAGAGAGTTGGCCAAACTTCATCTTGTCGCTGTTGCAGCTCCGCAGTGGTTGGAGGGGCGGACAATGCCCGTTGTTCCTGGCGATTTGCAGGGGGTGGATGGCATCGTAATGCGTTCGACCAGCACAGGGCGTTTGCTCAACTGGACACTTCGGGATGCTGGAGAAGGGCGGTTTGATGTCAACCTGAAACCGACGGCGATAATGAACGATCCAGAAGCATTGTGTAGCTGTGCATTGATGGGGTTGGGTGTCGGGCTGGTACCGATGGAGCGCGCGTGGCCTTGGTTGCAACGCGGTGATCTGGTTCGTTTGTTACCGGATTGGTATGTGGATCTAGGTGTCGTTTCGGTGTACTTCTCGTCCCGAAAAGCTTTGCCGGCCAAAACACGAGTGTTCGTGGATTTTCTGCTGGAGCATTTTCAAGGATCGCTCAGCCAGCGTTTCCGTGCCGATTGAGCGCCCAACCTCGGTTGGGCGCCTTCTGACTCAGCCAGTGTGATGACTCTTTGCAAGGCCGTAGATGGATGTGTCGATGCCTTCGAAGCGCGCCTTTAACTGCAACGCCAGATACAGCGAATAATGGCGTGACTGGTGTAGGTTGCCACCGTGGAACCAGAGGTTTTCCTGCTGTGTGGGCTTCCACATGTTGCGCAATTCGCCCTCATAAGGACCAGGATCATTCGTGGTTCCAGACCCCAGTCCCCAGCAACGGCCGACCTTGTCAGCGACTTCCTGGGAAATCAGCTTCGCCGCCCACCCATTCATTGAGCCATAGCCCGTGGCGTAGACGATCAGATCTGCAGGTAGGCGGCTGCCATCGTTGAGGACGACGGCATCTGCTTCGATGCGTTCGACACCCAGGCCTGGCGCGCTTTTGAGCTTGATCGTGCCGTTAGCGATGAGTTCGCAGGCGCCGACGTCGATGTAGTAACCAGAACCACGGCGGACGTACTTCATGAAAAGGCCAGATTCGTCATCACCGAAATCGAGCATGAAGCCGGCCTTGGTCAAACCCTCGTAGAAGTCCTTGTCACGCTCCTTGATCGCCTCAAAGATCGGTTGATGAAAGCTTGGCATTACCTTGTAGGGGATCGAGGCGAACAGCATGTCGGCCTTGTCGGTGGTCAAACCCGACTCCAAGGCATCTTCGGAGTAGAGCCCGCCGAAGACGAGATCCATTAAGCTGTCAGAGCGCACGATGTGAGTACTGGAGCGCTGCACCATGGTCACCTCGACACCGTTCTCCACCAAGTCGGCGCAGATATCGTGAGCAGAGTTGTTGGCACCGATGACAACCGCGCGCTTGCCGCGCCAGGCGTCCCCGCCTGGGTGGCGGCTGGAATGGTGCTGCTGGCCATTGAAAATCTCAGCACCCGGGTAAACAGGAACGTTGGGGACGCCAGACATGCCAGTGGCGAGGATCAACTGGGTGGGCTGTAAAGTCACACGCTCGCCATCGCGCTGCACTTCAACCTTCCAGGTGCCACTTTGCTCGTCAAAGTTGGCACTCACGCATTCGGTACGCGGCCAATAATTGAGCTCCATGACTTTGGTGTACATTTCCAGCCAGTCTCCAATCTGGTCTTTTGGGGTGAAGACTGGCCAGTGATCGGGGAAGGGCAGGTAAGGCATATGGTCGTACCAGACAGGGTCGTGCAGGCACAGCGACTTGTAGCGACCGCGCCACTGATCTCCAGGACGCTCGGCTTTGTCGACGATCAGAGTTGGCACGCCCATTCGCTTGAGCCGCGCAGCGAGCCCCAGCCCACCTTGGCCGCCACCAACGATCAGGCAGTAAGGTTGGGTGGTAATGCCTAGCGAAGCTTCTTCATCTTGGCGACGCTCTAACCAGTTGCGTTTGTCGGCGTGGGTGTGACCATGACTTGCACCCATTGGACGACGGCGGCCACTGGGTTCTTCAAAGCCTTTGAGCTCGCGCATGGCTGTCAACAGCGTCCAGCACACACCGTCTTTTAGGCGAACGTAGCCTTTACCTCGCGCCGCTTCGGTTTCCAGGCTGATCCAACCTTCGAGCACACCGTCATTCAGCGTCGCTTCACCTTCCAGTTTCCATCGCTCAGGACGAGTCTGGTCGAGGCGTGCTTCGAGCATGTCTCGGATGGCAGGCTTGCCTTCGAGTGTCACCAGGTTCCAGCTGAAAAGTAGCAGGTCACGCCAGTGACACTCTTCGGCAAACAGTTCCAGTACGCCGTCCACATCACGTTGGGCGAGACGCTCGCCGAGGTTTTCGACCCAGGCCGCGAGTTGAGCAGTTGGCGTGTGCAGAGGTGTTTCAACAGCGATGTTCATGGGGCTTCTCCGATCTTGTTGTTTTTGTACAACTTGCCCCTGAGCAAGGCTCGGGCCACCTTCGCGAAAGCCCCATTGCAGAGCGGCTGCTGCGGTGTTGCTCAGGCTTGGATTCGCAGATCTGTCACGATTCTGGAAATGGTGGATGACAGAGTGTCACTCGGTGCAAAAAGCGCTGGTTGCGATCTTTTCATATAAGCTGCGAACAGACCCGTGTCCTAACCGTAACGGAGAACAAGAATAATGAAGCCGGCCTTGATCAACGCCCATGCACAACAAGTGCTGCAAGCCGTGCAGGGTACTCACGCCACCCATGGCCCTATTGCTGACTTGGCCATCACACGATCCTGGCGCCGGTGCCTGGATCAATATCAGCTCGATCCTGCCAGTCGCCGCGCACCTAACGTGGTTGAGCATCCACGCTTGCAGGATCACCGCGCGCCACTGGAACACATCATCGCTGTGGCTCACTGGCAGATGAGCAACCTGCACCAACAGCTCGGAGGTGATGGCCACGTGGTGCTACTCACCGACGCTCGCGGTGTGGCGATCGACAGCGTGTTCAATGACTCCGAACGAGCCGAATTGCAGCGTTCCGGACTGTGGCTCGGTTCGGTATGGAGCGAGGATTGTGAGGGAACCAACGGTGTCGGCACCTGCCTGGTCGAGCGACAGCATGTCACTATCCGTCGTGATCAACATTTCCGTGGCAAGCATGCCGGCTTAACCTGTTCGGCCAGCCCAATATTTGATGCGAGCGGAGAGTTGCTCGCCGTTCTTAACCTCTCTTCTGTGCGAGAAGAACAAGGTCTTCAGCAGCACTTCAAAGCAATGGCATTGACCAACCTGACAGCCCATTTGATCGAGAGCTGTTATTTCCTGGGGCATGATCCGCAGCGATACTTGCTGCGCTTCCACCCGGAGTCCGGCTACGTCGGGCTATTGGGGGAGGGGTTGCTCAGTTTCGACGAGAGCGCTTGTATCTGTTCAGTCAATCATGCGGCGCTCGAGCTGCTGGGCCTCAGCCGTGAGCAGGTGGTTGGGCAATCTCTGACGATGCTGTTGGAGACACCTCTCGATCAGGTGATGAGTCAGGCCAGCTCGCAGCCAAGTGTCTGCTGGCCAATGCGGCTGCTGGACGGACGCCAGCTCTACGGACAGTTGCGAGAACCCTTACGCCGAGTGCCTTCCGGCACTCCTGCAATCCCCAAAATTGACGACGGGCAAGTGTGTCTCGAAGATCCGCGCTTGCAACGCGGCTTTGCTCGCGCATTGCGTGTTTTGGAGCGTGACGTACCCGTGTTTTTACAAGGTGAAACCGGTACAGGCAAAGAAGCTTTTTCTGCTGCGCTGCATCGCGCCAGCTCCAGGGTTAGCCAGCCGTTTGTAGCGATCAATTGCGCGGCCATTCCAGAAACGCTGATCGAGAGCGAGCTGTTCGGCTATCACGGCGGCAGCTTTACTGGCGCACGCAAGGACGGAATGATCGGTAAGCTGGAGCAAGCCCATGGCGGCATTCTATTTCTCGATGAGATCGCCGATATGCCCCTGGCGTTGCAGACTCGCCTGCTGCGGGTGCTGGAGGAACGTCAGGTGGTGCCCCTAGGCGGAGCGACGGCACGTCCTCTCGATATTCGCCTTATCAGTGCCAGCCACCAGGATCTGCACACCTGTGTGGTCGAAGGGCGTTTTC
The DNA here is from genome assembly GCF_058797635.1 of Pseudomonas sp. GW823-FHT02C02. Classification (NCBI taxonomy): domain Bacteria; kingdom Pseudomonadati; phylum Pseudomonadota; class Gammaproteobacteria; order Pseudomonadales; family Pseudomonadaceae; genus Pseudomonas; species Pseudomonas sp. GW823-FHT02C02. Next base: position 486,668 of record NZ_JBXAJV010000001.1, on the reverse strand, counting down.
GCGAAGACTTGTTTTATCGCATTGCCGGTTTCTCCGTGCAGCTCCCACCGTTACGTGAGCGTTCAGACAAGGGTCGTTTGCTCGACCTTCTACTGCGCGAAGAGACAAAAGATGCAAGGATTCGGCTCGAGGCCGGAGTTAGAGAGCGTTTGCTGACGCATCCTTGGCCGGGTAATGTCCGGCAGCTGCGTACGTGTTTGCGCACACTGATAGCGTTGTCGATGGAGGCACGTGTCACTCTGGAGGACTTGGCGGAGTTGCTACCGGCCGTTCCAGCCGTGTTAGCCGAAAACCCACTTGGAGTGTCCGAACGGCAGACACTGCTAACGTTGATTGAGGCGGAACATTGGCACATCGCTCATGTCGCCGCCCGCCTGGGGATCAGCCGTAATACGCTCTACCGCAAACTGCGCCAGCATGGTATTTCGCGCCCCGGTTGAATGCCGAACCGCTGTGTCTGACTGACGTCTTGAAGGATACCGGCCAAGTGATGTCGGTTTGAGCGGGCTACAACCCTGACCGGGGCGCCGATAGTCGTGTCGAAGGCGTGCTCAAATTGGCCACTGGCATCACCACTCAGATATTGACCTTGAACCGGCAGTTATTCGGCTTCATGAAGCGAGCTGAACCACTCCGCATACGGAGTATTCGTCACCCGGTACCTGTTGAGGTCAGGACTATCATCTTCCCACCAGACAGGGCCCCGTTCACCGAGCGCTACCTTGGCCTTTTGCACCTTTTCCCGAGCCAGCTTCGTTTGCGATGCGTCTCCCGAAGCCTTAGCTTTCTTCACCTCACGTCGAGCTGCCATGAGCTCATCTACGAGACTCTGCCGCACATCCTCCTTAAGCGATGGATTAGAACATCGCCACAGCTGCCCTTTGACAACAAAGTAACGACCGTCAGGTGTTACTGGGTTCATTCCACACCTCCGATTTTCCAAAGGGCGCTCGTTCAATGAAGTCACAATGGATGACTACCTAAGTTCTCGGGTAGGACGGCGGTTACGTTGTTTAACCCCAAGCAGTATCCCTGCTATTAGCACTGTGCCCGTCGCGCTTTTTCGTCAGCCTTGATAGCTGATGTGCGATACGTCAGCAAAACGATACAGGTGACCACAATCACCCCACCCAGAACCTGCCCCGCACTGAGCATCTGATCCAGCACAATCCAGCCCATCAGCAGCGTCGCCAGCGGCTCGATGTTCATCACCGGCGCATTGCGTGGCATGTCCAGCCGAGGCACCAAAATAAACAGTGCGATAAAACCCGTGCCGTACAGCACCACCAAGGTGGCAAGGGCCAACCATCCGGTTGACGTCGCGGGCAGATTTAGTCCGCCTGGAAGGGCGCCAGCCAACCCCGCAAGATTGACGCTGCCGAATACGATAAAAATGGTCAACAGACTGCGCACCGAACCACGTACCTGAGACAACTTGTGGTCAGTAATCCACAGCGCGCATGCGAATACGCTGGCGGCGCAGAACGCGAACACGACGCCCAGCAACCATTCTTGGCTGACGTTGGTCGTGGTCGACACACGCCTGGGGACATCCAACACAAACACCAGCCCAACCAGAATCAAACCCATCAACGTAGCGGTGCGTGCAGTCGGTCTCGGGCCACCCACTACCCAGGTGAGCAACGCCAGCAAGATAGGAAACACGTTGGCCACCAGCAACGCCAGCGCCACTGGGATCCGTGCTACAGCGGAGTACAGACACAGGCTCTGCACGGTAATCAGAAGGCCCAACAGCAACTGCCAGTGCCAGGTACCCGGCGGCGGACGCAGACTTTGTTTTTGCCACAACACCAGGATGGCGAGCACCAGCAAGGTCCCGCCAGAACGCATCAAAATCGCCAACAACACACCCGCGCCATCATCAAAAGCGACCCGTGCCGCCACATGGTTACCGGCGAACGCGCAGCCCATGCACAAAAGTATGATCACGGCGAGATGGCGGGGGAAGGGCGGCGGTATGGTTTGGGCATACGTAGGGCGGGGCATGGCAGGTCTCGAAGAGTGATAGGCCGACTCAGGTGGCGGGGGCATTTTTATAATGTTGTCGTACAACTGGATTGGTTTGTATCGTATTCGAGTAGGCCGGGCAAGAGGGTTTCGAGCGTTGCAGGCTCTGGTATTGCGTTGGAGGGGTGATTTTTGCTTCTTTGGTTAATGATTGGAGATCGTATGACTAGGGTGCGCAGGCCTATTCCGACCATATTTTTGCTGGTTATGGCGATAAAAATGTTCGGCCAGACGAGAGCCTTTCAGGCCCTCTCCAATTGGCATACATCTTTAAACTAGCTATTCGCTTGAGGACTTGCTTGTCCGTTGCTTACCTTGAACCGATCCACGCTGCTCGACGCAAAGCGTGAGTTCCATGATGGCGGCCTCAAAGGCAAGCTGGTTCTGATAGATCTTGAGTAGCAGGGAAGGGAGCAGATCTGAATTTGGCATCGCGAATCCTCCGTCGAAGAGATCGGCGTAGCAGCACGAAAGTTTTTAGGACTGGAAGATCTTTCTAGTAGGGCAGAGCAATCCGCAGACCGCACAGGTTTTGATCGGTAGTTCACTCTTCTTCAAAACGACTCCCCCGCATCGATTTTGGCGAGCAGTTTCTGGCCACGATCCCAGAGTGCTTGCTGCTTGGATTCAGTCATACGATCGAGGTTTTTATAGACCATGCCCATGCGCTGGTTGCTGCGCAAAAGGTCGCCGTGACGCATTAGAAAATGCCAGTAAAGCGAATTGAAAGGGCAGGCGTCGTCCGTCGTGCTTTCACTGACTTTGTACGCGCAGTTACGGCAGTAGTCGGACATACGCTTTATATATTGGCCACTCGCGCAGTAAGGCTTGGAGCCCAGGTAACCACCATCGGCATGCATGACCATGCCCAATGTATTGGGTAGCTCGACCCAGTCGAATGCGTCCATGTAGATCGCCAGGTACCAGTCGCAAATCTGGCTCGGTGCGATGCCCGCCAGCAACGCAAAGTTGCCGGTGACCATCAACCGTTGGATATGGTGGGCGTAGGCATATTTCAAACTTTGGCCGATCGCCTGGCCCATGCAGTTCATCTTGGTGTCGCCTGTCCAATAGAACTCTGGAAGCGGCCTGCTGTTGCCAAACAGATTGCCGCCGGCGTAGTCGGGCATTTTCAGCCAGTAGACGCCGCGTACATATTCACGCCAGCCAATGAGTTGACGGATAAAGCCTTCGGCAGCGTTTAATGGAATGCTGTGCGCCCAGTAAGCAGCCTCGACGTCGCTGCACAATTGACGCAGATCCAACAGGCCAATATTCAGCGCGGCGCTGATCCGCGCGTGGAACAGGAAGGGTTCATCACTGGCCATCGCATCCTGGTAGTCGCCGAAGGCTGCCAGACCCCAGTCAAGGAAGTAGTCCCACAGCGCTTGGGCATCGGCGTGAGTCACCGGGTAGTCAAAGGTGTCGAGGGCGCCGTAGTGGCTGGAAAAGTTTTTTGCAACCAGCGCCAGCACGTCCTGAGTGATGGCATCGGCCGAAAAACGGAGGGGTGAGGGGGCTCTAACGCCTTTAGGCAGTGCCTTGCGATTTTCGGCATCAAAGTTCCAGGCGCCGCCGACCGGGCTGCCATCGCCGTTGAGCAACAAGCCACTCTTGCGTCGCATCTCGCGGTAGAAGAACTCCATGCGCAGCTGCTTTTTGCCTTCGGCCCAGGATGCAAATTCGAATCGGGTGCAGTAAAAACGGGTATCGGTATGCCACTGAATCGCCAAGCCGCAATCTTTGAGCGACTGCTCCAGGCGCCAGTCACCGCATTCTGTCAGGTGCAACTCATCCGGCTGCAGCAGCGACTGCCAGCGCCGTAACTCGCCCGGCACCGAGCCGCTATTTTGCGGATCATCGAGCGTGACGTATTGCACGCGAATGCCACGCTGCTGCAATGCCTCAGCAAAATGGCGCATGGCACTGAAGATCAGTGCGATTTTTTGCGGGTGATGGGGCACATGACTGGCTTCCTCCATCACTTCGACCAGTAAAACCGTATCACGCTCGCTGTCCAGCCCCTTCAATGAGGCCAGGTCAAAAGACAACTGGTCGCCCAAAACCAGGCATAGTCGGTGAGTCTTATTCATTCGACAGAGTCCAACGGAAGGTGACTCACCAAGGCGCAGTCAGCGAGAAAGGAATGCGTAACGGCTCAATGCGCCCTTCACGTGAGCCGCACATCTCGTCATGGACGCACTGCTGCACAAGCACGCAGGGGAATGGCGGGACAAACTGCAACAACTCACGCAGGTGATTGATGGAGCGAAGGTGCATAGGCTTCGCTGTATCGTCCAGCAACGTGAACTGGCCGTGATCCAGCCCGACTCGCGCCAGATAAAAACCGCCTTCCAGAGACAGCAGCTCCAACTCTCGTACTTCGCCATTGGCGGCCCGTTCGGTCAACGCTTGCAGATTCAAGGTTCACTCCCTGCCTACCACGGTAGGCGTTCTCCGTTATAAGCAAAGAAATTGCCGCTGTCGGCAGGCGCCAAGCGATCAATCAGTGATAACAATTCGCGGGCAGCGAGGCTTGCAGGCCTGGCGGCAGAAGCGCCTTTAAAGGGCTGGGACAGGCCCGAAATGACCGTGCCTGGATGAAGACTCAGCAAACGGGTCTGAGGGCGTGTTCGGGCTAGTTCAATCGCAGCCGTTTTAATCAACATGTTCAACGCTGCCTTGGAGGCGCGATAGGCATACCAGCCGCCCAGACGGTTATCGCCAATACTGCCCACCTTGGCGGAGAGCACTGCCATTGCGCCGCGAGGGTCAAGCAAGGGCAAGAAGTGACGCAAAATCAGTGCAGGCCCGAGTGTGTTGACTTGGAATATCGCCTGAAGCGCATCCGCTTCAATAGAGGTGTAACTTTTTTCAGGTTTGATGTCTTCGCGATGAAGCAGACCGGCAGCATGCAAAATCAACTGATACGGGGCTTCTTCGGCTAATTCGGCGGCTGCGCTGGCGATGCTGTCGGGCTTTTCCAGATCCAATCCTGGAGCACTATTGCGCCCCAGCTCACGAACAAACGAGCATCGTGGATCTTCGTTGAGCAACTCACAAAACGCCGCGCCGAGCGCTCCACTGGCGCCTATCACCAAGGCGCGGTAGCCGTAGCCGAGTGAGTTCATCTCAAAGGAACTGTTCATTTTGCCTCTCCCACACCTTGTACGGATTTTGGGCCTTAACTGCGTCGCCCAATCAGTTGCAGGAACTCGAGACGCGTAGCGGATGACTCGCGAAAGGCCCCCAGCATCACTGAGGTCGTCATCACAGAGTTTTGCTTTTCCACGCCCCGCATCATCATGCACATGTGCTTTGCCTCAATGACCACGGCCACGCCGGCCGCATCGGTGATGTGATGGATGGCATCAGCAATTTGTTTTGTGAGGTTTTCCTGGATCTGTAAGCGGCGGGCGAACATATCGACGACTCGGGCGACCTTTGATAGACCCAGTACCCTTCCTGTGGGGATGTACGCGACATGAGCCTTGCCGATGACGGGCAGCAGGTGATGCTCACACAATGAATACAGCTCGATATCGCGCACGATGACCATTTCATCGTTTTGCGATTCGAACAGGGCACCGTTGGTCACGTCTTCCAGACTCATCGTGTAACCGTTGCAAAGGTATTGCATCGCCTTGGCTGCGCGCTTGGGCGTGTCCAGCAGTCCTTCACGCTCAGGGTTCTCGCCTACGGCGACGAGAATTTCACGGTAATGCTTGGCTATTGATGGGTTCATTTAGATTCCTCGCAGCCATGCTGCGCTTCATGTTTCGGCAATCCTTGGCAGTAGGAGAGTGCCTGCTGCGCACCAGAAAACACGTTGTGCACCCGATCAGCTATGACCCAGTTCCTTCGTCGGGCCAATGTCAAAGCGAAGCGTTCTAGGGCTGCTTTGTTTTCAACGTGGGCCGCTCGTCTGGTGCGGGTTTTGACTCCGGCACCCCGCAACGGTCATCCACACAGCGACGGCGGCCATCAGGGTGAGGAAGCCATGCCAAATGGGGGCGTAAGCGGCAGAAGCAGCGATAACCTAAAGCAAGCAGCGGTCGGATGGCACGCCATGTCAATGGCGCAGCCCAAAACCCCAGGCCTGCGGCTCGCCAGCTCCACAAGGTGGCGTCCAGACCGGTTACCCAGCGGCCATCGGCGAAACGGGCGTGCAGCGAGGACTGCATTTGCTCGAAAGTGAACCCGAGTGCCTTGGCGTCGAACGCACCGCTGCTGATGTCAATAAAAAGCAGTCGACTCTCTGTGGCGTGTCGATTCAGGATTTTGATTTCACGCGCACACAGTGGACATTGACCGTCGAAGTACAGCGTCAGTGGCCAATCCTTTTTATTGTACATTTCTAGCGATCTTGTATAGGTTTTGTACAAGATATGCTGAAAGAAAAGGACTGACAATGGGCACGATTCATTTGGCTGTTACGCTCAAACTGGAAGAGCGGCTGGTGTTCATTCGAAGGCTGCACTTTTCCCCGAGCATTTTGAGCAGGTTCGTCAATGGGAGTCCGGAATTTGCACATCAGGTCAAGGCGCAATTGCCAGGCTAGATGGACAGCATTGAAACCGCGCTCAGGAGCCTGGCGCTCATGTGCTACGTGTAATGTGCGATACCGTAAATCCGCCGAGCTTCATGAATCGCCTTGGTGAATCCCCCCGAAAATCAGGGCTTGCTGCAGTTGGTGCCGGTCATTAACCGCAACGACGACGACCACCGGGCCAAACACCTCGTGCTTAAGTAACTCGTCATTGTTGATCAGTAGCTCAGCGTCGGCTTCGAATAGCTGTGGATGAGCCTGGCTGCCTTCTTGATGATGGCCTGCTCGATGGTGAATTTGACCAATTCCAGACGGATCCACCGCAAATGGCGTCTGCCTCTGTCCTACTCTTGAATACTCAGTGCTTGCCAGCTGAACCTCCCTCGACAAGATCAACGACCCTATATTGCTTGGGCGGTTATGTTCGGCATTGAAAGAGGGAGGCTTCGGCCTGAGAGAAAGGGCTTATGTCCAATGCGGTCGTAAATGATTTCATCCCGCAGCGGATCAGCGTCGTCCGGTCCGGGTGCTCACGTCTATCCATACGGCCAACACCAAAATGCTGCCTTTGACGATCATCTGCCAGTAACTGTCGACGTCAAGCATGGACATGCCGTTGTCCAGGCTAGTAATGACCAGCGCGCCGAGGAGGGCACCGTAGACCGTACCGGAGCCCCCGCGCATGGAGGTGCCACCGATAAAGCATGCAGCGATGGCGTCGAGTTCGCCCATGCTGCCGGCCGAGGGCGAGCCGGCGGCGAGGCGCGCCGTGTTCACCACGCCGGCGAGCGCGCACATTACGCCCATGATGCCGAAAATCCAGAGCTTCACGGCTTGCACATTGATACCGGACAGGCGCGTTGCTTCCATGTTGCTGCCCACGGAATAGACGCGTCGACCGAATACGGTCTGACTGGTCACGTAGCTGAACACACCCAGCAGAATCAGCAGAAGCAGAACCGGCACGGGGATGCCGTCATAGCTGTTGAGCGTTTGGACGAATCCGGCCAGCACTGCACCGATCAACAGCACTCGAAAAACGTCACGCGCCAGTGAATGTGGCGCCAGACCATGGAGCGCGCGATTGCGCCGTTGTTTCCAGGTCAGGAACAGCGTCAATGCGAACAGCAGAACGCCCAGGGCCATGCCCATCGTGTGTGGCAAATAACCCTGGCCAATGTAGACAAACTCCGGCGACACCGGTGCGATGGTCGTGCCGCCGGTAATCCCCAGTAAAATGCCGCGAAAAGCCAGCATGCCCCCCAGCCCCACGATGAAAGACGGGATGCGCAGGTACGCGGTCATGTAGCCGTTGGCAAGACCGATCAGCAGTCCACACAGGGCGACAAGGCTGAGATTCGCCAGCAGCGGTATGTGGTAGATCACGTCGAGGATGGCCGCCACCCCACCGAGCAAGCCCAGCAATGAGCCGACCGACAAATCGATCTCGCCACTGATGATGACCAGCACCATGCCGCAGGCAAGAATCCCGGTGATGGACATCTGCCGCAGCAGATTGGACAGGTTGCGCGGTGTTAGAAATCCGCCCTCGGTCTGCCAGCTGAAGAACATCCATATCATTGCCACGGCAACCAGCAGCGCGAGCATTTTGTAGCGGGTAAAAAGTTGTTTGACCTGATTCATTACGCGGGTATCCGATCATTATTGTTATAGCCACCAGATTGACTGAGTGCGGCGGCGAGCACCTGTTCCTGGGTGAGTTCGCGGTTGATGAAGTCGCCACGCAACTGCCCCTCGCCGATGACCAATACTCGGTCGGACACACCTAGCACCTCGGCCAGCTCCGAGGAAACCATGATGATCGACACGCCTTCGGCCGCCAGCGCTCCCATCAACTTGTAGATTTCGTACTTGGCGCCGACATCCACACCCCGGGTGGGCTCATCGAGGATCAGGACCCGGGGTTTGGTCAGCAGCATCTTCGCCAACACGGCTTTTTGCTGATTGCCGCCGGAGAGACTGGTAATCGGCAGGAACGGGCTCGCGGTATTAAGGTGCAAGCGCGATATTTCCCGATCGATGCAACCCAGCTCGGCTTCGGCATCAATGCGGGTCAGTTTCGAGTAACCGTCCAGCACGGCCAGGGTGATGTTCTGGCCGACGCCCAGGTCTGGAATGATGCCTTGGCGCTTGCGGTCCTCGGGCACCAGGCACAGGCCGGCACGGATTGACTTGAGCGGTGTGCGGGTGTCGATGGGTTGGCTGTCCAGCCAGACCTCGCCTTCATGGCGGCCGGGGTAGGCGCCAAACAGCGCGGTCACCAGTTCTGTACGGCCGGCGCCGACCAGGCCGGCAATTCCGAGGATTTCCCCACGTTTGAGAACGAACGAAATATCGTCGACCCGTTTGCGTTTGGGGCTATCGACGTCGTAGCAGGTGATGTGACGGGCCTCGAAAATCACGTCGCCGATGTCGTGCGGCTCGGTAGGGTAGAGGTTGCTCATTTCCCGCCCGACCATCTGGGTGATGATCTGCGCAATGTCCATGTCCGCCATGGCGGTCGTGGCGATGTGCTTGCCGTCACGGATCACTGAAATGGTGTCGCACACGGCGGCTACTTCGTCGAGCTTGTGGGAGATGTAGACGCAGGCAACACCCTTGGCCTTGAGGTCGCGGATGATGTCCAGCAACACTTCGATTTCTGAGCGGGTCAGGGCCGATGAAGGCTCGTCGAGGATCAGCAGGCGCGCTTGCTTGTTCAGTGCCTTGGCAATTTCCACCAGTTGCTGATAGCCGCCGCCGTACTGCGAAACCGGTAGCGACACGTTCATGTCCGGCACTTTCAGTTCACGCATCAAGGCTTCGGCACGGTGGATCATCGCCGGGTAATTCATGCGTCCACCGGGCAGCGTCAGTTCATGGCCCATGAAAATGTTCTCGGCCACCGACAGGTCGGGAACCAGCGTCAGTTCCTGGTGAATGATGACGATACCGGCGGCTTCGGTTTCGCTGATGGATTGGGCCTTGAGCGGTTGACCATCCCAGAGAATTTCGCCGTCCCAAGTGCCATGGGGGTAGACCGCCGAAAGGATTTTCATCAGCGTGGACTTGCCGGCGCCGTTCTCGCCGCACAGTCCAACGCACTCACCCGGCCTGACTTTGATGTCGATTCCATTGAGCGCTTTGACACCGCCGAAGGTTTTGACGATACCGTTCATTTGCAGCAGATAATCGGGCATGGCAGAGACTCATGAGCGTGAGGTATGTGGCTGACACTGCAGGAACCAGGGGCTGGCCGGGCTCCCGCAGCGGGCCGTTGAGACGTTACGCTCTGCTGTTCATTTCCCGGCAATCTGTGCCTTGGTGTAGAACCCGTCCTGCTCCAGCAGGTCAATGTTGTTCTTGGTCAACGGGGTTGGCGTGAGCAGGATGGTGTCCACTTTTTTGCTGCCATTGTCGTACTGCGAGCTATAGGCGGGTTTCTCGTTACGCGCCAGTTGTACCGAGAGTTTGGCGGCTTCGGAGGCGATGAGTTTCAGCGGCTTATACACGGTCATGGTTTGAGTGCCATCGATCACTCGCTTGACCGCTGCAAGGTCCGCGTCTTGCCCAGAAATCGGCACCTTGCCAGCCAGTTGCTGAGACGCCAATGCCTGGATGGCGCCGCCTGCCGTGGCGTCGTTGGAGGCAACGATGCCATCGATTTTGTTGTCGTTGCGGGTCAAGGCGTTTTCAACAATGCTCAGCGCTTCGGTCGGGCTCCATTCCTTCACCCATTGTTGGCCAACAATCTTGATGTCCCCCTTGTCGATGGCCGGTTGCAGGACTTTCATCTGCCCTTCGCGCAGCACTTTTGCGTTGTTGTCGGTGGGCGCGCCACCCAGCAGAAAGTAATTGCCCTTGGGCGCTGCGTGCAGCACGCCGCTGGCCTGCATTTCGCCGACCTTTTCGTTATCGAATGAAATGTACGCATCGATATCGGCGTTGAGAATCAGACGGTCATAGGACACAACCTTGATTCCGGCCTTCTTCGCTTCGGCGACGGCGTTGGTCAGGACGGTGGCATTGAACGGCACGATGACGATCACATCGACGCCGCGGGAAATGAGGTTTTCGATTTGCGAGATCTGCTTTTGCTCGTTGCCATCGGCCGATTGCACGAAGACCTTGGCGTCCATTTTATCCGCTGCCGCGACAAAGTAATCGCGGTCCCGTGACCAGCGCTCCAGCCGCAGATCATCAATGGAGAAACCGATTTTCGGGTGGGCGGCATCGGCCATCACCGGCAACGACAGCAGAGCCAAGGCGCCGGCCAATAGCGTGCGTTTTACGTTCTTCATGGTGGTGCGTCCTTTTATTGTTGTTGGAAAGACACTGCCTGATGATGAGTATCGGGCTGGTAGGACTGTAGAGAGTCGGCAGGCGTTGCGGACACAGATTTGTCGCGTAAATGTCACAGCCCCGCTGCCGGCTGACTTCGCTGGCGATCAGCGATAGATGAACCGGTTGACGACATTCTCGAGCATCTCCTGCCTGCCGCTGACGGCTTGCGGGTTCAGCTCGTTAGCGAATGCATGTTCGGCCAGTGACTGGAGATTGAAGTCACCCGTCAGCACCGCCTGCCCGAACGGCTGCTGCCAGCCGGAGTAGCGTTGATCCTTGAGTTGCTGCAGTCGGTCGTCCTGAACCATGGCGGCTGCCCGTTCCAGAGACAGGGCAAGAACGTCCATTGCACCGATATGGCCATGGAACAGATCAATCTCATCGAGGCTCTGGCGGCGGACCTTGGAGTCGAAGTTGAATCCGCCATTCATGAACCCGCCGGCCTTGAGAATTTCATAGGTCACCAGGGTCATTTCTTCGACGCTGTTGGGGAACTGATCGGTGTCCCAACCGTTTTGCGGATCACCGCGGTTGGCGTCGATGCTGCCGAAAATCCCCAGCGAGACGGCCGTCGCAATCTCGTGATGAAAGCTATGGCCTGCCAGGGTTGCGTGGTTGGCCTCGATGTTGACTTTGATTTCCTTTTCCAGACCGAACTGCTGGAGAAAGCCGAAAACGGTCGCGCTGTCGTAATCGTATTGGTGCTTGGTCGGTTCCTGCGGCTTGGGCTCGATCAGCAGGTCGCCTTTGAAGCCGATCTTGTGCTTGTGCTCGACCACCATGCGCATGAAGCGGCCCAGTTGTTCGCGTTCACGTTTCAGATCGGTATTGAGCAAGGTTTCGTAACCTTCGCGACCGCCCCACAACACGTAATTGGAGCCTTTCAGGCGTTGGGTGGCGTTCATGGCGCTGAACACCTGGGCGGCGGCGCAGGCAAACACTTCGGGGTCCGGATTGCTGGCGGCACCGGCGGCAAAGCGTGGGTTGCTGAAACAGTTGGCGGTTCCCCACAGCAGCTTGATTGCGCTGTCTTCCTGATGTCGCTCCAGGTGATCAACCATTTGCGCGAAGTGGTTGCGGTACTCCTTCAGCGAATTGCCCTCCGGGGCGACATCCGTGTCGTGGAAGCAGTAATAGTCGATACCCAGTTTGGAGAAAAACTCGAACGCGGCGGCCGCCTTGTCAATGGCCACCTCCATCGGGTCGCCGGTGTGTTGCCACGGGCGCTTGAAGGTTGCTGCACCGAACACATCGGACCCTGGCCAGACGAAGGTGTGCCAATAACAGGCAGCCATGCGCAGGTGTTCACGCATGGGTTTGCCGAGGATGACTTTGTCGGCGTCGTAGTGTCGGAAGGCGAGGGGCGAGTTGCTGTCAGGGCCTTCGTAGCGAATCTGGTCGACGTTGGGGAAGTACGGCATCAGGCAAATGTCCTTGTTGTTCTTGGCGGTGTCCCGATACTAGCAACGGCCCCGTTACCGCTGATTACGAAAATCATCAACACAGGGTGCGATTTTGAGTATTGAGATTCGTCGACCGGGCGCCTAGTCTGTGCCAATCGCCGTCCAGGACGGCTTGCCTCCAGACCATAATAAAAACAATGAAAACCGTACCTCCCGTGCACCGCATCGCGCTGCTGTTCAACGGCAGCAAGATCTATGACCGCGGCATCATCAGCGGCATCGGCAATTACCTGAGCAGCACGCGTGCCTCTTGGGACCTTTTTCTGGAGGAGGATTTTCTCTGTCGCCTGAAAGGCATCGAACGATGGCAGGGGGATGGGATCATTGCCGACTTCGACGATCCGCTGATCGGTGAGGCGTTGGCCGGCATCGAGTTACCCGTGGTGGCGGTGGGCGGTTCTTACGAGGATGAGCGCGCCTATCCGAAAGGTATCCCGTATGTGGCCACCGATAACGACGCCTTGATTACCCTTGCCTACAAGCACTTGATCGAGGCAGGGCTGACACGTTTTGCCTGCTTCAGCCTGCCGGAAGCGCAGGCCAACCGTTGGGCGCAGGAACGGGAAAAATCCTTTCGACGATTGATGCAACGCGATGGTCTGCACGCTGAGGTCTATCGGGGCATGGGCACCAGCGCGCCACTCTGGGACAGCGCCGTCGAGCAGCAGATCGACTGGCTACAGAGCCTGCCCAAACCCATTGGTATCATCGCCGTCAGTGACGCCCGCGCCCGGCAGTTGCTGCAAGCCTGCCTGACCGCCGGAATCGCCGTCCCGGAGCAGGTGGCACTGATTGGCATCGACAACGACCCGTTGACCCGCTGCTTGACCCGGGTCCCCCTGAGTTCGGTCATCCAGGGCACCGAAACCATGGGGCGCACCGCTGCGCGATTGCTGCACCAGATGCTGCACGGCATGCCCTCCACCGGCATGCACATCCTGATACCCCCGGATGCGATCAACGTGCAGGTCTCGAGTTTGCACCAACCTTTGGGCAACCCATATGTCATGCAAGCCCTGCTGTTCATTCGGCAATATGCCTGCCAGGGCATCAAGTCCGCGCAAGTGGCGGCCTACGTGGGGGTGTCTCGCTCATCGCTGGAATCGCACTTTCGCGATGTGCGAGGCTGCAGCGTCCACGACGAGATCCTGGGTTTCAAATTGGCAGCCGCCACCAACGGGCTGGAGAACACCGATTCAGCCATCGCCGACATCGCGCGCAGTTGCGGCTTCAAATCGGCGCAGTACCTGCACACCGTTTTTCGCCGCGAGTTTGGGTGTACGCCCCGTGAATACCAGCAGGGCGCCAGATAGCGACGCGAAGCGTGTTTGGTCAATTGCTGTGGGTTGCGACTGCGACAGTCAATTGCCTCCCTTTTTTTGCAAGGTCGACGATACCGCCGCCCGCTGTCAGTGTTCTCATTGCCTTATCCGAGTGGCGCTGTGACCGGAGCGATCACTCCATGCGCCGCGAGGATGAGATCGGCTGCTCGCTCGCCAATGACGACGCAAGGAGCCATGGTGTTGCCAACGGTGATTCGCGGCATGATCGAGGCATCGGCGATCCGCAGTTTCTCGATGCCATACACGCGGAGTTGATGGTCGACCACCGACATCGCATCTCGGCCCATTTTCGCGGTGCAGGACTGGTGCCAGTAGGACACTGCAGAACTGCGGATGAACTGCTCCATGGCGCGGTGATCTTTTGGCCCGGGGACCACCTCGCGCTTTACCAACCCATTGAAGGCTTCGCTGTTTCCGATTGCCCGGCAGAGGTCGATCGACGCAAACGCCGACGCTATGTCCTCGGGTGCGCTCAGCGAGTTCGGGTCAATCAGCGGTGCATCCAATGGCCCGGCGCCCGATAGGCGCACGCGCCCTCGACTGACAGGCCTGGCCAGCCCTGCGAACGTCGTCCAACCCTGTTGCGGCGGCAGGATACCCACTTCAGCCGGGGAGGGCACCGCAAATTCAAGCTGACAGTGCAGCAGGTCTGGGGCGTCCAGGCGACTGTCGCTTTTCCAGTACACAGTGGTTTCACAACCACCGCCGCCCACAGCTTGGGGTCGCAAGTATTCCCAGGTACAGGCAAAGGCAATATGGTCCTGAAGATTCTGACCCACGCCGGGAAGGTGACTGATCGGAACGATGCCATGGGGGCGCAGTTCGCGCTCCGGGCCGATTCCTGACTGCATGAGCACCTTGGGCGTATTCACCGCGCCCAGGGACAAGACGACTTCGGCTTCGGCATAGAAGCAGTGGCGTTGCCCTTCGATTATCACTTCGACACCGGCCGCCCGTGAGCCGTCAAGAAGGACACGGGCCACCAATGCGCCGGTGAGGACCGTCAGATTCGGTTGGTGCAGCCGTGGCCGGATATAGGAATCGTAAACGGACTCGCGCCTGCCCTGATTAATGCGCAGATCGGTGATCGCGGCCCCGCCCGGGCCTTCCATCATCGCGCCGTTGGGACTGTCATATCGGGGAATACCGAGACGGCTGGCCGCTTCCAGTATTGCCTTGGCGAGGGGCTGAGGCGTAGCTGGCTGCTCGACATGCACGGGGCCACCAGAACCCCGCCGTGCGGCATCCGGGCTGCCGTGCCAGTTCTCGATCCTCCGGTAATAATCCAGTACCGAATCGTATCCCCAGGCAGCGTCGCCGGACTCGGCAGCGAAGTGATCCCAGTCCGATCGATGCCCGCGTGCCCAGACCATCACGTTGATGCTGGATCCACCCCCGAGCCCCTTGCCCATGTTCAAGGAAAGACGACGACCGTTGAGGTGGGGATTGGCTTGTCCTTCGAATGCCCAGTCGCGCTCCGAACCGAGGTTCAGCGGCCACTGCGCGGGTTCTACAACCTCTGGGCCGTTGTATTCGCTGCCTGCTTCAATCAATAACACGCGTGCGTTGGACTGTTGGGCAAGGCAGGCAGCAACCACGCAGCCCGCCGTGCCTGCGCCACACACGATGAAGTCGTAGTTGCGCTCACTCAGATGATTCATGCGTCCGTTCCGTATCGATGCAGCGGTTGAGTTCTGGGTTATTAGTGGCGCCGCACGCAGCAATCACTGCTCGCCGACTTTTTTCACTGCCTCGAGAATCACCTTGGCCACTTCGGCTGGCTGCGACTGCTGGGGGACATGGCTGGTGCGCAGCTCCGCCAGGGTGGCGCCGATACGCTTGGCGGCAGAGCGCTGGACATCGGGATGGATCATCCGGTCCTCGGTGGCGAGCAGATACCACGACGGTTTGGTCTTCCAGGCCGAAACGGTCGTTTTATCCTCGAACGCGGAGGCTTTGATGGGGCCTTGCGTCGCGGTCATCACGGCGGTCTGCGTCGCAGGGAGGTCCTGGGCGAAGTCCTTGGCCATACCTTCTGGCGTCAAGTAGAGGAAACCGTTGCCGTCAGCCTTGATCTGGCTGATGCCCGGAGGCGTGGGCGCGCCTTTTCCTTGCTCGCCGCTTGTTTGACCGGCATCAGGCGCAAAGGCGGCGACGTACACCAGGGCGCGGACTTTTTCGTCGCTGCCGGCCTGAGTAATCACGGTGCCGCCCCAGGAGTGACCGACCAGAACGACCGGGCCTGGCTGATTGTTCAAGGTTCTTTGCGTCGCGGCGACGTCGTCGGCAAGCGAGGTGAGCGGGTTTTGCACGACCGAAACTGCAACCCCTTTGGCCTGAAGAAGCGGCACGACCTTGGCCCAATCGGAGCCGTCGGCGAATGCACCGTGTACGATGACCACCGAAGGCGTTGTATCTTTGGCCTGACTGACACCCGCGACCAATGTGCTTGCAAGGGCAAAGGCGACGGTGGCGGCTTTCGATCTGAATGTTTTCATTGCATCAGCTCCTGTGTGGGAGCTCAAATTCTGCTGACTGGCCTGCTTCGTGGGCATCGGTCATTTATCCGACTCAAGGCATTTTTTCATGGATAGCGCGTTGCACCTGGACATCTCATTGAGCGGAGCGTTGCGGGCGATCGGCCAGGTCGGGGACCTCAGCATGGGACAGCCTCTCGGGCATTCCCGACGCGTTGCCGCACTGGCGCGGAGTTTGGCGCAGGCCGCACACGGCGAGGGCGAGCATCAGAGGGTAGCGGAGCAGGTCGCCTTGCTGCGCTGGTCAGGTTGCACCGCCAACGCCGAAGGGTTTGCAAATTTGCTGGGTGATGACGTCGATGGCCGCCGTGCGATGCTCGATCTGACCCTGAGCAAAGAGAAAATGAATGCGGTGCATCAGGCGGTCCCGCTTGCCGTGGTGCACTGCGAGGTCTCTGGCGAAGTCGCGAGAACCCTCGAACTGGGTGCCGCTGTCGAGGCCGGCTTGTGCGGCGTATTCGAAACCTACGATGGGACTGGCCGACCGCTGGGCTTGACCCATGAACACATTCCGGAGGTCGCCTATCAGGTGGTGCTTGCAGGTGATCTGGATATTCTCAGTCGAGCACATGGCCTCGACGCGGCGCTGCGCTGGATTCGCGACCAGTCGGATCGGCGTTATCCCGCCTCCCTCGCGTCGTTGCTCATGGATAACGCCAGGGAGTGGCTGGCAGACCTGGAAGGCCTCTCGCAACACCCGGCCGACGCGCAGGCCGAACGTTCGGTCTCGCTGACATTAGTGGGGGACGTGATTGACTTGAAGCTACCCTGGCTGGCGGGGCATTCGCGGCGGGTGGCGCATGTTGCGATGGAGGCTGCACGTTCTTGGGGGCTAGATGAACCTTCCCTGACTGCGATCGGCAAGGCAGCGCTCGTTTACGGTCTCGGCCGGGCAGCCGTTTCCAACCAGCTCTGGAATACCGCCGGGGCGCTTTCTTATAGCGCCGTGGAGCGGGTGCACCTCGTCCCCTACTGGACGCAGCAGGCGCTGAGGCCTATCAGTGAGCTGGCCGTGTCTGCGGAGATTGCAGCCCATGCTTACGAACGGCTGAATGGCAGTGGTTATTTTCGAGGCGTGATGGGTGATGCACTGTGTGCCGAGCATCGACTGTTCGCCACCTCCGTGGCCTGGGTCGCACTAAGGGAAGCCCGGCCATGGAGGACGGCCTATGGCGAATCGGAGGCGGCCAGACTGCTCGCACAGGATGCCGCCGGTGGCTTGTTCGACAAGGATGTTTGTGACGCGGTTATCGCCGCTGCCCGTGGCGAGCGTCGGACTCATCAGCCGAAGGGCTCGTTACTCACCGCACGCGAGTGTGACGTGCTCCTGGAAATCAGCCGCGGCGCTAGTAACAAGCAGGTGGCGCGACTGCTGGACATCAGTCCGAGCACTGTTCGCACCCACATGGAAAGCATATTTCGCAAATTGGAATGCTCGACCCGAGCCGCCGCGACCCTGAAAGGATTGACGCTGGGTTTGATCGCCTGATGCCGAGTAGCGCCAGGTTAATCAGTGCGTGAGGCTCGTTTGTACAATCGATGGGCGACGTTTACGCGGGTCCATCTTTGGCGGGCGGATTGGCGCGAGCCAGGGCGATGAATGCCTTGATCGCGGCGGAGGGGTTGCGGCGGTTAGGGTAGTACAGGCAGAGCTTGTCTCTGGGCGGCGTCCAATCGTCCAATACCCGCTCGAACTGTCCGGCCTCGATTTCATCCCGAACGTCCTGCTCCATGAAAAAGCCGAGCCCCATGCTTTCCTGCACCGCTGCTTTGACGACGCTCGGTTCATCAAGCGTGAGCGGCCCGCTCACATCGAGCCTGGTCACTTCTCCATCTCGCTCGAAATGCCACGGGAAAATCGCCCCATTGGGCAGACGGACACGCACGCACCGATGGTTGAGCAGATCAGGCGGTGTTCGTGGCCTGCCGTATTGGTCGAAGTACGCCGGTGTACCGACCACGGCGTACCGTTGCGGCAGGCCGAGGGGGATCACGATCATATCGCTCGGCACGAGGCTTGCGGAACGTACGCCGAAATCGAAGCCATCAGCGACGATATCCACCAGGCGGCCTTCGGTGACAAGGTCGATGTGTACCTTCGGATGATGCCGCAAGAATTCCACCACCAATGGCAGGAGTGCTGCGCGAGCAGCGCTGGCGAACGCATTGATGCGCAGCGTACCCGAAGGGCCGGCATTGTGGGATCGCACCGCGTCGAGCGCCGCGCGCAAATCCTGCAGGGCCGGCCCCACCTGCTCCAGAAAAATCCTGCCGGCCTCGGTGACGGCCACGCTGCGGGTCGTGCGATTGAACAACCGCGTTTCGAGGCTTGCTTCCAGTTTAGCGATGGTGCTGCTTAACGCGGTGGTTGAGACATTCAGATCGATGGCGGCTTGTCGAAACGAAGCCCTGCGGGCAACCGCTATAACGGCGTCCAGCTCGCTCAGGCCTAAACGAGGGTCTGACATGAATTGTCCTGGATTATGGGATAGGTCATAAAGTTTATCCCAGTTGAGCAAACTATCAGTCAGGTCGCAAGATCACTCCAGGTAATCCATCCAGGGGATCAACAAATGAGCCTTCAGCTTCCCGTCGCCGTTGAGACGTACTTCGATGTCAGCAATGGCGGCGACCTATCACAACTTGCGAGCTGCTTCTGCTCGCATGCCAGGGTGTTCGATGAAAACAAAACGCATGTAGGCATTCAGGCCATCGACGTCTGGCAGAAGGAGGTCCGGCGGGCTTTCTCTTTTGAAGTCCAACCTCTGCAGGCAATGCAGGGAGAGGGCAGGCTGACCGTCATTGCACGGCTTACCGGCCATTTTCCCGGTAGCCCGGTTCAGATGAGTCACGTCTTCACGTTGGAGAGCGATCGCATAGCCTCCTTGGAGATCACGCCATGCTGAACCTTGGCTTGAGTGGTAAGCGAGTCCTCGTCACCGGAGGTACCAAGGGCATCGGGAAGGCCGTGGTCGACCTGTTTCTGGCCGAGGGCGCGAAGGTGATTACCTCTGCTCGGGAGCCAAACAGTGCCCTGCCGGATGGCCTGTTGGTTCTGGCCGATCTTTCGACCCGGGAAGGCTGTGATGCCGTCATCGCCGCGACCCGACAGCGACTGGGCAGTGTGGACATCATCATCCATGTCCTGGGTGGTTCGTCGGCACCTGGCGGCGGCTTCGCTGCACTGGACGAAGAGCAGTGGCAACGTGAGCTCAATCTGAATCTGTTTCCGGCCGTGCGCCTGGATCGTGCCTTGCTCCCGGATATGCTGGAGCGAAAGGAAGGGGTCATCCTCCACGTGACCTCCATCCAGAGTCGGCTGCCTCTGCCGGACGCTACGACAGCCTACGCAGCGGCCAAGGCTGCGCTTTCGACTTACAGCAAGAGTTTATCGAAAGAGGTTTCGCCCAAAGGCGTCCGTGTTGTCCGGGTTTCGCCGGGCTGGGTTGAAACCGAAGCCTCGGTCGCATTGGCCGAGCGACTCGCGCAGGAGGCAGGGACTGACTATCAAGGCGGCAAGCAGATCATCATGGAAGCACTAGGGGGCATCCCGCTCGGGCGCCCATCGACGCCGTCAGAGGTTGCCGACCTGATTGGCTTTCTGGCTTCGCCTCGAGCCTCATCTATCACGGGCAGTGAGTTTGTCATCGACGGCGGAACGGTGCCGACCGCCTAGCCGTCTATTTCGCGCGAATATGCCGAATGCCGAATGCCGAAACCAGCGACCAGCGCGTGTTCACTGCCGGTGGACATTTGGCGAATGTCCGCTTGGCCGTTAGCTGCATTTCATCATTGGCAGCTACCGACCCCGGCATTCGCCCCCTCGGAATCGGGCATCAGGACGGGACAATTTGCCTGATTGAGCTACTGTCTAATCACATTACCGCAGGCCACAGCGCTATGAGCAATTCGGATTCTTTGCCTCCCGTCCCTGAACCGGGCCGGATTGCACGTCGCGGTGTCGGTAACGAAACCGGGTGGGGTCGCTGGCTTCCTGGACTTCGCACGCTACGCGGGTACCGGGTTGCCTGGTTGCGTCACGACATCATGGCCGGGTTGGTGCTCACCACGATGTTGGTGCCCGTTGGCATCGCCTACGCCGTGGCATCGGGCGTGCCCGGCATCTACGGCCTCTATGCGACCATCGTTCCTCTGATCGCTTACGCGTTGTTTGGGCCCAGCCGAATTCTGGTGCTTGGCCCGGATTCTTCACTGGCCGCCGTTATTCTCGCGGTCGTCCTGCCCCTTTCGGGCGGCGATCCACAACGCGCCATCGCACTGGCGGGCATGATGGCGATCGTTTCAGGAACGGTGTGCATCCTGGCGGGCATCATGCGCTTAGGGTTCATTACGGAGTTGCTGTCCAAACCGATCCGTTACGGGTACATGAACGGCATCGCGCTGACTGTACTCATCAGCCAATTACCCAAGCTCTTCGGTTTTTCGATTGAGTCAGACGGCCCGCTGAGAAACATATGGGCCGTCGTCACCGCGGTGATGGAAGGAAAGACCAACTGGACCGCGTTCATGATCGGCGCAGCCACCTTGATCGTGATCCTGCTACTCAAGGATTACAAACGCGTGCCGAGCATCTTGATTGCAGTGGCAGGCGCCACTGTCGTTGTCGGTATGCTGGACCTTGGTACACGCGCGGGGGTGTCGGTACTCGGTTCGCTTCCACAAGGTTTACCGGAGTTGACCATCCCCTGGATCACCCGAGCCGATATTATCCCCGTGCTCATCGGCGGCTGCGCCGTCGCACTTGTGTCGTTCGCCGACACCAGTGTGCTCTCTCGTGTCTATGCAGCACGGACCAGAACCCACGTCGATCCGAACCAGGAGATGGCAGGGCTCGGTTTTGCCAATCTGGCGGCCGGATTTTTTCAAGGCTTTCCGATCAGTAGCAGTTCCTCTCGTACCCCTGTCGCCGAAGCTGCGGGCGCCAAAACCCAGTTGACCGGCGTTGTCGGCGCATTGGCCGTGGCCCTGCTGCTGATGGTGGGGCCGGACCTGTTGCAGAGTTTGCCCAGCAGTGCATTGGCAGCGGTGGTGATCGCGTCGGCCATCGGTCTGATTGAAGTCGCTGACCTGCGACGCATTTATCGCATCCAGCGCTGGGAGTTCTGGTTGTCGATCGTCTGCACTGTCGGCGTGGCGGTGTTCGGCGCAATCGAGGGCATCGGCCTGGCCATCGTGGTCGCCGTCATCGAGTTTCTGTGGGATGGTTGGCGGCCGTATTCCGCAGTGCTGGGACAAGCCAAGGGGGTCAAGGGCTACCACGATATCCAGCGCTATCCCGACGCAAGCCTCATCCCCGGCCTGGTGCTGTTTCGCTGGGATGCGCCGTTGTTTTTCGCCAACGCCGAGCTGTTCAATGACCGCGTGCTGGACGCAGTGGCGGCATCGCCAACGCCCGTGCGCTGGTTAGTCGTTGCAGCGGAACCCGTCACCAGTGTCGACGTCACTTCTTCCGACATGTTATTGGAGTTGGACGAAACCCTGCGCGCCGCAGGCATCAAGTTGTGCATGGCCGAGATGAAGGACCCGGTCAAAGACAAGCTGAAGCGATTCGGTCTTTTCGCGCGACTTGGCGAAACGGCATTCTTTCCCACCATTGACGATGCCGTCGACAGCTACCTGGTGATCCATTCGAGGGATGGGGCAGGGCAGGACGAGACACGCTGAGTGGCGATCGTGCTCGAGCGACTGCTATTGGGCCTGCAGCAGTCGCTTGCGAGTTGCAGAATCGGCGATAAGCGGTCCGCCTGCGTCCAGGGTGATGCATCTGCATGCAGATAGGATCTCTGCCTATCGGCACTCCGACTTCCGCTACGACCTACCGATTTGAAATAACTTGCAAACCTTGCGTGATTGAGAAACCCCACACGCCTCTCTAGATTTGAACTCGCAATGCCGGGCCCCTCTGACAGCTAACCGCTGCCATGTCGGAGTTGCAGTTTGTATAACTTCGACACCTAGAGGAGGGGCTTATGACTGCCCTGGTACCGTTCTTCCTGGCCGAGTTTCTCGGCACCGCCACTTGGTTGTGGCTCGCCTTTATCAGCATCGTAATAGGCCTGTTGGTGTTCGACCTCGGGGTGTTGCACCGTGAGCAGCGAGAAATCGGTGTTCGTGAAAGTCTGCTGCTGTCAGCCGGCTATATCACGGCCGGTTTGCTGTTCGGCCTCTGGGTCTGGCAGATCAAAGGCGGTGACGCCGGGATGGATTTCTACACCGGCTTTCTGATCGAGAAATCGTTGTCGATGGACAACGTATTCCTGATGGCGATGATCTTCAGCTTTCTCGCAATCCCCCGTAAGTATCAACACGAGGTGCTGTTCTGGGGCATTCTCGGTGTCATCGTGCTGCGTGCGATCATGATTGGCCTGGGGGCGGCGCTGATCGCCGAGTTCAGCTGGATTCTCTATGTGTTCGGCATTTTCCTGCTGCTGACCGGCGTGAAGATGCTGTTCAGCAAGGTCGATGCCCACCCGAACCTCAGCGAAAACCTGCTGGTGAAGTTTCTGCGCAGACACATGCGGGTGACCGAGCGACTGCATGAAGGGCGCTTCTTCGTCCGCCAGGCGGACGCCAGCGGCAAGTCCGTGGTCTGGGTGACGCCGTTGTTCCTGGCCCTGGTGCTGATCGAGTGTGCCGACCTGGTGTTCGCCGTGGACAGTGTGCCGGCGATCTTCGCCATTACCCAAGACCCCTTCATTGTCTACACCTCCAACATCTTTGCCATCCTTGGTCTGCGTGCGTTGTATTTCGCTTTGGCGGCGATGATTCACCGTTTCGCCTACCTCAAGTACGCGCTGGCACTGGTGCTGGTGTTTATCGGTGCCAAGATCTTCCTGGTCGGCATCATTGGCAAGATTCCGGCGGTCATTTCCTTGAGCGTGACCCTGGGGTTGCTGCTGAGCGGTGTGCTGCTGTCGCTGTGGAAAACCCGCGATCAGGCCTCTGCTGGCCCGCAGGTGTAAATCCCCAAAGGTGGCGGCTAGCACCGCTTGTTCGCCTCAGTTTCAACCGAAACTGACGCCCAAATCGGTCGACCACTCGGCGTCAGTGTCGGTGTCCTGGGCCGGGTTCAAGACGGGCGGTTCTGGCAAGAGCAGTGGCAAGGCGCACATAAACGTAGCGCCTTGTCCCTTGATACTCGTGGCCCAGATCCTGCCGTCATGAAATTCGATGATCGAGCGGCAAATAGACAGCCCCATGCCCAGCCCTTCAGCCTTGGTGGTATAGAACGGGTTGAACAGTGACGGCAAATCGGCGACATCAATGCCTTCGCCGCTGTCATTGACTTCTATGATCACTTCGTTGCGCTCAACCCTCGTGCAAATGTTCAGCGAGCGCGCTCCTTCACACAGATTGCCCATGGCCTGGCAGGCGTTCATGACGAGATTGATGATGACTTGTTACAACTGCACGCGATCGCCATTGATGCGAGCGTCGGCGGCATCCAGCAACAAATGCTGTTTGATGTGTTTATGACTCATCTCATGCTGAACCAGCAGCAGAGTGTCAGTCACGATTTTGTCGAAGGCATGATGTTGACGTTGTGGGACGCACTTCTTCGACAACGCACGGATGCCAGTGATGGCGTCACTGGCGCGCATCGAACGTTGCGCCCCGGTCAGAAAAGCCTGATTGCGGCGCAATTCATTGGTCGATGGTCACTATTCGGATCGAAAAAACATGCGCCGACATGAACAGCAGGGTGATGTAGAGCACGGCATGCGCGAGATCCGAGTCAATCAAAAGATTGATGACGGAGATAGTGGCGATTGTTGAACCGCAGGTCGGGGCGAATGTAGCGCAGGATCAACAAGCCAAACCCCAGCGCCAGGAAGCCTTAGACACCGAACAGGGCAGCGTGGGCATGTAGCGGGGTGGTGTTCAAACCTTGTATGTAGAACAGCGCGATTGGCGGGTTGATCAGGGAACCGAAGACTCCGGCACCGAGCATGTTCCAGAAGGCGCAGGCCACGAAAAACTGTAATGGCCAACGCACGCGTTCCATCCACGGGGCGCGGTCGCGCAGACGCCAGTTTTCCCCAGGCCAACTCAGTTTCCCACTCAAGTCGTGGGTTTCGACTACAGTGGTAAGACTCTGCATAAAGCCATAACAAGACGGAGAGTTTTCCATGCGAGTAACCAGTCGCTTTAGCCTCTTTGCGGCCACCGCTGCGTTGACAGTCTCGTGCGCAGCTAACGCCGCACCTGTGTTCATAAACATCCTTACAGGTGGTACTAGCGGGGTTTATTACCCCATTGGGGTTGGGCTGTCACAGATATACAGCGATGGGATACCGGGTGCGAAGACTTCTGTCCAGGCGACCAAAGCCTCGGTGGAAAATCTCAACCTTTTACAAGCTGGTCGTGGGGAGCTCGCTCTGGCGCTTGGGGACTCTGTGGCTGATGCAAAAAACGGAGTGGAAGATGCCGGATTCAAGGCCCCGCTGACAAAGTTGCGAGCAATTGCAGGCGCCTATCCGAACTACATTCAAATTGTTGCGAATAAAGAGTCCGGCATCAAAACCTTGGCGGATTTGAAAGGGAAAACCATCTCCGTCGGCGCCCCGAAGTCCGGTACCGAACTGAACGCACGTGCGATTTTCAAAGCGGCGGGATTGACGTACGAAGACATGAGCAAAGTCCAATACCTACCCTTCGCGGAGTCGGTAGAGCTGATCAAAAACCGTCAGTTAGATGCCACGCTTCAGTCCTCGGGTTTAGGCATGGCGGCCATCCGCGACCTTTCCTCAACCATGCCATTGAACTACGTCGCGATCCCTCCTGATGTGGTTACGAAAATCGGCAATGCCGCTTATCAGCCTGCACAAATTCCAGCCAACACCTATGACGGACAACCTGAGCCAGTGCCTACTGTGGCGATCACTAATATTTTTGTGACACGCGAGGACGTCTCTGAGGATGTTGCCTACCAGATGACCAAGCTGATGTTCGAAAACCTCACTCGCCTGGGTAATTCTCACTCAGCCGCCAAGGACATCAAGTTGCAAAATGCTGCCAGGAATCTACCCATTCCACTTCACCCCGGTGCCGAGCGCTACTACAAGGAAGCTGGAGCGCTGTAATCCAAAAATGCGCCACGGGGATGGTCGCTAGAGCGATAGAGCGGTTCGTACCCTTCTATGTAGTTTTGAGGCAGGTACCCAATGAGCGAAGATCATCATGGCATCGCCGCCAACCCACGCGACTGGCCGAAGACGCTGTTCTACGTGGCGTTGTTGTTTTCTGTTTTCCAGATTGTTACCGCTGCGTTTGCGCCTGTTTCCAGCCAGGTGCTGCGCGCGGTGCACGTTGGTTTCCTGCTGTGGGTGGTGTTTCTGAGTTACCCGGCGTACGGCAGAGCACGTCCTTGGCAGCCGCTGGCCTGGATATTGAGCCTCGCGGGGATTACCACTGCTTTGTATCAATGGTTCTTCGAGGCGGATTTGATCCAGCGTTCAGGTGACCTGACTACAGCTGACATGGTGGTTGGGCTGGTATTGATCGCCTTGGTGTTTGAGGCGGCGCGTCGGGTGATGGGGATCGCTTTGCCTGTCATCTGTGGATTGTTTCTGGCCTACGGTCTATTGGGTGAATACCTGCCAGGCGACCTGGCTCATCGAGGCTACGGATTCGATCAAATCGTCAACCAGTTGTCATTCGGCACCGAAGGTCTCTACGGCACACCAACCTACGTTTCCGCTACCTATATTTTCCTGTTCATTTTGTTCGGGTCCTTTCTCGAACAGGCCGGCATGATCAAATTGTTCACAGATTTCGCGATGGGACTGTTTGGCCACAAACTCGGGGGGCCGGCAAAAGTATCGGTCGCGTCATCGGCTTTGATGGGGACGATCACAGGCTCAGGCATTGCGAACGTTGTCACAACCGGGCAGTTCACGATTCCATTGATGAAGCGCTTCGGCTACAAGGCAGCATTTGCTGGCGGCGTAGAGGCGACGTCGAGCATGGGCAGCCAACTGATGCCGCCTGTGATGGGGGCTGTCGCGTTTATTATGGCGGAAACAATTAATGTCCCGTTTGTAGAGATCGCCAAAGCTGCGTTAATTCCAGCCATCCTGTATTTCGGTTCGGTGTTCTGGATGGTTCACCTTGAGGCAAAACGCTCCGACCTTAAGGGGTTACCCAAAGACCAATGCCCCAGCGCATGGGGTGCGGTAAAGGAAAGTTGGTATTTGCTGATTCCGCTTTTTGTCCTGGTCTACCTGCTGTTTTCCGGAC
Source organism: Pseudomonas sp. GW823-FHT02C02 (assembly GCF_058797635.1). Lineage (NCBI taxonomy): Bacteria > Pseudomonadati > Pseudomonadota > Gammaproteobacteria > Pseudomonadales > Pseudomonadaceae > Pseudomonas > Pseudomonas sp. GW823-FHT02C02. The sequence continues at coordinate 460,144 of NZ_JBXAJV010000001.1, read as the reverse complement.
GTACTCCGCTGTTCTCCGGAATGGTGGGGCTGGCGCTAACAGCCATCGTTATTCTCGGTTCGGCAATCATTCTTCGGGTGTCCAGTTTCGCGTTGCGGTGTGCGTTCTGGATCGCGCTTGGTGTCCTCTGCGTCGGTTTTTTCCAGTTGGGTATTAGCGTGATCTTTGCGGTGATCGCCACGTTAGTGGTCATCTGCTGGTTCATTCAGGGAGGCCGAGCAACCCTGAGTATTTGCCTGCATGCGTTAGTCGAAGGTGCTCGCCATGCTGTACCGGTCGGGATTGCTTGCGCGCTAGTGGGAATCATCATCGGCGTAGTGTCATTGACGGGGATAGCCTCGACTTTCGCTGGTTACATACTGGCCATCGGCAGGGATAATTTGTTGTTGTCACTCATACTGACGATGATTACCTGCCTTGTGTTGGGCATGGGTATCCCGACGATTCCCAACTACATCATTACCAGTTCGATTGCAGCACCTGCTCTGCTTGAGTTGGGTGTGCCGCTGATCGTGTCGCACATGTTCGTTTTCTATTTCGGAATTCTTGCAGACCTTACGCCACCGGTTGCTTTGGCATGCTTTGCCGCAGCGCCCATCGCCAAGGAAACAGGATTCAAGATCAGTCTGTGGGCGGTTCGTATTGCATTGGCTGGCTTTGTCATTCCGTTCATGGCGGTCTACAACCCTGCGCTCATGATGCAAGGCGACAATTTGTGGATGACGGCTTATATGTTGGTGAAGACAGTGTTGGCCGTTGGCCTCTGGGGAATGGCGTCCACAGGTTATCTGCAACAGAAGATGCCGATTTGGGAGCGTGTATTGAGTTTCGCCGCAGGTGCTTTGTTGGTCGTTGCGCTGCCGTTGACTGACGAAATCGGTTTCGTGCTGGGTGTGTTGATAATACTTCAGCATGTCTGGCGATCTCGTCGTGTCAGACCGGCCATCGCATGATTGGCTTGTGCCTGGGTTTGGCCGGCGTCGCCTGGGCCCAACTCCCTGTTTCAAGCTTTACACTGGCTTGGAACCACTCAATTGAAAAAATTCGTTGGGAAGAAGACTACCGCGTCTCGGAGCAGGGACTTGTGCTCACCGAGGCCAGGGTCAAAGGGAATGGCGCGGGTATGGAGATTCCCCCGGAGGCCAGGTTGGAAAAAGGCAGTTGGCACTATCAACGTCACCTGCCGCCTTTGCAGCCTCTGAGTCTGGGACGCACCCCGCAAGCAGGTGACTACCAGTTATGCTTCCAACAGCAATGTCATGAGATGAGCGAGTGGCTAGGGCCACCCGTCAGCAACCCGGCCTCAGTGGATCTATGGAGTTGCTGGACGGACTCAGGACAACACTAAGTGGCCGGGGTAGCACAAACGTGAAAGCCCTGTCCGGATACGAACGTCCAGTACCCGGACAGGGGAGGCATCAGCTCATGCCCAGCCAGTTTGGTAAAGCCAGGGAGATCCAAGGCACGTAGGTAATCAGGATCAGGAACAGGAGCAGTATCATCAGCCAAGGCATGGCGGCTCTGATCGTTGCCGGCAGAGTCATACCTGTCACAGCAGAGGTCACGAACAGGTTCAGACCCACGGGCGGCGTGATCAAGCCGATCTCCAGATTCACCACCATAATGATGCCCAGGTGAATGGGATCGATACCCAGCTTCATGGCGATGGGGAAGAGGATCGGTGCCAGGATCAGGATGATGGCCGAAGGTTCCATAAAGGCCCCTGCAATCAACAGCACAATGTTCACCACCAGCAGGAACATCATCGGTGTCAGACCCGCCTCTATCACCCACACGGTGATCTGTTGCGGTAGTTGCTCGGTGGTCAAAACGTGCGCGAAGAGCATGGCGTTGGCAATAATGAACATCAGCATGATGCTCAGCTTGGCCGAGTCCAGCAGGACCTTTGGCGTTTCGCGGAACGTCAGGTCTTTGTAGACGAACAAGGCGATGAAGGCCGAGTACACGGCCGCCACCGCCGCAGCTTCGGTGGGGGTAAACATCCCGGAGTAGATACCTCCCAGGATGATGAACATCAGCAGTAGACCCCAGATCGCCTTGCGTGCCGTGCCAAGCCATTCACGGAACGTCGCGCGCGGCATGGCGGGCAGCTTTTTCTTCACGGCGACGATGTAGATCGCCACCATCAGCGCCAACCCCAGCAGCAGGCCTGGTAACACGCCCGCCATGAACAGTTTGCCGACAGACGTTTCGGTCGCGGCGGCGTAGACCACCATGACGATCGAGGGTGGAATCAGGATGCCCAGGGTCCCAGCGTTACAGACGATCCCCGCGCCGAAGGCCTGCGGATAACCGGAGCGGACCATGCCGGCAATGGCAATTGAACCCACCGCCGCCACAGTGGCTGGGCTCGATCCTGAAAGGGCAGCGAACAACATGCACGCCAACACGGCAGCGATAGCCAGACCACCACGGATATGACCGACACAGGCATTGGCAAAGTCAATCAGCCGCCGAGCGACGCCACCGGTGGTCATGAAGGCCCCCGCGAGCAGAAAGAACGGGATGGCCAGCAGCGTGTAGTGCTCCGACGTTTCGAACAACTTGATCGCCAGTGAGCGCACCGAGTCCGGGCTGAAAAAAACGATGGTCAGTGAGCCTGCCAACCCCAGGGAGATAGCAATGGGAACGCCGATCAACATCAGCACGAACAATGATGCAAAGAGGAAGGCAATGGTCATGACTTGTCATCCTCGTGTTCGGTCAGCTTCAACGCATCTGCGGCTTCATCAGCCAGGCCCAGGCCGGTCTGCCTGTTTTGCAGGATGCGCACGAGAATTTCAGCGAAACGGATGAAAACCAAGGCGAACCCTACGGGGACGATCAACCCGATGTGCCATTGCATGATCCCGTATTGGCCCAGGTCTTCGGCGCCAATTTGGGCAACCATCAGGGTCTGGATCCAGCCAAAACTGGCGATGCTGAGCAGCCCGGCATAAGTCAGGCAGAAAAGGCAGGCGATAATGCCAATGAACCGTTGCACCGGTTTACTGGCCAACTTGACCAGGGCGTCGACGCCGATATGGCCCGCGGTGCGCACGCCGTACGACAGCCCGAAAAATATCAGCCAGCCAAACAGGGCCTTGGTCAGTGAGGTGCTCCAGGTCATGGCTTGCGCCATACCCATGACGCCGTCGCCGATGGCGAACAGCGATTCGCTGGCGCTTTCCCAGCTCTCGGCGAGACGGTAGAACAGGGTGTAGAGGTTGTTGAGGACAACGTAGACGAATGTTACCAACGTCATGGCCGCCAGAAGGAAGACGATGAAGCCTTCCTCGAAGTGTTCCCAGATGCGCCGAAGAGCATTCATGGATGGCATCTCCTGTAGCGGATGGCAGGCAGGTGCTGCCAAGGCGGCAACACCTGTCGTCCACCGATCATTGGGCCTGGTTGGCAGCTTCAGCCGCGGTGATCAGCTCGGCGCCGATATCGCCTTCGAACTTCTTCCACACGGGCTTCATCGCAACGCGCCATTGGTCGCGCTGCTCAGGCGTCAGGATGATGATCTCGGTGGTCTTGGCCGCAATGATGCTCTGCTTGGCGTTCTGATTCAGCTGCTCGGCCTCTTTGTTCACATGGGCGGTGACTTCGACGAGGATCTTGTCCAGCTCGCCACGAAGCTCTGGCGATAAACCATTCCAGAATTTGGTGTTGGTGATCAGCATGTAGTCCAGTACACCGTGGTTGGATTCGGTGATGTACTTCTGTACTTCATGCATTTTCTGGCTGTAAATGTTCGAGTAAGGATTCTCCGCTCCGTTGACAACACCGGTCTGCAAGCCTTGATAAACCTCGGCGAAGCTCATCTTGCGTGGATTGGCGCGTATGACCTTGAACTGTTCCTCTAGCACGGCAGAGGCCTGCACCCGGAACTTCAACCCACGGGCATCACCCGGCACTCGGAGCGCTTTGTTCGCGGACAGTTGTTTCATCCCGTTGTGCCAATAGGCCAGTCCTGTGATGTTTTTGTCTTCCATGGACTTGAGCAGTCCCTGGCCCTGCGGGCTCAGCTGAAAGCGGTCAACGGCGGAGATGTCATCAAACAGGAAAGGCAGGTCGAACAGTTGAACGGTCTTGGTGTAGTGCTCGAACTTGGCCAGCGACGGTGCAATCATCTGTACGTCCCCGAGCAGTAAGGCTTCCATCTCTTTGCCATCGCCAAACAACGAAGAGTTGGGGTAGACCTCTACTTTGACCTTGCCGGGCAAGCGTTCTTCCACCAGTTTCTTGAACAGCAGGGCGCCTTGGCCTTTGGGAGTCTGCTCTGCAACGACGTGGGAGAATTTTATAATCACCGGATCAGCAGCCATGACCGTGCTCATGGTGCCAAGGGCAAGGGCGCAGGCGAGTGCTTTCCACATGGGTTTGAACATGGGGGGAATTCCTCTTGTTTTAGTTTTTCGTGCGATTCCATGCTCTGAAAAGCATGCGCACGGCGGACAAGAGCAAGTCTAGGCAGAAAACCGCGATTTGAAAGGCGATGACTGAATGTAGTTAGAAATCTTGTCTGTAAGAGGGTGTCGCCTTCGGAAACACTCTCTTACAATATTAACGCTTGGCGTGAATGCGCTAAGGGTTAGCGGCGTGTCGTGTTTAATCGGTTTCGGTGATTTCGGCGTTTTTATCCGGCGTTTATTGCATGGTCAACGTCAACTGATATGCCCCCTGGGCCCGGTTAGTACGGATGACCGTCACGACGCCACTGCCCATTTCAAGTTGCACGTTCTCGCCTTTCAGTATCGATTCGTCAATCTTATGCGGTATTGATAAGCCCAGCGCTCTCACCGAGAGGCGCTTGGTGGCTTTGATCATTTCACGCTTGGCATCATCGGCGAGAGAGGGCGACGCGATATCGATGATCAGACTGAGATGTTCAGGTATGTGGTCGGCGCCTTGAGCAACAAATCTAATAGTATTGCCGCTAGTACTGTCGGCGCGGATATCCCGTACAGGACTCGAACAACCTTCCGTCCCATCCGCGCTGGTCGACCATGTATTCGCGCGCAGTCGAGTATCGCTGTCAGGGCCCGAAAACACAGTATCTTTCGCAATCCAGCTAGGCGGACCAGCGAATCCAAAATTCGCTATCGCAACAATAGCCAATAGCCAATAGCCAATAGCATGGGCAGAAATTTTATAGCGTTTTCTCCAATGCAAATATATGGGCTAAGACATCCCTCCACGGAACAGATTTATTGTCCGCTGAAAATAGCATTTAATGGCTTCTACGATCGGTTGCCTGACTAACCTCTTAGTGTGACCAGGTAACACCTAAGAATAATTACTCGGCTTGTCTAAGCGCTTCGATAACGAAGGTGACAGCTGCAATTGTGCGCAGTGCCTTTGTATGGCGAAATTATACAAACGCTGTGAATTGTCATGGTTCAATGAGGCGATAGGAGCGCCGAATCTTTATGAGGGCCGCTCATTGAGCAAATGCCCAGTCGCAAGAAAACGCTTGTCAAAGCGAACAGCGTTATCGCAATGTCCAGGTGGAATTGGCGCACGCTAACCGTGTCGCGACGATGGGCCAACTGGCAGCTTCGATAGCCCATGAAGTCAGCCAGCCTATTGCCGCCACCGTTATGGGGGCTCACGCTGCGCTGCGTTGGATGGGCGCCCAGCCACCTAATCTTGGCGAGATAAAACAGGTACTCGACAACGTGATTAAGGATGCTCATCGCGCGGCCGAGGTTCTGGATCGGATCCGGGGGCATATCCGCAAGGCCCCGCCACAAAAGGGACCCGTAGACATCGCGAAAATCATCGGCGAAATGGTCGAATTCACTCGCAGTCAGGCAACCAGTAATGGTGCTTCGGTGCATACAGACATCGCGCAAGATTTGCCGTTAGTACACGGCGATCGTGTAGAACTGCAACAGGTGTTGCTGAATTTGATTTTTAACGCTTTAGAGGCAATGAGCAGCGTCAACGGCGGCGAGAGACAGTTACAGATCAACGCCGAGATGGAAGAGCAGGGCAGCGAGCTGGTGCAGGTGAGCGACAGCGGCCCAGGGTTCGCTGCAGGTGAAACCGAGCGGGTGTTCACCGCTTTCTATACGACCAAGGCGACCGGCCTGGGCAAGGGGCTGTCAATCTGACATTCGATCATAGAGGCGCATGGCGGTCGATTATGGGCAAGTTCGAATCAGCCCCGGGGAGCGATGATTCAATTCTCTCTGCCGCCTCATACGCCTGCCTGATCGGTCGCGACTAGCCCTCTGCCTTGTCGATATTCGTGGGTAGGTCGTCCTGCCCCGGTAACTCAGTAATTACACTGAAGTCACTCACCTCAACGGCCCCCAACCCGTAGCCCAGCAAGTGAAAAGAGAACGCCTTGCGCGGCTGCGGATTGTCGAAACTGAAGTGCATCTCCAATGGCTGATCCGCAGTGACAATCATTTCTGCGGGGAGGCCCAATGGGACATCCTGTTCCCGCTCCTTGGCCTTGAGCAGAATGTAGGCATCCTGTTGTGGATCTACCGAGCGCACGGTCAGACGCACGCGAGTGAGTGAGCCCTTTGGCATTTCCAGGTACTGCGCACCAATGAGGTTATCGGCCCAGTCATCCTTGATCGCTGTCTGAAGAGGGATGATGGCGGAACTGCCGAACTGGTAGTGCTGGTTCAAGGGTGTGCGCAGCAGCGAATGATCCAGCGCCGTCGCTCTGGCTGCGATTTGGCGGGCGCGCTTGCCTCCGTACTGACCAGTCAAGGTCGCATGTTCCGCGATGAAGCCTGGGCTGGCGTAATTCCGGCAGCGCTGTTGAAAGTCACACTCGGTCAAGGTGCCCTGACCATTGTGATAGCGCAACTTGTCGTTGGTGTACGACATGATTTCGCGGCCCGTTTCATAGTCGCGAAACAGGGAGCGACCGCTCAAGGCTGGGGGGAAGGGCAAGGCGAAATAGTCAAGTATCGAGGCACTCAGATCGACATGCCCGTAAACCCCGGACTTCACCTTGGGCAACTGATCCTGCTCGGGCGCGAGCATTAGATTGAAGCCCCAAGAGGACGCCAGGCGCACTCCATCGATACCGTGGGATTCATCCGAGGTGATCACCACCAGGGTGTCTTTCAACATTCCCTGACGTTCCAGGCCGTTGAGGAATTGCCCAAGCGCATCATCCAGATACCCGACGGCGGCCTGCTTGGGTGTGTCGTAGCGCTCCAGGTAGTCTTCAGGAGCCGAATAGGGCTGGTGGGTGCCAACGGTCAGTAGCGTCAGCATCCACGGTTTTTTCTGTTTTTTCAGCTGGCCAACGTACTCAAGGGCTCCTTCGAAGAAGGCCTTGTCGTCCTTGCCCCAAGGGAATTCCAGGTAGTTGCTGTTGGTGAACCATTCCAGTCCATGAGTGGCATCGAAACCGATGTGCGGCATGATTTTGTCTTTTGCCATGAAACGCAGGCCCGCACCCTGGAGATAGTGCGTGGCGAATCCGTTCTGGTGTAACTGGGCTGGCAGGCACGCTTGATTGCGTTCGCTCTGGGTCAACATTTCCACCCCCTTCGGCGTGCCGTTGTCCAGTTTGTCGTAATCGCCACACAGCATTGCATACAGACCGCGAATGGTTTGGTGGCTGTGAAGGACGTAGTCCGGCGTATTCATGCCGCGCTCTGCCCATCGACTGAGATTGGGCATGAGATTTTCCTGATAGCTGCTGTGCAAGGCTTCGCGATTCACACCCACGTAGGCGCCGGGAATACCTTCCAGTGCGATGATCAACACATTCCGCGCCCGCCCGGGAGCGGCGAGCAGTTTCTGTCCTTCCAGATCGAGTTGGGTGAGTCCCGCCATTTCTGGAGGGACATCGACAACATCACCTGCCAACCATTCTTCAGCACTTGACTGAACGTCTCCAACGCTCGCGGACAGTAACTGATGCGGGAGGTTGAACAAGCGCCAGGGGTCTTCGTCGGTGGGGTAGAGGTGTTGGGCACCCCAGTGGCCGATCAACAGCAGCAACGGTGCTGCCCACACACTGCGTGGTAAGGCTGGAGTAGGTTTGGAGCGGCCCATCCACTGCGTGATCAACCAGATCGCCAGTCCAAAGCACAGGGTGGCTGCCAGCCATGGCTGGGCGAAACCACCGCCGGCAGAGTTTTCCAGAAATTGAGGGTCAATCAAGTACTGCAGGTCTGTGGCGTTTGGAAACCTCCCGACCGCGCTGACGAGTTCAGCAGTCGCCAACGTCATAATTCCCCAAACCAGCAACACCGGCAGCGCTAACCACCAGGGACGACGATGCAGGGTGACGATGAGAAGACTGGCAATTCCCAGATCTGAAAGGTAGCCGAGTGGACTCGACCAACCCAGTGCCGCACGCAGGCATAGAGGCAAGATCAGGACCAATCCGATCAGCGCGACGAGGCGCGCATAGGGTTGTCGTAACCAATGACGGATAACGTTCACAAAAAGACCTTCCAGACATTAAAGCTTCATACAAGTGTGCTGAATGGTATCAAGCGATGGCAGGACTGGTCGGGACATTCGAATAGGAGGAGGGGTACTGAAACGGTGGGTAGCCTGGATATTGGCCTGCCGGCTAAAAGCTTCAGCTCTTAACCCCCGTTCCAGAGCCCTGAATGAAGGATATTAATGCCGGGTGATGGCCGTGAACATTAACTGTTTCAGGCTGTTTAACGTGTTCCGTCCGATTGCGGGCGGACGTGCGCACGGCCACAATGCAGGGTGACGAGAACGTTGTAATTCGCCACACTTTTGGCATTTTTCCGTGGTTAAACTATAAATCGAGTCACCATTCCACTTAGATCAACAGCCAGCCGTGACAACTCATTACTGGCCGCACTGGTTTGATTGGCACCTGCTGCAGACTGAGTCGACCAGATTACGATCAACCTCTCTAGATACTTGTGCCTGCTCCTCCGAAGCGCTTGCAATGACCAGATTTCGCTCGTTGCTCTGAGAAATAGACTCGGTTATCTGTGTTAAAGAATCACCCGCGGCATTTGCCAGGTATTTCTCCGCACCGTCCCGCTCAACAAGTTGGCTCATCGTGCATGCCGTCGGTAATAACAAGGGCAGGTCATAAATCTGCCCCAGACCTGGTATGAGTGACTCTCTCTCGCTCGGTTGACGGGTCAATCCTTGATTTCACTCGGATCGCTGACCAACATTACTTTGTCCTGGATAGCGGCCAAGGTGTATTCGAGAAATGACCTGCCTCGTCCCAGATTCGCCGCCTTATCCTGCTGCAGTGCCTGTTGCAGAACGACGAGAAGATTCTGCGTCTTCGAGGATGAGGCAGGCGTCAAATTGTCTTCTTCCAAATTCCCCTTTACGTATTTGGCAATGCGAGTGGACTGGCTTGCCGAATGGCTGATGGAAGCCTCGACCAACTCACCTTCGGCATAACCGATGCGGCTCGTGCTGCTGGCCTGATCGTTGATCTGGTAGTACAGGTAATTCTGCGATTCCGAGTCCGTCGTCAGTTCCAGCTTTTGCCCGGCATACAGAGGCTTATGGTACTGGGCTGTCAGATGGGATTGCTGATCCTGAACAAGCGTGCGATTGAGCCGATTCGCACCTTTGGATTGCGTGGATTGGGACACGTCATAGCTGAATGAATCAAGTTCGGCAGGCCGCGCAGGATTGCCGTTTACAGTCTTCTCGGTGACCGTCGCACTGAAATCGGCCAGGCCGGTAAGCATGCTGCGGTCGGTGTCTGTCAGGTAGTTCGAGCCTGGGGGCTGCCGCACGGTTGCGGCGAGGCTTTCCGAGTAATTTGTGTGAACGGCCTTAAATGCACTATCGAACATCGACAGCAGGTGTCGGTCGCCGTCGCCTCGGTCGCGCGCCGCTTCTATTTGACGGATGTACCCCTCAAGCGCCTTGGCCTTCTGAGTGCTGTTGCCCAGAATCGCAGCATTTTTCAAGTCCACGGCTATGTTGAGATCGCCCGATGCGCCCTTCATGCTTACCCGGCGCTGGCTTGCATCGGCATGCAGCTCAAGGGTCTGCGTGCTGTCATCGCTGAGCTTGAATCGTGTCACCAGATCGACCGAGGAAAACACCTTGGAGTCGAACTGAATCAAGGTGTCCAGTTTGAGTTGCGGAGGCACCGCAGTGAGCCCTTGAATGGCCGACTCAAATCCGTCTGCCATTGCGCCCAGCGCAGCAAGTTCTTCTTTGCTGAGATCACCACCCTCGACCTGCGCCTGTACCGCCAGCGCATTGTCCTGACTGGAGAGGGTCAGTTGGATAGTTTTGCCACTCGCTGTATTCAGCGTGAGGCTGATGGAGTTATCTGCGATGCCACTATGGAGTTTGGCTTGGGCAGCCGCCAGCTCGCCAGCTTCGAGAGGCCTTCCAGTCGATGAGCGAAGGACTGACTGGGAAATGTTCTTGTTGGTCTCAGCCAGTTGCAAAAGCAGCGATGCGCCCAGATTTTGGAACCGGCCGGCCGTCGACGAACTTCCGAAATTGCCCCTCATGTGCAAGGACACTTTGTCATGCTGCGTGTATTCCCAGGAAAGCGGTGCGTCAAGCTGCGCTATCCCGCCCCGGGAGGTATACGTCAGTGCATCGACGGCTTTGTTATCTTGCAGCAAGGTGACTATCGACGAGGGCGAATCAGTGACGGCTGTTGATTCGATGGGATTGCCGATGGGCACGGTGGCCACCACTTTAGCGATTGCCAGTGGCTGGGGGGCGGAGATTGAAGATATCAGGGTCACGGCAGCTCCATGCTCATTAAGTTCCTACCTCACTAGTCGGCGGTGATAGTGACAACTTGAGGTCCGATCCCGGAGGTACTACCGGAAAACGACAACCTTGCAGGGATCAGATACCAAGCCAGTCACCTTATGATCAGTCTCTTGTTGCCTGGCAGGGCACAAACACCCGGGGGCCAACAAAACTTGCTGCCAGAATTTTTTTTGAAATCAAGGGGTTGCCAGCCTCAGGAAATGAGTACATAATTCACGCCATCGAAAGCACAGACGGCTGAAAAAGCTCAATGTTTTCAAGGAGATAGAGCGTGAATCATAAGCTCGTTTCCTGTTCCAGGTTTGTACACATTTGATGTTGCGCTACATGACATCAGATGTTTGAGGCCGAGTAGCAAAATGGTTATGCAGTGGATTGCAAATCCACCTACGCCGGTTCGATTCCGACCTCGGCCTCCACTATAAACAAGCTCCGTAGATCTATGATTTACGGAGCTTTTTTATTTGCGCTACCTTGCAAGATTTTGTCTTGAAAAGGGGATCTGCGAACTTGCTTCACCGGGGCGGGATGTATATATTTCGTCCTCTGTTGCACAAGCCAGACAGCTTCACCGCGCTACCGCCCGAATGGCGAAACTGGTAGACGCATGGGACTTAAAATCCCCCGCTCGTAAGGGCGTGCCGGTTCGATTCCGGCTTCGGGCACCATACATATCAAAGGCCTGCATGAGGAAACTCATGCAGGCCTTTGTCGTTTCTGCTCCGCAATTCTTGATAGATGATCCTCGTCAACCTCAAACCTGGTTCTGCCAGATTTTTGTAGCAGCGGTGCGCCGAACATAATCGCTGAAGTCGCGCGCGGGCCGGCCAAGTGCGCGCTGAACGCCATTGGCTAACGGCGTGTTGCGACCGTCGAGCACCGTGGTGAAGAGATAAAGCACCAGGTCAATCGACTGCGCAGGAAGTTGTGCCTGCTCCAGTGCCTGACGATATGCATCCGGCGGTACGGCGACGAAACTGATCTCGCGCCCGGTCCCTTGAGCAATCTCATCGACCGCTTGGGCAAAAGTCAGTGCCCGTGGCCCGGTCAATTCATAGAGTTGGCGTGAATGCCCCGGTTGGGTCAGTGCCTGGACTGCAATTTCGGCAATGTCCTCCACATCGACGAAGGGCTCCGCGATATTGCCGACGGGAAGGGCCAGTTCTCCTTCAAGAATGGGCTCCAGAAAATGCGCCTCGCTGAAGTTCTGGAAGAACCAGCTGGCCCGCAGGATCGTCCAGTCGACACCGCTGTTTTGAATGACGCGTTCGGCTTGTTCCGCTTCAACCTCGCCACGTCCGGACAGCAGAACCAATTTGCCGACGCCACGTTTGACGGCCAGGTTGGTAAACGCCTGGATAGTATCGAGGGCACCCGGAATGGCGAGGTCCGGTTGATAGGAAATGTAAACAGCGTGAACGCCATCAAGCGCCGCATCCCAGGTCCGTCGATTTTCCCAGTCAAAGGGAGGATTCGCGCCGCGAGAACCCAAGCGCACAGGCAATCCTGCGGCCTGGAGATGCTGGGTGATCCTGCGCCCTGTTTTACCGGTAGCACCGAGAACGAGGAGGGTGTCCTGAGTGGTTTTCATCGCGTTCGTCTCCATCGGGTTAATGTGAGGAATGCTCACGTTAAGAAGATGATAAACGCTCATGTTCTACCGTCAATCAATGTTAAGGAGGAAACCGACATACGGATGCAACCACTTGGGAGCGTTCGCGGGTGGTGCTAAGGTGAGTGCTTGTCATGTTATTGATCGGAATCACGCCAGTGCCAAAGAAAGCTGCCACCGGGCTCGAGCAACCTGTTACGGAGCCGACCCGCCGCAATCCCACGCAACAACGCAGTCGCGAGCGGCAGGAGCTAATCCTGGCGGTGGCGACGCAACTGATCGCAACCAAGGGCAGCGACCAGGTAAAAATGAGCGAAATTGCCGAATGCTCGGAGATCTCGATCGGATCGCTTTATCAGTACTTCCCTGACAAGAGCTCGGTCATTCGCACACTGGCCGAGCGCTATAACGCGGCAAGCCGTCGTTGTATCGAAGAGGCGCTGGTGACGGTGCAAGATGCGCAAGGGTTGGCGGATGCCTATTCGGACCTGCTGGATCAGTATTACGAGATCGTTCAGGCCGAACCTGCGATGCGTGATATTTGGTCAGGCATGCAGGCAGACAAGCAGTTGCTGGCGTTGGAGCTGGAGGAGAGTCGTGTGGCGGGCGGCTTGCTGGCCGATGCGATGCTGCGGGTGTTTCCAGGCAGCGATGCGCAGCGGGTTGCTGATTCTGCCTTTCTGATCTGGCAGCTAGGTGAAGCGACTATGCGACTGGCCATTTCTTGTGCGCCCGAAGAGGGCCGGCGCTTGTTTGAAGCCTTCAAGCGCATGTCGCTCGCTGAAATCATGGAGCCGGCGAACTTGAACACGTGCGACTCATCAACAGACCTGTCAGGGCCAATCCCCCGGTGAGAGCGAGCCGGCTCGCGATGGTTGAAGGTCAGTCACATCAATGTTGAATGTGCTGCCCTCATCGCGAGCAGGTTCTCTCCCGCATGAGATCTTTCCTGGCGCAGTTTTTAAACGAAAGGCTGGCCGGTAAAACCACGGGGTAACCTTTGCAGTCCGGCCATGGCGGTCAACCGTTGTACCCAGGCGGCGCGCCAGTCATTGGCGGTGTGAGTAACTTTGGCCTTACGCGCAGCACGGCGTGCTGCGTTACGTTCGGCTTTGCGCGCGTCCTTGAACGCGTCGGTGTTGCGGCAGCTTCTGCACTTTACGCGGGTCAATTCGCTGGTTGATGTGAGATTGCTGCCTTTGTGACCGCAGGCCAGATGCCCGCTGACTTTGAAGTGAGTGACCATGGGACGTCTCCTTCGTGACGTGTGACTGTTTGACCTCCAGCTAATGAAGACGTTCGTTGGCTGCCCAGCGGGCAAAAAAATGGCCTGCATGCGGGCAGGCCAAGGGGTTCATCAAAGGAGTGAACCCACTGTAGGGTGTGTGTTGTGAACGTTACGTGAAAAGAAGTCACAAAAAATCCCGGCGTCAGGCCAGGTAGGGTGTGGAGAAAAAGATAATCAGACAGGCAAGGACGCGCTGACGATCAAGTCGCCGTTCACACGTCCTGGATCAGGCCCTGTTCTTGAATCGCGCGCCCAGATCGAATCATCTGAACCGTGGAAGAGGCGGGTCGACAGGTTTTAACGAAGACAGAGTGTTTCGAATCAGTGGCGCGTCTTTTTCAATGTCGTTCAGGCGGTCACGAATTCTGAGGGCTGTCGGATGCCCTCCTTGATGGTCTACCCAATCGGCAATCTCCTTGCACGCAGCGGCAAGTCGAGCCTGGCGGGAGTCGAGCAGGGTAAGCAGGGTGGTGATGGACTCTTTTTCGGACATGGCAAACACCTCCGTTCAAGAAACCTGACAAATAGCAGCAAAAAGCCCGCTGGGTGCGAGCTTTCTGCCGATGGGGTCGCTGGTCCTTCAGCTGATTTCAGTATAGACCCGGACTTCAGGCTTGTCGGGCCGTCACTTGTGACCTGGTATTGAGCTGCCGGCATTCACGTTGGGCATCTTCTTCAAGATCGAAGCCGTCACCGATAAAGCCACGGGTGCGGGTATCTTCAATGCGATACCAGACGGCGGCGTCGGGTGGCGGGTGGCCGGATTCTCCGGCCCGGCGGCCATGAATGATGATCTTGTTGCAACGCTTCACAACGAAAATGTCTTCCATGGCGTCACCGCAGCTGATTCATGTCCACATCAACTATAGAAGCTCTTTGCAATCGTGCAAAAAATGGACGGGTCATTTTGTCGATTCTGCCTCAGCGATCATTTTCTCCAGATACATGGCGAGCCCGACTTCTTCTGCCCTGAGACCTTTACGCAGTCTCGGCCGCGGCAGTTGGGCCAAGGCGCCGAGCATAAAACCTTCGAGCACCGCCGGGTGGATGTAGCACTTGCGGCACACGGCCGGGGTGTTACCGAGTTGCCTGGCAACGTTCTTGACCATCTCGACCACATGCCGTTTCGCGTCCGACTCAGGCTCCCACTGCAACTCACGCAGCACCGACAACGCCAGGACGCTCCCAGCCCATGTCCGATAATCCTTGGCCGTGAAGTCGGCGCCGGTGAGGGTTTGCAGGTAAGCATTGACATCTGAGGAGCTAACGGTGTGTCGCTCGCCATTTTCGTCCAGGTATTGGAAAAGGTCTTGTCCGGGAATCTCCAGGCAGCGCTTGATAATTCGCGCGAGGCGTCGGTCTTTCACGGTGATCTGGTGTTCGACACCACTCTTGCCGCGAAACTGGAACAGGATCGCGCTGCCGTTGACCTCGACGTGACGGCTTCGCAGGGTGGTCAGGCCATAGGAGCGATTTTCCCGGGCGTATTGCGTGTTGCCGACCCGAATCAGCGTCGCATCGAGCAAGGTAATCACGGTGGCCATGACTTTATCTCGGCTGAAACCCGGAGCGTCCAGCAGCGTTTCAAGCTGTTTGCGCAGCTTCGGCAGTGCCAGGCCAAAGTCCCGCAGGCGTGAGTATTTATCGGCATCGCGCACTTCGCGCCAACGCGCGTGATAACGGTATTGCTTGCGACCGCGAGCGTCTCGGCCGGTGGCTTGCAAATGACCACGTGGGTCGGCGCAGATCCACACATTGGTATAGGCCGGCGGCACGGCAAGGGCGTTGAGGCGCCTGATTTCGTCGGGATCGGTAATGCACTGGCCCGAAGGATCGAAGTAGCAGAATTTGCCGCGCAAGCGTTTGCGGGTGATTCCAGGCTGCGTGTCGTCGACGTAGTGCAGGTCGGGTGGCAGCACATCGGGCAGCGCGGTATCGGGCATGGCAAAAAATCCTTGGCGACGAAGTCAGGGGGCCTGTACAGCCATTGACCGCGTCCATTCGCCGTGGTGCCGACGAATTTACGCCAGCACGGCCACCGCTTTGATCTGCGCCCAGAGTTGCTGGCCGGGGTGCACGCCCAGTTGGTCCCGGGAGTAGCGGGTGATGCGTGCCAGCAGCGGTGTGCCGGCCGCATTCAGGCGGATCAGCACGTGGGCGGCGTTATCGGCGCCGATTTCGCTGATCACCGTCACCGGCAAGCGATTGAGGATGCTGCTGTGCTCGACGCCTTGCAGGCTCAGGCTGACATCCCGCGCCTGGACCTTGCAACGCAGCGCCTGGCCTTGGGTCATCGGAGCGTGCGCCACGCGAATGCTCAGATCGGTATCGGGCAGCTGCAGCGTCAGCAACTGATAGTGCGGGTCATAGGCGCTGACATGGCCTTCAATCACCACGCCCGCATCGTCGCCCAGCGCCAGGGGCAAATCGAGACGCGCCAGGGTTTCACCGATTGGTCCGCTGGCCAGCGCCTTGCCGTCGCTGAGCAGGACGATGTGGTCGGCCAGTCGGGCGACCTCATCCTGTGAATGGCTGACGTACAGCACCGGGATATCGAGTTCATCGTGCAGGCGTTGCAGATAAGGCAGGATTTCGTTTTTGCGCTGGCTATCCAGCGCCGCCAGCGGTTCGTCCATCAGCAACAGTTTGGGGCTGGTGAGCAGCGCGCGGGCGATGCCGATTCGTTGCCGTTCGCCTCCGGACAGGTGCTGCGGATGGCGGTCCAGCAGATGACCAATGCCCAACAGTTCAGTGGCATGCGCCATGTCAACCCGGCGTTGCTGCTTGGGGATGCGCTTCAGCCCGAACTCCAGATTGGCCAGCACCGAAAGGTGAGGAAACAGGCTGGCCTCCTGAAAAACATACCCAAGCGCACGTTTATGCGGCGGTACGAAAATCTTCTTGTCACTGTCCTGCCAGACTTCATCGTTGACCTGAATAAAGCCCTGTTCGGCCTGCTCCAGACCGGCGATACAGCGCAGGCACGTGGTCTTGCCTGACCCGGAATGGCCGTAAAGTGCCGTTACTCCGCGGCCGGGCAATTGCAGATCCACCTCCAGGGCGAATCCTGAATAAGTCAGTTTAAGGCGCATATGAATCATCGATCAGCTCCAGCCCGCTTTGGTTTTACGGCTGGAATAGAGCGCCAGCAATACGGCAAAGGAGAACACCAGCATTGCCCCGGCGAGCCAATGGGCCTGGGCATATTCCATGGCTTCAACGTGATCATAGATCTGCACCGAGACCACGCGGGTCTTGTCGGGAATGTTGCCGCCGATCATCAGCACCACGCCGAACTCGCCGACAGTGTGGGCGAAACCGAGAATGGCCGCGGTGATGAAGCCGGGGCGAGCCAGCGGCAGAATCACGCTGAAAAAGGTGTCCCATGGATTGGCGCGCAAGGTGGCGGCCACTTCCAGCGGGCGGGTGCCAATGGCGGAAAAGGCGTTTTGCAGCGGCTGGACCACGAACGGCATCGAGTACAGCACCGAACCGATCACCAGTCCCGCAAAACTGAATGTGAGCGTGCCGAGCCCCAATGACTGGGTGAATTGGCCGACAAAACCGTTAGGGCCGAGCGCCAACAACAAATAAAAGCCAATCACCGTGGGCGGCAGGACCAGGGGCAGGGCGACAATTGCCCCGACCGGGCCGCGCAACCACGAGCGGGTGCGCGACAGCCATAACGCAATCGGAGTGCCGATGATCAACAGGATAACCGTCGTCAGGGACGCCAGTTTCAGGGTCAGCCAGATGGCGGAAAAGTCGGCACTCGTCAGCGTCATTTAGAGTTGGTAACCGTAGGACTTGATAATGGCGGCGGCTTTGGGCCCCTTGAGGTAGTCAGCCAGTGCCTTGGCGGCCGGGTTGTCCTTGCCCTTGTTGAGGATCACCGCGTCTTGTTTGATCGGGTCGTGCATGTCGGCCGGGACGATCCAGGCCGAACCGCCGGTGACTTTGCCGTCTTTGTAGATCTGCGACAAGGCCACGAAGCCGAGTTCAGCGTTGCCGGTGGAAACGAACTGATAGGCCTGGGTGATGTTCTGGCCTTCAACGAGCTTGTCTTTGACCTTGTCGGTCAGGCCCAGTTTGGCGAGCACCTGAGTGGCGGCAAGGCCATAAGGCGCGGCTTTCGGGTTGGCGATGGAAAGGTGCTTGTATTCGTTCCTTTTCAACACATCGCCCTTGGCATCGACGTAATCCTCCTTGGCTGACCACAGTGCCAGCGTGCCTACGGCGTAGGTGAAGCGCGAACCCTTGACGGTGTCGCCTTCAGCTTCGAGTTTTTGCGGGGTGGTGTCGTCGGCAGAGAGGAACACTTCGAACGGCGCGCCATTCTTGATCTGGGCGTAGAACTGACCGGTTGCACCAACGGAGGTGACCAGTTTATGCCCGGTGTCTTTTTCGAAATCGGCGGCGATGGCCTGGATCGGCGCGGTGAAGTTGGCGGCGACGGCCACCTGGACTTCGCCTGCCTGAGCGGAGCCGAACGCGAAGACGGCGAGCAGGCTTGCGAGGCAGGTCGGGGCAAAACGTGAGGCACGCATGGGCATGAAACGGCTCCGTGATAGGCGAATGCAACGTGGGGGTGAAACGCTATATATCGAAATATATAGCGTAATGCCCGCAAACGGAATGTGTTGGAGCCGAGTCTGTGAAATTGCGTGATCCTGGAGCAGCAGGCTACAGCAGCGTGCTTCAGCGACGGAGCAACTTGGCCAGACCTTCCTCCGCCAAACGCCGAGTCAGCTCTGCCGTACTCACTTCAACGCCCAACGTGAATGCCTGCCCAGCCCAGAGATTGCTGAAATCCGCTTCGCCCTTGGCCCGCAACGGCATCAACGCACCACCGGCCAACGGGAAGGCCGGGGCTTTATCGCTCATGGGGCCGAGTTCGCGCATCACCCGATTGAGGATTCCTCGTGCTGGGCGGCCGGTGAAAAGATTGGTCACCGCCGTCTCGCTTTCCTTGGCCGTGCGCAGCGCCTTGTGGTGAGACGCGCTGACCTTGGCCTCTGGCGTGAACAGGTAAGCCGTCCCCACCTGCACCGCCGAAGCGCCCAACAGAAAAGCTGCCGCCACCCCCCGCGCATCACTGATCCCGCCCGCTGCAATCACCGGCACTTTCACCGCATCGACGACCTGAGGCACGAGGGCGAATGTGCCGACCTGACTGCTCAAGTCATCGCTGAGGAACATTCCCCGATGTCCGCCTGCCTCGTAGCCCATGGCGATGATCGCGTCGCAGCCATGTTGTTCCAGCCAGACGGCTTCTTCGACGGTGGTCGCCGAGGAAAGAATTTTCGCCCCGGTGGCTTTTACCCGATCCAGCAGTGAT
The DNA here is from genome assembly GCF_058797635.1 of Pseudomonas sp. GW823-FHT02C02. Taxonomy (NCBI): domain Bacteria; kingdom Pseudomonadati; phylum Pseudomonadota; class Gammaproteobacteria; order Pseudomonadales; family Pseudomonadaceae; genus Pseudomonas; species Pseudomonas sp. GW823-FHT02C02. The sequence continues at coordinate 441,157 of NZ_JBXAJV010000001.1, read as the reverse complement.
TGTTCCGGCAGGCCGAAGTGAAAACTCACGACTTCGGGACGGAATTCTTCGAGCACTTCGCAGGCGGCGTTATCGAACGGCGCGCGATTGGATACCGGTGTGGGGGCCTCGAAATCGACGCCCAGTTCCCGATAATACGGTTCCAGCAGGTTTTTCCATTCCCGAGCCCGTTGCTCATCGGCGGCCGGGGTCTGATGGCAAAAATAGTTGATATTGAACGGACGCTGGCTCTGTTGGCGGATCGTCTTCAGCTCTTCGCGCAACTGCTCGATGCTCAGCATCGCCGCGGGCATCGAGCCCAGGCCGCCAGCGTTACTCGCGGCGATAACCATGGCCGAGCCGGTAGCGCCGGCCATAGGTGCCTGGATGATCGGCAGTTCGATGCCGAGCAGGTCAAGAATACGGGTGTCTGGCCATTGGCTCATTTCAATGATTCTCCGGCGGATGGAACCGGTTTTTTACCAGCAATGGTTGATGCAGAGCCAGTCGACTTTTGTATCCGGGACGTTTTCCGTTATTCAAGGGCCTTAAAAAAAGGCGTAACCGCACGTCATGGTAGCGCTCGGTGCATCGTAGGTTTGGCTAAAGTCTTGTACGGCGAGATGTTTCTTTGTGGTATTTCAATGCCCCCACAACCGGATCGATTGCATTGAGAGGCAATGATGTTCAAAGGTATTTTGATCGACAAAGACGACAGCGGTTACCGGGCCACACTGCAAGAGATCAATGACGATCAACTGCCCGAGGGCGATGTGACGGTGCGGGTCGCGTACAGCACCTTGAACTTCAAGGATGGCCTGGCGATCACCGGCAGCAGCCCGGTGGTCAGGAAATTCCCCATGGTGCCGGGAATCGACCTGGCCGGTACGGTCGAAGTCAGCGAGCATCCGGACTACAAGGTCGGTGACCAGGTCTTGCTCAATGGGTGGGGCGTAGGCGAAGGGCATTGGGGCGGGCTCGCACAAAAAGCACGTCTGAAGGGCGACTGGCTGATCCCGCTGCCCAAGGAATTCACCGCGGCTCAAGCCATGGCAATCGGCACGGCCGGTTACACGGCGATGCTGTGCATCCTGGCGCTGGAACATAATGGTGTCACGCCTGAGCAGGGCGAAGTCCTGGTCACCGGGGCCAACGGCGGCGTAGGCAGTTTCGCCATCGCGCTGCTGAGCAAGCTTGGCTATAAAGTCGTAGCGTCCACGGGCCGCACCGCCGAGCACGATTACCTCAAGCAACTGGGCGCCAGCGAGATCATTGATCGCGTCACTCTGTCCGAGCCGGGCAAACCGCTGGCCAAGGAACGCTGGGCGGCGGTGATCGACTCGGTCGGCAGCCACACGCTGGCCAACGCCTGCGCCAGCACCAAGGCCAATGGCACGGTCGCCGCCTGTGGTCTTGCACAAGGCATGGATTTCCCGGCCTCCGTCGCGCCGTTCATTTTGCGTGGCGTGACGTTGGCCGGGATCAACAGCGTGACCCAGCCCAAAGCCAAGCGGATGGAAGCCTGGAATCGGCTGGCCAAGGATCTGGACTTCGCATTGCTGCCACTGATCAGCCATGAAATCGGCTTGAGCGCAGCCATCGACGCCGCACCGCGCTTGCTCGCCGGGCAATTGCGCGGGCGGGTGGTGGTCGATGTGAATCGCTGATTATACGGTTTCGCGTTCCAGCAACTGACGCTTGCGCTCGACGCCCCAGCGATAGCCCGAGAGGTTGCCGTCGCTGCGTACCACGCGGTGGCACGGGATCGCCACTGCAATACTGTTCGCGCCGCAGGCCTGAGCCACGGCGCGCACGGCTTTGGGCGCGCCGATACGCTGAGCGATATCGGCGTAGCTGGCGGTGCTGCCTGCAGGAATCTCCCGCAGCGCCTGCCAGACCCGCTCTTGAAAAGCGGTGCCGCGCACGTCCAGCGGCAAATCCAGGCCAATTGCCGGGGCTTCGATAAAACCGACAACCTTGGCAATCAACTGCTCGAACGCGTGATCGGCGCCAATCAGATTCGCACGCCGAAACTTGTCCTGCAGGTCGCAAACCAGTTGATGCGGATCATCCCCCAGCAGGATCGCGCAAACACCGCGTTCACTTTGCGCCACCAGAATGGCCCCCAGGGAACACTGGCCAACGGCAAAACGAATGTCGTTGTTCTGGCCCGCCGCGCGGTAATCCCCCGGCTTCATGCCCAGCAGTTTATCGGCCGATTCATAGAAGCGGCTGTTGGAGTTGAAACCGGCGTCATACAGGGCGTCGGTGACTGAGCCGCCGTCGGCCAGGCGTTCGCGCACTTTGCGGGAACGATGGGCGGTGGCGTACCCCTTGGGTGTCAGCCCGGTCACGGCTTTGAATACGCGGTGGAAATGGAAGCTGCTTAGGCCTGCTGCCTGCGCCAGCTCATTTAACGCAGGCGGATTTTCGGCGGATTCGATGTGGCGGCAGGCGACAGCGACGGTTGCTGCGTGTTGTGCGGCGACATCGCTTTGATCCTTCGTGGCCCGTTTGCTGGGACGATAGCCCGCCGCCAGGGCTTGTTCTGCCGTGTCGAAAAATTCGACATTCTGCGGTTTCGGCAAGCGCGCCAGGCTGCTGGGGCGGCAATAGATTCCGGTGGTTTTCACGGCGTAGACAAACTGCCCGTCGGCACCGGGATCCCGTGCAACGACGGCGGCCCAGCGAGGATCGTCCTCGGTGGCAATCCTGGTCGAATGAGTTGTCATGGTTTCATGTCCGTTGACCCGTTTTTTTTCAGATTAACAAGCCCCCGACACCACAGCACTCCGAGTCTTGCGGTTGAATTCGAGGGCTTCATCCGGCGGTTCGAAAGGTGAAGTTGATCCGTTGTTCACCCAGGCGTGGGTGATGGCCGTCCTTGATCGGCAGCACGCCGTGATAACGCAAACGATCGACGCCACCCCAGACCACGATATCGCCATGCAGCAACGGTACACGCTGGCTTTTATCGCTTCGTTCAAACCCGCCGAACAGGAACATGGCCGGCAATCCCAATGACACCGACACGATCGGTGCGGCGTAGGAACCTTCGTTCTTGTCTTGGTGCAATGACATCTTGGCCCCGGGGACATAGCGGTTGATCAGGCAGGAGTCAGGGACAAACCCGGCAAATCCCGCTTCGCGTGCCGCCGCTTGTGCCAGTTCGAAAAACACGTCGGGCATCTCGGGCCAGGGGCGTCCGGTCTGTGGGTCATTGCGCGTATACCGGTAGCCGCTGTGGTCGGTGGTCCAGCCCCAGGTGCCGCAACTGCTCAAGGCCACCGACATGGTAAAGCCGCCGGGGGTGACCATCTGCCGAAACGGAGCGGCCGCCAGAACCGCTTCAAGTGCTGGCAACAATCGATCGAGCCGGGGCAGGGCAAAGCCGCGCAAGACGAAGGACTGTTCACCGATCTGCTCACGTCTGGGCTCCTGCTCGGGTTCGGCATCGGCAAAAAGATCGAAAGTGGTCGGGCTCATGGGGTCATAACGCATCGTGAAAGATGATTCCAAGGGTATGCCGTTTTCCGCTGTGCAGGCGACTCACGCCGTGACGCATGGTCACTCGGTAATAGCCGCGAACGCCTTTGACCGGTCGCTGACTCACGGCAAAGATCAGACCATCGCCTTTCTTCAGGCGGATCACCTGCGGGCGTGACTGCATCCGCGGGCGTTGTTCAGTTAGTACAAACTCGCCGCCGGTAAAGTCTTCGTCCGGTTCCGACAGAAGAATCGCCACCTGCAGCGGGAACACGTGTTCGCCGTACAGATCCTGATGCAAACAGTTGTAGTCCTGCGGGCCATATTGCAGCAATAACGGAGTCGGGCGTTCCTGACCGGCGGCATGGCAGCGTTGCAGGAACGCTTCGTGGGTTGCGGGGAAACGGGTCGGCAAGTCCATGCATTCATACCAGCGGTTGGCGATCGGCACCAGTCGAGGGTAGAGCGCACTGCGCAAGCGGGCGACTGTGTCCGGCAAGGGGTAGTTGAAATACTTGTACTCGCCACGGCCAAAACCGTGTCGCGCCATGATCACTTGAGAGCGGAAGGGCGCTGACTGGGCATAGAGCGCGCTGACGTCATCGCACGCCTGCGCACTCAACAGCGACTTGATGACAGCGCAGCCATCCTGATCGATTTGTTGCCCCAGGGCTGCCCAGTCCAGCGCATCGAAGGTTTGCTCGCTCATCGCTGAGCCTCGCGATCCAGCAACTGCCGTTTGCGCTCCAGTCCCCAGCGATAACCGCCGAGGCTGCCGTCCTGGCGCAGCACCCGATGGCAAGGCACGATAACGGCCACCGGGTTGGCTCCACAGGCATTCGCTACCGCCCGGGAAGCGCTGGGCTGACCCAGACGCTGGGCGATATCACGGTAGCTGGCGGTTTCACCGACGGGGATTTTCCGCAGGACTTCCCAGACTCCCCGTTGAAATACGCTGCCGCTCAGGTGCAGTGGGAGATCGAGTGCGGTGTGTGGGTTTTCGAGGTGGCGCAGGGTTTGCTCCAGGGCCGGCATCAAACCTTCATCGCGCTGCGGCGGTGGCGGGCCAGGGAAACGCCGCGCCAGATCGCGTTCGAGCGTGATCAAGTCCTCACCGAGCAGCAACGCGCACAGGCCCTCGGCGCTGAACGCCAGCAACAAGACGCCTAGGCTGGAAGTGCCGCTGATGTAGCGAATCGGGGAGGTAGACATGTTCTGACTCCTTAACCAAAGGTCGAGGAGGCCAGTTTAAGGGGCGCCAAGGGAGTGAACACTCCGGCGCTTGCGGTCGAATTCAAGACGGGCGCGGAGCATGACGTCCATGTTGTCGCTCCGGGTGCCGGGTCGCGTTACAGTGCTTTGCTGACGGCAATGTCGCTGATGACGTCGTCGCTCGAACCATGAATGGCGTCCAGCGCGGCTTTGGCTTCTTCTTCAGTGCCTTTTTCGAGCTGGGCAAATTCGAAGCGGCGTTCGCCGTTGAGTTTGTATTTGATGACGTACTTGGTCGTTTGGGCCACGGTCATACCTGCTTTTATTCGTGTGGGAGCGTCACTCAGCTCAGTTTCGTGCTGGAGCGACGGATGATCTTGATCGAGTGCGTCAGGGTCGGTTTGCGGGTCACGCTGATCGGACGGCGGTTGACCGTGTCGATGGTGATGTTCCAGAAACCGGTGCTCGGTGCAGTAATCCGGGCCGGGAAAGTATCGAACGCACCGCCGTGGTAAGTGTGACGGCCGCCGTTCTTGAAGCTGCGGAAGTTGGCGTCGTTCATCAAGCGGATGTTGCATGTTTGGGAGCACTGGATGACGACGATGTCGTCTTCGTTGAGGTGCTCGCGCTGGTGGATAAATTTCATGAGGCGCCTCCAGAAGGGCTTTTTCTACAAAATCAAAACGATAGCATGGGCGATTGGCGCAGTTTATCAGCCCGAACAGGTTATTATCCGGTCGTCGAGGTTCGCTTTGACAATTAAAAACAGTTATTCGGAATTCTATGAGCGATAAACGCAGCGAGCCTCGGAGAAAATCAGCATTTGTGCTGTCGGAGGGTCTTTATCGGAGGTTTTGTATGAAGTGGGGTGTGTTGGCCTTGCCGTTGGCATTGGTGATGAGTGGCTGTGCGAATGTCTCGGAGATTAATGAGACGTTGCCTACCATGAACGTGATCTCAGGCAAAAAGCCCAATGAATACGCGCAATGCCTGGTCGAAAAACTGGCCGACAGTCGTGGCGCCCTGCAACTGGAGTCAACCAAGGACGGGATGCGCGTCATCGTGCCGGCGAAATTTTCATCGGCCCCGGCAGCCGTGTTCGACATCGAAGACCGTTCGGGTGGCAGTGGTATAAAGCTGCATGAGCGTATGTCCAATGTGCCGGTGCGTCCTAAAGACGTGCAGAAAGCCGCCAACGCCTGCATTTCCGGCTGATAGACTAGCCACCGTTCACACCGATGCCGTCAAAGTCATGCTTTGGCGGCATTGTCTTTTCTGGAGTCGAGCATGAAGCGAGAGCAGGTACAGGAACGCCATGCAGAGGGACTGATCTCTGCCACCCACGTCATTCAAAATCCCGCGAACCCGGGGGAATGGATCGTGTTTTTCAAGAAGAGCGCCGGGCGCAGCTATTTTCTGGTGGATGATAACGATGAGGTCGAGTCGTTTGCTCGTCTCGACGATTTGATCGAGACCGTGCGTGGTCTCGGAATCAAATTTGCGGAAATTCACATGTAGGGCAGGGCGCCCTACTTGCAGACCACCACGACACTGCGGTTCTTGAAGTTGCCGACATCGACCCCCAGGGTTTTGTCGCTTTCCTTGGTGGAAGGCGATCCGTCGGTGCCGACGATCCGGTAGCCGGTCCCCGCGCAAGAGGCATCGGCTTTTTCATAGCACGTGGCCCAGGAGTTGGCTTCGCCGGAGCAGTCGATTGCCAGGCCTTGCTCTCCGTTGTTCAGGTACATTTTCTCGGAAGTGGCGCAGCCGCTCAGGGCCAGGATTGCAATCAGGGGCAAAAATTTAGTCATGTCGTTGTCGTCGTCAGGATGATGGGGCTAAGCCTGTGACAGCGCAGGCAGCAAAAGGTTATAGCGAATGGCCACTTGTTTGTACCTGACCACAAAAAAGCCCTGCTCAATGGCAGGGCTCTGCGAGTGCCGCAGGATATCAGTCCTGACTCTTGCCGCGTCGCTTCGGCGCGGGGTGGGTGTAGTCGAACACCGACGCCACTTCAATCGCCATCGCTTCGCTGGGTAACGGCCCGGAAACATCTTCGCCATTGGCGGCGGTAATGCGCCACTGGCCATCTTTTCCTTTGTCGACCGTGTACCCGTTGATGATTTTTGCTACGGTCATCTATCTGTCTCGTTCACTGGTTCAAAGTTGCCATGATACCGGCAAATGCTCGCATTGGGGGACGATAAGCGTATGGTGGTCGAGTTTGTCGGCCTCTTTGAGCTACGCTGATTTGACCGCGTGAAAATGCGGATTGAACTATCCGCGGGAATATTTCTCTATGATGGCATCGGTTAGCCAGCGCGGGGCATTGTAAGGTGCACTCCGCCTGATTAGACTGCGCCGAAACTCGTACACACAGCCCTTTCAAGGACTTATATGATCAAGAAATGCTTGTTCCCAGCAGCCGGTTACGGTACTCGCTTCCTGCCAGCGACTAAAGCCATGCCCAAAGAAATGCTGCCGGTGGTAAACAAGCCACTGATCCAGTACGGCGTCGAAGAAGCACTGGACGCTGGTTTGACTGAAATCTCCATCGTCACCGGTCGTGGCAAACGCGCCCTGGAAGACCACTTCGACATCAGCTACGAGCTGGAAAACCAGATCAAGGGCACCGACAAAGAGAAGTACCTGGTCGGCATCCGCAAGCTGCTCGACAACTGCTCGTTCTCCTACACCCGCCAGACCGAAATGAAAGGCCTGGGCCACGCGATTCTGACCGGTCGCCCACTGATCGGCGACGAACCGTTCGCCGTGGTGCTGGCGGATGACTTGTGCGTCAACCTCGAAGGCGACGGCGTACTGACCCAGATGGTCAAACTGTACAAGCAGTTCCGCTGCTCGATCGTTGCCATCCAGGAAGTCGATCCGCAAGAAACTCACAAGTACGGCGTGATTGCCGGTGAGATGATCCGCGATGACATCTACCGTGTTCACAGCATGGTCGAGAAGCCAAAGCCTGAAGATGCACCGTCGAACCTGGCGATCATCGGTCGTTACATCCTGACGCCGGACATCTTCGACCTGATCGAACAAACCGAGCCAGGCAAGGGTGGTGAAATCCAGATCACCGACGCCCTGATGAAGCAAGCCCAGAACGGCTGCGTCATGGCTTACAAGTTCAAAGGCAAGCGTTTCGACTGCGGTGGCGCTGAAGGCTACATCGACGCGACCAACTTCTGCTTCGAGAACTTCTACAAGACTGGCAAGGCTTACTGATAGCGCTTGACCTGCTTGTATTGAAAAGCCACCTTCGGGTGGCTTTTTCATTTGCCGCCCCCCGATATCGCTTGCAGCGCTTGCCCAACGGACGTCTGCGGGTATGCTGGTTGCCTGCCGAGGAGATTGAAAATGGCCTACGATTTTGACCTTTATGTAATTGGCGCCGGTTCCGGCGGTGTACGGGCTGCGCGTTTCGCTGCCGGTTTTGGCGCGAAAGTGGCTGTGGCTGAAAGTCGTTACCTGGGTGGTACGTGCGTGAACGTCGGCTGCGTGCCCAAGAAATTGCTGGTCTACGGCGCGCACTTCGCTGAAGACTTCGAGCAGTCTTCGGGCTTTGGCTGGACGTTGGGTGAAGCGAAGTTTGACTGGGCGACGCTGATCGCCAACAAGGATCGCGAGATCAATCGCCTGAATGGCATTTACCGCAACTTGCTGGTCAACAGCGGTGTGACCTTGCATGAAGGCCACGCCAAGATCGTCGACCCGAACACCGTCGAAATCAATGGCGAGCGTCACACCGCTAAAAACATCCTGATTGCGACCGGTGGCTGGCCGCAGATCCCGGAGATTCCGGGGCATGAACACGCGATCAGTTCCAACCAGGCGTTCTTCCTCAAAGAGTTGCCCAAGCGCGTTCTGGTGGTGGGCGGCGGTTACATCGCTGTCGAATTCGCCGGGATCTTCCACGGGCTGGGCGCCGACACTACGTTGTTGTATCGCGGCGAGCTGTTCCTGCGCGGCTTCGACGGTGCGGTACGCAAGCATTTGCAGGAGGAGCTGACCAAGCGCGGCATGAACCTGCAATTCAACGCCGACATCGAGCGCATCGATAAACAGTCCGATGGCAGCCTGAAGGTGACGCTCAAGGATGGTCGCGAGCTGGAAGCGGATTGTGTGTTCTACGCCACCGGTCGCCGGCCGATGCTCGACAACCTCGGGCTGGAAAATACCGGCGTCAAACTCGACAAGAAAGGTTTCATCGCGGTCGATGATCAGTATCAGACTGCGGAGCCGTCGATTCTGGCGCTTGGCGATGTGATCGGCCGTGTCCAGCTGACCCCCGTCGCGTTGGCTGAAGGCATGGCCGTGGCGCGTCGCTTGTTCAAGCCTGAGCAATATCGTCCGGTGGATTACAAGATGATCCCGACCGCCGTGTTCAGCTTGCCAAACATTGGCACTGTCGGCTTGAGCGAGGAAGATGCGCGCGAAGCGGGCCACGAGGTGCAGATTTTCGAAAGCCGTTTCCGGCCGATGAAGCTGACCCTGACCGAGTGCCAGGAGCGCACGCTGATGAAGCTGGTGGTCGATGCCAAGACCGACAAGGTTTTGGGTTGCCACATGGTCGGGCCGGATGCCGGTGAGATCGTTCAGGGCTTGGCGATTGCCTTGAAGGCTGGTGCGACCAAGCGCGATTTCGACGAAACCATCGGCGTGCATCCTACTGCCGCCGAAGAGTTCGTCACCATGCGCACGCCGGTTGCCGGTTAATCGCTCTTTTCACTCTCTGATGCGTCTGGCGCTGTTGCAATGACAGCGGCCAGGCGCAGGCTTTCGTCGAGGCTCGCCTGAGTCTTGAGCAAATCGATTTCCAGCGCTTTGTTTATCTGCGACTGCTCGTCGACGCTTTGCTTGAGCGACTGACTTTCCAACAGCGCGGCACGCAAGCGTTCCTGGAGGAGGGTGCGCTCACTGTCGATGCGGTTGACCTGCTCCAGCAGTTGATCCTGGCGGCTGTGGGTGTGTTTGAGTTGCTCCTGTAGCAGCCCAAGTTCGCGTAGCGTTCCACGGTTCTCAGTGAGCAGGCGCTCGTTGTCGCGGTGCAATTGAGTGATTTCGTCCTGACGCACCAATGCGCTTTGCTGGGCCTGGCGCAATTCCATCTGAATCTGTTGCAACTGGCCTTCGTGGCGGCTCTGTTCCTGCTCGCGCTGTTCCTTGATGGCGTTGCGGTAGTGTTCCAGTGCATCGCGTGCGTGCAGGTGCTTTTCTTCCAGTGAGCGGATCTGCACATCCTTGTCTTGCAAGCGTAAATCGAAATCGGCCAGTGCCTGGTTCAATCCGGCGTTGCGGGTTTGCTCGGTCTGCAGCATGGCGCGGGTTTCGTGCAGCGCTTCGGATTCTTGAGTCAGGGCCAGGCTTTGAATTTCGTATTGCTGGTGCAGTTCAGTGTTGGCTTGCCGGGCTTCAGTCAGCTGGATTTCCAGTTCCTTCCGTTGCTGATCGAATTGCGCGCGTGCCTGGTCGATGGGCTCTTGCGCCTGCTCCTTGAGGCGCTGCGCCAGACGCGCGACCAAGCCTGCGAGCTCATCATCGATGGGTTCAGAGGGAGTTTCGGCGCGCTCGCTGCCATCGTCCAGCTCCTTCAAATAGCGGTGAATGGTGGTTTTTGAGCCGGTATTGCCCATCTCGATCCGTACTGCATCGATGCTGGGGTTTTCGCCACGGGCAAGGATTGCCAAACGTGCCGCCTGCACCACCGCTTTGTTTACGCCGCCACGAGCCATTTCTTCTCCTACGATTTCGTACTGTGGTACATGCCACTAAAGTACGCAGTGTACCATCATCAACAAAAAGATAAAAAATGTAAGTTGTTGAGGCGGGATATACTGGTATTACCCTGCGTGATACGCCGTGTTACACGTTTTACTTCACCAAAGCGGTACGTTTTCGAGAGATAAGCCCATGACCGATCTGGATCGCTACCTGCAAGCCGCCACCCGCGACAACACGCGTCGCAGCTACCGGGCGGCCATCGAGCATTTCGAAGTCAGTTGGGGTGGTTTCCTGCCTGCGACGAGCGACAGCGTGGCGCGTTATCTGGTGGCCCATGCGGGCGTGCTGTCGATCAATACGTTGAAGTTGCGTTTGTCAGCGCTGGCGCAGTGGCATAACAGCCAAGGATTCGCCGACCCCACCAAGTCGCCGGTGGTGCGCAAGGTCTTCAAGGGCATACGGGCGCTGCACCCGGCCCAGGAGAAACAGGCCGAGCCATTGCAGCTTCAACATTTGGAGCAAGTGGTGGCATGGCTGGAACAGGAGGCCAAAACCGCCAAGGCGCAAAACGATCAGCCAGGATTGCTTCGCGCCAAACGTGACACCGCGCTGATCTTGCTGGGCTTCTGGCGTGGCTTTCGCAGTGATGAATTGTGCCGCGTACAAATCGAACACGTGCAGGCGATCGCCAGTTCAGGCATCACCCTCTACCTGCCCCGCAGCAAAAGCGATCGCGAGAACGTCGGCAAGACTTACCAGACCCCGGCCCTGCAGCGCCTCTGCCCAGTGAACGCCTACATTCAATGGATCACGGAAGCTGCGCTGGTCCGCGGGCCGGTGTTTCGCGGAATCGACCGCTGGGGTCACTTGAGCGAGGAGGGCTTGCACGCCAACAGCGTGATCCCTTTGTTGCGTCAGGCCCTGGAACGTGCCGGCATTTCGGCGGACCACTACACCAGCCATTCCCTGCGCCGCGGCTTTGCCAGTTGGGCCCATCAGAGTGGTTGGGATCTGAAATCGTTGATGAGTTATGTGGGTTGGAAGGATGTGAAGTCAGCCATGCGCTATGTTGAAGTCAGCCCGTTTCTCGGGATGGCGCGAGTCGCTGAAAAGCCATTGGTGAGCTAGATACCGTTTTCTTCTATTAATACTGTCCGCTAATAGCGAAAACCAATCAGCAGCATGAGCTTTGCCAATGAGCCAGGCGGCGATCGAGTGGGTAGGATTCACCCCATCAACTTCTCAACCAAACTTTTCAACCCTGACGGAGAGTCATCGATGCCTATCATCAACAGCCAAGTTAAACCGTTCAAAGCTGACGCCTTCAAAAATGGCGACTTCGTAAAAGTGTCGGACGCTGACCTGAAAGGCAAGTGGTCTGTCGTGTTCTTCTACCCAGCCGACTTCACCTTCGTTTGCCCGACCGAACTGGAAGACCTGGCTGACAACTACGACGCGTTCCAGAAACTGGGCGTCGAGATCTACAGCGTTTCCACCGACACCCATTTTGCCCACGCTGCCTGGCACAACACTTCGCCAGCCATCGGCAAAATCCAGTACACCATGATCGGCGACCCGACTCACGCTATCTCCCGCAACTTCGACGTGCTGATCGAAGACGCTGGCCTGGCTGACCGTGGCACCTTCGTGATCAACCCTGAAGGCCAGATCAAAATCGTTGAACTGAACGATGGCGGCGTTGGCCGTGACGCTTCCGAGCTGCTGCGCAAAATCAAGGCTGCCCAGTACGTCGCTGCTCACCCAGGCCAGGTTTGCCCAGCCAAGTGGAAAGAAGGCGAGGCCACTCTGGCTCCGTCCCTGGACCTGGTCGGCAAGATCTAAGTCTGTGAAAGCACTATCAGGGCGGGTTTCCGCACCTCAGTAAGCTGCAACCGCCCTCAAAAACGCCCGGGCGAGATTCGCTCGGGCGTTTTTTTCGTCTCAAGTAAAAGGAAATCGCCCGTATGTTGGACGCCAATCTTAAAGCCCAGTTGAAATCGTACCTGGAACGGGTCACCCAGCCGATCGAGATCATTGCTTCCCTCGACGACGGTGCGAAATCCCAGGAAATGCTCGAACTCCTGAAAGACGTTGCCAGTCTTTCCAGCCAGATTACGTTGTTAGATAACGGTGACGATGCACGCAAGCCATCGTTCTCGATCAATCGCCCGGGTGCCGATATCAGCCTGCGTTTTGCCGGCATCCCGATGGGCCATGAATTCACTTCGTTGGTGTTGGCCTTGCTGCAAGTGGGCGGCCACCCTTCGAAGGCCAGTGTTGAAGTGATCGAACAGATCCGTTCGCTCAAAGGCGATTTCAGCTTCGAGACCTACTTTTCGCTGTCCTGCCAGAACTGCCCGGACGTGGTCCAGGCGCTGAACCTGATGGCGGTACTGAACCCGAACATCCGCCACGTCGCCATCGACGGGGCGTTGTTCCAGGCCGAAGTCGATGATCGTCAGATCATGGCCGTGCCAAGCATTTACCTCAACGGCGTGAACTTCGGCCAGGGCCGCATGGGCCTGGAAGAAATCCTCGCCAAGATCGACACCAGCGGCATCGAGCGCCAGGCCGAGAAAATCAGCGCCAAGGAAGCCTTTGACGTATTGGTCGTCGGCGGTGGCCCGGCCGGTGCTTCGGCAGCGATCTACGCTGCTCGTAAAGGCATTCGCACCGGTGTGGCGGCTGAGCGTTTTGGTGGACAGGTGCTCGACACCATGGCCATCGAGAACTTCATCTCCGTGCAGGAAACCGAAGGCCCGAAACTGGCAGTAGCGCTGGAAGAACACGTCAAGCAATACGACGTCGACATCATGAACCTGCAACGTGCCGACAAACTGGTGCCGGGCAAGAACGGTGAGTTGCACGAGGTCCATTTCGCCAGTGGCGCGACCCTGAAAGCCAGGACCGTGATCCTCGCGACCGGTGCGCGGTGGCGTGAAATGAACGTCCCGGGCGAGCAGCAATACCGCAACAAAGGCGTGGCGTACTGCCCGCACTGTGATGGTCCGCTGTTCAAAGGCAAGCGCGTGGCGGTGATTGGCGGCGGTAACTCCGGCGTCGAAGCGGCCATCGATCTGGCGGGCATCGTGTCTCATGTCACGTTGCTGGAGTTTGACGTACAACTGCGCGCCGACGCGGTCTTGCAACGCAAGTTGCACAGCCTGCCGAACGTCACCGTGATCACCAGTGCGCAAACCACTGAAGTGTTGGGCGACGGTCAGAAGGTCAATGGCCTGCGTTACAAGGATCGTCAGTCTGACGAGCTGCGTAACGTAGAGCTGGAAGGGATCTTCGTGCAGATCGGTTTGCTGCCTAACACCGATTGGCTCAAAGGCACCATCGAGCTGTCGCCTCGCGGCGAGATCATCGTCGATGCCCGTGGTGAAACGTCGATGCCGGGCGTGTTCGCTGCCGGTGACGTCACCACCGTGCCGTACAAGCAGATCGTGATTGCAGTGGGCGAGGGCGCCAAGGCTTCGCTGAGCGCATTCGATCACCTGATCCGCACCTCCGCGCCGGCTTAAACACCAACGCTGAAACACAAAACCCCATGAGCGATCATGGGGTTTTTGTGTGCGTGATACTGATCGTTCCCACGCTCTGCGTGGCTGAATTCCACGCAGAGCGTGGGAACGATCAGTGGCAGCGAATTTTTTACATCGGTGCCGGTTGGATGATCTCGACCCAGTACGCATCCGGGTCTTTGATAAAGGCCAGGCTCTTCATGCGCCCGTCGTTCAGGCGTTTCTGGAAATCGCAGCCCAGCGCTTCGAAACGTTCGCACGCCGCACGGATGTCCGGCACGGAGATGCAGATATGGCCGAAGCCGCGCGGGTCGGTGTTGCCGTTGTGGTAGGCGAAATCCGCGTCGTTTTCGGTGCCGTGGTTGTGGGTCAGTTCGAGAATGCCAGGGATCGATTTCATCCATTCGGTACGGGCGGCGGCGTCAGCCGGAATCTGGTTTTTATCAACCAGCGCCAGGAAATACAGACTGAACTCGGCTTCCGGGAAGTCGCGTTTTTCCACCAGCGAAAAACCCAGGATGCGCGTGTAGAAATCCAGGGACTTGGTGATGTCCTTGACCCGTAGCATGGTGTGGTTGAAGACGAACTTCTGGGTGGCGGTGTCAGGTTGAGCAGTCACGCCGGGGAAAGTGTTCAATTCGTGCAGGCTCATGGGCCCTCCGGAAAATAAGTGGGGCTAACGAATGGCGACAATGATACGCAAGGGCTGGGACATCACCAAACGCTAAGAGTCTGCTATTGCCTGACGGACGGGTGAGGCTCAGACTTTACGGTTCAATCCGTGAGTGCTCATTGCAATGATCCGATTCTGTAAATCGACGTGGGTCCTGATTTTCCTGTTGTCAGGTGTCGCCAGCGCTCAAGCGGATGCACCGGTGGTGACTTGGCCGAAGGGCTGGGAGGTGGAAGCCGTTCCGCAAGATGATGCCAAACCAGGGGTTTCCCGACAGCGCGCGGTGAAAGTCGACCAAGGCGGCACGCCGGTAATGGTGATGGAATTGACCATGACTCAAGTAGAAAGCGGTCATCAGGTCAATCTGGAGGGTGTGCTGCTGGAAATGCGCAAGTCGGTGCAGAAGGACTTCTTTCAAGGCGGCTATCAAAGTGTCTGCAACAAAATTCATCCGGCGACCTTGAGCCGCTTATCGGGATTGGAAACTACCTGCACGATTACGCAGAATGGTCGACATGTGCTGTCGCAAACATTGGTCGCAGCGGTGGATGCCGATAAGGCCTATGTTCTTTCCTACGCGGGGCAGGCCGAGGCTTATAAGGCAAGTGAGGATGAAATTGCGGCGGCTCGTAACAGCTTGAAACTTTAGTTGCGGGTTTGCGTGACTGCAGATTTCAGCGCGATCTGAAATCTTTAGATACCCTAACGGATTAAGCATAAAGTTTAGTCGGCAAGTAGCGAGTTGAACGACTCCCCTCGTTGCATTGAGAGGCCGGCCATAAAAAAAGCCCTGCATTGGCAGGGCTTGTTTATCACCGCGAGCGCTTAGCCTCGCAGCCAGGAATCTACGGTGGCGGCACCGTATTGTTCCTTCCAGGCTTTCAGGCCACGGTGGTTGCCGCCCTTGGTTTCAATCAGCTCACCGGTATGCGGGTTGTGATAAACCTTGACCACACGGGCGCGACGGGTTTTAGGGGCTGCTGCCTGCAGACCGGATTTTGCCGGGTTCGGATCGAGGATGGCGATGATGTCGCGCAGGCTTTTGCCGTAGGTTTTCATCAGCCCCTGGAGCTTTTCTTCGAATTCGATTTCTTTCTTGAGCCCGGCATCATTCTTCAGCGATTCCAGCTGCTTGAGCTGTTCTTGAAGGGCCTTCTCAGCGGCACGAAATTCAGCGAGTCTGGACAAATTCATTACTCCAATAGTGTGTTTGGCTGATACCAACCGCAAACAAAGCTATAAGCCAAGAGCCTTGAAGCGACTCGGTGATAGTGGCTCACCTGCCAATCTTGCGCAGGCATGAAAAATTGTAGTAGTTAATTGGCCAAGAGTAAATCCTGTCTTTTTCTTCATGTAACTACAGTAGTCTTTTGATTCAATTTGGTGCGCTGCTTCGTTTCCTCGTCGCTTAAACCGCAGGTTAATGGTGCCTTAATGCATTAATGAATTCGGCTCCTGGCATCGGTCGACCGAACAAATAACCTTGCAGAAAGTTCACGCCGTGTGCGGCCAGATAGTCACTTTGCTCCTCGGTTTCCACGCCTTCGGCGACGATGCCCAGATCAAGCTTGGCCGACAATTCGATAATGCTGTCCAGAATGTGCCGGGAAAGCGCGTCAACGCCGATCATCGCGACAAAACTCTGATCGATTTTCAGAAAGTCCACATTGAACTGACGCAGATAACCGAGGCTTGAGTGACCTGTGCCAAAGTCATCGATAGCGATCATTACGCCCAAGGTGCGAAGCCGCTCGAACAGTAGGTGCGTAATGGCCGTTGGTTCAATCAGTTCGCGCTCGGTCAATTCCAGCACCAGGTGGATGGCCCCTGGTGCGAAGGCACTAAGAAACTCCCGGCAGTCTTCGACCAGGTCCAAGTCCTTGCAATGACTGGCGGTGATGTTGATGCCAATGTGAAATGGCCCATCGAACGAAGCAGCGGCAGGCGCCAACAGCGCCGCGGTGTGTCGCATCAACGAGCGGGTCATTGGCACGATCAACCCGGAATGCTCGGCAAAAGGAATGAACAGGTCCGGGCGTACCAGGCCTTCCTTCGGGTGATTCCAGCGCATCAACACCTCGGCGCCGGACCAGGTTTTAGTATCGCCATGCACCACGGGCTGAAAGTACGGAACAAACTCACCTGCCTCCAGCGCACGCTGCATTTCATGGCTGGGGGACGACGAGCGTTTTTGCAGGACATGTCCGATTGCGCCCGAGACCACGCCGAAGAAGATCAGCAAACTGAACAGCGGTGGGTACTCGCTGTTCATGTAGCGCCAGGTTTCACCCTCGGGGAAACCGGCTGCGACCGTAAAGCCATAACGCGTGGACGTCAGTTTGCTTTCGGCTACGGGCGGGACGGGAAGGGCGACATCGTGAACCTTGCCGTCGGCGGATAACCAGTTGGGACCGACTTGCAGCAACAGGATCGTCTTGCGACCAATCATGCGCAGCACGTTGCTCAGGTGATAACCGTCCAGCGTACTTAAAGCTCCCTGTTTTCCTTCGCCCAGTCGATACACCAGTATCGCAGTGTCAGGCGTGACCAGGTTGCCTTTCATCAGTAGCAACCGGCCTTTGGAGTAGTCGCCGGCACTGAGCTTTTCGTGGTAGTCACCGAACAAAGAACTGCAATAAATGCTGTCGTCCCACACCAGATTCGTCGCGCGCACGAATGGACCGCGGGTGACCTGTTCACGCAGGGCCAATTTGACGTCTTTGCAGCTTTGGCCGGCCAGCGGCAGCAGTTCTCGTGCCGCCTGGGCGTTACGGTCGAGCATCAGTTCGAATTGGCGGATGGCTTCTTCGGCCGTCAGCTCGGTGCTCTGCTTGAGCGCACGCTCGGCCTGCATATAGAGAATGACAACCCCCAACAGCACCGGGAGTAACCCGCTCAAAACGGTTACAGCCATTCGTTTGCCGCGTTTGTGGGTCTTGGCGTTCAGTGGCATTCACAAAGCCTGTGACGAAGGGATACGGCTCTCAAATGCAGGGAGGACAACGGCACGCCTCCCAAAAAAGAGTTCAGGTAGTGGGCATGATAGATGGCTGTCAGTACTTATGCCGGTCAACGATAGTCAAGGTTTGAAGCCATTTGGATAAACGCCAGCGTTGCGGGCGACGACTGACGCTGGTCGAGCACCGCCAGACCTACCTGCCGATTGACGGATGGAGACAGCGGTTTTTTCACGTAGCGGCTGTCGTTGTCGTCGGGCAACGATCCTTCGGCGACCACGGTCACGGCATCGCCTCGGCCTACGGTGTCGAGGGTGCTGAGCAGCTGCGAGCAGCGATAACGGATGTTCGGTGTCAGCCGGGCAGCCGTGAACAGCCGTGAAACCAGCTCCGAAGACCCGGCTTCGGTCAGCACGAACGGGTCGTGACACAAGTCGCGCAAACTCAGGCTGTCGCGACCGGTCAGCGGGTGATCGGAGGGCAACAGCGCGACCATCCGGTCTTCGATCAACGAGAAGGTATCGAAGCGATCTTCGGGCAGCACCACGAAACCGATATCGATTCGTCGTTCTTCCAGCCACTGGATAATCTGCCGGTCCGGACCTTCGTCGATGTGCACTTCGATACCGGGGTGAGCGGCGCGGTAGTGCGCCAGGATCTGTGGCAGCAGTTTGATCGATGAGGTGGGGCCGAACGAGCCGATGCGCAGGGTGCCGCGCTTCATCCCGCGAGCGTCGGCGGCTTCCTGGCGCAAGGTGTCGGCCAACCCGAGCATGGCCCGGGCGCGCGACAAGAGCTGTAGACCGATGTCGCTCGGCTCGACTTGGGACTGGTGGCGCCGGAACAACTCGACACCCAATTCCTGTTCCAGCGACTTCAAGGCATGCGACACCGCCGATTGGGAGATCCCCAGCCGATTGGCCGCCGCCGTGAACCCGCGCAGTTCGGCGACCAGCGAAAAAATCTCGAGTTGTGTCAGGGTCATGAGTCTTTACTCATTTTACGATGATCATGCATTAGTCGAATGATACGTCATCTTCCCTGACTGAAGTCCTTGCACCTCATGAATGCTTACGCGCAAACAACCTCATCGGATGTACCGGTTTATTTGAAACTCGCCGCCGTTACCATGATCTGGGGCGGGACGTTCGTGGCTGGCCGGTTTCTCGCGGACAGCCTCAGCCCATTGTTCGCCGCCAGCCTCAGATTCCTCCTGGCCAGCGTGGCATTGCTGCTGTTTTTGCTGCTGGCCCGCGTACCACTGGCGAAGCCGAGCCCCGGGCAGTGGCTGCAACTGGCGCTCCTGGGGTTCTTCGGCATCTTCTTCTACAACCTGTGCTTCTTTTATGGACTGCATTACATCAATGCATCGCGAGCGTCATTGATTGTGGTGCTGAATCCCGCCGTGATCGGACTGGCGTCGTGGCTGCTGTTCAAGGAGCGCTTGAGTCGGGCGAAGGTTATCGGGATCGCGATCTGTATCGCCGGGGCGAGCCTGGTGATCGTCAGTCGCAACCCGCAGTTACTGGTCGACAACGCCGACGCGTGGATCGGTGACCTGCTGATTTTCGGCTGCGTGCTCGGCTGGGGGATTTACTCGCTGTTCTCCAAAGAACTGAACCACTCCCTGGGGCCGGTGCAGACGGTGGCGTATTCGATTCTGCTCGGCACCCTGATGCTGTGGGTGGCAAGTGCGATACGGGGTGAACTGAGTGTCAGCGCGCTCATGAGCCTCGGTCCGCAGCAATGGATGAGCCTGATGTACCTGGGTGTATTGGGCTCGGCGCTGGCCTACATCGGCTATTACGATGGCATTCGCCAAATCGGCGCGACACGTTCGGGGGTGTTCATTGCCCTGAATCCGCTGACGGCGGTGATCCTCGGCGCGTTACTGTTGGGCGAGCAGTTGACGCTGGCGATGTGCCTGGGAGGCGGGCTGATTCTCGCGGGGATTTTCCTGTGCAACAAACCCCTTGCGCGAGCAGGGAAAAAGGGGATTTGATACAGAAGGCGGACAAACCTATTTACGCTGTGTAGAATCGGGTTACGCATACAATAATAATCGTCTTCTGCCAGCAGAAGCCTCGCCCGCATCAGCCTTGGGTCGACAATGAAAAGTTTTGGGTTTCAATTGATCTACGGTGACTTCCTCGCCCGCAGCGTGCGGGGCATCTCCTGCGCGCCACCCGCCGGCTTCAGCATTCTTAGCAACTAACGTTCCGTTAATTCTAAAAAATGATGAGGCGCCAAAATGGCAGATTTATACGAAAACCCAATGGGCCTGATGGGCTTTGAGTTCATCGAGTTCGCATCGCCGACCCCGAACACCCTGGAGCCGATCTTCGAGATCATGGGCTTCACCAAGGTCGCGACCCACCGCTCCAAAGACGTGCACCTGTATCGCCAGGGCCAGATCAACCTGATCCTTAACAACGAACCGCACAGCGTTGCTTCGTACTTCGCGGCCGAGCACGGCCCATCGGTGTGCGGCATGGCGTTCCGCGTCAAGGATTCGCAACTGGCCTACAAGCGCGCGCTGGAAATCGGCGCCCAGCCGATCCACATCGAAACCGGGCCGATGGAACTGAACCTGCCGGCGATCAAAGGCATTGGCGGCGCGCCGCTGTACCTGATCGACCGTTTTGGTGAAGGCAGCTCGATCTACGACATCGACTTCGTGTTCATCGAAGGTGTTGACCGCAACCCGGTCGGCGCCGGTCTGAAAATCATCGATCACCTGACCCACAACGTGTATCGCGGTCGCATGGCGTATTGGGCCAACTTCTACGAGAAGCTGTTCAACTTCCGTGAGATCCGTTACTTCGACATCAAGGGCGAATACACCGGCCTGACCTCCAAGGCCATGACCGCGCCGGACGGCATGATCCGCATCCCGCTGAACGAAGAATCGTCCAAGGGCGCCGGGCAGATCGAAGAGTTCCTGATGCAGTTCAACGGTGAGGGCATCCAGCACGTGGCCTTCCTCAGCGATGATCTGATCAAGACCTGGGATCACCTGAAAAGCATCGGCATGCGCTTCATGACCGCGCCACCGGAAACCTACTACGAAATGCTCGAAGGCCGCCTGCCGAACCACGGCGAGCCGGTCGATCAGCTGCAATCGCGTGGGATCCTGCTGGACGGTTCGTCCGAGTCGGGCGACAAGCGTCTGTTGCTGCAGATTTTCTCGGAAACCCTGATGGGGCCGGTGTTCTTCGAATTCATCCAGCGTAAAGGCGACGACGGTTTCGGTGAAGGCAACTTCAAGGCACTGTTCGAATCGATCGAGCGTGATCAGGTTCGCCGCGGTGTACTCGCCACCGATTAAGCCGCTTCACCGTTAAAACTGCAGGAGTGAGCCTGCTCGCGATAGCGTCGTCAAATTCAACATCATTGTTGACTGACAGATAGCTATCGCGGGCAGGCTCACTCCTGCATTTGGTTTTGTGTAGGGCTTAAGGTTTGCGATGCCGAACCAGGTGCTTGAACCCTTCAAACACCAGCACTACCACCGCCAGCCAGATCGGAATATAAGTCAACCATTCCCCGGGCTTGATGCTTTCCCCAAGCAGCAATGCAACGCCCAGCAGCAACACCGGCTCTACATAACTCAACAGCCCGAACAGACTGAACGGCAACAACCGGCTGGCGATGATGTAGACCACCAGCGCCGACGCGCTGATCACTCCGAGTATCGGGATTAGCAGCGACAACCACGGGTGTTGATCAAACACGCCGAAACCCTGTTCGCCACTCTGCACGAACCAGAACGCCACCGGCAGCGTCAACGCCATGTCCAGCCATAAACCGCCAAGGTTGTCGGCGGCCAGGCGCTTGCGCAGGATGAAATACAAGGGATAGCCGATGCAGACCAGCAAGGTTGCCCAGGAAAAACCACCGACCTGATACACCTCGTTGATCACCCCAAGGCAGGCCAGCACCACGGCGATTTTTTGCAGATACGAGAGGCGCTCGCCATAGGCGATCCGCCCGGTCAGGACCATGGTCAGCGGCAACAGAAAATAGCCGAGCGACACATCCAGGCTGTAGCCGTTGAGCGGCGCCCACATGAACAGCCAAAGCTGCACGCCGAGCAGGGCAGAGGAGGCGATCAGGCCGGCGATCAGTTTGCGATTCCCGGCGATACGCCGAAAAATCTCGACCACGCGTTTCCATTCGCCGGAAACCATCATGAACACGGTCATGCACGGCACGGTCAGCAGCATGCGCCAGCCGAAAATCTCCACGCCGCTCAAGGGGGTGAGCAGCGAGGTGTAGTAATACATGACGGCAAACAGCACCGAGGCCGAGACCGATAAAGCGATACCTTTAGACAAACTGCCCTCGCGAGGTTGAACGTGAAACGGGCGCAGAGGATACGTGGTTTTCACGTTCAGTATTGACCAACATCGATCGAGTGCGAGAGCGGCGCTTCGGTCCTAGCTCAGAAGGCGAATCGGCTCACCCGCCGACCACGCTTGAATGTCCTCGATCATTTGCGAAAAGAACTGATGGTAGTTCTGTTGGCTGACGTACCCGACATGCGGCGTTGCCAACACGTTGTCCAGCGTTCTGAACGGATGATTCACCGGCAATGGCTCGATGTCGAACACATCCAGTGCCGCCCCCGCGAGTCGATTCTTTTGCAAGGCCTTGATCAGCGCAGCCTCATCGACAATCGGTCCGCGGGCGGTGTTGACGAGCAGCGCCGAGGGTTTCATCCAGTCCAGCGCCTGGGCGTCGACCAATCCGCGGCTGCGATCACTGAGCACCAGATGAACCGACAGCACATCGGCCTGCTCGAACAGTTCCTGCTTGCTGACATAGGTCACGCCCACTTCAGCGGCACGTTCGGCCGTGAGGTTTTCGCTCCACGCGATCACCCGCATTCCGAACACCTGACCGAACTGCGCGACCCGTTGGCCGATGCTGCCAAGGCCGAGGATCGCCAGTGTCTTGCCGTGCAAGTCGCCGCCCAGGCCTTGCTGCCATTTCCCGGCGCGCAAGGCATTGGCTTCGGCCACGAGATTGCGGGTCGCGGCCATTATCAACGCCCAGGTCAGTTCTGGAGCGGCGTGTTTGTAGCTGTCGGTGCCACTGACCTGGATACCCAGTGCCGCAGCGGCCTTGAGATCCAGCGCAGCATTACGCATACCACCGGTGACCAGCAGCTTGAGTGTCGGCAATTGGCGCAGAAGGTCTTCATCGAAGCGGGTGCGTTCGCGCATTACGCAGATCACTTCGAATTTACCCAGGCGCTCCGCCAGGGTTGCGTTGTCGGCGGGGTAATCATGGATAAAACTCACCTCGCCGAGGCAGTCCAGCACTGACCAGTCGACCACGTCACGGGCCACGTCCTGCCAATCATCGATCACCGCAATCTGCACCGCCATCAGCCTTACCTCATTAACGCACGGGATTGGTTTTGTTCAGCCAGTCGAGCAATGCCTGGTGGAATTGCGCCGGTTCTTCCATCTGCGGCGCGTGGCCCATGCCGGGGAATTCAACCAGTGTGGACTGCGGAATCAACTTTGCCACTTGCTTGCCGAGCACGTCGTAATGACCGAGCCTGGCCTTGACCTCCGGGGAGGCAATGTCACTGCCGATGGCCGTGGTGTCGGACGTGCCGATCAGCAACAGCGTCGGCATCTTCAGGTCCTTGAACTCGTAGTACACCGGCTGGGTGAAGATCATGTCGTAGATCAACGCCGAGTTCCAGGCCACCTGTGTGTGCCCCGGGCCTTTGTTCAAGCCGGCAAGCATATCGACCCAGCGATCGAATTCAGGCTTCCAGCGGCCACCGTAATAGGTGTTGCGTTCATAGGTGCGGATGCCGTCGGCGCTAAGCTTGAGTTCGCGCTCGTACCACTGATCGACGGTGCGATAGGGCACGCCAAGGGCTTTCCAGTCTTCCAGGCCAATGGGATTGACCAGCGCCAGTTGCTCGACCTGATCGGGGTATTGCAACGCATAGCGTGTGGCGAGCATGCCGCCGGTGGAGTGCCCGAGCACGCTGGACTTCTGGATGCCAAGGGCTTTGAGCAGTTGCTGGGTATTGGTCGCCAGTTGCTGGAATGTGTACTGATAGTTATCCGGTTTACTGGAGGTGCAGAAACCGATCTGGTCCGGCGCAATCACCCGGTAACCGGCTTCGCTCAGGGCTTTGATCGAACTGTCCCAAGTGGCGCCGCAGAAGTTTTTACCATGCATCAACACCACGCTGCGCCCGTTGGCCTTGCCGTGGGCGGCGACGTCCATGTAACCCATCTGCAAGGATTTGCCTTGGGACTCGAACGAGAAGTGCTTGACCGTATAGGGGTACTCGAACCCTTGCAGTTCCGGCCCGTATTCCGGGCCTTCGGCGTGAGCCAGAACAGGCAGTGCAGCGGTCAGAAACAGGCCGGGCAGCCAACGGGAGAGGGGAAGGGACATGGGTGAGCTCCATAGAAAACCCGCCGATGCTGGATCGGCATGATTAGGGCGACATTAAAGACAGGCAATCGCCGCCGCCGATCGTTCAACCGATCCAGCCGAGCGTGGCCAGGGCCAGCACGCCATAACGAGCACCTTTGGCGAGGGTCACGATCAGCAGGAACCGCCCAAGCGGCTCGCGCATGACGCCGGCCACCAACGTCAGCGGGTCACCGATGATTGGCACCCAACTCAGCAGCAATGACCAATGACCATAGCGTTGATAGTGTTTTCGGGCCTGTTCCAGATGGCGCGGGCTGACCGGAAACCAGCGCCGGTCGCGAAACCGCTCGATGCGACAGCCGAGCCACCAATTCACCACCGAACCGAGGACATTACCCAGCGTCGCGACGGCCAGCAGCAACCATAGCCAATACTGTTCGCTGAGCAACAGCCCCACGAGCAGCGCTTCGGATTGCAACGGCAGCAAGGTCGCGGCACCGAACGCCGCGAAGAACAGCCCGATGTAGGCGCCACCCATCAATGGGCCGGGTAGTCCGCCACCACCACATCAGTGCCGTCCTTTTTCAGGCCGATCACTTGATAGGCATCGCTCATGCCGTCCATTTCCATGCCCGGCGAACCCATAGGCATGCCCGGTGCCGCAACACCCAGCAGGTCATTGCGTTTGCTAAAGGCCAGGACTTGATCCGCAGGCACATGGCCTTCGACGAATTTGCCGTTGATCAGGCCGGTGTGGCAGGACGCCAGGCGTGGAGGCACGCCGTGCTGCTGCTTGAATTCGCTCATGTTGGATTCGACGTGGTCTTCAACCTTGAAGCCGTTGGCCTCGAGGTGGCTGATCCATTTTTTGCAGCAGCCGCAGTTGGCGTCACGGTGGACTTCGATCGGGACCAGGTCGGCGGCCTGGGCCATGGAGGAGATAAAAAGGGCGCTCAGGGCGACCAGACGCAGGTGGATTCGCATGGGGGATCTCGTCTCGGGTTGCGGCCAAAAAGATGCATTTTGACCATTTTTTGCCGGGAAGAGATACGAGGTTGTTTCGAAGTAATACAGGTACGCCAAGCTGTCGTGGCGAGGGGGCACGCCCCCTCGCCACAAAGATCCTCACCAGACCCAACTCCCCGGCCCCAGGGAGCATGTGTAATTCAGCAGCGATCAACGAACCTTGAACCGCCCCATGATCGAGCTGACACGCGCGTTGGCTTGCAGCAGTTGTTGGGTATTAAGTTCGCTGGCCTGGCCGCTTTTCACCAGCTCATCCACCATGTGACGGATCTGCACCATGCTGCGGTTGATCTCTTCGGTCACCGCGCTTTGCTGCTCGGCGGCGGTGGCGATCTGCGTACTCAGGCTGTTGATGTGGCTGACCGAGCCGGCCATTTCATCCAGGCCCGTGTTGACCCGCGCCGTGGCGTCGGCGGCAGACTGGCAACTGGCCTGGGTATTTTCCATCGCAGTTACAGACGAACTCACGCCTTGGGTCAGGCGCTTGAGCATTTCATTGATTTGCGAAGTGCTGGCTTGCGTGCGGGCGGCGAGGGCGCGGACTTCATCGGCGACGACCGCGAAACTTCGCCGGTGAACGGAAACTCACAGATGGACCTTTTGACGTGCGCCAGCGAGTCGTGGATGAACAGAAAACTGGCGTAGAGATCGCCGGAAAAGAACAGGTTGGCGACCCTGTCACCGTCCTTCAGTTGAGAGGAAACACTGTTTCCAAACGTACTGACCAAGGCTTGCCACTCGCGGGTCGAGTAAACCGTCAGTTTGCCCTGACTGGTGGATCCGCCGGTTTTAAACACCAGCGCGTCTTCGATGTTGCCGGTCAGCACAGGCCAATGATTCAGGTCGTTACTGTCAGCCCAATAGTCGGCCACATTGGTCAGCGGCAGGTCTTTTAAAGTAATACCTTCTGCCGGTAAGTGTTGCAGGTGTTTGCGATAGAAGTTTGAGTGTTGCCTTATATAAGGCAAGAGTTGTTCAAGCGAATAAGTTGTTTTCACTGGGTTCTCTTTTTTTTATCAGGCGTTGTGAGATTAAAAGACAAACGAGATGTTTAATGTCTGTTGTCGATAACCAACGGTGTTTTTCCGCTGTGTTTGTTTTTGGTGAATTCGGATTCAGCACACTCGTGAACTTCTACCGTGATCAGCGCGGCATTCACGGCATTGGTCAGTGCGGCGTGGGTCAATAACTTTTCATACGCCTTTTCGGCCTCCAGGTTCACTAAAACCTTCAACCGCTCGCTGCCATCGCAGGCGTGGTCCAGCACAAGTTGAACGGGCAGGCCGAGGCTGTCCTGCAGCGCCGACGGTGAAATGAATTCCGTGCCCATCCGTATCAGCTTGCCGTGGCGCTGCAGCAATTCGAATCGCGGTGAGTCGAGCCCGCAAGGGCAGGCTCCGGATATCCAGCGACCGGTGTCCCCCACGTCATACCGGCGCACGGCCTGGCCTTGCCGGGCCCGAGAGGTGAACAGCAGCCGGCCGATCTCATCGGCTTGCACCGGAGAATCGTGTTCGAGATGCACGATTTCCAGATGCTGGGTATCGCACATCAAATGAAAGACGCCGTCTGCCGTTGCCGCGCAGGCATGCCCCAGCGGACCGGCATCGACCGAGCCATAAATCGCGGAGCGAATCGTCGAGACTCCGCAGCTTTCCATCAGGCGCAGGCTGGCCTGGCCTGGGTGCTCGCCGCCGAGGAACACTTTGCTGATGCCCGAGTACGCGCGAAGCTGGCTTTGTTCGTTGAAAAACAAGCGATGTAACGTACTCGGCATGCCGATCAGCACGGTGATGCGATGATCCACGATCATTCGGGCCATTTCGCTGAAGTCATCATCGTGCGGCGCCCCCATGGGGAAATGTGTAACGCCCATCAATTCCAGAACCTTGGTGAAGCTGGAGAATCCCCCATACAGGCTGCCGCCGTAAAACAGGTTCATCACCCGATCCGTTGACGGGTCGAGACCGGCGGCGAACAGGCCGTCTGCCGCCGCGCGCATCTGCCGTTGAAAGTCCTGATAGCTGAACCCGGCCAGGGCTGGCGTGCCGCTGCTGCCCCCAGAGCGGAAAAACAGCTGGGCCATGGCGTTGATCGGCTGGGTCATGAATGTGTTTTTGTTCATGATCGGCTCATGACGTGTATCCGCAGCGGTTGGCAGCGCGTCGAGTGTTGCCCGGCCAGGCACGGCCTCAGGCGACAGACTCACCGAGAGGCGGCGACTGAAGCGCGACAGCGCGTAGACGCCGTCATGGGGTTCCCCAGGGTAGCCGTCATGAATCAGCCCGCACGGGGCAATACGCGTAACGCCGGCATTGACCAGCGAGCGCACCAACCCGGGCGTCTGCACCGCAGAACACATCAGCACGCAGCTTTGCAGGACGGTGCGCCAAGGCAATAGCGTCTCGGCGATCAAGTGTTGCGGCACCGGTTTGAGCAGCAGTGTACGAAACAGCGGCGAGGGCGCGAGCGTCTGATGGTGATCCCAGATGACCCTCCATCCCGGGCCGGTCCAGACCTGACCAGTCTGCTGCGCAAAGCAGTGTTCCAGCCTCGCCATCGCGGTACGGGTGGTGATTTCCGAAGCCTCCTGGTCGGTAGGAACCAACGCCGGCCAATGTGAGGAACGACATGTAAAGGCTTTGGCCAGACGTTCACCCAGGTCCAGCAAAACCGCCGGATCGTTGCTGTCTACCAGCAGCCATTGCGGGCTGGAGCATGCTTGCTGATCCAGACTGCACACTTCATCCACCAGCGCGTCCAGCGTCGAATCGCTCGCCGCCTCGGGCGACAGATAAGCGAAGCTGATCCTGTGGCCCCAATCGATCCAGCGACACCCGGCCGGGATCTGCTGACGAATCGCTTTTAGCGCGTTTACACCACCCCAGGCGGCGACGCCATCGGCGCGGGTGCAGAGTTGCGCTATCTGAGCCGTGCTGACCGGCAGCACCGCGATGAAATCAGCCAACTGGCCACTGGTGTCGCAATGCACCAGCGCGGCGAGTAACCGGGCGGTCAATCCTTGATCGCTGGAGCTGGGGCGCAGCCAGTTGATGTTGCCGGCCAACAGACTTTCCAGGACCGCGCAGAACGCCAGCATCGGCGCATTGCCCGGCGTGATGTGCACCACCAGCCCCAGCGGATGCCAGCTTTCAAAACAGGCTTGCCGGTAATCAATACGCCGTAACGAACGCGGTTGCACACCCAACTCACGTTCAAGCTTGGTGGTGAGGTGGCTGCGTTGGCAGAAGTCGACAAGCCCCAATCGTTGATCGTTGTCGAGGGGCACATCCAGTCGGCCAGCTTGCAATTGCAGGGCAAATCGGGCCGCTGCGTCGATGACGGTGTCGCTGTCGATCGGTGCATTCAACCGCTGTGGCAATTGTGGATACAGTTGCTCGAGGGCTGTCTCGAGGGTGATATCGTCCCGCAGTTCACCATTGATCAAGTACATGTCAGGCTCCTTCAATCAGTTCAGACGCGGCCATTGCGCAGCTGCGGCTGGCGGTCGTGCCGGCGCGTCCATGCAGTTCAAACCAGTCGGTCTGCAAGCCGCATCCGCAGCTGGCAGCGGGGTGCAGCGTCGCCAGGTCGCCCATGACAACGGCGTGCGCGGGGCTGGACGAAATGTACGGCGACACGAACTCCAACAAGCCGCGCTGACCGTAGGGTTGAACAGTGAAACTGGATGGGTTGCGCACGAAGACCTTCGAATACACCGGCACATGGAAATGCTGCCGAGCACACTGGATGTAGGGCACGGCATGCTCGACAGCGCCGTAACCGTCCCGGCAGCGGGACAGGTCGATGCCCAATTGGCGGTGGATGCGTTGATACAACTGCGACAAAGGAATTTCCTGTGCGGCCTGGGTTTTCCAACCCCCCCCGAGAAACACCAGGGACTCGGCCGCTAGCTTGAGATCCGCGACGCCAGTGTCTTCCATGTGCTGCAACGCGTGGGAGAGGAACGCCGGGAAGCCGAGAATGCGCACCGGCAATCCTTCTTCGGCGAATTCCTGCAAGGCGCGGATCACCCCAAAAACATCGAACGCGTGACCGTTGCCCGTCAGGCGCAATCCATAAGCGATGCGGTTGACCGGCGCATAGCTGCACAGAAACTGGTCGGTGTACGCAGTGCCCAAGGTGATCGCAGCCTTGGGTTCATAGCTCAGTAGCAAGTAGTTGCAGGGACTGTCCGGAGTGTCCCAGCCGTAATGGCGAAAAATGTGGCTCACCATGCCCTGGGCGGCCGCCATGCTGCGCTGGTCATAGCGCAGGCGACTTTTCTGGCCGCTGGTGCCGGACGATGTCAGCTCCAGTGCGCCTTCGCCCGTAGGGCCGAACAACAGGTGACGTTTGAAATAGTGAGCGAAAATCGGCGGTAGTCTTGACCAGTCATCCAGTGTCGCCAGGTCTTGAGCGACCAGCCCGTTGCTGTTGAGCCAGCGCTCATAGCCAGGCGTGTGGTGACAATGAAACAGGCTGACTTCCCCCATGGCCCGGTCGAACAGGCCTTCAGGCACGGAATCCAGGCAATAGGGTTGCGTTAACGCGCAAAGCGCATCGGTGTGGGGTAAATGGATCATCGAAGGACCTTTCGGGTGGAGTCAGGCAGCAAGCGGGAGGTGAGAACGCCGCAGAAAAAGGCGCAAGGGCAGCAGGCACATGAGCCCTGCAATAGCCGCCATCAGGGCGAAGGATTCGTGGTTGTCACCGGCACCGGCCGCCGCAATCAGCGAGCCGCCGCCGCCCATGACGGCGATCGAGATCATGCCGATCATGGCCGAGACCAGGCCTTTGCTGTCGTCGCTTGAAAACAGCGCGAGCCGGTACAGGGCGGCGTTGCTCATGCCAAGGCCGATGGCATAAACGGCCAGGGCGCTGATGAGCAAAGGCGTAGACGCCCCGTAGAAACTGCTGGCGAGCAAGGCGAGGAGTCCGCCGCAAAACGGCCACAACGCGTATCGAATCAGTTGCGGCAATTCAGTGTCGGCGATCAATCGATTGAGTATCAGGTTGCCGAGAATGACGGCCGCAAACACCGGGATCTGCCACAGGCCGTACTGCAAGGGTGAAAGTCCCTGATTGTGAATCAGCAGGAGCGGAGCCAGCCCGATCCACGCAATCAAGGGCAGGCTCATGACCCCCAGCGCGACCGAGGCGCTGAGGAATCGCGGGTTGCCGAGCAACGCGGCATAACGGCGCACGGTGCCGCGCCATTCGAACGGCACCGCCGCCAGTCGCTGACCGTCATGACGCGAGGTACCCACGGTTTCCGGCATGAACAGGTAAAGCCCGAGCCAGACCAACAGGCCGCCGATACCCAGCAGTAAAAACAGCTGCCGCCAGGACAACCACTCCAGCAGCAGGCTGCCGAGCAAAGGCCCCAGCAGCGGAGAGAGCAATGCAACGTTGCCCAGCAACGCCATGATTTTTACTGCGTCGGCTTCGCAGAACACTTCTTGCAAGGCTGGATAGCTGACCGCGATGACAAATCCCAGCCCCATGCCCTGAATCACCCGCAAGCCGTTGAATGCATAAATGCTGTGCACGCTGAACGCGGCGGCACAGGACAGGGCGAATAAACCGCAACCGATGAGCAACATCGGTCGGCGACCGAACTGATCCGACAGCGGACCAATAAGCCATTGCAGAAGAATGCCGCCCGCCAGATAAAGATTGAAGGCGTAGGGGACATGTCTCCCGCTGGCATTCAGATCATGAGTGACGGTCAACATGGCGGGCATGATCATGTCGCTGGCCATATACGTCAGAAGTTCAAAAAAAGTAATGGCAAGGCAAAAGCCGAACACCTGATAGGGGCTAATATTTATGAGCGGTTTGTGCATGGCATCCCTGTTCTTCGTCGTGAAGTTAAATAGTGGGTCTTATTGCGATGCGCCAAGATTAATCAAGCGGGTATGAATACCTCAAACGGACTATTAAGACTGAAAGCTTCAATAGTTTTCGCCAGGTTTCGATGGGGGGAGGGCAGTAAAAAAAGAAGGGAAAGTGTATGTACGAAAAATGCCCGCAACGGGGCGGGCATTGGTTCAGCAATCACGGGATATCCGCTTTTCTTACAAGCGGATGTTCAATTACTTACGCGTCATACGTTATCGATGCTGGTAATAACCCGGTCCACCGCGATCGTAATGGTGGTCGCCGTGCCGGCCACCGTGGGGGAAAACGATGCAGCCGCTCAGCATCAGCAGCGCGAGCAGGGGAATCAGCCGTGTGATTCGACGGAACATTTGAAAATCCTCATGGTTATCGCCGTAATAAAGCCAAATCTCTTCATCGGCTGTAACATGAGACCCCGTTTGCAGCGTCCCATTCCTGCACAAAGGTAGGGGCTTGGCATGCTTTCGGATACAAACCGGACACATTTTTCAGGTTCAGGAATTCGCAATGACTCAGTCGCAACGTTTGAAATACTCGATTCTGATCTCCCTGGTGGTGTTGGGGATCATGTTCGGCCTTTCGTATCTGCAAAACGCAGGCGTCATCAGCGAGAAGCTGTTTCAGTACATCGCCATCGGCGTCGCGGTGATCGTGGTGGTGGTCAATGGTGTGATGCGTCGCAAGGTCAAGCCTTGAGCGACGCACCTTGACCTGATCAGTCGCGATGGAGCATGGCTACAGCGTGCGGATGCAGGCTGTAGCTTTTGTCGGCATTGAGGGTGATCACGCCTTCGCTGCACAAGCGTTTCAACACTTCTCGCACACTCAGAAAGGACAGGGGAATATCCAGGTCCAGCAAATGGCCGTGCACGCCTCGCACGCCCAGGCTGCGCTCGCTTTCGGCGGCGGTCAGCAAGGCGTCGATGACCTTGAGGCGAATCAGGCTGGTTCGCAGGCCGAAGCTTTTGAGCAGCAATCTGATCCGCTCGTTACCATTACGCTCGCCTCGTTGACTGAAGACCCCGGAGTCCATGGCTGAACGCTTGGGCGCGTGACTACCGTCCGTTGGCAGTTGCGAGTTGTACATGCAAAAACTCCTTTTCCGAGCCGGCCAGGAAATGTGATGGGTGCTCTCATTCAATAAGACGTATGAGCACGGCAAATAATGAAGGATCGAATGTAGAAAATTCGTCACCGTCACGTCAGCGTCCTGTGAGCAGGCTGGTTAAAGCGCCTTTCAGGGCCTAAATTTTTGTCGTGGGTTTCGTTCCTAGGGGAAGGCGCGATGCGTGTTTGACGCAGGGTGTTTGTCTTTTCGATCAGGAGCGAGCGTGATTATTTCCAGGCAATTTACCAGGTTGAGCCTTGCGGGCATGTTGGTAGGGCTGAGTCTTGCGGCAAATGCACGCAATGCGCCGGAGCAGGCCAGCGCCGACATTCGCCGCACCAGTTTTGGTGTGCCGCATATTCGTGCCGAAGACGAGCGTGGACTCGGTTATGGCATCGGTTACGCCTATGCGCAGGACAATCTGTGCTTGCTGGCCAATGAGATTGTCACCGTCAATGGCGAGCGCTCACGCTATTTCGGCCCGGATCAGCTGACGGTCGAGGAGCGCGAGAACCAGGTCAGCGACCTGTTCTTCACCTGGCTCAATACCCCAGAAGCCGTCGCCGGGTTCTGGAAGGCGCAAACTCAGCCAGTGCGTGATCTGGTCGACGGTTATGTGGCCGGATACAACCGCTCGCTGACCGAGCGTCGTGAACAGGGTTTGCCGCAGCAGTGCCAGGGCGAATGGGTGCGCGACATCACCTCGCAGGACCTGGTCAAGTTGACCCGCCGCCTGTTGGTCGAAGGTGGAGCAGGGCAGTTCGCCGAAGCGTTGGCGGGGGCGACGCCACCCAAGGCCGTTGCTCAGGCCGCGGGCGAAGGGTCGTCATTTCAGCTGGCGGCCACGCGCATGCAGCGGTTCGCGCTGGATCGCGGCAGCAACGCGGTGGCGGTCGGCAGCGAACGTTCGTTCAACGGCCGTGGGATGTTGCTGGCCAACCCGCATTTCCCGTGGATTGGCGGGATGCGCTTCTACCAGATGCACCTGACCATTCCCGGCAAGCTGGACGTGATGGGCGCGGCGTTGCCGGGGTTGCCGATGATCAATATCGGTTTCAACCAACACCTGGCGTGGACCCATACGGTGGACACGTCCAAGCACTTCACCCTGTATCGCCTGCAACTTGATCCCAAGGATTCGACCCGTTATCTGCTCGACGGCCAGTCACTGCCGATGAACAAGCAGACCGTGACGGTGAACGTGAAACAGCCCGACGGCCAGACCAAAGCGGTGTCCCATGTGGTCTACAGCTCGCAGTTCGGTCCGATCGTGCAGTGGCCCGGAAAACTCGACTGGGACAATCAGTACGCCTACAGCCTGCGCGATGCCAACCTGGAAAACGACCGGGTGTTGCAGCAGTGGTACGCCATGAACCAGGCCTCCAGCCTCAAGGATCTACAGACCTCGGTCCACAAGATTCAGGGTATCCCGTGGGTCAATACCCTGGCGGTGGATGATCAGGGGCAGACGCTGTACATGAACCTGTCGGTGGTGCCGAACGTCAGTGCCGACAAACTCGCCAAGTGCAGCGACCCGCGCGTCGGGTTGCAGTTGATCGTGCTCGATGGTTCAAACAGCGCCTGTGCCTGGGACATCGACCCGAACGCCGCGCAAAAAGGCATTTATGCGGCGGACAAGTTGCCGCAACTGCAACGCAGGGACTACGTCCAACACTCCAACGATTCGGCGTGGATGGCCAACCCGGCGCAACCGCTCACCGGTTTCTCGCCCCTGATCAGTCAGGAAGGCCAGCCGCTGGGGCTGCGCTCGCGGTTCGCTCTGGACCGGTTGAGCACGCTGAGCAAGGCCGGTCCGGTCTCGGCGGCGGATCTGCAACGGATGGTGATGGACGATCAGGTGTACCAGGCCGGGCAAGTGATGCCGGACCTGCTGCAATTTTGCGCCAACGATCTGGGTGCCGATGCAGCAACGCTCGCTCCGATGTGCGCGAGCCTGAAGACCTGGGACCGCAGTGCGAATCTGGACAGCGGACTCGGCTTTGTACACTTCCAGAATGTCATGGAACCGTTGCAGCAAGTCCCGGATATCTGGCGAGTGGCGTTCGACCCGAAAGATCCGCAGCACACGCCCCGTGGCCTGGCGCTCGATAATTCGCAGGTCACCCAGGCGATTCGCGAGGCGATGCTGGCGTCGGTGGAACAGGTGGAAAAACTGGGGCTCAAGGATGACAGCCGTTGGGGTGATATTCAGGTGGTCAGCAGCGGTGGGCAACAGACGCCGATCCACGGCGGCCCAGGCACGCTTGGCGTGTACAACGCCATCCAGAGTGTTCCGAGAACCGACGGCAAACTTGAAGTCATCAGCGGCACCAGCTATTTGCAAGTGGTGACCTTTGATGACAAGGGGCCGCACGCCCAAGGCCTGCTGGCTTTCTCGTTGTCCAGCGACCCGACGTCGAAGTACTCACGGGATCAGACCGTTGCCTTTTCGAAGAAGCAGTTGAGCCCGCTGCCGTTTACCGAGCAGCAGATAACCTCAGATCCGCAGTATCAGGCGCAGACGATCCGCGAGCAGGATGAAAAAGCCGGGAAGGTCGCCGCTCAGTAAGAGGGCGATTCAAGCAGTAAAAAAGGCCACACCCCCTTGAGGGTTGCGGCCTTTTCAGCTTTTAGGGGTTTGTTGCGGGATCGAATTGAGTACCGGATTACCTTCCTTGTTACGGGTCAGGTAGACCGGCAGCACCTTGGGCAGGGACGCCACCAGGTTGTTCAATTCCTTGATGTTGTAGATGCCACCCAGGCGAATCGTGCCGGTGCTGTGGTCAGCGACCATGACCGGTTTGCTCAGGTAACGGTTGATCAACGGCAGGGCATCGTTCAGCGCCAGATCATCGATCACCAGTTTGCCACTGCGCCACGCCAGGGAATTGTCGTTGGGGTAGGTCTGATTGATCTGCGGCGTGAAGTCGCCGTGTTTATAACGCGCCTGCATCGCCGGCCCCAGGCGCAAGCCATCCCCCGGAAGGTCATCGTTGCTGCTCACCAGCACCGAGCCTTCAATCAGGTTCACGCGTACCTGATCCTCGTACATCCAGACGTTGAACTTGGTCCCGGTGACGCGAATCCTGCCGTCCGCTGCCCTGACAACAAAAGGGTGAGCCAGATCGTGGCTGACGCTGAAGAAGGCCTCGCCTTTTTCCAGCGTGACCCGGCGCTGATCCTTGTAGTTGCTGAAGATCAGTTCGCTGCCGAGGTTCAGCTCCACCTGGCTGCCATCGCTCAGGGTGACCTGACGGACCGTGTCACTCGCTTCGAAATGCTGATACGAATTCGGTAGCCAGCCCATGTTCCAGCCGCTGTACGCCGCCAGCGGCAACGCCAAGGCGCACACGGCGGCGGCGATGCCGACCGTGCGCCAAGGAGCGGCCTGTTTGAAGCGAGCTACCGATGTAACGGCTTCGGGACGCGGCAAATCCCCCGCGACTTCCCAGATCTCGAGCATGGCTTCGTACTCGAACGCATGCAGCGGATGAACATCACGCCAATGTTCGAAGGCGATCCGCTCTTCGGCGGTGCAGTCGACGGCGTGCAGACGCATGCACCAGTGCGCAGCGGCATCGGTGATGGCGTCATATTCGGCTTGCGAGAGAGAATTGTCGGTCATTGACTCATCCTGATTTCGTGCATTCTAACCTTGAGGGGAAGTCTGCGAGAACAGCCGTCATGGCAATTAACCATCAAATGAGAATTATTTTTGACATCAGGGCGTACTGACGTGCAGTTCACGGCCCAGATGACTGACCAGCCAGGCCACACTGTCGGCGTTGCCCAACTGTACGGTCAGCCTGACCAGCGGGTTTTTCTTGAACGTTTCGCGGGCTCCGCTGAGGTTTTCTGCGCCAGTCAACGCCAGGATATGGTCCTTCACCCGATCGGATTCCTTGTCGGAGTTACTGCCCAGATCTTCCCACACACCGGTATCAGGATCTTGGGTCATGAACAGCCGGGTATAAGGGGTCTGGATCGAAAGCGCCGTTTTCTGCACGTGGGTCAACGCACGTTTGAGCTCTGTGGCCAGCGGGGTGGCTGTTCCAATCAGGTCGGTGAACGGCCTGCCGGGATCGAGATAGGAAATGTCCTCGGTTTGACAGGCCATGTGCGACAACTCATGTATCAACGTCACCGCCCGTGCATGGGTGTCGATCGGGAAGGCCGCGTCGGTCAGGTGTTGACGGTAGTGATCGAATCTAAGGTCGAAGAATCTTTCTGCAAGGTGGATTCTGCGGTTTTTGTCTTTGGCGACAATGAAGGCAAACGTGTTTTGGGCGTCTTCGGTCAGCCTGCCGACGGCAAAACGACTGGACTTCGGTTTTCTCAGTGACGGCTCCAGCAACGCTGCGAAAACGTCGCCAATGACTTTTTCAAGCTGCTCGACATGTGCGGGCAGCACATGCTGCACACCGAGGAAATCCATGATGAGCTGATGCACGGGCGTGACGGTCTCGTCGGAGGATTTGAGTTGTTGCAGGTTTCGGTAGCTGTTCCAGGCGTAGGTCGTTGCCAGGTCCAGCGCTTCGTCAATCTGACGGGCCTTCTGTGGAAACAATCGTCGGATACGGGACATGCCCGAGGCATCGACGTTCATGCCATCAAACACCGATCTCGCAGTCTCCAGGCGTCCGAACAGACTGAAGCGAGGCGCCGACTCTCGTCCATCAAGCAACCATTGCTTCGATTCGTTCTGGCGCAGATGAGGGCCCAGCTCGCGTGTGTCGCCGATGCGCCATCGGCTGCCGCGCTTGATGACCGGATACACCTTTCCTTCAACCGGCCCGTAGTGTTGTTTTGTCGTTGGGTGGGTGTAGAGCCCAAGCGTGGCGTCTGAAGTCAGCGAACCCAGATCAACGTTCATGCTTTCGTGGCGCGCGAGTTTCGTGCGTTCGGGGCCCGTGACATCGATGTCCTGCCATTTGAGCCGGGTATCGGGTTTTTCCGGTGCCGGTAGGGCCGGTGTCGACGACCGCAGCGTTGAATCCCCCAGTGTCTGGCGCAGCGTGGAAAGTTCGGCCACGCCGCTGATGAACGCTTTTACGGCGGCTCCCCACCGATGGGTTTGCAGGTCTTCGGCAGATTGCTTGATGTCGCGGTAACTGCGCCACACCGTCTCCGGGTAGGCGAGCTTGCCCATGAAAAATGTATAGGCCTCGTGCAGGTCTTCGCCCAGTACATGCTTGATGGTTGCCCATTCGCCTTGTTTTCGCTCATCGGACTGGCAACCGAGCAATCGGCCCAACAAGGCGACGTTGTCATTGAGCAGGTGTTTGAACAGGTTCCCCTTGATCGGTTGGGAAGCCAGCGTGGTGATGTTCGACGACGTGGCTCTGGCAACGCGGTGATGGGGGGTCGCCATCCGGGTTTCCAGCAGCGTCCGGTCAGGGTTCTGCAGATTCAGGAGTAGCCAGTCGAGCAGCGGTCCGCGGGTCTTCAGTTCTGTCAGCAGCTGGGCTTCGTTTTCATATTCTTTCATCCCGTGCCCAGGGCTGTGAGGCGCAATCAGCACCTGCGCTCCAGTGCGATCCGCCGTCGAGCCGATCAGATAGACACCGGGCACTTTGATCGATTGGGCCTGCCTGATACCCAGGAACTCAAGCGGACGGATGATTGCGTGGGCACCGTCGACCGCCGCGCGGGCGAGGGCGTCGGGCATGTCCATGACTTGCCGGATCAGATCAAACCCGGTCTCGCTCAGGCGCTCCTGAAGTTTTTCCGCGTGGGCGTAATGCATTAATTGCCAGGGCAATTGT
Organism: Pseudomonas sp. GW823-FHT02C02; assembly: GCF_058797635.1. Classification (NCBI taxonomy): domain Bacteria; kingdom Pseudomonadati; phylum Pseudomonadota; class Gammaproteobacteria; order Pseudomonadales; family Pseudomonadaceae; genus Pseudomonas; species Pseudomonas sp. GW823-FHT02C02. Next base: position 403,373 of record NZ_JBXAJV010000001.1, on the reverse strand, counting down.
GTGTAGAAGCGCTTGCGGCGCTCTGCGTTTGCCGGGGTGTCGGCCAGGGCGTCGTTCACTATTTTCTGTTGATGGTCGCCCGGTTTCAGGTTGCGGATCAGCTCTTTGATGTAGCGCTCGTTCATCCCCTCGGGAATCACGGTGCTATCAAGCGATACCAGTTTGAAATGGAGTGGGTCCAGCGACTTGAGATGAGTCAAGGCAAAGTCGGTCAGGGTTTGGGTGTGGGCCGTCGATGTCGGGCGGGCGTTGATTTGCACCCGGACAGTGTCAGGGTCGATGTTGAAGCCGTCCGCCTTGAGTTGTTTCTCAAGGCCATGGTGCGCCGTGCGTTGCAGTGACCGCAGGCCGGTCAGGTAATCCTGGTCGTCTTTCACATTATCGACGTATTGCTGAAGCAGCTCGGCATGCACAATCAGCTCTTTGACGGATGCCTGGGCCAGCCATGCCGGCAGTTTTTGCCGGGTGGTCAGGGATTGTGCAATGTCCATCGGACGGTCAAGCCCTGTCATCGGTTTACGCAGCGAGACAAGATCCAGGAGATGGGTCAGTGGCGTCGCGGAGAGCTTTGTTGCCAGCGCATCGGTCAGGCACGGCTCATCGAGGTGCACATAAGGTTTTTGCAGGTAATCAAGAAAATGCCCATAGACCCGCTGCAGAGGCGCCAACGTGTAAGTCCGGCCAGGCAAACGCTCGCTGCGACCAAGGTTCTCCAGCAGCATTGAGCGATGGTTGACGTCGGCGAGGCGTCGACCGAGTTCGGTCAGCAACGGCGTCAGCCCTTTGAACGCTTCAAACCCCAACGCAGGTGTCCACACAATCGCCTTGCCCGAATGCACCGGATCCTGGCCGCCTCGTTCAGTCAGGACAAAACAGCTGGCCAGCTTCAACGGATCCGCTGCATCGCCGGCCTTGAGCACCAGGGAAAACACGTCCGGCAGAAAGCCGTTCAATGCCGCTCGCTGCAGGTGTATCGGGCTGTCGAGCACGGTTTTGATGATTGCCTGCTCCGTTGTACTCAAGGTGCGGGTGACGGCACGCAGCTTCAGTTCACTGCGCAATGCCGTTGACAACGTATGAGAAAACGTCGATTGCAAGCTGGCCACGGAGTCACTCAGGACGCGCTCAGCGTCAGTGATCGAGCGGGTCGCCGTGGAGATGGCCGGGTGTTTATCCAGAAGTTGATCGAGCGCCTGTTCGACGGAATCGAGCCGCGACAACTCCTCCTTGGCCGACTCGGCGCGGACGGTGGCCGGTTGCGCGCCAAGGCGCCGGTCCACGCGTGTACTCCAGCGTCCTGAAGGGTCGGAGGCCAGCAGACGGTCATCGATCAATCCCCGGACATCCAGTGCGCTGTCGAGCAAGGCATGGGGGTCGAGCGTACCTTCACTTTTGCGCAAGCGGCTCAGCGCATGAGACAGGTTGTCCCGTTGCTTGCCGAGGATGTCGGCCATTAAGTGATTGAACACCGGACCAACGATCGGTTTGCCCTCAACCACACGCTCAACCGGCTCCAAAGCAAGAAAGGTGGCGCGTTCGTCCAGCGACATGAAGTTGAGCAAGGTGTCTTCATGCCCTTCGGTTTTCATCATCTCCAGCACGATGTTTTTGACTGCCGGCAGATTGTTCGTCGCTTCGATGCCTCGGGAAGGGGAGTACAGAAAACCCAGGGTGTTGGTGCCTCCGATCATCAAGGTCGAGGCCAGCTCCGCAAAATGCCTGAAGGGTGCGGTCACTCGTATTTTCTCGATGCGAAGAGGGTCGTGTGCGTCAGGCGGAAGGCTGACGTTCATCAGTCGCAGGTATTCCTGCGTGGTCAAACCACCGTTCTGGCGCTGGTGCAGCAGTTTCAGGTGAAAGGTGTCACGCAGGCCCTCGGTGAAAAACGCCAAGCGTGAAAGGCCTGTGCTCATGGATGTGTTCCAGAACAAGGCGAGCAGGCTGTGCAAGTGCGGCGTGAAGCTCTGCGCGATTTCTTTCACCGCGCTTTCCCACGTCAGGTTATCCGCGTCGTTGCTGACGCTGTGCTCGGGATTGGCGAAGACTCTTGAATCGCCGGTGGGCCACTGGTTGGTCAGATAGAAGTGCAGAAGTGCATCGCTCAAAGGGATCGAGGAAATTGTGTGCAGGTCTTCGTTGCCGTCGAAGGCTGAAACGGTCTTCACGAAGCTCTTGAGCCGGGTCAGACGCTGGTCCAGCGCGGGAAATGCCTTGTGCAACGCGTGCTTGAGGGTGTCATCGAGCATCGATTGCAGGGTTGGCGTCTTCAGCAGCTCAGCCTTCATCGCTTTGATGTTCTGTTCCTGATTGTGATCGAGGGTCAGTTGCTGATCCTGGAACACCGCGTCTTCGATGTCTTTCGTGGCAATGTCGGGAACGGTGGCGGCGGGTAAAGCGCTGCGTTGTTCGATGGAGAGAAAGCGCAACAGCTCGCGTTTGCCTGTGGCCTGCGTCAGCCATTCCTTGAGTTTGCTTTTGAGGTCGGCCATATCGGCAAACTTGATCAAGCCTTTCCACGGTGTGTAAAGGATGACCTCTCCATTTTCGGGCCGGCTCAGGGCAAAGGCTCCGGCCAATGGAATGTCTGTTTTGCCGGTTACTTTCAACAACAGTTGGCAGGCCTGCATGGGCTCTTTTTGCGCGACGCGAGCAGCGTGGGTGGCCAAATACACGTGCTTCAGCCATTTCAGGTCGTCGAGGGTGAAGTTCAGCGTGTTTTCGCGTTCACCGGGTTGTCTGGCATTGGCTGCGCGTTCAGCCTCGTCGAAAAAATAGGGCTCAGCGGGGGTGGTCATGGATGTTCCTCATTGGCTGCGATCAGTGGCCATCGCAGGCTATTGGTTGAGGAAAAACATTACGGTCAGCGGAGTGCTTCGGTGCGGTACATATTGCTTGAGCCGATCAGGTGCTCGAGACTTGACAGGACGCCGGTACAACAGCGCTTAATCGACGTCTGCTGTTGGTTGCCGAGCAACCTCGTTTCCCCTGGTGCCCGTATTCAATAATAAAACTGGAGCTTCAGATGACCGCAACGCCCGAAGTGGCCGTCAGTTCGACCACCCCATCGCTCGATTTCGACGCGCTTGTTGTATTGCTTGAGCAAATTTTCCTGCGCCATGGCACCTCCGCCGATGTCGCCAGGACCCTGGCGCTGAACTGCGCCGGCGCTGAACGCGATGGCGCCCACAGCCATGGCGTGTTTCGTATTCCAGGTTATGTCTCGACACTCAAGAGCGGCTGGGTCAACGGCCAGGCCGTGCCCGTGGTCGAGGACGTCGCCTCGGGGTTTGTCCGGGTCGACGCGGCTAACGGTTTTGCCCAACCCGCGCTTGCGGCCGCCCGGGCTCTGCTGGTGGAAAAGGCCCGCAGCGCCGGGATTGCGGTGTTGGCGATCCGCAACTCCCATCATTTCGCGGCACTGTGGCCGGATGTCGAGCCGTTTGCCTATGAAGGGCTGGTGGCGCTGAGCGTAGTGAACAGCATGACGTGCGTGGTGCCCCACGGCGCCGACCGGCCGCTGTTCGGCACCAACCCGATCGCCTTCGCCGCACCCCGGGCTGACGGTGAGCCGATTGTCTTTGACCTGGCCACCAGCGCCATCGCCCATGGGGATGTGCAGATTGCCGCGCAAAAAGGTGAACGCTTGCCGGCAGGCATGGGCGTGGACAGCCTTGGCCAGCCGACTGAGGATCCGAAGGCGATTCTGGAGGGGGGCGCGCTGCTGCCGTTTGGTGGGCACAAAGGTTCAGCGCTGTCGATGATGGTCGAATTGTTGGCGGCGGCCCTGACCGGCGGCAATTTCTCCTTCGAGTTCGACTGGAAGAACCATCCGGGAGCCAAAACGCCATGGACCGGCCAACTGCTGATCGTGATCGATCCGAGCAAGGCTGCCGGGCAGAATTTCGCCGAACGCAGCCAGGAACTGGTGCGTCAGATGCACAGCGTAGGGCTCAAGCGCCTGCCGGGTGATCGACGTCACCACCAGCGAGCTCAGTCCAACGCTCAAGGCATTCAGCTGAACGCTCAGACGCTGGCAAACCTGCGAGAACTGGCAGGGCTCTGAAACGTTTTTTTGTAGGAGCCAGGCTTGCCGGCGAAGGCGATTTCAAATACGCCTTCGCCGGCAAGCCTGGGTCCTGCAGTTTCGATGTATTTCTGTTTAACGGCGGCCCAGCAGCAACCCGACCACCAGGCCGAACCCGGCGGAGATGGCCACGGTTTGCCATGGATGGCCACCGATGTAGGTCTCCGTCGCGTCGACCACCGGTTTGGTGCGGTCACGAACACTGGTGACCGAGTCCCGGGCCTGCTGGAGTTTCTGAGAGATTTGCCCGCGAAGGGTCTCGGCTTCCTCACCCACCAGAGAAGCGCTGCTTTTGAGCAGTTTTTCCGATTCTTCGATCAGTGCCTGAAGTTCGCTGAATGCCTGATCCTTGATCTGGTCTTCGGCGGTTTGTGCGGCGGTTTTCCGGGCCATTGGGTACTCCTTGCAGGTAAATGGGCAGTGAACAATGGAGTCTGCGGCAACTGAAAAAGTTGCAGCGACTTTGCGCATTGACTGTACGCCAAGGAAAAATCCCGAGTCGGATATTTCGTCCTACAGTGTAAGATGTCGCCTATTTTACGCAGCAGGTAACTCCCATGAGCTTCAATCTGGCCGACAAACCCCTGGCTGAGCGCGCAGCGCTTGAAGATGAGAAATCCCGTCTGTTCGACCTCTGGCAAAGCAACCTTGGCAAATCCAAGGGCGAGGCCGCGCGGTTGTTTGGCGAACGCGCCAAGCGCAAAGGCAAATGGGCTGAATGGGTTCGTGCCGAACTTGATGCCATGTCGCCCCCGGAGTTCGCCAATATGGTGCGCAGTGAAGTGAATCGCTTGATGGCCGCCAAGTAAGGCCTGCCTTCACGCAAAACTCGCGACAATGGCCTCGCGCACTTTCAACACCACCGGATCGAGCTGCGTGCTGGTGCGCCAGCCCAGTTCGATCGGGTAGCGCGGTAACGCCAAAGGGCAGGGCAGCAGCGCCAGACCGCAGAGCGTCGCGATGCTTTGAGCGGCGTGGGCCGGAATGGTCGCCACCGCCTGACTGCCCTTGAGCAAGTGTGGCAACGCCGCAAAGTGGGTGGTCGAGGCGCATACCCGCCGACTCAGCCCCAGCGCCGCCAGCCCCTCATCGGTGATCCCGATAAAGCCGCCGGACGACACCAGAATGTGCTCGCGGGCGACGAACTCCTCAAGCGTGAGAGTCTGTTGCCCCGGGGTCAGGCTGAGCGGATCCACCAGGCACGAATAACCGCCTTCACCCAGCACCTGACGACTGAGCAACCGCTCACTGAACCCGCCCGCGGTGATCGCCAGATCAATGCTGCGTTCCATCAATGCCTGGGCGACGATCTGGCTGTGGGTTTGCCGAAAAATCAGGCGCAACTTCGGCGCGCTGCGCGCAATGGCCTCGATCAATCGCCGGCCGTAGGCCACCTCGAAATCATCCGATAACCCCACCGTGACCGAGCGCCCGTCGTAATGATTGGCCGCCGGATCGACCATTGCCAGGCTCTGACGGCATTTGTTCAGCGCATCGCTCACCACCGGTTTTAACTGATTGGCCTTGAGCGTCGGTGCCAGGCCACGGCCGGTGCGCACGAACAATTGATCGCCATACAGCTCGCGCAGTCGCCGCAACGCCGCGCTGACGGCCGATTGCGTCACGCCCAGACGCAACGCCGCGCGGCTGGCGCTGGACTCTTCATGCAGCGCTTCGAAAACTTTGAGCAGGTTGAGGTCAACAGTGGCGATATTCATTTGGCTCATATCATTCAGCAGTGAGTCGGGCTTTATTCATGATCCCGTGGCGCATGAGAATGGGCAACACCTCAACGCTTTCGGAGAGATCGCCATGCCAAAATCCATTGTCGCAGCGTTGCAAATCGGCGCCTTGCCCGGCGGCAAGACCGAGACCCTGGAACAGATTCTTGCCTGGGAAAACGCGATTATCGAATCCGGCGCCGCGCTGGTGGTGATGCCCGAAGCGTTGCTCGGGGGTTATCCCAAAGGCGAGACGTTCGGCACTCAGCTGGGCTACCGACTGCCGGAAGGTCGCGAAGCGTTTGCCCGCTATTTTGCCAACGCCATCGACGTGCCCGGGGCCGAAACCGACGCCCTGGCCGGGTTGTCGGCGCGCACCGGGGCCAACCTGGTCATCGGCGTGATCGAGCGCGCCGGGAGCACGTTGCATTGCACGGCGCTGTATTTCGATCCGCAGGCCGGCCTGGTCGCCAAGCACCGCAAACTGATGCCCACGGGCTCTGAGCGATTGATCTGGGGCAAGGGCGATGGCTCGACGTTGCCGGTGATCGACAGCCAGGTCGGGCGAATCGGCGCGGTGGTGTGCTGGGAAAACATGATGCCGCTGCTGCGCACGGCGATGTACGCCAAAGGCATCGAGGTCTGGTGCGCGCCCACCGTGGATGAGCGCGAGATGTGGCAGGTCAGCATGCGCCACATCGCCCATGAAGGCCGTTGTTTTGTGGTCAGCGCTTGCCAGGTTCAGGATTCACCGCAAGCCCTGGGCGTGGAGATTGCCAACTGGCCAGCGGATCGGCCGCTGATTGCGGGCGGCAGTGTGATCGTCGGGCCCATGGGCGACATTCTGGCGGGGCCGTTGCGTGACGGGGCCGGGTTGCTCACCGCCGAAATCGACACCGACGACCTGGTCCGCGCGCGTTATGACTACGACGTGGTCGGTCACTACGCGCGCCCGGATGTGTTCGAGTTGAGCGTCGATGAGCGCGCCAGGCCCGGCGTCCGTTTCACCGCATAACCGTCACTGGTTGAACAGCATCACCCCTGTAGGAGCGAGCCTGCTCGCGAATGCGGTGTGTCGGAAAACCGTGTATTGACTGACACTCCGTCTTCGCGAGCAGGCTCCCTCCCACAGGGGATATTCATTGTCGGTATGACCGAGTTCCGGGCTGTCGACCTCGGCAAGCGCAGTTTTCCGGTGTCGACGAAGCGCACCGTTCCAAACAAGCCGCCCGCCAGTTTGCCGCGTAACACGTAGGGAAGATTATTCAGTGTCTGCGTCTGGCTCAGCCCCAACGTCCGGCGTAACAACGAGAACGCCGAAACGCTCAGCACGGTTTCGGAAAAGCGTGCAATCGAGCCCGACTGATCGCTGACGCCGGACGCCATGCCACGGCTGGCTACGCTGCTGACCCAACAGCATTCACGTGCTGTCATCGGTTGTTCTTGTCCCTGGTATGCAACCATTCCTGCCAGGCTTGTCGGTATTTTTCATCCGCCCGTTTTTTTGCGTCAGAAAACTTATGGATGGTCTGCGCCGAAACGGGCTCGTTCAAAAATGCATAGGCTTGATCGTTCAAACGGTCGGCTTCAAAAAACAACGCCCTGCTATGGCTGATCGATTTAAGGTTGGTTGCATGCGGCGAGGCTGATTCATTGGTGGCCATGGTCGTACTCCTTCTGGAAGCACAAGAAGGTGAGCTCGGTGTCCTGATCCCCCCTCAACTTTCCATATTGAGACAACCGCGCCCGGTTCTATTCGTCACGTGTCCAGTTGACGCTCAAGCCATACTTATCATCGCCGTACCGGTAATCAGAGTTCCCTTTGAACGCGGCTTCCAGTGCATGGCCCAGGCGATTCGCGAGATGGATGCCGGTCGTGGTCACGATTAGAGCAGCCGCTGAGTCGGTAAGGCCGATGATGCGCTCCAGGGCATGCTCGGCTTTTTCCTTTTTTTCGGTGTTTTTGATCAGGTTGATGATTTCATTTCGATGCTTGAGCAAGAAGCTGCCCGATAACGTGAGCGTCCCCGCTGGCATGTTGTCATCGATGCGTCGGCAGGCTGGGCACGTCACTGTTTGCGCATCATGAATGACCGTGTTTTCAGGGTGTTTCCAAGTCCAGTTCCCGGCTTGATAGACCGCATCACACTGCGGGCAGATGGCTGAACCTTCAACCCGCTGCGAGCAATAGGGGTCATGAGTGGATGTTTTGAACAGCTTGCTTTTTTGACTCTGCTGAAACTTGTCCATGGCTTTTCTCCTCGCGCATCAAATGGGAAAAGATCTCACCTGTAACCGTGAAACCGTGACTGAAAAACAGATCCCTTCTGCTTTCAGCCTGCTGAACACACGCCCTCATTTGGACTCTGTTTCTTGCTGCGCGAATTGATCTTTGTCAATTCCGGGACGTGAACTGACAGTCGGTCATCCCGACGGTGCGCGCATTGTTCGGGCCGTCTGGGGCGCGGTGGCGTTGTGAGTTTGTTGATAAAAGTCAACGTCGCCCGGGCCAGTTCATAGAAGCTGCCAAAACGCACTTGTTGTAAAACTGGCCAGGAGAACACCCTGATGGCTCACACTAAAATCGTGTTTCGTGCTGCAGCCCGCGAGAAAATCCTGAGTGGCGCCACACAGTTGGCAGACGCCGTGCGAGTGACGTTGGGGCCAAAATCAAAATCGGTACTGATCCAGAGTAAATGGGGCAATCCGACGGTCTGCAATGATGGCGTCACGATCGCCAAACGCATTGACTTGCTCGACCCCGAGGAAAACCTGGGCGCGCAAATGCTGCGTCAGGCGGCCGAACGCACAGGCGATGCGGTAGGGGACGGGACCAGTACGTCAACGGTGCTGGCCCATGCAATCCTGGCCGATGGCATCCGTAACGTCGTCGCGGGCGCCAGTGCAATCGACCTCAAGCGCGGCCTGGATCGCGGGCTGTTGTTGGTCGTCGAATCCCTGGCCGCCCAGTCACGTCCGGTCAGCACCCCCAAGGAAAAGGCCCAGGTCGCCACGCTGTCGGCGCATAACGATGCCGTCATCGGTCAGCTGGTGGCAGACGCCCTGGAAAAGGTCGGCGTTGAAGGCGTCGTCAGTGTCGAGGAATCCAAGACCACCGAAACAGTGGTCGAAGTCATGGAAGGCATGCGGTTTGACCGGGGTTATGTCTCACCCTATTTCGTCACCGATGCCGAGAAGATGCAGGTCGAACTCGATGACGCCTACTTGCTGCTTTGTGACCATAAGATCGGTGCACTCAAAGACTTGCTGCCCTTGCTTGAACTCGTGGCTAAAAGCGGGCAACCACTGGTTTTGATCGCGGACGATATCGAGGGTGAGGCGTTGACCACGCTAGTCGTCAACCAGATACGCGGTGTTCTGCGAGCGGTGGCGATCAAGGCTCCGGGCTTTGGTGATCGGCGCAAGGAAATGCTGCAGGACATGGCCGTTCTGACAGGGGCAACGGTGGTTTCCAGCGAACTGGGCGTCACTCTGGAACAGGTGGAACTGAACCAGTTGGGACGTGCACATCGAGTCGTGGTGCAAAAAGACAGCACGGCGCTGATAGGGGGCGCCGGTACGCGCGAGGCCATCGAGGCGCGTTTGCAGCAGATCCGTGCGCAACTAGACAGTACCACCAGCGATTACGACCGTGAAAAGCTTCAGGAACGACTGGCAAGGCTGTCTGGCGGAGTTGCGGTGATCCGGGTCGGGGCGCCTTCCGAAGCTGAAATGAAGGCGCGCAAGGATGCGCTGGATGATGCCATCTCAGCGACCCGGGCGGCGATCGCCGAAGGCATTGTGCCGGGGGGTGGTCTTGCGTTGCTCAAGGCCGTCCCGATTATCGCGGCCGAAGAGGCCCAATATGAGGGCGATGCCAGGACCGGCTTGCAGATTCTTCGCCGGGCGCTGGAAGCTCCGGCCAGACTGATCGCTGAAAATTCGGCGGTGGATGCCGGCGTCGTGGTTGCGCGCATGCTCGCCGAGCCAGGGAACATTGGCTTCGATGCGTCTGCCAATTGCTATGTCGACATGTAAGAAGCCGGCATCATTGACCCGACCAAGGTGGTGCGTATTGCCCTCGAAAATGCTGTTTCAGTCGCCAGTATCTTGCTGCTGACCGAGGCGACCATGACGGATATTCCGGAAAAGGAATCACTGGCCCAGGCTCCTTTCCCTGAATGAAACGCCCATCGTGGATAACGTCATGTATAGGAGGCCGCCTCAGACATCGCCAGGTGATTGAGAATCGGGTTTTCGCCGTGCAAGTAACTCAGTGCCTGGTGCATCAACTGGACAGCTTTTTCTTTTTTCTCGTATCGCTTGGCCGGATCGGCATGACGTAGCGCTGCACCCGCAAGGGAGAAGCTGCGCGTGGCAGCCCGCAAAGAAAGGAAAAACGCCAAGGGTTTGCAGTCTTCCTGCACATCACTGTGGTTGAGGTAACTGGACAACAGCCGAGCACCTAACCTGTTCAGGCCATGGTGTTGCAGGTCCATCAGCACAAAAGCCAGGTCGTAGAGCACATCGATGCAGGCAAGCCGCTCACTGAACTCGATGCCATCGAAGAGGGTGGGCTGACCGTCGAGCAGGCAGATATTGGCCAAGCGCATATCACCATGGCAACGGCGAACGCGGCCCTCACGGCGGCGATCTTCGAGGCAGCCGGTCAACGACTCCAACAGGGTCCGGGAGGTATGAGCAATCGCGGTGACTGTCGCGAAATCGAGGATGGGTGGGTAGCGAGACATTTCCCGATGGTTTTTCTCGATTTCTTCATACAGGTCCGGGATGTGACCGTAAGAAGGAGTGATGGGCGCATTGGCATGAAAGCGGGCGATCTCAGCCCCCAACTGTTCCATCATCGGTTCAGTCAGACGTCCTTCAACGGCCATACGGTCAAACAGCCGATCCTGAGCGAAGCGGCGCATCACCACGAGCCAGTCAACCGCTGGTCCGCAACCGTTGAGCGCCAACTGGCCATTCGCCTGGCGATTGATCGGACACAGGCTCAAATACAGCGTCGGCGCAGTCCGTCGATTGAGCAGTAACTCTGCCTCACAGGCGTTTTTGCGGCTTTCCAGGCTGAGGAAATCCAGCTCGGCAAACGCCACGGCGCGTTTGAGTTTGTAGGCGCGGTTGGCATGCAGAAAAATCACCGAACCATGGGTCTCGATACGCTCCACGGGCTGGTTTGACGTGCCGTAGCTGGACGGCCTGGAGAGAAAGGCTATGACCTCGTCTTGCAGGGTGTGCATTCTCGCCTCCACGTCGTCTGCGGACTTTTCGGCAGTGTGAAGAAGGGAAGGCCCGCTCCGATTGATATTGATCAAGTACGGTGGAATGAAAGGCTGCTCCTCTTATGGGGGCTCACGTCGGTAGTTGATATTTATCAACGTCAGGCACTTTCCGGCGGAGCAACCTGAATCAGCGCTGGTGCTTGGTCCGGCGTGGACGCAACGGCTGAGCCCTACGAGGCCAACGGCAGGCGTTGAACCCTCTGCCTGGAGTCAGACCATGAGCCAGTATCAACAACTGTTACTCATCCTCCACCTGGCCCTGCGCCATTCTCCGGCAATCGACCATGCAGCAGCGCTCGCCAGGGCCAGCGGTGCACGTTTGCATATTGCGACGTTGATTCCTGCGTTGAAACTGTTGTCGCTGCTCGAAGAAGGCGACCGGAAAAAGGCTCGGGAGCGTTACCTGCAGGACCATCACGATTGGCTGGAGGACCAGTCCAAACTTCTGCGTGGCAGAGGGATCGAGGTGACCACCGAGGTGGTGTGGGCTGATGACATGGAGCAAGACATCCTGGATCACGTCAAGGAATTGCAGCCCGACCTGTTGATTAAGGAAATCCAGCAAGAATCAGCGCTCAAGCGCACGTTTTTCACCCCGTTGGACTGGCACTTGCTGCGCCACTGTCCGGTACCGGTTTATCTGGTGGGCGAGGCTCACCATGTCCTGCCGCGCAGGATTGTGGCGGCGGTTGATGCTTCGGCGGGTGGGCCTGAGAACAGTGAGTTGAATGACCGCATTATCCACCAGGCTTCCAGCCTCGCCATACAGTGTGATGCCGAGTTGCACCTGCTGTATGCCTATGACATTACGGAAGACTACCTGGAGGAATTGGGCGGTGGCTTGAAACTGTCGGAGCTGACCAAGGGGCTGCGCAAAGAGCTGGAACAATCGTTTCTGAAACTCGCCGGTCGGTACGGTGTGCCTGCTAACCGTCGACATTTCATTCTGGGACATCCCGTTTCGGCGCTGAGCGAGTTCGCCAACAAGCACAACATAGATGTGATCGTGATGGGCAGAGTCCAGTACCACGGGGTGGAGAAACTGCTGGGCAGCACGACCGAACATATTCTGTATCAGGTGCCCTGCAGTGTCCTGGCGGTCTAGGGACGGACCAAAGACGACTCAAGGTGGCGATCATGCATCCAGCGATCATTAAGAAAACCCTGGCCAACTTGCCGTTAGCGCCGAATTGGCTCGATAGCGTGCAAGCTCGGGAGGCCTTTTCCTGGCAGGTGGAAGCCAATGCGCTGGCCGGTTTGCCGGGCGGCGGTTTGAACCTGGCGTATGAAGCCGTGGATCGCCATGCGCAGGGTGCGCATCGACGGCATACGGCATTGCGCATTCTTGATCGCAACGGGGGGAGTTGCGACATCAGTTACGCCCAACTGAGCATCCTGACCAACCGGTTTGCCAATGTATTGAAAAAGCTGGGCGTGATGCCCGGTGATCGACTATTTGTACTCTGTGGCCGAGGGCTGGAACTGTATCTGGGGGTGCTCGGGGGCCTGAAACTCGGTTGCGTGGTGTCGCCATTGTTCTGTGCCTTCGGCCCGGAGCCCATCGAAACCCGTATGCGTCTTGGCGAAGGCAGTGTGTTGCTGACCAGCGAAACCCTCTACCGGCGCAAGGTCGCGGCCATACGCGAGCGTTTGCCGGCCCTCAAACATGTGCTGCTGTACGACGAAAACGGTGGCGATACGGCGCAGATCGAGGGGACGCTCAATCTGCATCAGCTGCTGGCGCAGGCAGAGGAAGCCTTCACCGTTGCCAATACGACCGCCGACAGCCCCGCACTTTTACACTTCACCAGCGGCACGACAGGCACTCCGAAAGGCGTGTTGCATGCCCATGGCGCGGCGCTGACCCATCGCGTCACCGGGAAATACGCCTTGGACTTGCACCCCGAAGATGTCTATTGGTGCAGCGCCGATCCGGGTTGGGTGACAGGTACTTCCTACGGGATATTTGCCCCGTTGTTGCTGGGCGTCACCAGTGTGGTCGAGGGCAATGAATTCGATGCCGAGCGTTGGTACCGGATACTTGAGAAGCAACAGGTGACGGTCTGGTATACCGCCCCGACGGCCATTCGCCTGCTGATGAAAGCGGGGGCGGAGTTGGCGCGCGGCCATCGTTTTCCGAGTCTGCGGTTTATCGCCAGCGTCGGCGAGCCGCTTAATCCCGAGGCTGTCTGGTGGGGCAAAGAGGTGCTTGGGCTGCCGATCCACGACAATTGGTGGCAGACCGAAACCGGCGGCATCATGATTGCCAACACGGTTGCCATGCCCATCAAGCCAGGCTCCATGGGTAAGCCGCTGCCGGGTGTCGAGGCGGCCATCGTCGTTCGAGGAGAAGAGGGCGGACTGGTGTTTCTGGGTGACAACGAGGTCGGTGACCTTGCCTTGAAACAGCCATGGCCTGCCATGTTCCGTACCTACCTGGGGCAGGAGGAGCGTTATCGTCACTGCTTTGTCGGTGAGTGGTACCTGAGCGGCGATCTCGTGCGTCGCGATGCCGATGGTTACTACTGGTTTATTGGTCGCAGCGACGATGTCATCAAGTCGGCGGGTCACCTGATCGGTCCGTTCGAAGTTGAAAGCTCCCTCATGGAACACCCGGCCGTAGCCGAGGCCGCGGTGATCGGCAAGCCCGACCCGCTGTTGGGTGAAACCGTGAAAGCCTTTGTTTCACTCAAGCGTGGTTTCACTGCCAGCCAGGCCCTGCACGACGAGTTGCTCGGTCATGGACGCAAGCGCCTCGGGGCGGTCGTTGCGCCCAAGGAACTGGAATTTGTGGAAGTGCTTCCGCACACCCGTAGCGGAAAACTCATGCGGCGTCTGCTCAAGGCCCGGGAACTGGGTTTGCCTGAAGGCGACACTTCCAGCATGGAGAGCCCGCCATGAGCCTCCCACCGCGGTCCCAGGACATTGCTCTCGACCTGCTGCGGGACATGGTGCGTATCCGTCGTCTTGAGGAGCGCGCTGGCGAGTTGTACGGGGAGGGCAAGATTCGTGGCTTTCTGCACCTGTACATCGGTGAAGAAGCGGTCGCCGTCGGCGTACTGCATGCACTGGCAGCCAACGATGCGGTGGTCGCGACGTATCGCGAACATGGCCACGCCCTGATCAAGGGCGTCCCCATGAAAGCAATCATGGCCGAAATGTATGGGCACCAGGAAGGATGCTCGCGAGGGCGCGGCGGCTCAATGCACCTGTTTGATGCCACGACACGATTCTTCGGGGGCAATGCCATTGTCGCGGGTGGCTTGCCACTGACGGTGGGTCTGGCACTCGCTGAACGTATGCAAGGTGGAGCGCGTCTTTCAGCCTGTTTTTTTGGTGAAGGCGCGATGGCGGAAGGGGCTTTCCACGAGTCCATCAACCTGGCCGCATTGTGGCAACTGCCGATGCTGTTTTGCTGTGAAAACAACCTCTATGCGATGGGGACTGCCCTGGACCGTTCGCAGTCGCAAACGGACCTGTGTGTGAAAGCCTCGGCCTACAAAGTCGATACCCGGTCCGTCGATGGCATGGACGTGATCGCGGTGTATGACGCCGCTCGTGATGCGGTTGAACACATCCGTGCGGGGCGTGGGCCTTTTTTTCTGGAGTTTCGCACCTATCGGTTTCGCGCCCATTCGATGTTCGACCCACAGCTGTATCGTGACAAGGACGAGGTGGAGCAATGGAAGACCCATGGGCCGATCCATACGTACAGTGCACAGCTTAAGGCCGAGGGTCTTTTGGACGAACCCGGATTTCTGGCGATCCTCAACCAGGTGGACGCTGAAGTGGAAGCCGCCGTTACTTATGCCGAAAGCGGCAGCCTGGAGCCGCTCGAGGATTTGTCTCGCGATGTCTACACCCCAAGGGCGGCGCCATGAGCATTCGTATGAGCTATCGCGAGGCGCTGCGCGAGGCAATACGTGAGGCGCTGCAGCGGGACCCACGGGTATTTCTGATGGGCGAAGACGTCGGTCGCTACGGTGGCAGTTATGCCGTGTCCCTGGGGTTGCTTGAGGCGTTTGGCCCCGAGCGCATTCGAGACGCGCCATTGTCCGAGCTGGGTTTCGTGGGAGCCGGAATAGGGGCGGCTTTGGGGGGCATGCGGCCGATTGTCGAAATCATGACCGTGAACTTCAGTCTGCTCGCACTCGATCCGTTGATGAATACGGCTGCTGCCTTGAGGCACATGTCCGGTGGACAGTTCTCCGTGCCCCTGGTTGTGCGCATGGCGACAGGCGCCGGACGCCAGCTTGCGGCGCAACACTCGCACAGCCTGGAGGGCTGGTACGCCCATATTCCCGGGCTGAAAATCCTGGCGCCGGCGACCATCGAAGATGCACGCGGCATGCTCTGGCCAGCGCTACTGGATCCGGACCCGGTGCTGATATTCGAACATGCCCAGCTCTACAACCTGGAGGGTGATGCGGGCGAGTGGGAGACGGTGGACATCAGCTCCGCCAAGGTCCGCCGAACCGGCAAGGACCTGACCCTGATCACTTACGGCGGCACACTCGGCAAGACCTTGGAGGCTGCGCAGGTACTGGCCGGGGAGGGCATTGATTGCGAAGTTATCGACCTGCGTGTCCTGCGCCCTCTGGATGACAAGACTTTGATGGCTTCTGTCTGCAAGACCCGTCGGGCCCTGGTGGTCGATGAGGGATGGCGCAGCGGCAGTCTATCCGCCGAGATCATTACACGGATCATAGAACAAGGCTTTTTCGAGCTGGATGCACCGCCGGCACGGGTGTGCAGCGCTGAAGTGCCGATACCTTATCCCCGGCATCTGGAAGAGGCAGCCCTGCCACAAGTGTCGACGATCGTCGCGGCCGCTCATGAACTGTGCCGGGGGACATCAGGGTGAGCGCAATGACGTGGCGTATTCAAGTATCAGGCCAGGAAGGTAAACGATGATCGAATTCAAATTGCCCTCTCTGGGGGCTGATATGGATGAAGGCACGTTGCTGGAGTGGAAAGTCCATCCGGGCGATGTGGTCAAGCCGGGCCAGGTGATTGCCGTCGTCGATACCGCCAAGGCCGCCATCGATGTCGAGTGCTGGCATGAGGGCACGGTGTCGCAACTGCTGATCGATATCGGCGCCAAAGTCCCGGTCGGTACCACCATCGCCTGGTTGTTGGAACCGGGCGAAGATCCGCACAGTGCGCGACGAACAACGACGGCGGCGCCGCTGCTGATCGAAGAGCAGGCATCGTCCGGCAGACGCCCGCGGATATCTCCCGCGGCGCGCAAGCGTGCTGCCGAGCTAGGCGTCAGCACCGCTGATGTGAAAGGCCATGGGCCACAGGGAGTCGTTACCCTGGAGGACATCGAGGCAGCCGCTCATGTGGCGCACCCGCCGGACCCCGACCAGGCCATGCGGCATGCCATTGCGGCGGCCATGACTCGTTCAAAACGCGAGATTCCCCATTACTACCTCAGCGAAACCATCGCCTTGGATAAAGCCATGGCCTGGCTGCAGGCACACAATGCGCAAAGCACACTTCAAGAGCGCCTGCTGCCCAGCGTCTTGCTGCTCAAAGCAGTGGCGCTGGCCTTGCGCGACTATCCGCAGCTCAATGGTTTCTGGCTGGATAACGCCTTCAAGCCCGCACTCGATACCGACCTTGGGGTGGCAATCACCTTGCGCCAGGGTGGCCTGGTCGCCCCGGTGCTGCATCATGTGGCGGACACATCCTTGACTCATTTGATGAGTGAACTGGCCAGCCTGGTCGAGCGCGCCCGCAGCGGATCCCTGCGCAGCTCCGAGCTGGGAGGCGCCGGCATGACGGTCACTCAACTCGGCGATCAGGGCGTGGACAGCGTATTGGGGGTGATCTATCCGCCCCAGGTTGCCTTGGTCGGTTTCGGTCGTATCAGTGAGCGGCCCTGGGTGAAAGAGGGCCAGCTGTGTGTCATGCCCACTGTCATTAGCAGTTTGTCCGCCGATCATCGAGTCAGCGACGGTCACTACGGCGCACGTTTTCTGGGCGAAGTTCGTCGTTTGCTGCAGACGCCAGAGGCGCTTTGAGGAGAGGGCATATGAACCCGCAAATGATCCGCGATGAAGTATTGAAAGCCTTGAAAGGCATTGCCCCGGAACTTGAAATCGAGCAGTTGCGATCTGATCGGTCACTGCGCGAAGAGGTTGATCTGGATTCCATGGATTGGCTTCGTGTCATCGAGGCTCTGAATCGGAGCCTGGGAATAGCAATTCCTGAAAGCGATTACCAACACGTGGACA
Source organism: Pseudomonas sp. GW823-FHT02C02 (assembly GCF_058797635.1). Lineage (NCBI taxonomy): Bacteria > Pseudomonadati > Pseudomonadota > Gammaproteobacteria > Pseudomonadales > Pseudomonadaceae > Pseudomonas > Pseudomonas sp. GW823-FHT02C02. Next base: position 386,026 of record NZ_JBXAJV010000001.1, on the reverse strand, counting down.
CCCTGGACAAGCTCATCGCCTATCTGGGGCAAAAGGCGAAATCCGGCGAAGCCGAGCCTTCGATCCGCAAGGGGTGAAGGTACTGGGCAGTAGTGCCGTCACGCATTGTTTGCCACTCAAACGGTGAGCCGATCGAATCGTCGGTTGCCACCGGTTCCGCCCTGATCTGATTTAAATCAGCAGCAGGTCTGCGTGAGTGGACGACTTTATGAAATGACCTACCTTGAGGTATGCACTCATGAACATCGACAAGGCAATCTCCGGCCGGCGCTCCACGCGTGAATACACGACAGAAGCCGTTGATGAAAATGTCATTCGTCGTTTGATCAATGCCGCTGCCCAAGCGCCCAGCGCGGTCAACCAACAACCGTGGACGTTCACGGTGATCCGAGACCAAGCAGTGCTGGATCGGATCTCGCGAGAAGCAAAGGCCTACATGCTCAAGACGATGCCCGCTGGCCCCCATTCCGCGCACTTCCATTCGCTACTCAATGACGAAAACTTTCACATCTTCTACCACGCGCCAGTACTCATCCTTATTTCGGGGAACGCGCCAGGTCAGTGGATCGTCGAAGACTGCGCATTGGCCGCCGAAAACCTGATGCTCGCCGCGTACGCTGACGGGCTGGGTACCTGCTGGATCGGTTTCGCCCAACGTTTTCTTGATACGCCACAGGGGAAGCATGCACTGGGCCTTCCTGCCGAGTGGACGCCAGTGGCGCCCATTATCGTTGGCCATCCGAAATCGGTGCCTGCACCGGTCTCGCACAAGGCGCCGGAGATTCGCTGGGTCGGCTGATCGCAAAACACGCACAGCATGTGCCTCACCGGCATTTAGCGCTGAACTCGGCTACCGTGGCGAGCTTACATATTGCCGCTTTCGTAAAATCGTCACTGCTTGAGGAATCGCGCGGGAAAAGCCCGACCTGTTAGTCAAGGACGTGCAATACGAATCAACGCTCAAACGCGCGTTCTTCATTTCACTGGACGGGCACTGCCATGAAGCTCACCGCCGTACCGCCTCAGGAACCGTTACCAGACTGGCTATCGGCCTCGTTCAAGGACAGGCGGCTGATTGGCAATGATCAAATTGCCGAGGTTTTTGACGAAATCGCTGATCTGCTGGAAATCGATGACGCCAACCCCTTCCGGATCCGGGCCTACCGTAATGCGGCGCGCACCTTGAGAGCGTTGACCTTTGAGCTGGCAGAGATCATCGCGCGTGGCGAACCACTGCCCAAACTGACCGGTATTGGAGTTGATCTGGCAGGCAAGATCAACGAAATCGTTACCACCGGAAATTGCGCTTTGCGCCAGCGGTTGCGTTCGACCTTGCCGCCCGGATTGGTTGAACTGTTGTCCATCGCCGGATTGGGTCCCAAACGCGTCAGGCACCTGTATCACGATCTGGGGATCGAAACCGCGCAGCAGTTATGCGAGGCTGCTCGACAGGGGCGCATTCGCCATCTGCCCGGTTTCGGTGAAAAGATGGAAACGCGGCTGTTGAGCGCCGCGCAGAAGGGGATTGGAAGCGATCGCCGTTTGCCGCTGGCGTTTGTCGAGCCCGTGGCGCACCGTCTGATCGAATACTTGCAGCAGCTTGCGGGTATCGAGGAAGCGACGGTGGCCGGAAGCCTGCGTCGCATGCGCGACACTGTCGGTGATGTCGACCTCCTCGTGGCCGCAGCGCCTTCTGTGAATGTCACGGCACACTTGCTCAAGCACCCGGAGATTTCCACCGTGTTGGTTAAAGGGCGCACGCGTGCCAGCGTCGTGCTGGGCTCAGGCCTGCAAGTGGATATGCGCATTGTAAAGCCGGCGCAATTTGGCGCCGCTCTGGTGTATTTCACTGGCAGCAAGGCGCATAACATCGCGATTCGCCAGAGGGCCCGGACGCTGGGGCTCAAACTCAACGAATATGGGGTGTTCAAGGCCGAAGAATGCGTGGCCCGTGCCACCGAGGTGGCGGTTTATCAGGCCTTGGGGTTGGTCTGGATCACGCCGGAACTGCGCGAAGATCGCGGTGAAGTCGAGGCGGCACTGACAGGTCGTTTACCGAGGCTGATTGAGTTGAGCGACCTCAAAGGTGACTTGCATGCTCATACCCGTGACTCGGATGGAGGCAATAGCCTGGAAGAGATGGCATTTGCGGCGCAGCACGCCGGACTGGAATACCTGGCGATTACCGACCACTCCCGGTCCCTCAGGGTGGCCCATGGCCTGGACACTGATCGATTGTTGAAGCAAATCGACCAGATCGATGCGCTCAACGCCCGCTTGCAAGGCATGACCTTGCTCAAGGGCGTTGAGGTCGACATTCTCGAAGACGGTCGCCTGGATCTGCCAGATGACATTCTGGGGCGCCTGGACCTGGTGGTGGGCGCCGTCCACAGTCATTTCGGCTTGACGCTGCATCAACAAACCCAACGCCTGCTCAGGGCTATGGATCATCGCTACTTCAGCGTACTGGCACATCCCCTATGTCGGTTGATCAATGAACGCGCGCCCCTGAACATGGACCTGCCTGCAATCATCAAGGCAGCCTCAGAGCGTGGTTGCTGCCTGGAACTCAACTCGCAGCCCCAGCGCATGGATCTGTTTGACCTTCAGTGCCAATACGCCAAGGATCAAGGCGTGCTCATCAGCATCAATTCGGACGCCCATCGCGCCGCGGATTTTTCCTATTTGCGCTACGGCGTCGCTCAGGCGCGTCGAGCCTGGCTGGAAAAACACGATGTGCTCAATACCCGTTCGCTGACCTCACTCAAGAAGTTTTTACGCGATGGCGGTGGCGGTCGACCTCAAAGCGCACAAAACTGATGTCAGGCCGTTGAGCGCCTTGTTGTCCGGGGCAGCCCCACGATCGGCACCTCATTTGAGCTCAAACGATCACCGTCGGCGGGTTGACCGGGGTGCCGGTGCTTTACAGCACTTGTCGGCGAGCCATCGAATCCTTCAGGGGATTAGGCGCGGGGCGGATCGACCTTGCTGATTGGCTGGCTCTGTCAGGCGCAGGGCATCGAGCGCCGTGACCCATTCTTCGTTGGTGGCTTCGACCACCACCTTGACTCGGCTGGCCGGGGTCGAGATCACTGAGGCATTGGCCCGGTTCGCCGTTTCGTTCAGTTCGACGCCCAGATACTGCAGGCCAGCGCACATACGAGAGCGAATCGCCGCGTTGTGTTCGCCAATACCTGCCGTGAACACCAGCATGTCCAGACCACCCAGTGCCGCGACAAGGGCACCGGCTTCGTGGATGAAGCGGCGCAGGTACAACGCAAGGGCCATGGCCGCGCGAGGCTCAGTGGCTTCGACTTTGAGCAATTCGCGCGGGTCGCTGGAAATGCCGGAAACTCCCAGCAGGCCAGACTCGTGATACAGAATATGGCTGACCCGCTCCAGGCTCAGCTTCCAGATTTCCATCAGGAAAATCACCGCGCCAGGGTCCAGCGCCCCGCAGCGGGAGCCCATCATCAAACCGTCCAGCGCTGAGAAACCCATGGTGGTGGCGACGCTTTTCAAGTCCCGCATACCGCACAGGCTGGCACCGCTGCCCAGGTGCGCGACCAGCGTCCGGCCGCGCGCCTGATCGCCATAACGTTCGGCCAGCGCAATGGATTGATAGCAATAGGAAAGTCCGTGAAACCCGTAACGGCGCAAGCCGCTTTCCCAGGCCGACCAAGGCAGCGGCAGGATTTTCTCCACGTCTGGCAGGGTCTGGTGGAAGGCGGTATCGAAACACACCACTTGTGGCAGGTCGGGGTGGGTTTGCAGCAGCGTTTCGATGGCCTCCAGTGCGAAGGGCTGATGCAGAGGGGCTAGCGGGATGTAGCTTTTAAGGTCGGCCAGCACCTGCGTGTCGATCAATACCGGTTTGGAGTATTTAATCCCTCCATGCACGACGCGGTGGGCGATGGCCCTGATCGAACGGCCTACCAGTTGAGTTCGCAACCGCTCACGAATATACCCAAGGGCATCGTGATAAGGATGTTTTGCATCGAGGGTCAGTGGCTGATCGTCGCCGCCGTTTTCGCTGACCACCGAGTTTGGCCCCGTGATGCCGTCGACCTCTGCGCGCCACAGTGGTGTGCGAGCCAAAGGGCTGCAGGTGGCGTCGAACAGGGCGAACTTGATGCTCGACGACCCCGCATTGAGGACCAGTATCACTTCACCGTTATCCGTGTCGTTCATGGCGGGGTGACCCGATAGTGATGGGCGACCAGCGCGGCGATGGCGCAGGACGCGATGCGCGATTCAACGGAGTCGGCGCGGCTGGTCAGGACAATCGGCACTTTGGCGCCAAGCACGATACCCGCGCTGGAGGCACCGCCCAGGTATTCCAGTTGCTTGACGAGCATATTGCCGCTTTCCAGATCAGGCACGACGAGAATGTCGGCTTTACCGGAAACAGCTGAGTGAATGCCCTTGATACGCGCCGCTGCCAGGGAGATGGCGTTGTCGAACGCCAGCGGCCCGTCAAGGACCGCGCCAGTGATCTGGCCGCGATCAGCCATTTTGCACAGCGCTGCGGCATCAAGGGTGGCGGGCATGTTGGCATTCACCGTTTCCACGGCAGCGAGAATCGCCACGTGGGGATTACTGACGCCGAGGATATGTGCCAGATCGATGGCGTTACGCACGATGTCCACTTTGTCGACCAACGCTGGCGCGATATTGATCGCTGCATCGGTGATGATGAAGGGGCGCGGATAAAAAGGCGTCTGCATCACGAAGCAGTGGGTGATGCGCCGCTTGGTACGCAGTAGCGCCGACGACGGCACCACGGCGGACATCAATTCGTCGGTGTGAAGGCTACCTTTCATCAACGCTTCGACTAGACCATCACGGGCCATTTGCGCACCGCGCAGGGCGGCAGCATGGCTGTGGGGCACGTATTCAATGGTGAGACCGCAAAGGTCGTGGCCGCCCTTGGCCGCCAAGGCTTCGAGTCTGGCTCTTGGGCCAATCAGGATCGGATCGATCAACCCAGCATCGCGGGCCTCAAGGGCCGCCTCGAAACTCACCTCGTCGCAAGGATGTACCACCGCAACGCGGATCGGTTCCAGCGTCTGGCAGGCTTGCAACAAACGATTCAGACCGTCGGCGCTGTGGCGCAGCTCTATGCCCGGCAGGCTGGCTCGGTGCACATCGATATGCTCGCCGGCCGCGTGGACCAGGGATTCACCTTCCAGCACGACCACGCCTTCCTGATTGATGCCGGTACAGGCCAGCGTGAGCAGATACCGCGCTACGTCGCGAGCAGTAACCGTCACCGAGACCGTCAGTGTGTCACCGATGCGTACCGGGGCAAGGAACTTGAGGGTTTGCCCCAAGGGCACCGAACCGGGCCCTGGCAACTGCGTACCAATCAACGCCGAAATCAACGCTCCCCCCCACATGCCATGGGCGAAAACAGTGTTGAAGTGGGTGGTGGCAGCAAATTCCGGATCGACGTACAGCGGGTTCACATCGCCCGAGACCAGTGCGAACAGCTGAATGTCTTGAGCTGTCAGGGTGCGCTCCAGAGAGGCGGACTCGCCGATGACGATTTCCTCGACGATCGATTATGCAGTCGCTCCAGATCGTCGGCGTTTACAGGAACAGAACGGGTCATGGGTTTGATCCTGAATAGGATGGCGGACAGCTCGGCTACATCATTCAACGCTCAATCGGCGCAGGTGACCAGAGCCGGCTGCCATTGCAGACGGTGAGGTCTTGGTAGCGGCGGTACTTCTCGTCCAGCTACGCCCTCTGCATACATCAAAAAGCGGGCTGATACTCCCGGCTATTGCTGCTCAAAGGGCGCTCATTGATCTAAATCAACACACGCAGGCGGCATCAAGCCATAAAGCTCTATATCAAGTAGAAGCGGCCGACAAAGTCTCCCCCCATCAAAAGGAGAAATATCGTGATGCATTCACATATCCGCTGGTTCAAAGAGCTGGGTATCAACGATGTATCGCTGGTCGGTGGCAAGAACGCCTCGCTGGGTGAGATGTACCAGAACCTCACGACTGAGGGTGTATGCATCCCCAACGGTTTTGCCATCACCGTTGAGGCGTATCGTTATGTGCTTGATCACAATAGCGCCTGGCAGCCTCTGCATGCGGCACTTGACGGACTCGACCCCGACAACATCAAGGATTTGCAGGCGCGGGGGGCAAAGGCGAGGGCGATCGTATATGGCTGTTCATTGCCGGAAGATCTAAAGACGGCGATTTTGCAAAGTTATGCCCAACTCAAACAGGAATACGGCGAAAACATTTCATTGGCGGTACGTTCCTCGGCGACCGCCGAGGATTCGCCGCAGGCCTCATTTGCCGGGCAGAACGATACCTATCTCAACATCGCCACTGACGGTGATCTGCTCGATGCCTACAAACGTTGCCTGGCGTCCAACTTTACCGACCGCTCCATCCACTACAAATACGACAATGGCTTTGATTACTACAAGGTCTATCTCGCCGTCGTGGTCATGAAGATGGTGCGTAGCGATATAGGGGCCAGTGGCGTGATGTTTTCGCTGGACACGGAAACAGGCTTCAGGGATGTCGTCTTCATCAATGCCGCGCTGGGGCTCGGCGAGAATGTCGTGCAGGGCACGATAGACCCCGACAGTTTCTATGTGCACAAACCCAGCTTTCTGCAGGGTTATCGTGCTGTCTTGAAGCGCAGCCTGGGTAGCAAAGCAAAGAAGATGATTTTTGCCGGCGAGCTCAATACCGGCAATATCGCGGTGGAATACACCAAGAATATTGACACGCCCCGCGAAGAACGAACCCGCTTCTGCATCACTGATGCGGATGTGATGGTGCTGGCCGACTATGCCATCAAGGTTGAAAACCACTATTCGGGCAAAGCCGGTTTTAACAAACCCATGGATATGGAATGGGCCAAAGACGGCATCGATGGCCGGTTATATATAGTGCAGGCGCGACCGGAAACGGTGGAGTCGCAAAAGAAAGGCAGCGTGCTTGAGATTTACCATCTCAAGCAAAGATCGACAGTGCTGCTTAAGGGCAGGGCGGTCGGCACCAGAATTGGCGCCGGCAAGGCGCGCGTCATCAACGATGCCAAGCATCTCAGTGATTTTCAACCGGGCGAGGTGCTGGTCTCAGATACCACGGCACCCGACTGGGAACCTGTCATGAAGACTGCCGCGGCTATCGTGACGAGCAGGGGCGGACGTACTTGTCACGCCGCCATCGTCTCGCGTGAACTGGGCATTCCCGCCATCGTGGGAACCGCAAACGCGGCAGACAAAATAGAAACCGGCACACCGATCACCATTAGCTGCGCCGAAGGCGAAACCGGAAATGTCTATGAAGGCATTCTGGGTTTTGACATTCAGCACACCGATCTCAGCGAGCTGGGACATCCAAAAACAAAGATTATGATGAACCTGGGCAATCCTGATCAGGCCTTTAGTCTTGCCTCGCTACCGGTGGATGGCATTGGTCTGGCGCGTATGGAATTCATTATTAATGAATACATCAAGGTGCATCCGATGGCACTCGTACACCCGGAAAAGGTGGATGACGCAACACGTGAAAAGATCGCAGCCCTGAGTGTTGCTTACAATGATCCTGCGGATTTTTTCGTCAAGACCTTGGCCGAAGGCGTCGCCACAATTGCGGCGGCGGTGTATCCAAAACCCTGCGTAGTGCGCATGAGCGACTTCAAAAGCAACGAATACGCGACCCTGCTGGGCGGTCAGTATTTCGAGCCGGAAGAAGATAACCCGATGATCGGTTTTCGTGGGGCGTCCCGTTATACCCATAGTGCCTATGCCGAAGGTTTTGCGCTGGAATGCGCAGCAATGAAGCGGGTACGGGACGAGATAGGCCTGACTAACGTCAAATTGATGATCCCTTTTTGCCGCAGAGTGGAGGAGGGCGAAAAGGTGCTGGCAGCGATGGCCAGCCATGGCCTCAAGCGCGGAGAAAACGGACTGGAGGTCTACGTCATGTGCGAGATCCCCAACAACGTCATCCTGATCGACGCCTTCGCCAAACTGTTCGACGGATTCTCCATCGGCTCCAATGACTTGACCCAGCTGACGCTCGGCGTGGATCGCGATTCGGAAATCGTCGCCTTCGATTTCGATGAACGCGATCCGGGGGTTAAACAGATGATTCGCCTGGCGGTGGAGGGAGCAAAACGTAACGGCCGCCACTCCGGTATTTGCGGACAGGCGCCGTCTGACTATCCTGAGATGGCTGAATTTCTGGTGGAAATTGGCATCGACTCGATAAGCCTGAATCCGGATGCAGTGCTCGCCACGACCCGGCATGTTCTGGCGGTGGAAAAGCGCCTGTCACTTAATCGCACACCGTAAAACCGTTGCCTCATGGCACGCCTGATCAAGATCCGCAAAACTGCCGATTACATTGAGGTGTCGACGTGTATGCCTTCTTGCCACGTGAGTTGCCGGAGCAACTCTGCGCACTGACCGACCTCGCGCTTAACCTGCGCTGGACCTGGAATCATGCACTCGACGACCTGTGGAAATCGATTGACCCAGAACTTTGGGTGCGTACCCATAATCCGTGGATGATTCTGCAGAATGCTTCGCAGCAGCGTCTTGACGAACTCTGCCGAGATCCTGACTTCTCGCAGAAACTGGCGCACGCCATCGCAGAGCATCGGCGTTATCTCGACGACTCAGGCTGGTATGCACAGCAGCAAGGGGCCAGGGATTCGGCGCGGATCGCCTATTTCAGCATGGAGTACGGTTTGAGTGAGGCCTTTCCGCTCTACGCCGGAGGACTCGGTGTGCTTGCAGGAGATTACCTGAAGACGGCGAGCGACATGGGCGTTCCGATACTTGGGGTGGGTTTGCTCTATCAGGAAGGCTATTTTCGGCAATACATCGACGCGCAAGGCAGGCAGCATGAGGCCTATCCTTACAACGACGCCACCAGCCTGCCGATTCAGCCAACGATCGGAAATGACGGCGCCTGGCTGAAAATCGTGCTGCAACTTCCCGGTCGCACTTTGTATTTGCGTATATGGCAGGCCATTGTCGGACGTACGCGCCTGTATCTGCTGGACAGTAACGATCTGCGCAATGGGCCCGCCGACCGCGGTATCACCTCTAAGTTGTATGGCGGCGGCTCGGAAATGCGTTTGCTCCAGGAAGTGGTGCTCGGCATTGGTGGCTGGGCGGTACTCGACGCACTGGGTATCGACGTTGACGTGTGCCACCTTAACGAAGGTCACGCCGCACTGCTTGTGCTGGAACGTGCCCGTCGTTTTATGCACAAGATGGGAACATCGTTCTGGGAGGCATGGTGGGCAACGCGTGCAGGTAACGTATTCACAACGCATACGCCAGTGGCTGTGGGTTTCGACTTTTTTCCACCCTCGCTCATTTACAAGTACGCGCGTGAGTATCTCGAAGACTGTCGCATTTCATTGCGCGAGCTGCTTGCGTTGGGCCGGCGTGATCCGGCGGACGACGATGAGCCGTTCAACATGGCTTTTCTGGCATTGCGTGGGTGCGCCCAGTGCAATGCCGTGAGTCGTTTGCATGGCGAAGTCAGCCGTCAATTGTTCAGTGATCTTTATCCACGCTGGCCGCTTCAAGAGATACCTGTAGGGCACATTACCAACGGCGTCCATGTGCCATCCTGGGATTCGGTGTGGTCTGATCACCTTTGGACTAGCACCTGTGGCAAGGAACGTTGGCTCGGCACGGTGGAGTCTCTCTCAGGGACGGTCTCCCACAGTGATGACAGGGCCTTGTGGACGATGGCCGCCGAGCAACGCCGCGATCTGGTGCATTACACGCGTCACCGTTTGGCATGGCACCTTGGACAGCGTGGCGAGTCACCTCAGCGGGTCGAAGAAGCCGCGCAGGTGCTCGATCCCAATTGCCTTACGCTCGGCTTCGCGCGGCGATTCACCGACTATAAGCGACCGAATCTGTTGCTGCATGACCCGGAGCGCCTGAGCCGCCTGCTAACCGATGAGCATCGACCGGTCCAACTGATCATCGCCGGTAAAGCCCATCCCAGTGACGAGCAGGGCAAGCAGCTGATCCAGGCATGGATGGAGTTTGTTCATCGTCCAAATCTGCGAAGGCATGTCGTGTTCCTGGAGGATTACGACATTGAACAGGCCCAACATCTGGTGCAAGGCGTCGATGTCTGGATCAATACACCGCGACGACCATGGGAAGCCTGTGGCACCAGTGGGATGAAGGTTCTGGTCAATGGCGGACTTAACCTGTCCCAACTGGACGGTTGGTGGGCGGAGGCGTACCAGCCCACCTGCGGTTGGGCAATCGGCGACGACGCCCCCAGCGACGATGTAGCCGACGCCGAGTGCTTGTACCGCCTGCTCGAAGAAGAAGTAGTGCCCACCTTTTACACACGCGACACGCAGGGAATTCCACGAGACTGGGTGCAACGCATGCGCGCCAGCATGTCGCAACTGGGGCCGCAATTCAGTAGCAATCGCATGCTGCTCGAATACCTGGATTGTTGTTACCAACCGGCGATCCAGGCGTTCCGACGCCGTAGCAAGGATAAGGCCGAACTCGCACGTGGGCTTCATGCCTGGCACAAGGCGGTTGCCTTGGGATGGGACAACATACATTTCGGCACGGTCGATGCGAAACACGACGGCGAGTGGCTGTACATCAGCGTACCGGTCTATCTGGGGGAGATCGCACCGGAGTGGGTAAGGGTGGAACTCTATGCCGCCCCGTGCGATGGACATCCGGCAGAATGCCTGCCGATGAACGCTGTCGGACCCATACCCGGCGCCATCCAAGGCTATATCTTTTCCATCTCGGTCGCTGCCACGCGGCCCGTGGATGGCTACACTCCACGGGTACGCGCCTGGCACTCAGACGCCTTTCTGCCAGCGGAAAATGCACTTATTGCGTGGCAACGTTGACGCTGGCTCGCCTTCACCTGACAGGTCTCAACGTATTACCCGGAAGGCTTTTATTAACGCTCGGGAACGCACCAGGTCAGTGACTCGTCGATGACTGTTCATTGCCTGCCAAGTGGACGCCGGTGGCGCTCATTATCATTGACTAACCACCTGGACACCCTCTGGTAGCTTCGACTGCATCATTTCTCTTCTATCCAGTTTGCGTCCGTCCACGACAAAGGAACCATCACCCACCGAATGAAGGGTTCGTGTCTCTTTGCGTGACTCATCGATGTAGGCGGCGAGGCCTTCGAGGACAACAATATTGTGTTTCTCGATGATATCGACAACCTTGCATTCGATATTGGCCAGGCATTCCTTAATCAAGGGTGACCTGACATGTTTGCCTTTCACGGGCGTCAATCCGAAGGTTGCAAACTTGTCTGTGTCGGCACCAGAACAGGTTCCCACACCAATAACGCAATCGATCAAATCGACAGTGGGGATTGAAATGACGCACTCCTTGGTTTTCAGAAGCGCGGCGTACGAATAGTTCCAGGGCCCGGTGGTGATGGCAAAAATCGGCGTGAAGCCCATCACCATGGTCCACGAGATGGTCATGATGTTGTTCTTGCGGCCATCATTTGTGGTGACGAAGACCACCGGGCCTGGCTCCATCAGTGTGAATGCTGTGTTGATTTTCATCTTTTTCAACGTCAGGCACTCCCCATTGTCTTTGATCGGCCTCTTCATCTGCTCAAACGGTATCGAATGCTCCATTTTCAGCCAGCAAGGTGGCTATCAGGGCGGTGCTGTCGATTACGTGCACGTGCTGCGTCACGCACTCGGGGGACAGGCGAAATGGAGGCACGCTGTCAGAGATCGCAATGTGCTCGAAAAGCGGCTTGTCGAACAGATGGCTGCCCGCCGTGAACAAACCATGGGTCGCCGCGGCAAACAATCGGCTGGCTCCACCCTTTTGACAGGCAAGGCCCGCATGCTTCAGCGTTTCACCGGTACTGATCAGATCGTCGAAAACAATGGCTGTCTTACCCGATACGTCGCCCACCAACAGGGCGCCTGTCAGCGTCGCGTGAGCACGGTGCTTTTCCATCAGCGCACTGCCCACTGAGCGTCCCAGATGTCGTTCGAGGGCCTGACGAAACTGTTCGGCGCGCTTGGCACCACCGGAATCCGGGGACACCGCCACCACGTCGGTGTCGCCGACGAACCTGGCGAAATGCTCGGCGAATATTTCTGTGCACTGCACGTTCCACGTCGGAATGCGAAAGGCATTGTCGAACGCGGCCGGATTATGCACCTCCAGGGCAACCAGACGATCAACGTGGCAGGCTTCAATCATGGCCGCCAGGTAGCGGGTGATCGTGGGGTCTTGAAGTTGGCTGCGACGATCTTTGCGTCCGTAACAGAGATAGGGTGTTACGACTTGCACATGGCGAGCGCCGGCATCCTTGAGTGCTCCGCAAAAGAACAACAGGCGACACAACTTATCGTTAGCGCTCTGCCGGTCATCCCCATACAAGGCATGGAACACCACGACCTCGCGACCGTTAACCGACGCCAACGGTCGGCATTTATGTTCGCCATCTTCATAGTCGCGCTCTTCGTGCAGGGCCAGTTGGCAGCCAAGCCGCTGCGCGACGCGGGTAGCATAGTGCTCACTGCCTTGCAGGGCAAAAAGAAGCGGGCGGTCGGTGAGCATGCATTGGCTCCTTTGAGGCTTATCGAACAGTTGCGCCATCATCGGGCAGCACCATGACGCAACACTTCAATGCAGAACTCCATTTCGTAGGGCGGGACGTTGCATTCGACGATGTCATGGGCGGCAACTTGCAGGTGCACGCCGACAATGTTGGCACGGATCGGTTGCTGGCAAACATGCCGGTCAACCAATACCGCAGTGTAGACCCGACGGGCCCCCAGCTGCGCCAAATAGGCACAGGTGCGCAGAAGGGAGTGGCCTTCAAAAAGCACATCGTCGACAACAAGCAGGGTGGTATTGGCAAGGTCCAGCTCGCCCAGAAGTGGGTTCTCAGTCAATTCCGTGTGTGTATGCAGGACCTTGAGGTCATCGGCATAACGCTTGACCTTCAGGGGGTAAAGCGGCAGTTCTGGCTGGCCGGTCTGACGCGAAAGATGCTGCTGTAAGCGCTGTGCCAGCGGCTCGCCGCGACGCTGGATGCCAATCAGTGCCGATTGAGCGGGCGGCAACAATATCGCCGCTTGGCGCGCCATCGCCTGCAGCACACCATCGAGTTCATCGCTGTCGTACAAGCGCAACCGCTGACTCGCAAGTTGGGTCGACATTGCCGTCTCCTGTCGAAAGCCGGTGCGGTGGAGGCATCACACCATCAAGGAACCGGCAAGCATCAAAGTCCTGAGCACAGCATAAATGCCGTCCCATTTTGCCAACGTAATCCTGCTCGGCCCGGCCCTGTTGATATTGATCAAGTACGGCGAAATGAAAGCCCGATCCATGACCCGCATTGGTCCAATGAACGGCGTTACGTGGGGATTTGATATAAATCAACGCCAGGGCGACATCAACAGAGGACGCTGAATCAACGCGGGTGCCTGATCCGGCGCAGGCGTTACGACTAGTCTCAGCAATGGGGCAGCGATGGACGTCGAGTCCCCCTGTATGGAGTCAGATCATGAGCCAATATCAACGCTTGTTACTCATCATCAACCCGGCCCTGCGCCATTCCCCAGCGATAAACCATGCGGCCGCTCTGGCCAAGGCCAGCGGCGCGGGCTTGCATATTGCTGCGCTTGTAAAGCCGTTGGAGATACTGTCACTGCTTGACGAAGGCGTGCAGGAAAAAGCCCGGGAAAGCTACCTTCAGGACCATCGCGACTGGCTGAAAAACCAGGCAACCAATCTCAACGCGCTGGGGCTCAAAGTGACGACAGAGGTAATGTGGGCCGACGACATGAAGCAAGACATTCTTGATCACGTCACGGAAATGCAGCCCGACCTGCTGATCAAGGAAGTGCAGCACGAATCAGCGCTCAAACGCGCATTCTTCACCCCGTTGGATTGGCATTTGTTGCGCCACTGCCCGATACCGGTCTATCTGGTGGGCGGCGGTGGTCATGCCTTGCCGCGCAAGGTCGTGGCGGCGGTTGACGCGTCGGATGCGGCGCCTGCGGACAGCGAGCTGAACGAGCGGATCATTCAGCAAGCCACCAATCTGGCGTTGCAGTGCGATGCCGAGCTGCACCTGCTGTATGCCTGCGATCTTTCAGGGGTCTATCTGGCAGACATGGGGGGGCTGGCGCTTCCAGACATCACCAAAGAGTTGCGCACCACCGAGGAACAATCGTTCAGCAAATTGGCCGGTCGGTACGGCGTCCCCTCTGACCGTCGGCATTTTGTTCTCGGACATCCGGTCGCGGCGTTGAGCGATTTTGCCAACGAGCAGCAGGTGGATGTGATCGTGATGGGCCGAGTCCAGTACCACGGCCTGGAGAAGCTGCTGGGCAGCACGACCGAACATATTCTGTACCAGGTGCCTTGCAGTGTTCTGGCGGTCTAGCCGGACAAGGCCATGGTGTAACGAAACGACAGGCGTCATCGCCTGAGGAGGTTTTTCATGAGTCAAAGCCCCTCATTACAAACCACATTGGAGGACCGGGCAGAAGCCGGTCGACGTCTGGTGGAACCGTTGCTCAAATACGCCCATCGACCCGATGTCATCGTCCTCGCCTTGCCCCGTGGCGGCGTTCCGGTTGCCTATGAAGTGGTCAAGGCCCTGGACGTGCGCCTGGACCTGATGCTGGTGCGCAAACTGGGCGTGCCGTCCAACCCCGAGTTCGCCATGGGCGCCATCGCCAGTGGCGGTATCCAGATCCGAAATGAAGAAGCGCTGCGGGCTCACCCGATTTCCCCGGCCGCATTCGACGCCGTGGTCGCGCGTGAAACACGGGAATTGCAGCGGCGGGAGCACCTGTACCGGGGCGCCCGGCCACCCTTGCAGCTCAAGGGGCAGGTGGTGATTCTGGTGGATGACGGCCTGGCGACGGGCGCCTCGATGATGGCGGCGATCCGCGCGGTGCGTATGCAGGCACCTGCTCGTACAGTCGTTGCCGTACCGGTTGCGCCGCGGGAAACGGTGGACACGCTGAGCTTCGAAGTCGATGAGGTGATCTGCCCACTCATACCTGAATGGATGATGTCGATCGGGTATTGGTACTTGAGTTTCCCCCAGACCTCGGACGAAGAAGTCATTGATTTGTTGCAACGGGCCTGGCAGCGAGAAGCCGCCACGGATTCCGCCTCGCGGGAGCCTTTCGATGATTAAGCCTCAATCTCGACAGCTGGAATTGCGTGAGGTTGAGTTATCGGCCGATCTGCGTCTGCCGCTGCAGACTGACGGTCTGGTGATCTTCGTGCACGGTAGCGGCAGTGGCCGTCTGAGCCCACGCAATCAGTTTGTCGCAGAGTCCTTGGCCAAGCGGGGGCTGGCGTCGCTGCTGTTCGACCTGCTCACGGAGCCAGAGCAACGCCTGGACAACCTCACCGGGGAGCTGCGTTTCGATATTGCCTTGCTCGCCAGGCGACTGGTGGACGTCATCGACTGGGTCGGTCGGGACGTGGAGTTGCACTCGCTGCGAATCGGTCTGTTCGGCGCAAGCACCGGTGCTGCGGCGGCGTTGTTGGCGGCGGCCGTGCGCCCGGAGGTGGTGCATGCGGTGGTCAGCCGCGGAGGGCGCACCGACCTGGCGGGGGCTGCATTGTCGCAGGTGAGGGCACCCACTCTGCAGATCGTAGGCGCCCAGGACCCGGTGGTGCTCGAACTGAATGATCAAAGCAGTCAGGCCTTGCGGTGTGAGCAGCAGCTGGAAATTGTGGCGGGCGCGACTCATCTTTTCGAAGAACCTGGAGCCCTTGAAGAAGTCGCCAGACTCGCTGGCGACTGGTTCGAGAAGTATTTGCACGACCCCGCCTGACAACGCCTGATCGGCCTCACACGCCAAACGGATAGGTTTCGTCTTCCGGTTCGAGTCTCTGGCTTTTCGGTAGCGCCAGTGCTGTCACGGGTTGGGTCTGTTCAATCCAGATCATGGCGTCGAACTGTTCGGCCAGCGTCGCTTCGAAGTAGTGACTGCCACGCTCGGTTTCAGGGCGGTAAATCACCCCGATGGCCCGTTCCAGCAACGGTTTGGACAGCACACGGCGCAGCTCTTTGCGCGTTGGGTCTCGCCAGTCGGTCAATGACGCCGGCACACCCGCCTTGAGGAACTGGTGCTCCCAACTGTCCGGGCGAGAGGGCCGGATGTCCTTGATGAGCATGTCGCCGTCCCAGTCATCGGCTGCGGCCACCTGGCCACGGTCGGTGCTCATACCGATCAGTACGGCATCGCGCCCATAAGCACTGCGGCACAGCTGACCGATGTTGAACTGACCCTTCCAGCCCATTTCCGTCGCAGCCGCGTTGCCGATATGAGAATTGTGCGCCCAGACCACGGCTTTGGCTTGTGGACCCCGGTGCTCAAGCAGTGCCCGAAGTGTGTCGAACATGTGCCGGTCACGCAGGTTCCATGAGGCGGTCGACCCTCGATAAATCGCACGGTAATACTGTTCCGCCGCCTGCACCACCCGAGCGTTTTGTGCCGCATTGAAGAAGGCCTCGTCGTTCTGGATGAGCCCGGCCAGTTGTTCGGCCAGCATGGCGTCGAGCTGTTCAATCACCGGTTGCTCACAAGGCATCAAGCCGGCACGTTCGACGAAGTGACCATACAACGCGGGATCATCCTGCCAAGGGGTCAGACAGCCATAGCGCCGCCGGGCCTCGTGGGCCAGCTGTGGGTCGACCCGGTCCAGATAACTCAGCACCTCATGGATGGAGTTGCGCAAGCTGTAGACGTCCAGCCCGCGGAACTCGACGCGACGTTCCGTGGCGAGGGTGTGGTTGTAGAGATGCAGCCAGTGGGCGAATGCTCTCACGTCGGTGTTGCGCCACATCCAGGTCGGGAATCGGCTGAAGATGTGACGTTTCCACGCCGAGTGTGCCAACCCCCGGACATACTGGTCGACATGGCCGGCGTCCGGCCAGTCGGCTTCTACGGCCACAATGTTGAACCCGTGTTGCTCGATCAGCCTTTGGGTGATCGCTGCCCGGGTTCGATAAAAATCACTGGTGCCATGACTGGCCTCACCAATCATCACCACCCGCGCATCCGCATAGCGATCGAACATTTCACCAAAGGCGGATGAGTCCAGCGCCGGCAGAGGCTCAGCGTATTGGCGCAAAAGCGGTGCGATGGCAGCCTGGTCAATGTGCCGAGGTGAGCCATACAGGTTATCCAGCATGTCTTGGGAGGGTGTGTTCATGACCGTCGTCCCCGTAAGGGTGGGTTACCGCCAGCGGTATTGCGCTTGCGCACAACCGCCGGAGATCGATCCGCAGGTCCTCGACACATTGTGGTTAAACGCGAACTTTTGTGTCGATTCATCACCTGTTTGATTATTCCTACGCCTTGCTCCAGATGAACAATTGAGTTTCGTCAATAAAGGGTGCAAAGGCTTGAGAGAAGGTGTCGGGGGCCAGATTCCTCGCCTGGCGGGTCAATAGGCCGCTTATATGAGTCGCCGGATCAAGGTGCTTCAACAGACCCGTTGTTTTACAGGTACAGGCAGTGAATCACCTGACGGGTATCGTAGGGATCGTCGCGCGTCTCGAAGCCCAGTGATCTGGCCAGGTCGCGCATCGGGGCATTGCTGGAGGCGTCGAGCGCATACATCTGGTGAAAACCATTCTTGCGCGCGGCCGTGATCAAATGTTCCAGCAATAGCGTACCCAAACCCAGACGCTTCCATTGATCGGCGACTGTCACCGTACATTCACACTTGTATTCGCCCGTGGCGACATACCGGCTGACGCCGATCTCGATCAATTGGCCATTTTCGTGGACCAGTGCGATGTATGCCAGGCACTGCTTGTTGCCGGGTTCGTTGCTCTGCATGAGAAAGCGCATGTGCCGGGACTCCGGGCACAGATGTTTGATGAAGCGGTACTCTCGCTCGCGGTCTTTTTCCGTCAGTTGCCGGATCAACACGTGACGACCATCCTTGAGCGCTTCGATCCAGTATTTCCCAGTGACTTTGGAATAGGCTTCAGAGGCCCGATCATTATGGTCTTTGACAGTGAGCATGATGCGATCCTCCAGCCGTCTTCATAGGTTGGCGCGCAGTGGCAAATCTCGCGATTCACTTCTTTCTACTCCGCTGACTGCGCCTGAATATGATCTGGATCAGATCTCTTGTGACAGTGCACTTAATTGCCTGGATTTGATGTAAATCAAACAGGCATAGGGCGCAACGAGCGCAGTCTTTGAACATGGCCACGCTTTGGGCCGGTGTATAGAGGAAGTGTGTCATGGCCCACTATCAACGCTTGCTGCTGATCGCCAACCCAAACCTCAAAGAGGCCCCAGCCTTGCTGCGTGCCATCGCCCTGGCCAGGGCCAGTGGAGCCATGCTGGATGTACGAGCTTTTATCGAACCCGCGCCCATGGCGCATGTGTGGGAAGGGAACAAAGACGAGGAGGGGGATCAGCGATATCAGCGCCATTATCTCCACTGGAGGGACCTGACGCTTCAGCGTCTCAATGCACAGGGATTGGAGGTGAACGTGCAAGTTGTCTTCACCTGCGATCCACTGCTCGACATCTTGAAATGTGTAGAAGAGCTCAAGCCCGACCTGGTCATCAAGGATGTCACGGTGGACCCGGTACTTGGACGGGTGTTCGTCACACCTCTGGATTACCATTTGCTGCGCGGGTGTCCCGTTGCGTTGCACCTGGTCAACCAGGTCCATCATGAGTTGCCTCATCAGATCGTTGCCGCTGTGGACCTGTTTGATACGGTCACACAAATCCGTGATGTGAACGATTCCATTATTCAGGCAGCTCATACGCTGGCCGTGCAATGCGACGCATCGCTGCACCTGCTTTACGCCTATGATTTATCGCCTGCATTCAATGGCGATACGCCGCTGATCACCGGCTGCTGGAATGTGGCCTTCATGGATGAGTTGCGAGCGTCCCTTCATCAGGCCTTCAACACCCTGGCTGAGCGCTATGGCATTGCTCCAGAGCGCCGGCATTTTTTCATGGGGCTGCCGATGTCGGTGATCAGTGCATTTGTCGATGATTACCAGGCTGACGTCGTGGTGATGGGCACCTTGCATCGGGTGGGTACTAATCGATTCATCGGCAGCACTATGGAGCGCGCGCTGTATTCGTTGCAGGGCAGCATTCTGGCGGTCAGACAATCAGATTCGTGTGTCGAAGAGAACATGTGATCGCAGCGTTAATGCACGTCTTGCTTCAGCCTTTTGCACTGTCCAGTCCTGAAATAGGTTTACACCTGGTTCGTCCGGGCACAACCGTGACTTCTATTGTGTCCAGCGCCGAAATTGCGGCGCGCCGGGGACACGAAAGACATTCGAGTCCTAAGCTATACCTCGATGAGCGACAGCTGTTTTTACAGCGAGGCCTGCAAATCGCTTTTGAGGAACTCACTTCGATGCTCAGTAAGTGGCTGGACCCTGTTCTGTTGCTGCTCACCGCACTGACGCTGCTGGCCGGTGGCATTGCGTATGTTGCGCAAGCACCTGATTGGGCATCGAGGTGCTGGGCCGCCGGAAGTCTGGTGATGGCTGCGGTACTGCTTCTTGAAATCGTCAGGCGCCTGGCCCGGCGCGAGGCCGGTGTCGACCTGATCGCGCTGCTGTCGATCACTGCCGCCCTGGTCTTTGATCAGACACTGGTGGCAGCGGTGATTGCCTTAATGCTGGCGACCGGACGGACCCTGGAGTTTTTCACCAAGCAACGCGCCGACCGTGAGCTTCGTGCGCTCATCGACCGGGCGCCACGTTTTGCCTGGCTGCAGGAGGAGGGCGGCTTGCGCGAGATCCCCGTTGAGCAGGTCCAGCTGAATCAGACATTGCTGGTGCGGCTGGGGGAGGTGATACCGGTCGACGGTCGGTTGCTAAGTCCTGCGGCCATTCTGGACGAATCGGCGCTCAGCGGTGAGTCGTTGCCCGTCACCCGTCGAGAAGGAGAGCAACTGCCCAGCGGCGTTTCCAATGTCGGTGCGCCCATCCTGATAATCGCCACGCGAACGGCCGCGCAGAGTACCTATGCCGGCATAGTGCGGCTGGCCGAGGAGGCACGTCGTTCACGCGCACCTTTCGTGCGCCTGGCCGACCGCTATGCATTGTTCTTCATCCCGCTGACGTTGCTGATTGCCGGATTGGCCTGGCAATTGAGTGGTGATCCTTTGCGAGCGCTGGCGGTACTGGTGGTGGCCACACCTTGCCCTTTGATTCTGGCCGTACCGATTGCCATCATGTCGGGGATTTCCAGGGCAGCGCGGCGCGGGATACTGATCAAGGACGGCGTGACCCTGGAAGCGTTGGCCGGAGTCAAGCAGGTGTTCCTCGACAAGACCGGCACGCTGACCAGCGGCCATGCCCGTCTGCAGTCGATAGAGGTCAACGGACTGGTCGATCCGCAGCGCCTGCTTGGCCTGGCCGCTTCGCTGGCGCAGGCCTCGACGCACCCTGTCTCCCAGGCCATCGTTGAGGCGGCGCATCAGCGTCAATTGCCTCTGAGCGTCCCACAGGAAGTAGAAGAAAGCCCAGGCTCCGGACTTTGTGGGCAAGTCGATGGCGTGCAGGTGCGTTTCGGCTCGTTGTCTTTTGCTCACAAAGACGCCCCTGAAACTGACTGGGTCGCCGCCATGCTGCGCCACATGGATTACCTGGCGTGCAGTGGAAGCTTCATCGACGTGGATGGGCAACTCGCGGGCCTGCTGGTTTTCTCGGACAAGGTTCGGCGCGAAACGCCACAGACTCTGCATCGACTGCGTAATCGGGGCATCGAAAAGATCGTCATGCTCACCGGGGATCGCCTGGAAACCGCCGAGATGATTGCGCTATCTGCCGGGATTGACGAGCTGCGTGCCGGGTTGACCCCTGAGGATAAAGTGCGTGCTGTACAGGAAGGTTGCCTGCGCACCAGCACACTGATGGTCGGTGATGGCATCAACGATGCCCCGGCCCTGGCGGCGGCCACCGTCGGCGTAGCCATGGGGGCCAGCGGTGCCACTGCTTCTGCACAAGCCGCAGGTGTTGTGCTGCTGGTGGATCGTCTGGATCGTCTGGTCGAGGCGCTGGACATTGCCCGACGCACCCGCTACATCGCCCGCCAGGGTGTTCTGGTCGGCATGGGGATGTCGTTGCTGGCCATGGCGGTGGCAGCCCTCGGTTACCTGCCGCCGCTGATTGGCGCCGTGGTGCAGGAGGGTATCGACGTGGTGATTATCCTTAACGCCTTGCGGGCACTGGGGCCGTTGTGGGTGCTGAGGAAACGAAAGCTTGCCGCAGAACATATCGATCGCCTGCAAGATGAACACCAGCAACTCTCCACCGTACTGAGCGATCTGCACCAACTGGCCAATGACTTCGCCCGGCGCCCACTGGCGCAAGCACAGACCGACTTGGCGCAACTGGTCAACAAGCTGCAAACATCACTGGCGCAGCATGAACACGAAGATGAAAACATACTGTACCCGCTGCTGACGCGAAGCATGCCGGGCGAGGACCCGATGTCGGCTATGAGCCACGCTCATCGGGAGATTTTTCGCCTTATCCATTTACTGACGCGCATGAGTAACGACTTCAGTTCCGACCCCGCAACGGCATCTGCTGATGAGATCCAGCATCAGTTGATTCGTCTGGATACCCTCGTGCGACTGCACTTTGATCAGGAGGAGGAACTGTTTCGTTATCTGGATTGGCGCTAGAAGATCAAGTCGCGCGCGTTATGACTACGACGGGATCGGTCACTACGCGCGCCCGGCCCGGCGTCCGTTTAGCCGTCACTGGTTGAACAGCATCACCCCTGTGGGAGCGAGCCTGCTCGCGAAGGCGGTGTGTCAGACAACACATGCATTGACTGACACTCCGTCTTCGCGAGCAGGCTCGCTCCCACAGGGGATATTCATTGTCGGTATGACCGAGTTCCGGCTGTCGACCCCGGCAAGCTCAGCTTCCCGGTGTCCACGAAGCGCACCGTTCCAAACAAGCCGCCCGCCAGTTTGCCGCGTAACACGTAGGGAAGATTATTCAGTGTCTGCGTCTGGCTCAGCCCCAACGTCTGGCGTAACACCGAGAACGCCGAAACGCTCACCGGCACGCTCAGCACGGTTTCGGAAAAGCGTGCAATCGAGCCCGACTGATCGCTGACGCCGGACGCCAGTGGCTGGCCATTGACTTCCAGATCCAGCGCCACGCCGTTGTAGTCGATCGGCGTTTCGTTGGGGTTCTGTACCCGGATCTTTACGGCAAAGCGCACTTCCATATCCTGGCTTTGCAGCGGCTCGATGCCGACCACGTTGATGTTCAACGGATCGCGATGGGGGAAGAGGGCGCAGGCGCTCATGGAGAGCAACAGCAGAGAAAGGATGACGGCGTGGACGCTGCGCATGTAGACACTCTCATAAAGAAAAGGGCTGAGCCGCCACGGGCTCAGCCCTCGAGCTTTCTAGCGGTTCAACTGTGCGACTGCCGCAGGCCTTGGGGGTTCACCTTTGGCCGGGACATCGGGGTTTTCCATAACCTGCAAGATCGACGCTTCAGGATCGAAATCGTCCTCTTCCAGCTCGATGAATTCCTCGGGCAGGAAGATGTTCAGCACGATAGCGCACAACGCCCCAACGGTGATCGGTGATTCGAAGATGTTGTGCAGCGCCTTGGGCAGCTCGCGCAGCACTTCGGGCACCGCTGCGACCCCCAGGCCCATGCCGATGGAAATCGCCACGATCAGCATGTTGCGCCGATGCAGACCGGCCTCGGCGAGGATCTTGATGCCGGCCACCGCCACGGTGCCGAACATCACCAGTTCCGCGCCGCCGAGCACCGGTTTGGGCATCAATTGCAGCACCGCGCCAATCATCGGGAACAGCCCCAGCAACACCAGCAGGCCGGCGATGAAGAACGCCACGTAACGGCTGGCCACGCCGGTGAGCTGGATCACTCCGTTGTTTTGCGCGAAGGTCACCATCGGCATGCTGTTGAACACCGCCGCCATGGCCGAGTTCAGGCCGTCAGCCAGCAGGCCGGACTTGATCCGGCGGATGTAAATCGGACCCTTGACCGGTTGCCGGGAAATCATCGAGTTGGCGGTCAGGTCACCGGCGGCTTCCAGCGG
The DNA here is from genome assembly GCF_058797635.1 of Pseudomonas sp. GW823-FHT02C02. NCBI lineage: Bacteria > Pseudomonadati > Pseudomonadota > Gammaproteobacteria > Pseudomonadales > Pseudomonadaceae > Pseudomonas > Pseudomonas sp. GW823-FHT02C02. Next base: position 362,899 of record NZ_JBXAJV010000001.1, on the reverse strand, counting down.
CGACACCAGGAAAATCACCGCCACCGGTACAAACGCCACCCAGTCAAAATTGAAGCCGTACTTGAACGGCACCGGCACGCTCATCAGCGGCACGTCGGGCAGGCTGGCGAAATTGACGTCGCCCATCAGCCAGGCCACGACGTAACCGAGGGTCAGGCCAATGACAATCGCCCCCAGGCGCAGGAACGGCACATCGACCCGGTTCAGCACCACGATCGTGCCGAGCACCAACGCCGCCAACCCCAGATGACTGGCCGCGCCAAGGTCCGCCGCGCCAAAGCCGCCGGCGATGTCGGTCATCGCGACCTTGATCAGCGAAAGCCCCATCAGGGTAATGATGGTGCCGGTCACCACGGGTGTGATCAGCATTCGCAGCTTGCCGATGAACTGGCTCAACACCACTTCGATAAATGCCGCGAAAAAGCACACGCCGAAAATCGTCGAGAGGATTTCATCGGTGCCGCCACCCCGGGCCTTGACCATGAACCCGGCGCTGAGAATCACGCTGATGAACGAGAAACTGGTGCCTTGCAGGCACAACAGGCCGGAACCGATCGGGCCGAACCGACGCGCCTGAACAAAGGTGCCCAGGCCCGAGACAAACAGCGCCATGCTGATCAGGTACGGCACTTCGCTTTGCAGGCCCAGAGCACCGCCCATGATCAGGGTGGGCGTGATGATGCCGACAAAACTCGCCAGCACATGCTGCAAGGCGGCGAAGACCGTGGCGGTGAGGTGTGGGCGGTCGTTGAGGCCGTAGATCAGGTCGGAACGGGGCTGGGGTTTTGCGTGTTCGGAAGAGGTCACGAGGAAAGCGCCAGGGGCCAGGTCAAAAAATGGAGGCGCAGGATGCCAGCAGCGGGCACCGAGGGCAAACGATACACACGGAGCTGTGGCGAGGGAGCTTGCTCCCGTTGGGCTGCGTAGCGGCCCCCGGCATTCCTTCAACCACACCTTGTGTGCAGATCTTGCGACGTCTGCGCCGCCGAACGGGAGCAAGCTCCCTCGCCACAGGTCCGTGCGTGTTCATTCAAACGCGGCGAGCAGGTCTTCTTCAAAGGCTTTCTGCGCATCCCCCGGCACCTGGGCACGATGGCGCGCCAGATGAAACGCCACATCAAAACTCAGGTCATCCCGGCGCACGGCGCGCAGCAAACCTTTGTCTTCCCAGCTGCGGGAAAAATGTTCCGGCAAATAGCCGACATGCTTGCCGGACAGGATGAAGGCGAGGGTGCCTTCGACCTGCTCGGACCGTGCCGAACATAATTTGCCTTGAAACGGCTCGTCACTGCGCAGAAAACGATAGGGATGATCGACCCGGTCGCACGCCTGCAACGCCAGATCGTCCGGCGCGTCGTCGGTGAACAACGGATGACCCGGGGCGCAGTACAGGTGCTGGGTTTCGCTAAACAGTTCGCGGTAGTCAAACGCGCTTTGCACTTGGGAGAAATAGCCGATCGCCAGGTCCAGCCGTTGTTGCAGCAACAGGCGTTCCATTTCACCGGGCATGGCGCTCATCAACTCGATGCGCACCGATTCGTCCCGTTCACGAAAGCGACGGATGGCATCGGCGACTTTTTGCAGCACCGATTGATCAAGCGCTTCGGACAAACCCAGGCGCACTTCGCCGATCAACCGACCCGCCACACCGTTGGATTGATGACGGAACGCTTCGATGGACTCAAACAGCCCGCGCGTCGCGCTCAGCAACTGTTCGCCCTTGGGCGTGACCCGGAATCCACCCTTGCCGCGACTGCACAAACGATAGCCGAGCCGGGTTTCGAGTCTGGCCATTTGCTGGCTGATGCTCGACTGGCTCAACCCCAGTTCACCTTGCGCTGCGCTGAACCCGCCGCATTCCACCACGCGGACAAACAGGCGCAGCAGTTGCAGGTCGAGGTCGTGGAGTTGACCGAGCATCAAACATTACTCCGCAATAAAGTCAGGTTAACAAACTTGGTATTTCGCCAATGTATCCGAGGGCGCACGCTGCAACCACTTCCTCTGGTCAGGTGTTCGTCATGGCTCCCGTATTCAAACTGGGTTTACCCGCGCTCTTTCTCGCCATGGCCGCGTCGGCCCAGGCAGAGGAAAAAACCCTCAACCTCTACAGTTGGGCCGATTACGTGCCGCCTGAAACCCTGCAGCATTTCGAAAAGGAAACCGGCATTCATGTGCGTTACGACACGTTCGATTCTTCGGAAGTGCTGGAAACCAAACTGCTCACCGGCGGCAGCGGTTATGACGTGGTGGTGCCGTCCTCCAGCGTGCTGGCCCGTGGTCTGGCGGCCGGTGCGCTGAAGGAGATTCCCCACGAAGGGCTCAAGGGCTACGCCAACCTCGACCCGGACCTGCTGGAAAAACTGGCGGCTGTCGACCCCGGCAATCGTTATGGCGTGCCGTATACCTGGGGCACGCTGGGGCTGGGGATGAACGTCGAGGCGGTGCAAAAACGCTTGCCCGGTGTGCCGCTCAACAGCCTCGATCTGCTGTTCAAACCGCAATACGCCGGCAAGCTGAAGGATTGCGGCATTGCGATTCTCGATTCGCCCCAGGAAGTGATTGGCCTGGCGTTGCACTATCTCGGTAAAGATCCCTACAGCACCGACAAGGCAGATCTGACCGCCGCCGAGGCGTTGTTGCATCAGTTGCAGCCCAATGTGCTGTACGTCGCCACCGGGCGGCAGATCAGCGATCTGGCCAATGGCAGCGTGTGCCTGGCCTTGACCTATAACGGCGACGCCAGCATGGCCGCCGACCAGGCGCGCAAGGCCAACAAACCGTTCGAGGTGGCCTACCGGATTCCGAAGGAAGGCACGCTGGTCTGGCAGGACAACCTGGCGATACCCAAGGACGCGCCGCACCCCGAAGCGGCTCGGGCATTCATTGAATTCATGTTGCGCCCCGAGTCCGTCGCGGCGCTGACCAACACGCTGTTCTTTGCCACGGCCAACCGTGCAGCGACGCCACTGGTGGACGAAGCCGTGCGGACCGACCCGGACATCTACCCCCTGGCCGACACCCGCGAACGGCTGTACGCCGACCGCAGCATGAGCCTCAAGGACATGCGCTCGCGCACTCGCCTGTGGACCACTTTCCGTAGCCGCCAATAAATAATAAGGAGATCCCATGGACGTCCCGATGCAAAACGATCAGGCCCTGACCCGCGACAGCCTCTTTGGTACTGCCGCCGAAAGTACTTACGCCGGTATCACCAGTTTCATGCGTCGTCGCTATAGCCGTGATTTGCGCGGCGTCGACGTGGTGGTCAGCGGTGTGCCGTTCGACACCGCCACCAGCAACCGTCCCGGTGCGCGCTTCGGCCCGCGCGGCATTCGCGCCGCATCGACCGGGATTGCCTGGGAACGCCACTGGCCGTGGACCTTTGACCCGTTCGATCATCTGGCTGTGATCGACTACGGTGATTGCGCCTTCGATTACGGCTCGCCGCACTCGGTGCCGGAAAGCATCGAGGCCCACGCCGAGCAGATCCTGAACGGCGGTTGCGCGATGTTGACGTTCGGCGGCGATCACTTCATCAGCTACCCGCTGCTCAAGGCCCATGCGCGCAAACATGGTTCGCTGTCGCTGATTCACTTCGACGCGCACAGCGACACCTGGCCGGACGAAGAGGGCAAGCGCGTCGATCACGGGACGATGTTCTGGCACGCGGCCAAGGAAGGTTTGGTGGATCCGTCGCGCTCGGTGCAGATCGGCTTGCGCACCACCAATGATGATCACCAGGGCTTCCAGGTGCTGGATGCGCGGCAGGTGCATCGGCAAGGGTGTGAGGCGATTGTCGAGGCGATTCGTGCGCGGGTGGGGGATAACCCGGTGTACCTGACGTTCGATATCGATTGCCTCGACCCGGCGTTCGCACCGGGCACCGGAACGCCGGTGTGTGGAGGCTTGAGCACGGTGCAGGCGCTGGAAATTCTCGGCGGGTTGCGCGGGATCAATCTGGTGGGGATGGACGTGGTGGAAGTCGCGCCGGCCTACGACCATGCGGACATTACGTCACTGGCGGCGGCGACATTGGCGATGGAGATGCTGTGCCTGTATGCGGCCAGGCACAAAATAGACCGGTAAGACGCTTTCTTGTGGCGAACACAAAGTCTGTGAACGCCACAAATCTGTAGGAGCGAGGCTTGCCCGCGAAGCTTTTTCATGCCACCGGAATGATTGGCAGGTCAAGGGTTTCAGCCCCTGTATACCGCGCCGCCGAACCGGTAATCGTTTCATGTGGCACGCCCTTCGGCACGTTGCTGACCCCATCAAGCCGCGACAATTGCTCCGGGCTCAATTGCACCGTCAACGCGCCCAATGTTGCATCCAGTTGCTCACGAGTGCGCGAACCCAGAATCGGAATCAGCGCCGTCGTCGAACGCTTGGCCTTTTCCCGCAGCCAGGCAATGGCCACATGAGTCGGCGTGGCTTCAAGCTCCGCTGCCACTGCGAGCAAGGTGTCGAGCAGGGCGGTTTCGTGGGCGCTTTTCTCGGTGTGGACCAGCATGCCGAGTTTGGCGGCGCGGTTGTTGTCATCATTGCTGCGGTACTTGCCCGTGAGAAACCCGCCACCCAGCGGCGACCAGATCGTAGCCGCCAGCCCGAGCGCTTCGGCCATCGGCAGCAACTCACGTTCGGCGGTGCGTTCGGCCAGGCTGTATTCGGCCTGAATCGCTGCAATCGGCGCGAAACTGCGTACTTCGGCCAGGACATCGGCGCGAGCAATGCGCCAGGCCGGGAAATTCGACAGCCCGGCGTAGTGAATCTTGCCGGCGCGCACCAGGTCGTCGAAGCCGCGCAGGATCTCTTCCATCGGCGTCACGCCGTCACTGATGTGCGCCCAGAACAGGTCGATGTGATCGGTGTTGAGCCGTTTCAGGCTTTCTTCCACGGCACGAACCATGTTCTTGCGGCTGTTGCCGGTGTGGGAAATGCCCGCGGCTGGCGTGGTACCCATGGTGTATTTGGTGGCGATAACCAGGTGATCGCGTTCCGGTGCGATGAACTCGCTGAGCATGGCTTCCGACTGGCCGGCCTGATAACCGTTGGCGGTGTCGATGAAGTTGCCGCCGGCTTCCAGGTAACCGTCGAAAATGCGCTTGGCTTCGTCACGCTCGGCGCCATGCCCCCAGCCGGTGCCGAAGTTACCGGCGCCCAGCGCCAGTTCCGAAACCCGCAAGCCGGTTTTGCGGCCGAAGACTGTGTAATGCATGAGGTAACTCCTGAGGAACGACGCCGGGGGCAATTTAAATGACTAGCAACATGTATTTAATATGATGCGAGTAATATGGCTCGTCAAGGCGCTTTTCCAGGCAGGGCAAAACAGCTGACCACCAGGGCGGCGCTCCTGCCAACTTCTGACAGCGGCCTCTGCTAAGCTCCGACGACTTTTCAGGAAAGAGCCTGCCGATCGTGTCGCGTACCACTCGTTTACTCACGTTGTTGCAAGTACTGCGGGGTAAAAGTCGTCCGGCCACGGCCGCGACGCTCGCCGGGGAATTGCAGATTTCCGAACGCACGTTGTACCGCGACATCGCCGAGTTGACCGCGCTGGGCGCACCCATCTTCGGCGAAGCAGGGGTCGGCTACGTGTTGCGCAGCGGGTTGTTCCTGCCGCCTCTGATGCTCAATGCCGACGAAACTGAAGCCATCGTGCTCGGATTGCGTTACGTCGATCAGCGTGGCGACGAGGTGTTGAGCAAAGCCGCGGCCGATGCCCTGGCGAAGATTGCCGCCGTGTTGGCGCCTGAAGCTCAGGATGCTTTGCGCAACCCGACGGTGTTGCCGGGCCCGCGTGGTTATGGGTATCCGCAAAACGCCGTGCCGTTGAACGTGTTTCGTCAGGCGATTCGCGATCAATCCAAGCTGAACATCGATTATGCAGACGCTCAACAGGTGCCCAGTCAGCGGCTGATCTGGCCATTGGCGCTGGGTTTTCTCAATGAGGTGCGGATCATTGTCGCCTGGTGCGAATTGCGCAGTGCCTACCGCACGTTTCGTACCGACCGGATCTCGGCCGCTCACGAGCAGGGCGAGCGCTATCCGGGGCGACGCAGCGACCTGTTGCGCACCTGGCACAAGCAGATGCAACTGGATGACGCCGGGCGTTTCACTCCTGACAAGAATTGACACAGACCTGTTCTAGCATGGCTCCAGAATCAAACAACAAGGAGCCGCACCCATGTCCAATCCAGCCTCTTCACTGGCACCCGCCATCGCCGCCTACATTGCCGCCGCCAATGCCCGCGACACCTCGCGGGTCGGCAGTTTTTTTGCTGAGGACGCCAACGTGTTCGATGAGGGCCAACACCGGATCGGCACGCAAGCCATCGCCCAATGGATGCAAGACACCGCGCAGCGTTATGAACCACGGGTCGAAGTGCTCGACGTTCAGCAACGTACCGGCAAAGTCCTGGTGCACAACCTGATTTCCGGGACCTTTCCCGGCAGCCCGCTGGAACTGCGCTACATGTTCCGCCTCAACGAGCAGGGCAAGATCGCCCGGCTGGACATCTCTGTGTAAACCCGAGCGCATGGCATACTGCCGCGCATGAATGTCGACTCTCCCCTAAGCGCCTGGCAACACGCCATTGAACAGAAGGGCTTCGTCCAGGACGAAGCCCAGGAACATGCCGTGTGGGCGCTGCAAAAATGCCACGAAGCCCTGCATGAAGGCCGCACGCCGATCACCGGCGTTTACCTCTGGGGGCCGGTCGGACGGGGCAAGACCTGGTTGATGGATCAGTTCTACCAAAACCTCAAGGTCCCGGCCCGACGCCAACACTTTCACCATTTCATGGGCTGGGTGCATCAGCGCTCGTTCCAGCTGACCGGCACCGCCGACCCGTTGAAGGCGCTGGCCCGTGAGTTGAGCCAGGAAGTGCGGGTGCTGTGTTTCGATGAACTGTTCGTCAACGACATCGGCGACGCGATCATTCTCGGGCGTTTGTTTCAGGTGATGTTCGAGCAGGGCGTGGTGGTGGTCTGCACCTCCAATCAACCGCCGGACCAGCTATACGCCGATGGCTTCAACCGCGACCGTTTCGTGCCCGCCATCGAAGCGATCAAAAAACACATGCAGGTGATCGCGGTGGATGGCGGCGAAGACCATCGCCTGCATCCCGGCGCGGGTCTGCAACGGTATTGGGTGGCGGCGCCCGGGCAGCCGAGCGCGCTCGGTGAGGTGTTCAACGGGTTGACCGCAGGCCAGCCCACGTCCAGCGATCCGATCACGGTTGGTTACCGCTCGGTCACTGTGGTGCAGGCCAGTTCGACAGTACTCTGGTGCCGCTACGCCGACCTGTGCGAACAACCGTTCGCCGCCATGGACTTCATGGCGCTGTGCGACACCTTCAGCGCTATTCTGTTGAGTGAAGTGCCAAATCTGAGCGCACAGAAACGTGAAGGACGCATCGCCCGAGGCACGGAGGACGGTGCCGAACGGGTCGTGGCCGGTGATCGCGAGCTGCCGCAATTGTCGGTGCATGACGACGGTGTCCGGCGTTTCATTGCCCTGGTGGACGAGTGCTACGACCGCAAGGTGCCGCTGTACCTCGAAGCGCAGGTGCCGATGGCGGCGTTGTACACCGAGGGTTATCTGGAATTCCCGTTCCGCCGCACGTTAAGCCGTTTACAGGAAATGCAGTTGCAACGTTTCGCCGAAGCCTGATGGCCGGGAGCCGCGAATATGAATCAGCCTCTGTCTCACCATTTGCTGACCATGGCCTATCAGAATGCCTGGGCCAATTACCGACTCGCCAAGGCCTGGACTCAGCTGAGCCCGACCGAACTGGCGGCACCGCGAGTGAGCTTCTTCCCCAGCCTGATCGCCACCCTCAACCACATCCTGACGTGCGACTGGTTTTACGTGGATGCGCTGGAGCGGGAACTGCGCGGGGACGATCCGCATCCTGATTGCTATGTGTTCTTTGCCAAAGACGAGCCGTTCGCTGCGGCTGCCGACTTGCAGCGTGAACAAGCGCATGTGGACCGTCGCCTGATTGCCTATTGCGAACAATTGCGCGACGCCGATCTGGGACGCATCGTGACCATCGCCCGGGACACGCCGCAACATGACAGCCGTCTGCGCCTGCTGTCGCATTTGTTCGAACACCAGCTGCATCATCGCGGCCAGGTCCACGCGATGCTCAGCGGCACCTCGGTCACGCCGCCGCAGCTGGACGAGTTTTTCTGCGCCGGGGAATCGCACCTGAGGGCTGAGGATTTTGCCGAGTTGGGCTGGACCGAAACGCTGATCTGGGGCGTTTGAAACAGGTTCGGGTTGCCGCCGAATGCACCTCGCGATAATGTCCGTCGACCTCCCGGCGCGAGCGACGCGCTGGGCCAATTTGACGGGACGTTGACGATGGAAATGGAATCCGCAGACATTCTGGTGCTTCAGGCCAGCTACACCAATGGGCTGCATGCCGAGGCGATCGGTGTGGTGCTCAATGCCTACGCCGAAGACCCGATGGGCGGCGGGCACCCACTGCCCGAAGACATCCTGCGGCAACTGCCGGGGGAACTGGCCAAGCGTCCCCATGCATTCAGCGTGCTGGCGTTTGTCGGTGGCGAACCGGCCGGGCTGGTCAATTGCTTCGAAGGTTTCTCGACGTTTGCCTGCCGGCCGCTGGTCAACGTGCACGATGTGGCGGTGATGCCCAGGTTTCGCGGCCTGGGGTTGAGCCAGAAGATGCTGCAAAAAGTTGAAGACATCGCCCGTCAGCGCGGCTGCTGCAAGATCACCCTGGAAGTCCTCGAGGGTAATGCCGTCGCGCAGGCGTCTTATGGCAAGTTCGGATTTGCCCCCGGCATGTTCGACCCGGCCCATGGCCGAATGCTGTTTTGGACCAAGGACCTTTAACGCCACATGAGCCGCCTCGATGACGCGCAAGGCAGGGCACCCGTGAAAACGGACAAGCCGTGGGCGATTTTCCTGATCTTTCTGCGCCTGGGGCTGACCTCGTTTGGCGGTCCTGTCGCCCATCTGGGCTATTTTCGTGACGAGTTCGTGGCGCGTCGGCGCTGGCTCGGCGAAGCCGCCTACGCCGAACTGATTGCCCTGTGCCAGTTTCTGCCGGGCCCGGCGAGCAGCCAGGTGGGCATGGCGCTGGGTTTGTCCCGCGCCGGCTATTGGGGGGCATTGGCGGCGTGGGCAGGGTTTACCTTGCCCTCGGCGCTGATCCTGACGCTGCTGGCATTGGGCATCACCCACGGTGGCTGGGCGTTGCCGGCCGGTTTGATTCACGGGCTGAAAATTGTCGCCGTCGCCGTGGTTGCCCAGGCCGTGTGGGGGATGGCCCGCACGTTATGCCGAGGTCCGGTGCAAGTGGGCATCACGTTGCTGGCGACTGCCGGGGTGTTGCTCTGGCCAACGATGGGCGGGCAACTGACGGTGATGGCCGTGGCGGCGCTGATCGGCCTGGTCTTGCTGCACAACGCCAATGCAGCGCCACGGGAGGGTTTGTCGATTCGGGTCAGTCGCGTGGCCGGCTGGCTGGCGATGGCTGTGTTCGTGACGTTGCTGTTGGGGTTGCCGTTGATTGCGCATTACTGGCCGGACTCGCTGACCAGCCTGTTCGACCGTTTCTACCGCACGGGGGCGCTGGTGTTTGGCGGCGGCCATGTGGTGTTGCCGCTGTTGCAAAGCCAGGTCGTGAGCACGGGATTGCTCGACAATGACGTGTTTCTCGCCGGTTACGCCGCCGCGCAAGCGATGCCAGGACCATTGTTCACGTTTGCGGCATTCCTTGGCGCGTCCATCAGCGGCTGGAGCGGCGCGCTGGTGTGCGTCCTGGCGATATTCCTGCCGTCGCTGTTGCTGGTGATCGGCGTCCTGCCGTTCTGGCAGCGCTTGCGTGGCATTGGCCGAGTGCAAGCGGCGCTGGCCGGGGTGAACGCCGGGGTGGTGGGGTTGTTGCTGGCTGCGTTGTATCAGCCATTGTGGACCACCTCGATCCTCGGGCCGCTGGATGTTCTGATGGCGGTCCTGGCATTGATGGCGCTGCTGTTCTGGCGGTGCCCGCCGTGGTTACTGGTGCTGCTGGGCGGGTTTTGCGGGGTGCTGCTGGGCGCGTGAAAACTGTCGAGCGGGCATAAAAAAGGGCGTCCCTCAGAACGCCCGTTTGCCATCGTTTATGTCGGCCGATAGGTTTCGGTCACTTGCGCGGTCTGATCGTTCGGAACCCTCAGCTCGATCGTCCTGGTCTCGATGCCGTTGGCCTGCTGTTGTTTGAAGTGCAGGGTTTCGAAGTAATACCTCATGCGCTCGGCGCCGCCTTCTGCAAAGGCTGCGGTCGAACCGAACATCATCAGACTGGCAAGAATCAACGCGGTACGTTTCATGGTGTGCCTCCTACTGCGGATAGGGTGCTCTTTCGTCCATGAACCAATGTTGCCAAGCCATTATCCGCCGATTCCGTCAGCTGGATATGATCTGCGTCAGAGCTTCCAGTCCAGGCTCAGGGTGACCGTGCGCGGGTCACCCCAGTAGACGCCGTTGTAGAAGCCGACGTTGTCGTAATACTTCTTGTCGAACAGGTTATCGACGTTCAGCGAAGCCGACAGGTGCTGATCAAATGCGTAGCGCGACATCAGTTTGACCACGGTGTAGGCCTCCTGACGGATGTGGGTGCTGGCGGTGATGATCTCGCCATCGGCGCCACGGCCGACCGGGCGTCTGGCGGCGCGGTAGACGTCGCTTTGCCAGTTCACGGCGCCGCCCACGGTCAGTGCCTGCCAGTCGCCGGGCAAGCGATAAGCCGTGGAGAAGCGGAACATGTTCAACGGCTGGTTGGTGTTGTTGCGCTGCTTCTCGCCATTGGCCGAGTGGGTGTAGGTGTAGCCGGCCGTCATGTTCCAGCCTGCCATCACTTCACCTGAGACCTCGGCTTCGAAACCCTGGACTTTGTTGCCTTTGCCGCCCGATTTGAAGAACTCCTCACCGGTGACCGGGTCCGGTGGCACCGAGTCGTCGAGTTCGGCCACGTTATCCTGCTTGCTCCAGAACACCGCGGTGGCGAGGTTCAGTCGCTCTTCGAGCAGGCTGCCCTTGAGCCCCAGTTCATAGTTGCTGCCGACCACTGGCTCGAGGTAGTTGTGATTGCTGTCACGCTCGTCCTGCGGCTTGAAAATATCGGTGTAGCTGACATAAGCGGTGTATTCAGGCGTGATGTCGTAGAGCAGCCCGGCGTACGGTGTCCACATGTCGTTGTGCTTCTGGCTGGTGGATTCGACACCGGTCAGTTGCAGATTGCCGTCGTATTGGTTGGCCTTTCTTGAAATTTCCCACGTGCCATAGCGACTGCCGAGTACCGCGTGCAGGTCGTCGGTCAGGGTCAGGCGCGTGGCCAGGTAACCGGCCTTTTGCCGGGTGCTTTCATCGGAGCCTTTCAGGCCGGTGACGGTGTCCGGGAATTTGGGAATGCCGCCCATGTACTTCCAGTCGGGGACTTTCTCGTAATCCGGCGACCGCGGGCTGTCTACCGTGTAAGGGTTGTCTTCGCTGCGTTCGGCTTCGCCATAGCCGATCATCATTTCGTGCTCACGCCCGAACAGCGAATAAGGGCCGGACACGTTGAAGTCATAGGCTTTCATTTTTTGCGTGCCGACCATGTGGCTGACGTTGGCGATCATGCCGCTGCGATCTGCCTCGGGGAAGCCGCCACCGCCGTAGTAGATCTTGCCGTCGGTGTCACTCTCACGGTGGGTGTAAGCGGCCTTGAGGTGCCAGCCGGCGCCCAGTTGCTGGTCCAGCGTGGCAAACGCGGTCTTGTCTTTCAGTGGCCAGGAACTCCACGGCGTGGCCATGTTGGTGGAGCGTCCGAGGTTGGCTTTGCTGCCGTCAGCATTCCAGTAGGGCACAGTGCCCCAAGAGGTGCCTTGCACCTGTTTGTTTTGGTAGTCGTATCCCACGGCCAGCACGGTGTCATCGGTCAGGTCGGCTTCGAGAATCCCGTAGCCGACTTCCCGTTGCAACGCGTACTTGTCTCGGTAGGAACCGCTGTCGCGATAAGCCAGCACACCGCGACCGCGCAGGCGGCCGTCGAAGGCCAGCGGTCCGCCGACATCGACGTAACTGTAGTAATCGTCATAGCTGCCGCCGCTGACACCGGTCTGGGCCTCCCATTGTGCGGTCGGCCGTTTGCGCACCATGTTGATCGTCGCGGAAGGATCGCCGGCGCCCGTGGTCAGGCCGGTCGCGCCGCGAACCACTTCGATGCGGTCGTAAATAATGGTGTCGGAATCGGACTTCATGTAGCTGAAGGTGTTGAGCATTCCATCGATCTGGAAATTGTTGATCGAGTAACCACGGGACGAATAGCTGACGCGGTCCGAATCGTTGTGCTGAACCACCACGCCGGTGGTCTGGCTCATGGCTTCGGAAAGCGTGCCGAGTTTGAAGTCGTCCATTTGCTGGCGGGTGACCACGGACACCGATTGCGGCGTTTCCTTGATCGAGAGGTTGAGCCGCGTAGCGGTGCTCATGGCACCGGTGGTGTATGACTCGGTGTTTTCGGTGGTGCTGCCCAATCCCTGGGCTGTCACATTGGTTGCACCCAGTTCAAGGGTGTGGCTCGGCTCTTGATCCGGGGCGGTTTCAGCCAGCAGGTCGGGGCTCAGCGCAGCACTGCACAGGCCCAGGGTAAAGGTCATGGAACGGGTGATAGGCGCGAACATCGCAGCCGACTCCTTGTCTTCGAGGGAAAAATTCCGTTTGTTCAAAGACGAAGGGGGGAGAGGGGATTTAGGTCTAAACGAGAATTATTGTTATTTTAAGATGTTTCGGAGAGGTTAAGACGGGGGCTGGTGTAACCCTGGGGGAGCAAGCTCCCGCAGGGTTCTCGACAGAGTGAAAGATCGGCGCCGATCCCTCAGGGCATCATTTCTGCGCGACTGCCGGATCGGTCGGCGTGCTTTTCGGTTTCATCAGGCTGAAGTCGATCAGCGGGCGCGACTGACGCTCATACGGATTGCCGATCATCAATGGACGCGGCGTGAAGCTGTCGCTGACCAGGCTCTTGCTGCGGTCCAGCTCATCAAAACTCAGACCCGCCAAGTCCGCCCAGGTGTGGATCAGTTGCGAGCTGCTGTAAGGCCGAGCCAGGTCACCGGCAAAACTCCAGTCGTGGGTTTCACGCCATTTCGGCGAAGCCCAGGCCATGAACGGAATGGTGTACATCGGCGCCGTCGGCTTTGCCTCGTTGCGTCCCAGCGTGCTGTGGCCCACGGAGTCGAAGACATCTTCGCCGTGGTCCGAGAGGTACATCAGGAAGCCGTTCGGATCTGACTTGGCGTAGTCCTTGATCAGGCTCGACACCACGAAGTCGTTGTACAGCACGGCGTTGTCATAGCTGTTGTACGTTGGTACCTGATCGTCACGCACGCCTTCCGGCACGCCTTTGCGATCGGTGAACTTGTTGAAGGTCGGTGGGTACCGGTACTGATAGCTCATGTGCGTGCCGAGCAAATGCACCACGATCAGCTTGCGCGGTGCGGCGTCTGCCAGGGCCTTGTTGAATGGCGCGATGACGTCGCCATCGTACTGCGCGGCGTTCTGGTTGCGGTTGTTGTTCAGGTACACCTGCTCGTCGGCCTGTTCGGAGAACGTGGTGAGCATGGTGTTGCGCTTGGTCATGGTTTGCTGGTTGGTGATCCAGAAGGTCTTGTAACCGGCCTGTTTCATCATGCTGACCAGGGACGGCGTGGACAGGTAAAGGTCCGGGTTTTCTTCGTCGGCGAACGTCAGCACCTGCTGCAACGCCTCGATGGTGTACGGGCGCGGGGTGATGACGTTGTCGAAGACCGCCATCTGATCCTTGAGCTTGTCCAGTTCCGGCGTGGTTTCACGCGGGTAGCCATAGAGGCTCATGCGCTGACGGTTGGTGGACTCGCCGATCACCAGCACCAGGGTCGCTGGCTGGTTGGCCATCGTGTCCTTGAGGTTCTTGAGCGGTGGAATCTTGCTCGCGCTGTCGAGCATGTCTTGCATGCCGGCCAGGGTGTCGAGGTAACGGTGATACGCCACAGCCATCTGCCAAGGCACCGCCGGCTCGATACGGGTTTCGAATTTCTCGAAGCCACCAGCCAGGCTGCCGGTACGCGCGGTTTGCTTGATCAGCGGGTAACCGACCACGGCCACCAGAATGGCGGTTGCAGCCACCAGCGCACGTCCACGGGGCATGTACACCGGGCGCAAGCGGGTCCACAGGAAATAAGCAAACAGCGTATGGGCGAGGAACGCCGCCACCATCCACCAGGCGAAATACTGGGTCATGTACTCGCCCGCTTCACTGATGTTCGATTCGAACATGATGAAGATGACGCTCTGGGAGAATTCCTGCTGATAGATGAAGAAGTAACCCAGGCTGGCCATCGAGCAGGCCCACAGCACCACGCCGATCACCGCGGCCATGACACGTGTCTGTCTAGGGAACAGCAGCATCGGTGCAAGCCAAATGGCGCTCATCACAAAGGCTTGGCGGAACCCGGTGAAGCCCGAAGTGCCCGTCAATTGAATGAGTAATTGGGTGATGCCGGAAAAATACCAGAAGAACAGGAACAACCAGAGAAATCCTGCCCAATCAAAACCTTTCGCAGTCGTATTGCTGCGTTTAAACACAGTCATTCAGCGCTCCAGCCAAAAATATCAAATCGCGTCGACCCGTCGGGAGCCTTCCATGTTGCCGACGAACGGAAACCGCGCGGATACCGAGCGGCCATAATGAGCCGGAGTATCAACACGTCGATGTGAAAACTTTGTGAGTTGCCGCAAACGGCAAGGCTGGGAAGCGGTGTCGGAAACAGCAGAAGGCTGTTTCCGAGTCAGGCGGGGGATCAGGCGTGTGGTGCGCGCGCGGTGACGGGCAAGGGCTGAGCCGAAGAGCTTTGTGTGAGTAAGCGCAGCTGCGCGAGCTCCTGCTTCAACAGGTCGCGCTCTTCTTTCAACTGGCGCAATTCATCACGACGGATCGTGACGTAAAGGGTTTGTGCTGGCCGTGCTGCTTGTACTGTGCCCATTGCTCACCTCGCAAATGGCGTGCATCAACTGTAAAACCGCCCCGACATCGGGTGCTGTATTACTATCGGCACCGATTTTGATTTCTTTTGCCCCTGAAGGGAACTTTTTTATTTTTCATGGTCGTTGTGTCTTGAGTTCGATTTCCGACGTTATCAGTCAGGATCGGGCACAATGCCCGGAAACTTCACGCCAACGCTCTGGACTAACCCTCATTGGTCGCGTTGGGCTATAACCTTTGACACACTTTATTTGTAGTAGGGAGCATCAGCACATGCAACTCGGGATTATTGGACTGGGCCGCATGGGCGGAAATATTGCGCGTCGCCTGATGCTCAACGGGCATACCACCGTTGTTTACGACCGCAATACCGCCTTCGTCGACACCCTGGCAGCAGAAGGCGCCAAGGGCGTCATCGACTTGCCGGCGCTGGTCGCAGGCCTGGCCAAGCCACGTGCGGTGTGGGTCATGCTGCCGGCCGGTGCGCCGACCGAAGACACCATCGACTCCCTGAGCACCTTGCTCGAAGCCGGCGACACCATCATCGACGGCGGCAACACCTTCTATAAGGACGACATCCGCCGGGCGAAAACCCTGTCGGAAAAAGGCCTGCACTACATCGATGTCGGCACATCCGGCGGCGTCTGGGGCCTGGAGCGCGGTTACTGCATGATGATCGGCGGCGAAGCCGAGGTGGTGAAACGCCTTGATCCGCTGTTCGACAGCCTGGCCCCCGGCATGGGCGACATCCCGCGTACCAAGGACCGCAAGTCGGAAGACGATCGCGCCGAGCGCGGTTACATCCACGCCGGCCCTGCAGGTTCTGGCCATTTCGTGAAGATGATCCACAACGGCATCGAGTACGGAATGATGCAGGCCTTTGCCGAAGGCTTCGACATCCTCAAGACCAAAGCCAGCGAAAACCTGCCGGAAGACCAACGTTTCGACCTGAACGTGGCCGACATCGCCGAAGTCTGGCGCCGTGGCAGCGTGGTGTCGTCGTGGTTGCTCGACCTGACCGCCGACGCACTGGCCAGCGATCCGAAACTCGACGGGTACTCCGGCTCCGTGGCTGACAGCGGTGAAGGCCGCTGGACCATCGAAGCCGCCATGGAGCAATCGGTGCCTGTACCGGTGCTGTCGAACTCGCTGTTCTCACGCTACCGTTCGCGCGGCCAAGGCACCTTTGGCGACAAGATCCTCTCGGCCCAGCGCTTCGGCTTCGGCGGCCACGTGGAGACTTCGAAAAAATGACCCGTCTGATCCGCAATAAATCGAAAGCAGAACCCGCACCACCGACCACGCTGTTTCTGTTCGGTGCCCATGGTGACCTGGTCAAGCGCTTGCTGATGCCGGCGCTGTACAACCTGAGTCGCGACGGTCTGCTAGGCGATGGACTGCGGATCATCGGCGTTGACCACAACGCCATCAGTGACGAAGCCTTTGCGCAGAAGCTTGAAGATTTCATCCGCACCGAAGCGGCCACCAAAGTCGGCAAGGGCGATGAAGCCCTTGACCCGGCGCTGTGGGCCAAACTGGCCAAAGGCATCAGCTACGTCCAGGGCGATTTCCTGGACGACAGCACATATCAAGCGCTGGCGGCGAAAATCGCCGCCAGCGGCACGGGCAATGCGGTGTTCTACCTGGCGACCGCGCCACGTTTCTTCAGTGAAGTGGTGCGCCGCCTCGGCGCCGCCGGCTTGCTGCAAGAGACACCCGAAGCGTTCAGAAGGGTGGTGATCGAAAAACCGTTCGGCTCCGATCTGCACACCGCCGAAGCGTTGAATGCATGTCTGCTCAAGGTGATGTCGGAAAACCAGATTTACCGGATCGATCACTACCTGGGCAAGGAAACCGTGCAGAACATTTTGATCAGCCGGTTCTCCAACAGCCTGTTCGAAGCGTTCTGGAACAACCATTACATCGACCACGTGCAGATCACCGCCGCCGAAACCGTCGGCGTGGAAACCCGTGGCAGTTTTTATGAACACACGGGCGCCTTGCGGGACATGGTGCCCAATCACCTGTTCCAGTTGCTGGCGATGGTCGCGATGGAACCGCCGGCAGCCTTTGGCGCCGATGCGGTCCGTGGCGAGAAAGCCAAAGTGGTCGGCGCGATACGTCCGTGGTCCACGGAAGAGGCGCGGGCCAACTCGGTGCGTGGCCAATACACGGCCGGCGAACTCGATGGCAAATCCTTGGCGGGTTATCGTGAGGAAGCCAACGTAGCGTCCGACAGCAACACTGAAACCTACGTCGCGCTCAAGGTCATGATCGACAACTGGCGTTGGGTCGGCGTGCCGTTTTACCTGCGCACCGGCAAACGCATGAGCGTGCGTGACACCGAGATCGTCATCTGCTTCAAACCTGCGCCCTACGCGCAGTTCCGCGATACCGAGGTCGATGAGCTGCAACCGACCTACCTGCGGATTCAGATTCAACCCAACGAAGGCATGTGGTTCGACCTGTTGGCCAAGCGGCCCGGGCCGGCCTTGAAAATGGCCAACATCGAGTTGGGTTTTGCCTACAAGGATTTCTTTGAAATGCAGCCGTCCACCGGCTACGAAACGCTGATCTACGATTGCCTGACGGGTGATCAGACGCTGTTCCAGCGCGCCGACAACATCGAGAACGGCTGGCGCGCCGTGCAGCCATTCCTCGATGCCTGGCAGCAGGACGCGAGCGTGCAGCGCTATCCGGCGGGCGAGAACGGCCCGGAGGCGGCTGATGAACTGCTGGCCCGCGACGGTCGCGTCTGGCACAGCCTCGGATGAGTGACGTCACGCCACAATCCATCCGTTTTCTGCTGAGCGACATGGACGGCACTTTGCTGCTGCCCGATCACAGCCTCAGTCAGCGCACCATCGAGGCCGTCCGTTCGTTACGTGAGGCCGGCGTGCTGTTCAGCCTGGCCACCGGGCGTCCACCGAAAGCCATGCTGCAGCAGATCGAAGCCCTCGGTGTCGACCTGCCGACGGCGGCATTCAATGGCGGCACGATCGTCCATCCGGACGGCAGCGTGCTGGTCGCGCATTATTTACCGGCCACGGCTGCGCTGACGGCGTTGGCGCTGTTTGCCGATCAGGCGGACGTGGAAATCTGGGTGTTCAGTGGCGGTGACTGGTTGCTGAAAGACCCGCACGGGCCGATGGTCCCACGCGAGCAGCACGGCCTCGGCTATCCGCCGGTGGTGGTCGAGAGTTTCGAGCCGTATCTGACGCGCATCGACAAGATTGTTGCCACCAGCCAAAACACGCAGTTGTTGATTGAGCTGGAAGCGCAGCTGCTGCCGAAAGTGGAAGGCCAGGCACAAGTCTCGCGGTCGCAACCGGTGTACCTGGACGTGACAGCGATGCTCGCCAACAAGGGTGCCGCACTGGCGACACTGGCGGAGTTTCTCGGTGTGCCGCTGGAGCAGACTGCCGCGATGGGCGATGGCGGCAATGACCCGGCGATGTTTCATCGTGCCGGGTTGTCGATTGCCATGGGGCAGGCGGAAGAAGCGGTGAAGCGCCAGGCCGACGTGGTGACAGGTGCCAATACCGATGACGGCGCGGCCCAGGCGATCGAGCAATACATCCTCAACGCGGGTTAAACCGCGTTATCGTTCTTCGCGGGCAAGCCTCGCTCCTACACTGACCTGTGGGAGCGAGGCTTGCCCGCGAAGGCGTCAAACCTGCTAACTCAAAGCCAGAAACTCACGGCGTACCAACCCAGCACACCCATCACCACCGTGTACGGTACCGCCATCCACACCATCCGCCCATACGACAGGCGAATCAGCGGCGCAATCGCCGACGTCAGCAAAAACAGAAACGCCGCCTGGCCATTGGGTGTCGCCACGCTCGGCAGGTTGGTGCCGGTATTGATCGCAATCGCCAGTGTTTCAAAATGCTCGCGGCTCATGTGGCCGGAGATGAACGCCTGTTTCACTTCGGTGATGTAAATGGTCGCCACAAACACGTTGTCGCTGATGGCCGACAGCAAGCCGTTGGCAATGAACAACATGCCCGGCTGTTGATCGGCCGGCAGCGCCAGCACCCACTGGATCAGCGGCGTGAACAGCTGCTGATCGTGGATAACCGCAACCACCGCGAAGAACACCACCAACAGGGCCGTGAACGGCATCGCGTCCTTGAACGCGTTACCGATGCGGTGCTCGTCGGTGATGCCGGTGAAGGCGGTGATCAACACGATCACCATCAAGCCGATCAGGCCGACCTCGGCGATATGAAATGCCAGCCCGGCAATCAGGATCAGCGCCGCCGCGCCTTGCACCAGCAACGCGGCTCGCTGGCGTGAAGTGCGTTCGGCATTGTCTTCGGCGGCATAGTTGGCCAACACCGCGCGCACGTTGTCCGGCAGCAGCGTGCCATAACCGAACCAGCGCAATTTCTCTAACAGCACGCACGTCACCAGGCCCGCTGCCAGCACGGGCAGCGACACCGGGGCGACCTTCAGGAAAAACTCGGCGAAGTGCCAGCCCATTTCATGGCCGATCAACAGGTTCTGCGGCTCGCCGACCAGCGTACAGACGCCACCCAATGCCGTGCCCACGGCGCCGTGCATCAGCAGGCTACGCAGGAAAGCACGGAACTGATCGAGGTCGTCATGGTGCAATTTGGGCAGGTGCTGGTCATCACTGAACTCACTGTCCTGACGCGGATCATTGCCCGAGGCGACGCGGTGATACACCGAGTAAAACCCCACGGCGGCACTGATGATCACCGCCGTCACCGTCAGGGCGTCGAGGAACGCCGACAGAAACGCCGAGAGAAAGCAGAACATCAAGGCCAGCAGGGCCTTGGAACGAACCCCCAGCAGCAGGCGCGAGAACAGAAACAGCAGCAGGTCTTTCATGAAGTAGATGCCCGCCACCATGAACATCAGCAGCAGGATCACCGGAAAGTTGTGTATCAGTTCGTCATAGAGCGCCTGTGGCGTGGTCATTTTCAGCAGCAGCGCTTCAATCAGCAGCAACCCGCCGGGCATCAGCGGATAACATTTGAGCGCCATGGCCAGGGTGAAGATGAACTCCAGCACCAGCAGCCAACCGGCCGCCACCGGACCGACGGTCCACAACACCAGGGCGTTGAGAATCAGGAAACCGACAATGCTCGCCTTGTACCAGCGAGGAGAGTGCCCTAGAAAGTTGTGCGCGAAGGCCTGGGCCATTGAACCGGACATCGGCTACTCCTTGTATTAAGAAGCGCGCAACTTGCCGTAAGCCGACGGGAAGATCAAGTGGGGGAAAAGTCGTTGGCTTAGCCGAGATAGCGCACCACAACCGCCCGGTAGTTGCCGTCCAGCGAATAACCGCCTACGACGATGCCTCCATTCGGCTGAACGGCCACTGATGTGGCGGTGTCCAGGCTGCGCCCCAGACGGGTGCGAACCCAACAAGTGCCCTCGGCAAAACCAGGGTCGAGTTGCCCGCCCGGCAAGTACCGAGCCAGAAGAAAGTCGGCTTCGACTCCGCCAATCGTGGCGCCAACCGCCAGTACACGGCCGTCCGGCTGGAGTTGGGCGGCGTTCCACTGGCAGCCACTGGGTCCGATTTTCAGCAGGTGGGGCTGGCCACCGTTGCAATGAACGTCCGGGCGACCGTTGCTGTGCAGTGTCAGCGCCAGGCAATGCATCGGGTCGCGGCTGCTGCCAAAACAATGCAAATCACCATTTTCCTGCTGGACGATCTGGCTGACCTGAGCGCTGTGCCCCTCAACACTGAAAGTCATGAAACCATCCACGGCGAAGTGATCATCCAGACTGCCGTCGGGCAGGTAGCGCGCCAGCAAGCCTTCTTCAGGGAAGTTGATCGATCCACCGACCATGATCCGGCCGTCCCGCTGCAACAGCAGGCTGCTGAGCCAGGTGTTCATCAGCAAATGCCTGACCATGACAAAGCCGCGGCCGTTGAAGGAGGTATCGAGCTCGCCAGCGTCGGTCAGGCGAATCAGCAGGCCGACGTGATCGGCCAGTTCGAAAGGGTGATTGGCCAGCAGCAGGATTCGGCCGTCAGCCTGTACCTGGACGTCGCAGGCTTCGGCCCCCGGTACGCCGGGAGGGAGCCAGGCGTCGCGCACGCCCTGGGACAGATTCCCCGGCAGGCGTATGACACAGCATCCATTGTCGCCAAAGTCCCTGACCGGGTGACCTTGCGCGTCGAACATCGCCAAGGCCGGCAGCGTCCGATGAGCGTCCTCATAGTGCAGGCCGGCGACCAAGATGTTCCCGTCGCCCAATACGAGGACTTTTCCCGCCATGGCCTCATGACCGCGCTGAAATTGCCCGATGACGCTGCCATGAGCGCCGAATGCCAGGTCTGCCGAACCGTCTTCAAGCAAGCGAGCCAGGCCAAAGCAATGGCCGCTTCGAGTGCCGACTTTCGCCGCCACCAGTACGCGACCGCTCGAGTCGATCGCCACGCCGTTGGCGATGCTCGACGTACTGCCGGCGAAATACACTTGGGTTTTGCCATTGGAGGCGAAGCTTTTATCGAGGAGGCCGGCCGTGCGCTGCGCGGCAGGTCGGGCAAAAGCAGTCAGGGTGGGCATGCGCGCATCTCCTTGCGAGCTGACCGAAACCCGGGAACCGGGAGGGCAACTGCGTGTGCAGAACATTCAATCCCTGAACGCTCGATTGCACAACTGTCACAACTCACAGGTGGAGGGTCGCTTTGTGCCAGAACAGTGACTTTTCGAACCACTGACAAGCCTGCCAAGTAATTCGTGGCGGGCAAGTTGGAATGGGGGGGGCGTGACGAGCGACGTAGTTCGCTAAAAGAAAGGAGAAGAGGCGGACAACTTAAGTCATCCGCCAACGTCCTTAGTGTGGCATCGACCACGATTGCAGCGTGTAACCTTCCTCGCTCAATTCGGCGCGAGCTTCTTCAAGAATGTGTTCAAGTTGCGCGGGGTCGGAATAAGTACTGCTCGGAATTTGTGTGCGGCCAATGTGGGTATTGGTGCGGTCGATAATGGTCAGGCTGAGTTCGCCATTGCCGTCTTGTGGGGCCCAGGCCACGCATTGAAAAGGTTGGAATGCGCGGTTGGCAATCAAAAGAGCTTCGTTGATACGGAGCGGGGCAGTCATGGGGTCTTCTCTCTATATGCCCAATCAAGTGACAGGCCGTCGGTTGGGCTTACCGTTCGGCTGGTTACTTGTACTGATGCCCTCAACCGGGGGTCAGGTCACACTCAATCAAAAGAAATTTCAACTTTCTTTCATATACTCAATGGCAGAGCGGTTTTTGAAAGCTGAATGAAAGGTTGAACTCGTTAGGTAACTAACAAACTCATTCTTATAACTAATAATGCGGTGTTCCTATAGTCAAACGGTACAAGGGTGCGTCAAATTCTTGCTAATGTTACAGCCAGATCCGCCAAACGACTGTTTTTAATAATATTTCCTAAAGTTTGGCGTCAAGGAACAGTCATGATCGAAACGCCTGCGTTACGACGTCTGTTAGTAGTGGATCCCTGCGACGACTGCTATCGTCTGCTGCCGGGTCTGCGCTCTGTGGGCTGGGATGTTGACAGCTGTTCCCTGGAGAACGCCGCCGACCGAACGTGCGACGTTGGCCTCCTGCGATTACAACCTTTTCATCTGGAACGCCCGGAAGCGGTCAAAGAACTGATCAGCCGCAGCGGTACCGAGTGGATCGCCGTGCTCAACCAGGAAGTCCTGCGCCTGCAAAATGTCGGAGATTTCGTTTGCGAATGGTTTTTCGACTTCCATACCCTGCCGTTTGACGTGTCCCGGGTGCAAGTCACGCTGGGCCGGGCGTTCGGCATGGCGCGCCTGCGCGGGCAGGGCACGATTCATATTGATCAGCCTGAGCACGAGCTGCTTGGCGACAGCAAACCGATTCGCGAGCTGCGCAAGTTACTGAGCAAGCTGGCGCCTACGGAGTCTCCGGTATTGATTCGTGGTGAAAGCGGAACCGGTAAAGAATTGGTCGCCCGCACGCTCCATCGACAATCCCAGCGTCACAACAAGCCGTTTGTGGCGATCAATTGCGGGGCCATTCCCGAACACTTGATTCAGTCGGAGCTGTTTGGTCATGAGAAGGGCGCCTTTACCGGCGCCCATCAACGCAAGGTCGGTCGGATCGAAGCGGCGAATGGCGGCACATTGTTTCTCGATGAGATCGGTGACCTGCCACTGGAGTTGCAAGCCAATCTGCTGCGCTTTCTGCAGGAGAAACATATCGAGCATGTCGGCGGCAGCCAGCCGATTCCGGTGGATGTGCGGGTGTTGGCGGCGACTCATGTCGACCTTGAGGCGGCCGTCGAGAAAAAAACCTTCCGTGAGGATTTGTACTACCGCCTTAACGTATTGCAGGTCGTCACCGCGCCGCTGCGTGAGCGCCATGGTGACTTATCCATGCTGGCCAACCACTTTTCCCACTTCTACAGCCATGAAACCGGCCGCCGCCCCCGCAGCTTCAGCGACGACGCCTTGATTGCCATGGGCAAGCACGACTGGCCGGGCAACGTTCGCGAGCTGGCCAACCGAGTACGTCGCGGGTTGGTACTGGCCGAAGGCCGGCAGATCGAAGCGCGAGACCTTGGGCTGATCAGCCAGCACGTCATTCCTGCGCCGATGGGCACGCTGGAAGACTACAAGACCCGCGCTGAACGCCAGGCCTTGTGCGATGTACTCAACCGCCACAGCGATAACTTGAGCATTGCCGCCAAAGTGTTGGGGATATCCAGGCCGACCTTTTACCGTTTGTTGCACAAGCATCAGATCCGTTAGACGCAGATTTAATGTTCCACATACAAAAGCCCCGCTGGGATTGAAGTCGCAGCGGGGCTTTGTTGTGGTGGATCAGAAGTAGTACGGGAATTTCAGGCTGAAGGAAAAGTCTGGCGAGTCGTCGGTCAGGCCGATGGCCAGGTTAGGTACGATCGTCAGGTTATCGGAGGCGGCCAGGGTCATGCCGATGTTGAAGTTGGCCGAGTTGTAGTCGCTGTTGGAAATCGACTGCCAGTCGCCGCCGTCTGGCCTGATCTTGCTCTTGCGGGCGAACTGATCGGTGAACGAGAACGACATACTCATCTTCTCGTTCAAGGCGAAGGCAATGCCGGCGCCGATCTGCCAGGAATCGCCCAGCTTCACGTCCCCTTTCACCTTGGAGCCGACCTGAGGGCTGATGTCGCTGAAAGAGTCCTGAACGTTGTAGGTGTAGGACAGGCTGCCGAACAGCACGGCAGGGTCGAAGGTCTTGACCAGCGAGATACCCGGGGTGATCGCCCAGACACCATTGCCGGTCGGCAAATCCTCGGGGACCGAGAGGTTATCGTTGGTAGGGTCGCTGACCAGCTTGATGCCGTAGGGGTCCTTGCCGGTCGGCGCCTTGACGCGCAGTGTAGCGACCGCATCGGGCAGGCTGACCGACTCATCCAGAAACTTGTAGGCAACGCCAACGTTCACATCGCCGATGGTCGGGTCGCGAGTCACGGTGGCGTCAGACGTCACCGGACCAGCGCCACCAGCGCCGCCGGAGGAATACGTTGATTCCCGGTAAACCACGGGGACGTTAATGTCGAACTGCCAACGTTGTGCCACGTTGTAGCGGGCAGTCAGGTCCAGGGTCCAGTTGTCGGCCTTGATGCGGTCGAGGTTGATGTTGCCGAGGAAAATCGAGTCCAGTGCCAGGAAGCCGTTAAGCGTCAAGGCGCGGGTATCGTAGTGCGTGTAGGTCAGGCCGGTTTCGACGCTGAACTTGCCGCCACCGAAGAAGCCGCTGGCTTCGTCATACAGGTTGGAAACGCTTTGCGCAGGTTCCGAATCGTCCTTGAGCGATTGGCCATAGGAGCTGCCGGTGGTGCCCGGCGCACCAGCGGCGACCGCCTGGTTACCCCGGGAGGGTTCGGCGGGGGATTTGGTCAAGCGCTTGGGAACTGGTGGCTGCGGTGTTTCTTCGACTTGGCGAACGCGTTGCTCAAGTACCATCAACGCGTTCTGCTGAGCTTCGTAACGCTGTTTCAACTCCATGAGTTCTTGTTTTAGGATTTCGACCTGGGGGTCCGGTGCTGCGTATAGCATTGTGGCCGGGGCCAGGCTACTCAAACATACCAAAGCTCTGAACGTTGAAGATCGTTGCATGGGTTAGCCGTCCCTTCTGACTACATCTGATGAGACTGAGCGTAGATCAGAATCCGAGAGTGCGAAGACCTTTGAGCTGGTCCAGATTGCCGCTCACCGATCCGGCTGACGGCACGTTGTCACGCAGCACGACATTGAAGGATGTGAGGTTGCGGACCTGGTTGCTACTGCCGAGCAGTGTCGTGTTCTGCATCAGGCCACCCTGGGCCAGGCGTTGCACGGTATTGCCCTGGTTGTTGTTGGCCACGATGTTGAATTGCACACCCGTACCGGTCGAGGAAACGCTCATTGAGCCCGCGCCATTGGCGCCGACCAACGTTGAGCCTGCGGCGAGTGCCTGGCCCTGCTGTTGCGTTGCTGGCACTTGGTTTGCCTTGGTGACGTTGATATCAACGTTGTTGTAGGCCGTATTGTTGTCGCCGGCAGCCCGTACGACTTGAGTCACGCCTTCGGTGGTATTGAGGCCGTTGCCGCCAGTGACGGTGCCCGTGCCCGTGCTGGCGCCTTGCGAACGGGTTGATCCATTCCCTTTTTCGTCGATCATCGACACATAAAACTGTGGCTTGATGGTCGATTGTTGAATTTGCATCGTGGACGTTGCCCCGATCACTTCACCATTGGCATTTTGCCAAGTGCTGGTCATCGAAATGCCGAAACTGATAATCCGTCCTGGCATGACATAACGGCCACGCAGGGTTGCCAACTCCTGATCCTTCAGTTCAATGGGTTTGAACGTCTGTGCCTGGGTCGGCAGGCTGGCGGCCAGGCAGACCACGGCCAGCCAGATTGGAGTCTTCATGGGATGCTCCCGGAGCGTCGTGCTCCCTTGTTATTAGAAGAAGTCGCTTTGGATAAATCCAAAATCCATCAACTCTGCGTCCTGCACTGGGCTAAAGGCGTTGACGCGGTTCCTGGCGGTCAGCGGCATGGGCGGGTCGAGCAACGCATTGGTTTTGTCGTAACCCTGGCCGATGATGGCAAAGATGATGCCGTTCCAGCCTTTGATAAAGTCGTCGACTTTGTAGCGTTTATGACCGAGTACCGGATCTCCGATGTAGACCCAGCCCTGATGGACTCTTTGCATGACCACAAAGTGTTTGTAGCCACGGATATCCATGAGGACCACTACGGGGATTCTGATATCACTCAACGTTTCCGGTGCTACCCGATAGCCACGGGCTCGCATGCCGATGCTTTCCACGTAACGCTTCATGTCGAGCATGGAGAAGCCCTGGACACGGACAAGATCTTGATCAGAGTGTGCCAGCATGCCTTCGATGATCTGTTCTTCATTCACGTCCAGCCAATAGGCTTGGCGCAAGATGGTCGCCAGCGCCGCAGCGCCGCAACTGAAGTCGGTTTTCTGTTGTACCAGGTCGGCAAATTTGCGCTCGCGAACGCTCTGGATTGGCTTGTACACCAACGCGCCGCCCGGCAGGATGGAGAGCGGCATTTGTGCGGCCTCGATCACGGTGGCCACGCAAAGCAAAATTGCCAAGGCGATTATGCGCATGGTGGGACGCCCCCTGATGATGTTGAAAGAGGCCCCCGTAAGGGGGCCTCCAGAGACAGCATTTAGAACGATTGGTTGGAAATGGCCAACGAGTTGCTTTGTTGGTTGCCCACACCAGCCGCCACGTTGACGCCCAGGTTGCCACTGCCGCCATTCACCGAACCGCTCAGGGTTGCAGTGTTGGTCACAGGGTTGGCCCAGCCAGTTGGAGTCAGCACTTGATAAGAGTAGGTGTTGCTCAAATCATAAGAGCTGCTTTCACTGTAGCTTTTCGCTTTTGCATACTCAGACTCGGACGATTGACTGCCCGATTTTTCGTACGAGGAGTCAGACGACTTCGAGTACGACTTGTCATACGATTTTTCGAACGACGAATCGCGCGATCTGTCGTACGAGGAGTCGCGCGATCTGTCGTACGAAGAGTCGTGCGATCTGTCATACGATTTGTCTATCGATGCATCAAGCGTCGCGTCGAGCGATGCGTTAAGCGATGCGTCGGAAGACGAGCTGCGGGTGCGGTCGCCGAAGCCAAAATTGACGGTAGTGGAGTTGGAAGCCGCCGAAGTAGCGTCCAGCGTAGCGTTCAAGGATGCACTCAAAGAAGCGCTCGAAGAACCGCTTGCACTACTGCTGTTGGAACCGCTGGCATTGCTGCTGTTGGAACCGCTGGCATTACTGCTGTGAGAACCGCTTATATCAACGCTTTTTGACCCGCTGGCGTCATAGCTTTTGGAACCGGCTTTGTTCCAGCTGGAAGAAGCGCTTTGACTGCCGCTTGCCTCAAACGACTTATCTTTGGAGAAACTGCCGCTCGCCGTATTGGTAACGGTGATCGTATCAACGCGGTAGGTCCGATCAGCGTTGTTGTTCACGATCAGGCCGGGACCGTTTTGAACGGCGGACGCGGTGGCGGTTGCATTACCCAGTGGAGCATTGGCGTTGGCAATTGCCATGGTGTTTTTCTGCTGGTTCAGATCGCCGCCAGCAATGTTGATACCCATGTTGCCGCTGCTACCGCCGCCGGATCCGCTCATCACGGCAGAGTTGGTGGAGCCAAAGTTGTCGACGCGGTTATTGTTGCTGACTTGCCTCACGTCAGCGGTGGCAGTGGCCGTGCCGAACACAAAGCTGTTATCGATCGCGGCGTTGTCGGAGGCTGCGTTGGCGATGGCGGCGGCGTTGTCTTGCTGGTTGCCGTTACCTGCCGCCACGTTGACGCCGACGTTGCCGCTCGCGCCTGCGGCCGAACTGCTCATCTCGGCCGAGTTTTCTGTCCCTTCATTCCAGATGCTATTGCCGGTACTGTTCTGCCGGTCCGTCGCATTGGCAGTCGCATTGATTGGGACCATTCTTGCAGGAGGGGTTTGTTGTTGGCCACCGTTGTGATGACCATGATGGTTGCCACGCCGATCATTTTGCCCAGCTTGTACAGCAACAGCCATGACCGCAGCAATTGCGAAAACCAAAGGCTTTAGTGCCATCGAAGGTTTCATGGTGATTCTCCGTACTTTATTTTAGGTTAAGTGTTGTTTCTTACCTTTTCGGGTCAATCCACGACCCTTACGCTCAGGGTATTGGCCATTCGGTTTCCCACCCCGGCGCTCTGATTCAACTGGATCACCCCACGGCTACCGGTGAATGCCTGGTCACTGGTAGTGACCTGGCGATGGCCTGGTGCAGAGTCAGTTGGATCGGAGTTGTTGAGCAGCGCCACGTTCTGTTGCATGAGGACGCTGTCGTCGATGCTTTGCGGCTGTTTACTAATGCTTATCCGCAGTGCGTTGGCTTGCTGGTTACTGGCGCCCGCGCTCTGGTTGACACCCAGTACGCCGTTGCCGTGACTGAAGGAGTCGCCCTGGATGTTGGACTGGGCATCAATTCTGGGGTCGACAACGGTGCGCAAACGCTGGCGAATCTGCGTGGTCGCACTGGCATTGGTACCAATAGCGATGGCCCTGGCGTTGGCCTGTTGCTGAAGATCGCCCGCCGCCTGGTTGACCGTGAGGTTGCCTTGGTACTGCATACCCGAGCCGTCGATGTCGGCGTTATTGATGACGGGAGGTTGGGCAAAGGTCGATGCACTGCAAAACATGGCGATCATCAGCAGCGAACGATTCATCTTAACGGTCTCCCGTTATGATTTTCAGAGCACCCAGGCCTTGCTGGATGTTGGAATTGACCATGTTGGCAATGCCATTGCCTGAATTTCCCGAACGTCCGGCAGGGAGGTTGGACAGTTGGGTTTGGTTGCTGATGTTGCCGCCCAGGTTGTTAGTGTTTTGAGTGACCAGGCGGTTGATGCCTGCACCACTGGCAACGTTGGCAAAATCGCCGTCGCTCAACTCGTTCGTTTGCTGGAGAATTTGTCTGGACGGGTTGGCATTGACGGTCGTGGGGTTAGGGTCGGGGATGAGCGGCGGGATGGTTGCGTTGCGGGTCTGCACATCACGTTTGATAGTAATGATGCCGTTGTCAGCCTGCACGGGCAGGCAGACTGTTGAGCCCAGCGCGCATCCGATCAACAGCAAGCTAAAGATGCTTCTATCAAATTTCCCCACGGCGGCAATTCCTTCTGTAAATGGAACGCTGGCCCTTATCAGCGTTGCGAGGTAGAGAGCAGAAGGTGTGCCGCTTTCGGTTATTCGTTTAAAAACAAATGGTTGAATTAAATTGTCGGGGTGGTCAAAAAAATTGTGTAACGCCACTGAGACAGAGCTACGCAAAAACGACATCCATGCGGGCGGCGGTGCACGCTGGGGGCGTTGAACGCAGGTTGTATCAGTGGCTTAACATTTTCTTGCAGGAACGCTCGGGCCGCTTTAGTTCGCGGGTTTGCGTGGGATTGGGTGTTTCAGGAATGGACAGTTGCAGCGGGGCGGGGCACTCCGGTCAGGCCTTGAGCAAACGTGTCACAGCCTCGAATGCGGCGTCCTTGCGCTGTTGCCAGTCACCTTGCAGCACCTGACAAGGTTGGCGGTGCAGGTCAAGCCATGCACGGCTGGCCTGAAAAAACGCCTGGCGTTCTGCCAGTTGCGGCTGGCAACGCTGCCCGTCGTCATGCCAGGCCACGGTTTCAGGGCTCAGCAGCAAATGCAGGTCGTAGTGCCGGGCCAGCAAGGCTTGCTCGATCCATGCCGGGCAATCGCTAAACAACGTGCGACTCCAAAGGATATTGCTTAAGAGGTGCGTATCGAGGATCAGCAGTGACGGTTGCCTGGCGCGTGCTTCGTCCTCCCACGAAAGCTGGCCATGAGCTATCGATGTAATGTCATCGTAGCGGGTTTCACGGGCTTCGCTGTCGATAAAGTGTCGAACGTACTCATTGACTAATATGCCGCCAAAATTGGCGTGAATCTCGCCCGAAAGCCAGCTTTTACCGCTGGATTCAGGGCCCGCGAGCACCAGCACTTTCATGCGCGCAGAGCCGAGTCGGCGCGCCATTCACGCCAACCTTGAACGGCCAGCAGCAGGAACAGTGCATAGAGGGCGGCGGTCAAGTACATGTCCTTATAAATGAACAGCCCGACGAAAATCACATCGACGGCGATCCACAACGGCCAGCATTGCACGCGTTTTTGCGCCATCCATAACTGCGCCACAAGGCTGAAACCGGTCAGCGCAGCATCAAGCCAGGGCTGCGCGGCATCTGTCCAGTGCGCCATGGCGGCGCCTAGCAGCAGACTGCCGATGGCACCGGCCGCAAGGCCCGCAGCGATCGATTTGCTCTCAAGCCGACTGACCTGCCGGCCGCTATTGGCTTCGCCCGCGCGGGTCCATTGCCACCAGCCGTAGAGCTGCAGCGCGGCGTAGATCACTTGCAGGAGCATGTCCGAATACAGCTTCACTTCAAAAAAGATCCAGCTATAAAGCAGCACCATGACCAGGCCGATCGGCCAGCACCAGGGGTTCTGTTTGACCGTCAACCAGACGGCGATCACGCCGAGGGTGGCGGCAAACAGTTCAAGGCCGGACATGGGGGTTCCTTGGTGAAAACGAAAGAGGGGGGCGGATTGTACCCAGAGAGAAGGCAAATGCGTTAGCAACCCGAAACTGGCGTCTGACGCACACTTGTGGCGAGGGAGCTTGCTCCCGCTCGGCTGCGAAGCAGTCGCAAAGGCGCTATCGCGGTTTACCTGAAAAAACGGGATTGCCTATTCAGGGCCGCTTCGCGGCCCAGCGGGAGCAGGCCCCCTCGCCACAGGGTTCTGTGTCTGCTTTTACACGCGGAACTGTTTGAGCAGGCTGTTCACCTGCTCGCTCAAGTCCTTGAGCCGAACGCTGGCCACACTCGATTGCTCGGCCGCCAGCGCGGTGCTGTGGGACAAGCCTGCCGCCTGGGTGACGTTCTGATTGATGTCTTCCACCACATGGGCTTGCTGCAGGGTCGCGCTGGCGATCGAGGCGTTCAGCCCGTTGAGGTTGCGCAGCGCCTGGCCGATGGCATTGAGGCTGGCGCCGGCCAGACCGGCCTGTTCGATGGTCAGTTGCGAGGCTCGACTGCTGTCGCCGATCACTTTCACCGCCGCTTCGGAGTGAGTCTGCAGGCGCTCGATCATCGACTGGATCTCCGCCGTGGACTTCTGGGTACGCTGGGCCAACAGGCGCACTTCATCGGCCACCACCGCAAAGCCACGGCCTTGTTCACCGGCGCGGGCAGCCTCGATGGCGGCGTTGAGTGCCAGCAGGTTGGTTTGCTCGGCGATGGAGCGGATCACCTCCAGGACACTGCCAATCTGGGTGCTTTCAGCGGCCAGGGTGCGAATCACTTCCACGGCTTGATCGATGGTGCCGGACAGTTTGTCGATCTGCTGCAAGCTGCCATCAATATTGATCTGCCCCTGCTGCGCCTGGGATTCGGCATCGCGCATTTCGCTGGCCGCATGCTCGGCATTCTTGGCCACGTCCTGCACACCGTAAGTCACTTCGTTGATCGCAGTCGCCACCAGCTCCATCTGCTGGGACTGTTGCTGACTGCGTTGCTGGGCCTGGGCGGCGTCATTGCCCAGTTCGCTGGACGACAGGCCCAGGGCGCTGGCGGACACTTGCAGCTCGCTGATCACCCCTCGCAGTTTGGCAGTGAAGGCATTGAAGTGCCGGGCCAGTTGCGTGACTTCATCCTGGCCATGGGTGTCGAGGCTGCGGGTCAGATCGCTTTCGCCGCTGGCGATGTTGGCCATGGCGTTCACTGTGTCCTGAAGCGGTCGCACGATACTGCGAGCGATCATGATCACCAGCAACGCCATGATCAGCGCAATCACCAGGCCGACGAACGAAGCCTTCCAGACCTGGCCGTAGAACTCGGCCTGCATGTCATCGATGTACACGCCCGAACCGATCACCCAGCCCCAAGGTTCGAACAATTTGACGTAGGAGGTTTTCCCGACCGGGTCGCTGGCGCCCGGCTTAGGCCAGCGGTAGTTGACCGTACCGGCGCCTTTGGCCTTGGCGACGGCCACCATTTCGTTGAACAGCGCAAAACCGTCCGGGTCGCGGATCGCCGAGAGGTTTTGCCCATCGAGTTTGGGGTTGGCCGGGTGCATCACCATCACCGGCGTCAGGTCGTTGATCCAGAAATAGTCGTTCTGGTCATAACGCAGCCCGCGCACGGCGGTCAGTGCCTGCTTCTGCGCGGCATCGCGGGTGAGTGTGCCGGCGGTTTCCAGGCCGTGGTAGTAAGTCAGAATGCCGCTGGCGGTCTGCACTACGTGCTGGGTTTTCTGGGCTTTTGCCTGGTATAGATCGGTATGGATCTGCTTGAGCATCAACACGCCCAACGTCAACAACATCAATACCGACACAATCAAGATGAGCCACAAGCGTCGGCTGATCGACACACTGCGCAAGCTGTTCATAACGCTGTCACTCCGATTTCTTTTTCTTGTAATAAACGATTGCCAGCATCCAACCACGCTTTGCCGGTCGGGCCTATACGACCCAAGTCTCATTACGCGGCAGCGTTATCGGGGCTTGTCTGATAGGATTTCGGCCCCGCGCGGAAAAACCTGAATCCAAGTTGATTTTTCACGGAGTTTTTACGGCTCCGTCTGGATCCTTTGCGCGCGGGACTTCAGCTACGCTTGGCGCGGTGAACGCTTAAAAAACTAATGGGGCATGCCTTGGCGCATCGCCTTTGGGGGATTGATGGAACTTTGGACCGCCTTGCAGGCATTGATTTTAGGGGTTGTAGAAGGGCTGACGGAATTTTTGCCCATTTCCAGTACCGGTCACCAAATCATAGTCGCGGACTTGCTCAACTTCGGTGGCGAACGCGCGATGGCTTTCAATATCATTATCCAGCTCGGGGCGATCCTGGCGGTGGTGTGGGAATTTCGCCGAAAGATCTTCGACGTGGTCGTCGGTTTGCCGACACAACCAAACGCCCGGCGTTTTACCGCCAACCTGTTGATCGCTTTCCTGCCTGCGGTGGTATTGGGGGTGATTTTTGCCGATCTCATCCACGAATACCTGTTCAACCCGATCACCGTGGCCACGGCCTTGGTCGTGGGCGGGATCGTGATGTTGTGGGCGGAGCAGCGTCAGCATGAAGTGCATGCCCACACTGTCGACGAAATCACCTGGAAAGATGCCTTGAAAGTCGGGTTCGCCCAGTGCCTGGCCATGATTCCCGGGACCTCGCGTTCCGGTTCGACCATCATCGGCGGCTTGCTGTTCGGGTTGTCGCGCAAGACGGCCACCGAGTTCTCGTTCTTTCTGGCGATGCCGACCATGGTCGGTGCGGCGGTGTATTCGGGCTACAAATACCGCGACCTGTTCGTACCGGCTGATCTTCCGGTGTTTGCGATCGGCTTCGTCACGGCGTTCATCTTCGCGATGATTGCCGTCAGAGGCTTGCTGGTGTTCATCGGCAGCCACAGCTACGCGGCATTCGCCTGGTATCGCATTGCGTTCGGCCTGTTCATCCTGGCCACCTGGCAATTCGGCTGGGTCGATTGGGCCGCCGCACGCCCATGAATGACTCCAGCGCGCGCAACAATCCCGGACGCAGGTCCGGGGGCGAGCGGGTCCAGCACCCTCGGCTGAAATTGCTGGTGTTGGCGATCCTGTGCGCGCTGCCACTGACGGGTTCAATGTCGTTGTGGCTGCATGGGGTGTCGCTGATTCCGCTGGCGGCTTACGGCATCGTCAGCGTGCTGGCGTTCTTCCTGTACTGGAGCGACAAGCGCAAGGCTCGCGCCGACAGCTGGCGGACACCGGAAAACGTGTTGCACGCGGTGGAGCTGGCGGGCGGATGGCCGGGTGCCTTGCTGGCCCAGCAAGTGTTTCGGCACAAGACTCGCAAGGTCTCGTTCCAGCTGGTGTTCTGGCTCATTGTGCTGATGCATCAGGTGTTCTGGATCGACCAGCTATTCCTCGGCGCTCACCTGTTTGCACTGCTTTAAAGCAACAGGCTGACCTGGGTGCGCTTGGGCAGCTTGCTCACCACCAGTTGATGGGAACGTTTCAACAACGCCTGAAGCTCCTCGGATCCCAGCGGGTAGGGCGTTTGCATGATGATCCACTGGGCCCGCGCCAGGTACGGCGCCGGGTGAATCCCCGGGCGGTCGCAATGCCCGAGGAACAGATCCTTGTCGACCTTGAACGCCAGGGAATCGCCGCGCAGGTTCTGCAAGGCGAACATCTTGTTCCCGGCAATCGAAAACACCCGAACGCCTCCCCACTTGTAGTCTTCCCGCGCACCGGGTAGCGCGAGACAGAATTGCGCGACGTCCTCTTCGCTCATGCGTCCAGCCTTCATATCAATCGGTCCCCACAGGCATTGAATGATTCGATCAAATGGTCGATCCAGGCCCGCACGGCCGGCATCACCCCGCGCCGATGAGGGTAGACCGCTTGCAGCCAGCCGCCAGGCAATGACCAATCGGGTAGCAACTGCACCAGCGAACCATTTTCCAGCTCCTGTTCGCAATACATCATCGGCAGCATGGTGAACCCCTGGCCGGCGAGCGTGCAGGCCTTGCGCACGATGAAATCGTCAATGCCCAATCGCGCTTCCAGGCTCAAATCGTAGCTTTTGCCCTGCTGATCGAGCATGCGAATGTGCACCAGGCGGTCGGCTTCCAGCGCACCAAGCACCGGCAAGGATTTCAGGTCTTCGGGGTGGTTGATCTCACGTCCGTGCAGGAAGGCCGGGCTGGCGACCATCGCCATCTGTGCCTGGCGCAAGCGACGGGTCACCAGCAACGGATCTTCATCGCCCAACTCACGGACCCGCAGCGCGACATCGACGCCTTCGGTGACCAAGTCGACCCGGCGATTGAGCAACATGACTTCCAGTTGCACCTGAGGGTGTTTTTCGAGGAAGCGGCTGATCACCGTCGGCAGCATTTCGTGGGCCAGCCCGACGGGGCAGGACACCCGCAAGCGTCCGCGAGGTTCGCTGGACATACTCGCCACGGCTTCATCGGCCATCTCGGCTTCCAGCAGCATCGCCTGACAGTGCCGCAGGTAACGTTCGCCCACCGCCGTCAGCTTGAGTTGCCGGGTGGTACGTTGCAGCAGGCGCGCGCCGAGGCGTTCTTCCAGCTCGGCAATGCGTCGCGACAATCGGGACTTGGGAATCCCCAGCAAACGCCCGGCTGCGGCGAAGCCACCGGCTTCGACCACTTTGGCGAAATAGTAAAGGTCGTTGAGGTCTTGCATGATTGGAAATCCGATTGTTCTATCAGTGGGACGAACTATCGCATTGTTGCGGACTAATCAGCTATTGGTTTCATCTGTAGGATCCTCCCCATCAGATCGCCCGGTGGCGATCCTCACCTGGAGATCCCTTATGAAACTGCTGCATATCGATTCGAGCATTCTTGGTGACAACTCGGCTTCCCGTCTGCTGAGCAGCGAAGTCGTCAAAGCCTGGCAAGCCGCCGAGCCAACCGCGGTGGTGACCTACCGCGATCTGGCCGCCGATGCCATCAGCCATTTCTCCGCCACCACCCTGGTTGCCGCCGGCACCACCGCTGAACTGCGCAACGCCGCGCAACAGCACGAAGCCGAACTCAGCGCCACCACCCTGGCCGAATTCCTCGCGGCCGACGCCGTTGTCATCGCAGCGCCGATGTACAACTTCACCATCCCGACCCAACTCAAGGCCTGGATCGACCGCATTGCCGTTGCCGGCCAGACCTTCCGCTACACCGAAGCGGGCCCTGAAGGCCTGTGCGGTGGCAAGAAAGTCGTGATCGTCTCGACGTCCGGCGGTCTGCATGCCGGTCAGGCGACTGGCGTTGCGCACGAAGAGTACTTGAAGGTGCTGTTCGGCTTCATCGGCATCACCGACATTGAGTTTGTTCGTGCCCATGGCCTGGCCTACGGTGACGAAGTGCGCACCAAAGCCATGAGCGATGCCCACACGCAAATCAGTGAGCAATTGTTCGCCGCCGCGTAAGGCTTGCGTAAAGCGCTCAAACAGCTCAGGCACCACCCAAAAAACTCTGTATTCTGATCACGCAAGTGCCAGATGCAGGGTTTTTTGTTTCTGGTCATTACAGGTTGTGGCCCGGGTTATGCAGTCGAGGGTTACCGACTCCGGTCCAGTAACAAGGTGGGGCATCCCATGGTGCGTCTTTGTGCAATGTTTCTGATTTGCCTGCTCAGCAGCCTGAATTCAGTGCACGCCGGGCCTGCGCCGCACCCTCAATGGAGCGTCGGCTTCCATGAGATGAGTTTTCTCGATCCTCTGGACTTGCAGCCGATGCGCGCCATCGCGTTCTATCCCTCGAGCGACCGGGAACACACCAGCAAAATCGAGGGTTACACGGTCGAGGCAGGGGAAGACACCCGCGTCGCCATGGGCCGTTTCCCGATGCTGATGCTGTCCCACGGCAACACCGGTACCCCGCTGGCGCTGCACGACCTCGCCACCTCGCTGGCACGCAAAGGGTTTGTGGTGGTGGCGGTGATCCATCCCGGTGACAACTCCCAAGACCACAGCCGCCTCGGTACGTTGAGTAACCTTTACGGCCGGCCCATCCAGATTTCCGAAGCCATTACCGCGACCCTGGGCGACCGTATGCTCGCGCCTTTCGTCAATGCCGATCAGGTCGGCGTGATCGGTTACTCGGCGGGCGGCGAAACGGCGCTGATCCTCTCCGGCGCCACGCCTGACCTGGATCGTCTGCGCCGCTACTGCCAGGAACGCCCGGACGACCACGATGCCTGTAACACCCAGGGCGAGCTGATTGTCGACCGGGATGATTTGCAGCCTGTGGCGGATCCACGTGTCCATGCCTTGCTGCTGATGGCGCCGCTGAGTCTGAAATTCGGACGCCACACCTTGGCCGACGTGCATGTGCCGGTGCTGCTCTACAGCGGTGATGGCGACAAACTGGTGGCGTTCGACAAAAACGCCGCCGCCTTGGCGCGCAAGCTGCCGATTGCACCAGACTTCAAATTGCTGGCCGGGGCAGGGCACTTCGTGTTCATGGCGCCGTGCAATGAAGAGCAGATCGCCGCCATGCCGGCGCTGTGCACCGATGCAGATGGCGTCGACCGCGAAGACATCCATCGCAACATGGTGTCCGAAGCCGGGCGGTTCTTCTCGCACGCGTTGGGCAAGCCTACCCGGGCCGGGATGCAGACTGCGGATCAGTAATTTCCCCACCACCCCTGTGGGAGTGAGCTGGCTCCGGGCGGCGTTCCGATGATAGCGATCTGTCAGGCGACTGATGTATTGAATGTTCTACCGCCATCGCCAGCAGGCTAGCTCCCACAGTGGCGTCAGCTTGTTGCGCGGCGTTTGAGTAACAAGGTCAAGCCGAGCCCGGTGACAGACAACATCGCCGCACTGAAGAAAATCCACGAATACCCAAGATTCAACGCCACCGCGCCCATCAACGGCCCGGCAATCGCCAGTGCCAGGTCGAAAAACACCGCATAAGCACTCAAACCCGCGCCGCGACTGGAGTTGGGCACTTGCTTGATTGCTTCCACCCCCAGCGCCGGGTACACCAGCGAAAGACCGAACCCGGCCAGGCCCGCGCCGATCAGCGCATAAGCGGTCGACGGCGCTAGCCACAGCAGCACCAGGCCCACCGTTTCAATGCTCATGCACACAATCGCCGAGGTGAAACCACCGAAGCGGCTGATCGCGGAGATAAACAGCAAGCGAGACAAAATAAAGCAGATCCCGAAGACCGTCAGGCACCAGGCCGCGCCGGTCCAGCCACGGCTGACGTAATACAAGGTGATAAAGGTCGTCAGGGTGCCGTAACCGATGGAGGCCAGGCTCAGGCTGGCACCGAAGGGCGCAATGCGCCCGAACACCGCCCAGAAGGGCAGGCGTTCGCCACGAATCACCGGCACCGAGGGTTTATTGCGGATCAGCAACAAGGCGGCCAGGGCCAGCAATGACAACGCGATCCCCAGGCTGGCGAAGCCGTACTCGGCGACCATCACCACGCCCAGCGGCGCCCCGATCGCAATGGCGCCGTAAGACGCAATGCCGTTCCACGAAATCGAGCGCGCGGTGTGCTCCGCGCCGACCTGGCCCATGCACCAGCTGATCGTGCCCACACCAATCAAGCCCTGGGCGATGCCGAGCAACAAGCGTCCGGCGATCAGGATCAACAGGCTCAGCAGTGGAAAGCTTTGCAGCAAGGTTGAAATCAACGTCAGCACACCGCTCAGCACAATCCCGGACAGGCCGTAGACAATCGCCCGTTTGGTGCCAATGGTGTCTGACATGCGCCCGGCCATCGGGCGGCTGAGCAGGGTGGCCAGGTATTGAGAGCCAATGGTCAGTCCCGCGACGATCGCGCTGAAACCCAACTGCTCATGGACATAGCCCGGCAACACCGCAATCGGCAGGCCGATGCAGAGGAAGGCAATAAAGGTATAGAAAACGATGGAGACGATCTGCAGGGTGATCGCCATGGAGCTTTGCGGTGGCAGTTGCTGCACAGACATGACGGCTCGTTCGCGGTCGGCGGTGGGAGAACTGCATCATGGCTTGGGTGGGATATAAAAGGAAGCAGGCTAACTATATTCGTTGTGGTTGAGGGCGCCCAAATCCATTCAGCCTCGAATGCAAAAAGCCCCGAATGCAAAAAGCCCCATCACCAGGACAGGGCTTTTACTTGCCGCTTGCAGCTTGAAACTAATAGCTGCTCTTAAAACACAACGCCCTGGCTACGCAGGTAGTCATCATAAGTACCGCTGAAGTCGATCACGCCGCTTGGGCTTAGCTCGATGATGCGGGTGGCCAGCGACGATACGAACTCACGGTCGTGGCTGACGAAGATCAGCGTGCCCGGGTAGTTTTCCAGCGCCAGGTTCAGCGCTTCGATCGATTCCATGTCCAAGTGGTTGGTCGGTTCGTCCATGATCAGCACGTTCGGCTTTTGCAGGATCAGCTTGCCGAACAGCATGCGACCTTGCTCACCACCGGAGATGACCTTGACCGACTTGAGGATCTCGTCGTTGGAGAACAACATGCGGCCGAGGGTGCCGCGAACGATTTGCTCGCCGCCCTGGGTCCACTGGCCCATCCAGTCGAACAGGTTGCAGTCGTCTTCGAAGTCGTGCGCGTGGTCCTGGGCGTAGTAGCCCAGTTCTGCGGCGTCGGTCCACTTCACGGTGCCGGCATCCGGGGTCAGTTCGTTGACCAGGGTGCGCAGCAGGGTGGTTTTACCGATACCGTTCGGGCCGATGATCGCGACGCGTTCGCCCGCTTCAACCTGGAAGCTGAAGTCCTTGAACAGCGGCTTGCCGTCGAAGCCTTTGGCCATGCGCTCGACAATGACAGCCTGACGGTGCAGTTTCTTGGTTTGTTCGAAACGGATGAACGGGCTCACACGGCTCGAAGGCTTGACTTCGGCCAACTGGATCTTGTCGATCGCCTTGGCGCGGGAAGTGGCCTGCTTGGCTTTCGAGGCGTTGGCCGAGAAGCGGCTGACGAACGATTGCAGCTCGGAAATCTGTGCCTTCTTCTTGGCGTTGTCCGACAGCAGTTGCTCGCGGGACTGGGTCGCCACGGTCATGTACTCGTCGTAGTTGCCCGGGAACAGGCGCAGCTCGCCGTAATCCAGGTCAGCCATGTGGGTGCACACGCTGTTCAGGAAGTGACGGTCGTGAGAGATGATGATCATCAGGCTGGAGCGCTGGGTCAGAATGTTTTCCAGCCAGCGGATGGTATTGATGTCCAGGTGGTTGGTCGGTTCGTCGAGCAACAGTACTTCAGGATCGGAGAACAGCGCCTGAGCCAGCAATACGCGCAGTTTCCAGCCCGGGGACACTTCGCTCATCGGGCCGAAGTGCTGCTCGATGCCGATACCCAGGCCCAACAGCAATTCACCGGCACGGGATTCGGCGGTGTAGCCGTCCATTTCGGCGAACTCGGTTTCCAGCTCGGCCACGGCCATGCCGTCTTCTTCGGTCATTTCCGGCAGCGAGTAGATGCGGTCGCGCTCGGCTTTAACCTTCCACAGCTCTTCGTGACCCATGATCACGGTGTCGATGACGGTGAATTCTTCGTAGGCGAACTGGTCCTGGCGCAATTTACCCAGACGCACGTTCGGCTCAAGCATGACCTGGCCGCCGGACGGCTCGAGGTCGCCGCCGAGGATTTTCATGAAGGTCGACTTGCCGCAACCGTTGGCGCCGATCAGGCCGTAGCGGTTGCCCGCGCCGAACTTGACCGAAACGTTTTCGAATAGCGGCTTGGCGCCGAACTGCATCGTGATGTTAGCTGTAGAGATCAAAGGTTTTTCCTGCGAAGCATTCAGAGTAGCTAGGGTTGCGGCAGTACCGATTCAGTACCCGTTTCCGTTTTTCAAACCACGGGAAATGCATCCCGGTCAGAAGCGGAAGGTCCATCTGGCAATAAGTGGACAGCAGCAGTTGGAGCGCTTGGCCCGAGTCGAAGTGCGCTGAGACGGGGTTCATTCCCGTCATCAACCAAGGGGGGCGCGTAATGTTTGGCGGCGATTGTACTGGTCTGGCTCTTTAAACGATAGGGCGTTGAGGCCGCACGGGCGCTTTGGTGGCACCAGCGGACAGATTTTCACATTTGAAGGTTAACTATTGGTTACAAAATGAGACTAAAATGCCACTTTTCAACAGGCGCCGACCGTCGGTAGAGGCTCAAGGACGCGCCACCGGGACCGCTGTTTCGTATTCAGACGCTGCACAAGACCCTTGGGCCGCTAGGTTGGCCGGGGACGCAGTTTGTTCACTTCTGACATGTGACGATTTCTGTGAAACTGATCATTGCCGCTATTTACGTTGTATCCATTGCCTACGTCCATCTGCGTGGGCGGGTGCGCCACAAGCTGGGCCGCCAACTGAGCGATCACTCGTCGTTTCTCGCGCCGATCAATTGCTTCCTTTATCTGTTCTCGAAAATCCCCAACAAGCCTTATCTCGACCCGGCCGATTTCCCGGACCTGAGTCCGTTGCAGGCGCACTGGGAAGAAATTCGCGCGGAAGGCCAGAACCTGCTCAGGGCCGGGGAGATCAAGCGCTCGAACCAATACGACGATGTCGGTTTCAACTCGTTCTTCAAGACCGGCTGGAAGCGTTTCTACTTGAAGTGGTACGGCGACAGCCATCCTTCGGCGACGAAACTCTGCCCGCGCACCACTGAGTTGGTGCAAAGCATCGGGTCGATCAAAGCCGCGATGTTCGCCGAGTTGCCACCGGGTTCCAAACTGGTCCGCCACCGCGATCCCTACGCCGGCTCGTACCGTTATCACCTGGGCCTGGAAACGCCGAACGATGCCGGTTGCTACATCAACGTCGATGGTGAGAACTACCA
The DNA here is from genome assembly GCF_058797635.1 of Pseudomonas sp. GW823-FHT02C02. Lineage (NCBI taxonomy): Bacteria > Pseudomonadati > Pseudomonadota > Gammaproteobacteria > Pseudomonadales > Pseudomonadaceae > Pseudomonas > Pseudomonas sp. GW823-FHT02C02. The sequence continues at coordinate 321,480 of NZ_JBXAJV010000001.1, read as the reverse complement.
CTGGCGCGATGGTGAAGCGGTGATGTTCGACGAGACCTTCATTCACTACGCCGAAAACACCACTCAGCAGAACCGCATCATTCTGTTCTGCGACGTCGAGCGGCCGATGAAGTATCGCTGGGCGGCGGCGTTCAATGGCTGGTTCAGCCGTAACGTGATGTCGGCGGCGGGCGCGCCGAATGATGCCGGGGACAAGACCGGGGGCATCAACCGGCTGTTTGCCAAAATCTACGCGATTCGGCTGCGGGGCAAGGCGCTGAAGAAGCGTAATCGCAAACTTTACTACCTTGAAAAGTGGGCGATCTTTGGTGGGTTGCTGGCGGTATTTGTGCTGATCTGAATGTTGTATGCCGGCTTGCAAACCCTTCGCGAGTTGGCTCGCTCCTACAGTTGACCGCGATCATTTGTAGGAGTGAGCCTGCTCGCGAAGGGGGCCTGACATCCAACGCGAAAACAACAATCAGCCACGAGACGTCTTCGTGGCTTTTTTGTTCGCTGCAGGTTTAGCCGCCGGTTTGGCCTTGCCGGCAGTCTTGCCACCCAGACTACGTTTAAGCAATTCAGTCAAATCAATCACATCAGCCGTCTTGCGTTCCTCTTCACCCGTCGCCGTTTCCACATCCTCGATCTTGCCTTCGTTCGCCTTCTTCTCGACCAGCGCCATGATCTTGTCTTCAAAACTGTCGCGATAATCCTCGGGCTTCCAGTCGGCGCTCATGTCCTGCACCAGACGCTTGGCCATGTCGAGTTCGCCCTTGGCCAGTTCGGGCTTGGTCACCTCAGGCCCCAGCTCTAGCGTATCGAGGCTGCGTACTTCAGCGGGCCAACGCAGCATGACCAGCACCATGGCCGATTCCAGGGGCATCAGCGCCGCCAGGTGCTGACGGGTATGCAGGACAACATGGGCGAGGGCGACTTTATTGGTTTTGCTGAGGGTTTCGCGCAACAGCGCATAGACCTTGCCGCCACGTTTATCCGGCGCGAGGTAGTAGGGCGTGTCGATGTTTTGCAGGGGGATCTGTTCGGCGTCGACAAAAGAGAAGATGTCGATGGTCTGCGTGGACAACGGGTGCGCCGACTTGATTTCTTCCTCACTGAGGACCACGTACCGGCCCTTTTCGTACTGCACACCTTTGACGATGTGTTCCTTGGTGACTTCCTTGCCGGTGACCTTGTTGACGCGTTTGTAACCGACCGGCTCCATGCTACGGCTGTCGAGCCAGTCGAAATCCACCCCCTGCGAGGACGTCGCCGACACCAGCGCCACAGGGATATGCACCAGCCCGAAACTGATTGCGCCTTTCCAGATTGCCCGTGCCATGGTCGTCTACTCGCGAGTGATGTGTTCAGGTGACCCGCGGCGCGGCGCAAAAGTTTCAGCGGGCTGCGGCCCGGTCCTGCTGGACCGTCAACTGGTGTTACATCTTAAGAAAGAGGTTTTAGTTAACAAATCCGAACCCCGGGCGTAGCGTGCTATCGAAGATTCTATCCACGCTGACGCCCAGAGGCTTCCCATGAACAGATTCGTGCTCGCCTGCACCGTACTGGCATTCAGTGGCCTGATGAGTCAGCTGGCCCAGGCATCGCCACTTTCGTTGATGCTGCTGGCCCAGAGCCCCACGGGCAATTCCAGCAACCCCTACAACAGCCCGATCCGCCGGGCCAATCCCAATAGCATGCAAGGCACACAACCCGCAGCCCCGGTCATTCGCGGGCCAAATACCGTCCCGGTGCCCCGTCCACCGACCCTTGATAACGGCGGCATCGGCAATCGCTATCCCCAGAACCATACCGCTCCCGCCAGCCCACCCAAATTCATTCCCAATCCGCCCCCTCGAGATGCAGGCACAAGCAACCGTTGAACGGCAGGACAGCGTTCTTGCCAGCTATTCGAACGACAAAAGGAATCGTGCATGTTGCGTAAAACCCTCTTGGCCACCTTCTGCGCCAGCGTACTGATCACCGCCACGGCACCCGTTCTTGCGGCACCGCCCCAGGAGATGAAAAGCGAACAAGGCACCCTTGAGGTCTGGCAAGTTGCGAAGGGCCTGGAACATCCGTGGGCTCTGGCGTTCCTGCCCGATCGCAGGGGCATGCTGGTCACCGAACGGCCCGGCAACCTGCGAGTGGTGGATTACGATGGCAAGCTCTCGGCACCGATCAATGGGGTGCCAAAGGTCTGGGCCAAGGGGCAGGGCGGCTTGCTGGACGTGGTGCTGTCGCCCGACTTCAAGCAGGACCGGACGGTTTATCTGTCTTACGCCGAGGGCGGTGGTGCGGGCGACAAGGCCGGTACGGCGGTCGGGCGAGGCCAGTTGTCCGAGGACCTGAAAACCCTCAAGGACTTCAAAGTGATTTTCCGCCAGGAGCCTAAGCTGTCGGTCGGCAACCACTTCGGCTCACGATTGGTGTTTGATCGCGACGGCTACCTGTTCATCACCTTGGGCGAAAACAACGATCGGCCGACCGCTCAGGACCTCGACAAGCTGCAAGGCAAGGTCGTGCGAATCTACCCGGACGGCAAAGTGCCGGACGACAACCCCTTTGTCGGGCAGTCGGGCGTACGCCCGGAAATCTGGTCCTATGGCCAACGCAATCCGCAAGGCGCAGCGCTCAATCCATGGACTGGCGTGCTCTGGGAAAACGAGCATGGCCCCCGCGGCGGTGATGAAATCAACATCATCGAACGCGGCAAGAATTACGGCTGGCCGCTGGCGACCCACGGCATCAACTATTCCGGACAACCAATCCCGGAAGCCGAGGGCAAGACCGCAGAAGGCGCCGTGGCGCCGCACCATGTCTGGGAAAAATCCCCCGGCCTCAGTGGCATGGCGTTCTACGACGCTGATCGCTTCAAGGCCTGGCAGCACAACGTGTTCATCGGTGCGCTAGTGAGCCAGGAGCTCATCCGCTTGCAGGTTGATGGCGACAAAGTGGTTCACGAAGAGCGCTTGCTCGGCGAACTCAACAAGCGCATCCGCGATGTGCGACAGGGGCCGGACGGTTACTTGTATGTGCTGACCGATGCGGACGACGGCGGGCTGTACAAGGTTGGCCTGAAGTAACCCGATTCGACCTCTCTGGGGGTTTGGTGGCGAGGGAGCTTGCTCCCGTCCGACTGCGGAGCAGTCGCTTGAATGGGGCGCTTTGCACCCAGCGGGAGCAAGCTCCCTCGCCACAGGTCTATTTTCGGCAGTAGATAATCACCGCCGCCCGAAGCTTGCCCCGGCCAAAACTGCACATCTTGTCGAACTCGCCGTGGCTGACCGGCAAATGCTGGCAGTCCATCGGTTGGCGATGTTGGCTGTGGTCCACATCCGGGTCGTGCAGGTAGACAAATTCCTCATCGCAATCGGTGACGATCACCCAATGCGGCGCCTTGGAGCGGGTCAGCCGATAGCTGCTGATCAGCACCAGCGGTTGTCCGCCATCGTTGAGTAAACGTGGAAGGTCCAGCGATCCACCAATCACACGCTCCACATCGGTTTCTTCCAACTGCGTGGTGAACTCCTCGTGGACCAAACGCATTACGTCTTTTTTATGCTCATCGCGCACGCCATCGAGGAACAACGGTCCCGCCATGCTCAGTTGCAGCCGCACCCGAAAACCCCGACGCCAGGCCGCCAGCGCCAAGCCTTGAGGGCTGCAGCCGCCGTGACCTGAGGTCATGAACACCGTCGTCGCCTCGCGCCAGATTTGCAGTTCCTCGCGGCGTTCCAGCCAACGCTCACCTTGCAGCGCGCCCATGGCCATCAGCAGGCAAGCCGGGCCGCAGGTGAAATCGGTGGTCTGCCGGTACCACGGGACCTGGATGTTGCGCGAATCGCAGTGCTCAAGAATGCGTTTTTCCAGGCGCAGCGCATCGGCATGGTCCTGATAATAATCATGGATCAGCGCGAAACGCCGGTAACCATTGCGCTCATACAAGGCAATCGCTGCGGGGTTGTCGATCCGCACTTCAAGCCGCAAGTAGGCGCAATCATGTTCAAGGGCGCAGGATTCGATGCGTTCGAGCAACTGCTTGCCCAGTCCGCTGCCGCGGGCCTCGGTCGCGATCGCAATCGAGTAAAGCCGCGCCAGCGAGGTGCCTCGGTGAAACAGCACCACCGCATAGCCGACCAATTGCTCGCCATGCTGGGCCACCAACAACTGCCCGTGCGCTCGAGTGATCATCCACAGAAAGCTGCGACTGTTGAGCCGGTCCGTGGTGAAACATTGCTGTTCGAGTTCCAGCAGCGCGGGTAAGTCTTCAACTACCGCCAAGCGAAAGACAGTGTTCATATGACCGCCGTAAAAGTTACGTAACGAAACGGGACTTTCGAAAAAGTTCGTGCTTAATAGGAAAGGTCTTGTTCTCCAACGGATCAATCACTATGTCAGCGGTACAAGGTCATTGGCGCGAAGTATCCGAGCAAACTTTGCCGGCAGCAACTTATTTAAATGACGCAGGCAGAACTTCAAGTCAGTTGATAATCATCGTCGAACGCAAGGAAGACTGGGCCTCGTATTTCCCCAGCGAGGACATTGTCAGCGCCCAGGAATACCTCGAGCAGACGCGGGACAACGAACAGGGCAAACGGGTCCAGGTGATCAACCTGTGCCGCAGCTACAAGTATCTGGGGCACGGCTATTACTGCTCGTTGCTGGCCGAAGCGCGGGGACACAAGGTCATTCCGTCGGTGCGCACCATCAGTGAGCTGACCAAGAAGTCGTTGTACGGTCTGGCCCTTGATGACCTGGATAAACCCCTGGAAAAAGCCCTCAGTAACCATCTTTACAGCGACACCGAAGGCTTTACCCTGACGTTGTACTTCGGCAAAACCAATATAGAGCCCTTGCAGGATCTGGCACGGCAGTTATTTGAAGTGTTTCCCTGTCCGATATTGTTAGTTGAGTTTCGCCGAACAAATGGCTGGCACATCGAAGGTATAAAGTCCGGGGCGTTGCATAAGTTACGTGAAGACCAGGAAGATCAATTTGCCAACTCTCTGGACAGTTTCAGTCGCAAGATCTGGCGTGTGCCACGCTCACGACGGCTGGCCCGTTATGACCTGGCCATCCTGCATGATCCGCAGGAAGCCTTGCCACCTTCCAATGCGAAGGCGCTGGATAATTTCGTGCGCGTCGGTAAGACCTTGGGCATTGATGTCGAGCTGATTGAGCGCAAGGACTACGCACGCATTGCCGAATACGACGGCCTGCTGATTCGCGAGACCACCAGCGTTGACAACCACACCTATCGCTTTGCCAAAAAAGCCGAGAGCGAAGGGTTGGTGGTGATGGACGATCCGGCGTCGATTCTGCGCTGCACCAATAAGGTCTACCTGACCGACCTGCTCAAGAGCCATCAACTCGGCATGCCCGCCACCGAAATCCTTTATAAGGAACGACCGGAAGATTTCGAACGGGTCGGCGAGCGCCTGGGCTTTCCCTTGGTGCTGAAGATCCCCGACGGCTGTTTCTCCCGGGGCGTGATCAAGGTCGAAAGCCAGCAAGCCTTGCTCGAAGCGACCGCCGAACTGTTCGAACACTCGGTGCTGTTGCTGGCCCAGGAATTCTTCTACACCGAATACGATTGGCGTATCGGCGTGCTCAACCGCAAACCGATCTTCGCCTGCCAATACTTCATGTCCAAGGGCCATTGGCAAATCTACAACCACAAGGCCAAGGGCCAGGACATCAACGGCGAATGCCGCACCCTGGCGGTCCACGAAGCGCCGCGCGCCGTGGTGGAGCTGGCCGTGAAAACCGCCAATCTGATCGGCGACGGCCTCTACGGCGTGGACCTCAAGCAGTCCGGCGACAAAGTTGTGGTGATCGAAGTCAACGATAACCCGAACATGGACGCCGGCATCGAAGATGCGTACTTGCAGGACGATTTGTATTCGCTGGTACTGGAAGAGTTCGTCCGTCGCCTGGAACTGAAACGTCGCGGCCAGGCCTGGTGATCGGCCGATGATCAAAAGCTTTCAACTGGACGGCGGCGCCTTGCATGCCGTCGAACGACTGGATGCCGAGGTAATGCTGTTCAGCAACCCCGATGCCGCCGAACGGGATCTGTTGCACAGCCATTTCAAGCTTGATGAGCACGCGTTGGCCTCGGCACTGGACCCTGACGAGGTGTCGCGCATCGAGTTCCACCCCGACAACCTGTTCCTGATCTGGAAGCGCCCGGAAAATTACTCCGGCGCCGGCAGCCTGGCCTTTGAAGTGTCGTCCTGTGGCCTGTTGTTTTCTGCACAGCGCCTGCTGGTGATCGCCACCGACGATGCGCCGCTGCACGGGCTCGGCACCCGGCAGCGGCTGAACACGCCGCTGGATGTGCTGCTCGATCTGCTGTTCAACAACATCCATCACTATCTGGGCCACCTGAAGGTAATCAAGCTGGTTGCCCGGGAGTTGCAGCAGAAATTCAACGCCTCGATGCAGAACCAGCACCTGATCCAGATGTTCAACCTCAGCGAAAGCCTGATCTATTACATCAACGCGATTCACAGCAACGGCGCAGTGCTGAGGCGGTTGCGCAATCATGCCGCCAAGGAACACTTCAGCGCCGAGGCCATCGGGCTGATCGACGACCTGATCATCGAAAACAACCAGTGCTACAAGCAGGCGGAAATTTACTCCACGGTGTTTTCCGGGCTGATCGACGCCCGGGGCAACCTGATGAACAACAGCATGAACAATCTGCTGCGCAAGCTGACATTAATTAACGTGGTGTTTTTGCCGCTGAACCTGATTGCGAGCATTGGCGGCATGTCCGAGTTCAGCATGATGACCGGGGACACGCCGTGGTGGGTGTCGTATCCGTTGTTTCTGACGGCGATGATGATTGGGGCGGGGGCGATGGTGCTTGGGCTCAGGCGGTTGGCGAAATGACGATGTCGACTGTCAGGCCGTCTTCGCGGGCAAGCCTCGCTCCTACAGGGGGGATACGCTCCAATGTGGGAGCGAGGCTTGCCCGCGAAGGCTCTATCCGCAACACAACACTACTGTGGATCAAACTCGCTGGCGTGCATCACCGCAATTCCTGCGATTCTTGAGCCCCCGGACCACGAGGTACAACAGCGGCCCGACGGACACGAAAACCGCCGTAATCAGCAGATACGGAATCACCGATAACCCCGACTGCCCACGCTTGCGCGTATCCTGGTACATCCAGACGCCTGCAAGTGTCGCCAACAGATAAAGATCAATCACCACCTGCGCAGTATCCGGGCGTGACATCAAACCGATGCCGAAGTCGATCAACGACTGCTCCGCCTGAAGCATCACGGAAACGGTGTAGCCGGCAAAGGCGATCAAGGCAATGAGGGGCAGGGCGACAGACTTCATGGTTTCCTTCCTTGGGACAATGAGCGATGTCCGCCAGCCTACAGAGACCGAGGAAAATTGACCATTGACTTGCCCGCAACGCCCGGCTAATTTCCAGCCATGACTTCCACCGTATTGCGCTGCCAGCCAAGCATTATTACCGCCATTCCTTATTTGGCGGGCTAGCTCACGACTGCAGCACCCAACCCGCCCTAGAGGCGGGTTTTTACTTTCTGTCTCCTGGGCCCCGATCAATGTCAGGAGACGACCATGAGCAGCACCCCCGCCCAGCAGGCCTTGCTTGAGCACTATGTGAAAAAGATCCTCGCCGCGCCGGTGTATGAGCTGGCCGTGCGCACACCGTTGCAACCCGCGCCAGCGCTGTCCGAGGCCTTGGGTAATCAGATCCTGCTCAAGCGTGAGGACTTGCAACCGACCTTTTCCTTCAAGATCCGTGGCGCTTACAACAAACTGGTGCAACTGAGCGATGAGCAAAAGGCTCGGGGCGTGATCACCGCTTCAGCGGGCAATCACGCCCAAGGCGTAGCGTTGGCGGCGCGTGAATTGGGGATCGCTGCGACGATTGTCATGCCTTGCACAACACCAGCATTGAAGGTGCACGGGGTGCGCAGTCGGGGGGCAGAGGCCGTGCTGCACGGCGAGAGCTTTCCGTTCGCCCTCGAATACGCCCTGAGCCTCGCCGAGCAAACCGGTTGCACCTTCGTCTCACCTTTCGATGACCCGGACGTAATCGCCGGGCAGGGCACCGTGGCCATGGAGATCCTGCGCCAGCAACAAGGCCCCCTGGATGCGATCTTCGTCCCGGTGGGTGGCGGAGGTCTGATCGCCGGCATCGCGGCGTATGTCAAATACCTGCGCCCGGAAGTCCGCATCATCGGCGTCGAATCAGAACATTCCGCGTGTCTGTACGCGGCGTTACAAGCTGGCGAGCGGATCGTCCTGCCCACCGTGGGCACGTTCGCCGATGGCGTGGCCGTCGCGCAGATTGGCGCCTATGGATTTGAAGTCTGCCGGTTTTGCGTCGATGAAGTGCTGACCGTCAGCAACGACGAACTGTGCGCCGCCATCAAGAATATCTACGACGATACCCGCTCGATCACCGAGCCCTCCGGTGCCTTGGCGGTGGCCGGCATCAAGAAGTACGTCGCTCAAACCGGTGCGTGTGGTCAAACCCTGATCGCGATCGACTCGGGCGCCAATATCAACTTTGACAGCCTGCGGCATGTCGCCGAGCGCGCCGCGTTGAGCGACGCCTCAGCGTGAGGAGGGGCGCTGCGGTTACTCTTGAACGGCTTTCTCGACCTTGTCCGACGCCGACCAAATCCGATAGCGGACTTCGACGTCCTTGGGCACGTAGAGCACGATCGGCAATTTGCTGTTGTAACGAAGCATGAAGCCGTCACCGACCACCGGCACAAACGCCTTTTTACTCTTGCCGTCGGGGCAGGCCATCATCGTGCTCATCGGGCCGATGACTTTTTCCAGACGGTAAAAGGGGTAGCCCCAGCCTTCAAGGTTTTTTTCCTCAAGGATACCGCCCAGACGTTGGCGATTGCAGTCCACCGTCAGCGTCTTGCCCGCCAGCACCTCAACCTGGAAGTTTTCTTCCTGTGGCTGCGGCGCTACATGAATGACCTGGCGGGTAAAACCGCTTTCCGGTTTAGGGAACGGCGCGACGGTTTCGAGCTTTGCCGCACAGGCCACGCTCGAAAGGCTGGCAACAATCAGCCCGACGGTATTGATACAGGTCAAAGAACCCATGATGCCTCCTTGCGTGTGAGTAGGGTCAGCGGATACTGGATTGGCAGGCGCATTCTTACTGCCGACCGCCACCAATGCAAACCCGGTCGGGAATGTATGCAAATTGCAGGGTTCAAACTGCCCTTTCTTGCAGATTGCATGAGGCCATTTTCAGGCATGTCCGTTAAATCATTGATTTACCGATGAGCTGCACGGCGAAATTTGCGGCATGTTTTATGCTCAAGCAGATCTTAAGTTGACCAGGACAGTATTGAGTCAGCTCTGGAACGAGAAACCGGCCCGTTGTTGAGGCGTAGAAACCCCGCAAAGGAAGTAAAGCGGGAGATCTCAGCACCGCCGACGTTGGATATTAATTGGCAATCTCACAATTAGGAGAGGGTCGCCATGTTTCTTTCTGCCTTGGAACTTCGCAATATCGTTGAAAGCAGTTTTCTGCCGAAACGCTGTCAGTGCACGCTGTCGCCGGACCTGTCGATGACCGTCAAGGTGTATTCCGATCGTGAAACCGATCACCTAGATCTGATGGTGACCGGAATCAATGCCAAAAAACTGAATGGTTGCCGTGAAATCAACGACCTGATTGTAGGCCTGCGCTCAGAGATGCAGCATCAGGAAGCGAGTCAGACACTGCATCCCGACAGGAAAGCGCTTTAACCCGCTGTTTCGAGTTCTGCTGATACGCGCCGGGTCTGGATAAACCCCAGTCCCAGCGCCGATTCGACCATCACCGCCAGCAATATGCCCGGCCCGGCATGGCCATTGAGCCATTCGCCAAAACCCAGTATCGCCAAGCCGAAACAACCCACGGTAAACCCGGTGCTCAGCGCATTGCGGGTGACCGACGGCGCCTCGTTCCGAACCAGATAAAACATCACGCCCAACGCCGCGAACAGCACTGCACTGCGTCGCGCGACAAACCCTGCCACAGACGAATACTCAATACTCCAGATTGCCAGCAACCCATCCGGCATCAAACCCCAGACCAGGGCCAGCAGAAAACAGAGGAGGGAAGTGAAGGTCGACACGATACGAAACGATAACTGCATGGCGGATCCTTGCGGCAGTGAGGGAGGCGCCAAAGCATAGCGCCTGATCCCTCACAGGAGTACCGCAAAGTGCAAAATCAGACCTTTCAGTCAGTTCTGATAACTGCAAGCGTCAGAAAGCTTCCGGTAGCTGATTTCTTCAGGCTTGCCTGACGTATCGATGTACTTCATGTCGGCCGTGATCACTTTGCATTCCAGCGTGTTCGGCTCAGTCAGCGCGACCACTTTGCCGATGTTCAGCGGCATGCCGTAGTGATAGGGGGTGGCTTGCGAGGACGACGTGTCATTGGCCTGCGCAAGACCAGTAAACGCGGTGCAGGCGAGGGCGGAAGTCATCAGCAGCGTACGGATGTTCATGGGGCGATCTCCAGTGCAGGCGTTGAGTCAGCTCGACGGTTGAGCGTCGAACCTGCCGCACTGGGCGTCAGAGGGAGCTGAGGGCGTGCGGTCCAGTAAAGTCTTGGACCGCGCGGTTAACGGATGGTTAACCCGGCTGAACGCCGCCTGTCGCGAGGTTTTTTCTGTCGGATGATTCGTTAGGAAAGCGTCTACGAAGTCTTCGGCTTGGTCCTACAAAGTCAGATGCTTTGTCGACTTTCGCCGGATGGGGTGAAGCGACTACTGTTTGGGCTCGCTGCAAAATCAGCGGACAGGTTTGGTCACCTGATAACACCGCACATATTTGTGCCATGATTCGCGCCGCGGACTTCTACGTCCTCGTGGTGCGTTGCAATGGTGGCTGTGTGCGGGACGCCTTAGGGCGAGTCGATTGGGTGTTGTCGGTTGACCAAGCCTGTACACAGCCGCCTCCCACCGTTTGGTCACGGTGCTGGCGATTACTAATTAATACCCGAGTAATTACTATGCCTACGCGCCCTGGGCAGAAATTCTTACCCACCGAGGACGATTTCTTTCGGCGAAATCGATTCGTTCGATTCGCCCATCCCCCGAGTCAAAGTAAAACAAAGCACCTTGCAGAAAGTTCGAAGTGAACTCGCTGGAAACCAGCAACACGTTCACATCTTGATGATCGGAAGCGCATTGCCATTGCACTCTGCCTCCTCGCGACGCATCTGCATCCTCATACATAAATCTGACGTCTTGGGTGGCGCGAACCTCATAGATATAGGTGCCGACTATTGGCGATCCACGCAGCAGCGAAATCGTGTTTTTCGGGCCTGCCAATTCACAATCGATCACGTTGCTTGATCGAGGTTCAACAGCACATGCCTGAATGCAAACAGTTACAAGCCAAAAGCCGAACACAATTTTTTCATCTGATTCGGTCGCATTATCCGTATTGAACTACGAAGGCAAGCAAACGAGTAAAATCCCGTTCGCTAGTCACCAACTGGCTCAATTGTTAAGAGCGTGAATCAGAGGGTCTTGATAAGACTCATCGATTTCGATCCCTGCGGCGCGGGCTTTTTCTTCCAGTTCAAGTCTTGTCTTGTGGTAGGCATTCAACCTTCCTGGCAATAGTTCCTTCCAGTGCTGCCTCTCTTTTTTGTCTGTAATGCCGTCGAGCCAGAACTCACTCTCTGATTGAAAATCCAGCGTAATAAGGTAAGTCGCCTTTTCGGTTGGGGCTTCTGAATCGTTTTGCTTCCACGCTTTAAGGTTGAGATAGATGCCGTCTTTGTAAAAATACCATCTGTAAAAAGAGCCAATCTGAAGCCATCTCTTCAGATCCAACTGATAATCCGGATCCAGCCAAGGATGGCTGCTGACGTATCGCCCGAACACCTCGTCAGGACTACTGATTTTTCCCGCCTGCGAGCCAGAGATCCTAGGATCTTCTGGAAAATAAAAGTGTGACCAGCCAGATTTTTTTATTTTGTCTATTAGACTGAATATCAAGTCCCGATATTGTTCGTGTGTGCTTCCTTTTGGTAGCCCACGTAATATTACGTTTAGGTTTTCGATGTTTTCTGTCGTGTCTTTGTCTAATGCAACTGTAATATTTACAGCCTGCTCCAGACTTAAAATACTGCCGTTATTTTTTACGTTGATCGTCGGTAGGTCGGTGTCATTTGCCGATTTTTGTATTTTATACCAACAGATATTTACCTGGGGCATGCAGCTTTCTGTGAATGGAGTCGGTGTGTTTTTTGTGATATTTTTTATGGAAGATAAAAGTTCGATTTCAATGATTTCTGATTGATTGGTCATAGGGGTCTCTGTCGAGTTGCTAACGTCATCGCATCCACTGATCAATATTAAAATGGCGATTAGGATTTTTTTCATTGTTGATTTGACCAGGTGGAAATTATTTTTATCTCGCCTTCCATGTATTCGGCTTTTTTACCCATTAGGAAGTGGTACTGATTGGCAATTTCAGTGATAAAAACCATTCTGTCAGTTTCATCATAAAGATCACCTTTCTTCATTTGAACTCGTAATTCAGGCTGTTCAACGTCGCAGGCGGTGCTAAAAGCGGCTACTCTGACCGGAACAAATGGAGCCCACTCAAATCCTGCTTGCATTTTAAGCGTAGTTTGAAATGCCTTGCCATCATAAATAAGAGGCTGAAGAATCTTTCGTTGCTCATGGTTTGCAATGTCCATTAGTGACGACAGTTGCATCTCGCGCCTAGCGGTGCCTTTAGATAGACTTTCTGTGTTTTGAATAGATTTAAATCCTGATTTAATCTCGTCGGTAACATGCAAATTACCAAGTGTGCTGAGCGCGTCATTCGCCCAGGGCAAACTATCGATATTGGTTTTGATCTGCCCTTCGCAACTGCGCGCATTACGCTCCGGCGCGCATTCATTGAATTGATCTTTATATTTGCTGTAAAACCAATGCCAAACAAAAATATCTTGAAATAGCCAGAAATTGCCTTTGCCCAGTTCGTTTTTACCAATACGCAGAGGAGGTTGAAAAGCGAGGGGCGTAAGTGTCAGGTAGGGTTCACTCGGAATAAAATCCAACCCGCATTTGACCTGCTTGCTGGCAAACGCCGCGAGTCCCATCCAATAGAAGCGACCCTTGAGTTCCGGTTTTCCATCTTCACCTTGTTCGAGATAGAAACTGGCGTAAGCAGCGGCAATTCTTGCGGCACGAGCGCCAAAGTCAGAGATCAATTCATATTTGCTAGAGGCAGACGAGCGCTTTTTGCTGAGGCGGCGTATGGCTTCTTCCTGGCCCATGGCCCACAACTTGTCGCAGCCTAGGACAACCTCGTGGACGGAGCATTCTTTGGCATTTGTTTTAAAGGTTGTGATTGGCGCACTCATTTCTTTCTGCTCGCTTCATAGTCGTCGGCACCGGAAGGCACGACCAGTTCATCCCATACAAGGTGGGCTTTCACCGGTTCTTCTGCATCTGTCTGGACCCGCGGGTGGAGGCCGGCGGCATCGCTCCTCGATATTTGGGGAGCGGTTTCCGATGGCACGATCAGTGCCGCTTTGACTGATTTAATCGGTTGTCCACGACGCGTGACAAACTTGAGTTGTTCGTCGTATCGCTCACTTATTTTCTTCGCGTGCAGCAAGCTTCCTGCCCGTGCTTGATCTGCAATGACAGGAACAAGCGGTGCAAGAATGCCAATGCCTGTCCCCACCCCAGGCGAGCCCCCGGTATTCACCTTCACCTCAGCCCCACTGATCGTCACGCCCCCCGCATCAACCTTGACGAAGCTCCCGCCAGCCTTGGCCGTCAGTTCCATTCCGCCTTCAACCACCACCTTCTCGCCAGCGTGGTAATGAATCTCCTGACCCGCCTCGACAAACTGCGCTGTGCCGATCTTCACATGCTGGGTCACCGCCACGGTCAGGTGATCATCCGCCCGCGCTTCAGTCTTGCGGTCCAAATGGGTAATCCGGTGTTCTTCAACCTTGAACTCGCTGAAAACATTGGCCTCGACCGTGTCATGGCGTTCATTGCCGATGCGGATTTTCTGGTCGTGCTCGATGTTTTCATCCCAGTCGCGCTGGGCATGCAGGTAGATCTGTTCCGCACCTTTCTTGTCTTCGATACGGAACTCGTTGTAGCCCTTGCCGCCCGGCGAGCTCAGGGTTTTGAAGGTGCTGCGGGTCTTGTTCGCAGGTAGGTCGTAGGGGACGACGTTTTCCTTGTGGAACAGGCAGCCGGTGATCAGCGGTTGGTCGGGGTCGCCTTCGAGGAAGGTGACGAGGACTTCCATGCCGACGCGCGGGATGGCGATGCCGCCGTAGGCACTGCCGGCCCAGCCGGTGGCGACGCGTAGCCAGCAGCTGGTGGTGTCGTTGGCCTGGCCGTCGCGGTCCCAGTGGAATTGCACTTTGACGCGGCCGTATTCGTCGCAGTGGATTTCTTCGCCGGACGGGCCGGTGACAATGGCGGTCTGGCTGCCGAGGACTTTCGGTTTCGGGTGTTCGAGGGCAGGGCGGAAGTGCGCGTCCCACGGGGTGGCGAGGAAGGTGTTGCGGTAGCCATGATGGAAATCGTCTTTGTTATGGGTGACGTCGCTGGTGACGTTTTTGCCGAGCACTTGCGGCTGCTTGCCTTCGTGCACGACTTCGAGCAACAGCCAGAGGTCGTTCCACTCGGCACGCGGGTGTTCGCTCAGGGCCATGAAGTGGCCGCTGACGAGGGTTGGCTCGTCGCCTTTGCCTTCGGCCAGTTTGTAATCGCTGCGATGGCGCTCCAGCGCGCGGGTGGCCAGTTGTTTGCCGCGCTCGCGGGTCAGGAAGCGGCCGGGGTAGTCGTAGTCTTCGAGGTCCGGGGCGAAAGTGCTCTTGGCGGCGCCTTCGGGCAGGATGCGTGGTTTTTCGAAGTCGTAGTCGCGGCGGCTGACGCGGGAGGTGCGGGTTTCCAGGCGCAGGTTGAAGCGCTTGATCACCGGTTTCGTGGCCGCCATGCCGGAGTCTTGCTGGTAGGCCACGGGTGCGAGTTTGCGGAACACCGTCTGGTCATCGCCGAAGACGAGTTTGTGGCCGCTGGCGCTGTGCTGGAAGTGGAAGTGAATGCCTTCCTCTTCGCACAGGCGCTGGATGAAGTGCAGGTCGGACTCGTCGTACTGCACGCAGTAATCGCGCTCGGGGTAGATCGCGCCGAGCTGGAAACTGTAGGCGTCAGACAGGATGCCGCGCGCCTCCAGTACCTGGGCGATGATCTTCGGCACACTTAAATGCTGGAAAATCTGCTGGTCATGGTTGTGGCGCAGGTAAGCGAGTTGCGGGACCAGGCTGATGCTGTAGCGCGTCAGGCTTTTGCCGGAATCGCCTTGCTCGATGCGATAGACCAGACCGTGAATGATGCCCTTGCCGGTGGCGCCGAAGGTCAGGCAGCCAGGTTTGTGCAGCAACTCTTCAAGTTTCAGGTCGGGACGGGCGCTGACCAGTTCGATGTCGAAACAGAACGGTTGATTGAGGGTTTCGCGACCGACGAAGCTGAGCACTTGCAGGTCAACGGAAACGCCTTCCAGCGTCAGGGAAATATGGGTTGCGTTCGCGTCCAGCATGCCTTTAATTCCGTCCTTTGAATAAGCTGGTGCGGATGGTGCAGGATTAAACCGCCACGTTCAAGGCGCAAATGGCGTAGGAGTGGATGCGTTGGGCTATCGGGAAAACCCTTAGATACAAGGTTTCGGCCAATGAATGCAGGGGATTTTTAGTTATCTTTTCCTGGGTATCACTGCGCCACAACTTCCAGGTGGCCAAGAATCAACAGTCATTTCCAGACTAAAGTCCTCTTCGGCTGATAAAAGCCTGCTGCCGCCATTGCCGATGATCCTGTTGATCGTTCCTACGCTCTGCGTGGGAATGCCTCACTGGACGCTCCGCGTCCGCTTTGGACGCGGAGCGCCCCGGGCTGTATTCCCACGCGGAACGTAGGAACGATCTGTCAGTTGAGTTGCTGCCGATACGGCAAATCCGGCCCGGTCTTGCTGCACGTCAGCGCCGCTGCCTGTACCGCAAACTTCAACATTCCGTCGATTTGCCCGCGCTCAAGGGATTGCACACCCGCAACCGAATCCAGCTGCTGCTCGGTCAACCAGGTAATCAACGCCGCCTGGAACGTATCGCCCGCGCCCACGGTATCAGCGATTTTCACTGAGCTCGCCGGTACTGACCACGAACCCTGAGTGCGGCTGAACACCGTGGCACCTTCACCACCTCGGGTCAGGAACACCAACTGACAGCGATGCTGCAACCAACCTTCAATCACCCGCTGCGGATCCTGCTCGGGGTACAACAGACTCAAATCCTCATCGCTGACTTTGATCAGATCCGCCAACTCAACCAGCGTCGCAATCCTCGAACGCCACAGGTCGATATTCGGTTCAGGATTGAGTCGGACATTCGGATCAAGGCTGATCAGACGTTTTCCGCTTTCCCGCTGCACCAACGCCAGCAGCGTGTCGGCAATCGGCTGCACCACCAGGGAGAACGAGCCAATGTGCAAACCACGCACTTGCGGCCCCAGCTCAGGCAAATGTTCAGGTTTGAGCTGGCGGTCCGCGCAACCTTCACCACGAAAGCTGTAGTGCGGCGAGCCATTGGCCCCGACCGCGACCATTGCCAGTGTGGTCGGTGCGGCGAAGTCCACCAGGTAATCCGGGCGCACACCTTCGTCCTGCAGCACTTGCTGCAAGCGTCGGCCAAGGTAATCGGTGGAGAGTCCTGCAAAAAGCGCCGCTTCCACGCCCAATCGCCGCAAGCCAACC
Source organism: Pseudomonas sp. GW823-FHT02C02 (assembly GCF_058797635.1). Taxonomy (NCBI): domain Bacteria; kingdom Pseudomonadati; phylum Pseudomonadota; class Gammaproteobacteria; order Pseudomonadales; family Pseudomonadaceae; genus Pseudomonas; species Pseudomonas sp. GW823-FHT02C02. The sequence continues at coordinate 304,686 of NZ_JBXAJV010000001.1, read as the reverse complement.
GCCACATTGAACGGCGAACCGCCGGCAATTGCCTTGAAATTCACTTTTGAAGCCAGGCCGCTGGCGTCGTCTTCACTGAAGAAATCGAACAGCGCTTCGCCACACACCAGATACATAGTTGTTCGCTCTTTAAAGGGTTGCGACATGTTGTTGATAACGTTCATAGGCCTGCTGACAGGCCGCCACATTGTCGGCAATCGGCAAGGTTTCACTGGCCAGATCGAGCTTTACACAACGCTCGCAAAGGTCCGCCAGACTGTCCTCGTGGCCGTTTGCCCTGGACTTGCACCACGCCGCCTGAATCGCTGCGCCCAGGGCTGCCGCTTCGCTCTGCTCGGTACAGATCACTGGGGTGTTCATGATGTCGGCGACGATCTGGCGCCACACCGGGCTTTTCGAGCCGCCGCCGATCAGGCAAATGCTGCGGCTTTGTAAGCCATTCTGGCGCAGCAGGTCCAGTCCATAACGCAAACCGAAGGTCGTGCCTTCGACGACTGCGCGGCACAGGTTGGCCTGGGTCAGGTTGGTCATGGTCAAGCCCAGCAGGCTGCCGGTGGCATGGGGCAGGGCGGGGACGCGCTCGCCATTGAGGAACGGCAGCATGCACACGCCTTCGGCACCGATGGGCGCCTGCTCGACCAAATCGTTGAAGTGTTCGATATCAAGGGCGAACAGCTCGCGAATGACCCCCGTGGCGTTGGTCAGGTTCATGGTGCAGATCAGCGGCAGCCAGCCACCGCTGGACGAGCAGAACGTGGCGACCGACGCATCCGGGCTGACTTTCGGCTGGTCAGCATAGGCGTACACCGTCCCCGAAGAGCCGAGGCTCATGGTGATCGCGCCGGGCTTGATATTGCCGGTGCCGATCGCGCCCATCATGTTGTCGCCGCCCCCGCTGGAGACCAGCGCCTGCGGGTTGATGCCAAGCTGTTCGGCGATGCTCGGCAGGATCGTGCCGACTGCTTGATGCGCGTCGATCAACTCCGGCAACGCGGCTTGCAGGCGTCCGGTCGGGTCGATGTCGCGCAGCAACTGCAAATCCCATTGGCGGGTCCGCACGTTGAAATACCCGGTGCCTGACGCGTCGCCGTACTCGCTGCAACTGCGGCCGGTGAGCCAATGGTTCAGGTAGTCGTGGGGCAGGAGGATGTGGGCGATCCGGGCGAAAATGTCCGGGTGCTGTTCTTTGGTCCACAGCAGTTTGGAAACGGTGTAGCCGGGCGCGATGACCACACCCAGGCGCTCAAGTGAACCCTTTTCGCCACCGAGTTGAGCCAGGAGACGGTCATTTTCCGGGGTGGATTCGGTGTCGCACCAAAGCTTCGCCGGACGCAGCACCTGACCTTGGTCATCGAGCAATACCAGGCCGTGTTGCTGTCCGGAGACGCCGAGGCCAAGGATGTCCTGACCGTCGACTTTCGCCGCGAGTAACGCACGGCGAGTGGCCAGGGTGAACGCTTCGAGCCACTGGCCGGTGTCTTGCTCGCGGCGACCGTTGGCGCCGCTGATCAAGCTGTGCACAGCGGCGCCCTGGCCCAGGACCTGGCCAGTGTGGGCGTCCAGGATCACGGCTTTGGTGCCTTGGGTGCCGCAGTCAATGCCGAGGAATAATTGTTGGTTTGCCATCGAAGGTCCTTGGATCGTCAGGTTCGACATTTAGGTTGTCGGTCAGTCCGTCATCGCGGGTAAGCCCGCTGCCACAGGGGATGTTTAGTCATGTTCGACAACGATCCGATGTGGGAGCGAGCCTGCTCGCGAAGACGGCAGCATTGTCACCGCCGCATTTACGCCAGCACCCGCTCCAGCGTCCGCGTCACACCCACCTCCCGCAAGCTGTTACAACACCATACAAACGCCGCCACAAACGCCGGAGAACGGGGAATCGCCGTACCAAAGATCTCCTCAACCTGCAGCAACCGCTGGGTCATCAACGCATCATCGGCCACCAATTCCTGGCAGAACGCCGCCCGCGGATCGGGAATCGAGTAAGTGTCTCCATTCTCATCCACCCCCTTCAAATACAACGCCCAGGCTGCCACCACCAGCGCGGCACGCTTGGTCTCCTGGCCATCGGCAATCAGGCGATTGATCGTCGGAACGGTGAACTTGGGAAACTTCGACGAGCCGTCCGAACACACACGCTCCAGCTGATCGGCGATGGCCTGATTGGAGAAACGCGCCACCAGCGTGTTCTTGTAATCCGTCAGGTCAATGCCCGGCACGGGCGACAGTTGCGGGGTGACGTCCAGGTCCATGTAGGCACGCATGTAGCGCACAAACAGCGGATCATTCATGGTCTCGTGCACGAAGCGATAACCCTTCAGAAATCCAAGATATGTCAGGGCCAGATGGCTGCCGTTGAGCAGTTTGATCTTCATCTCTTCATACGGTGTGACGTCGTCGGTGAATTGCACGCCGACCTTTTCCCAGGCCGGACGCCCGTTGACGAACTTGTCTTCCAGCACCCACTGCACAAAGGGTTCGCAGACCACCGGCCAGGCATCGTCGACGCCATGTTTGTCGTGCAGTTGCAGCTTGTGTTCGGTGCTGGTCATTGGCGTGATGCGGTCGACCATCGCGTTGGGGAAGCTCACGCTGTTGGCGATCCAATCACGCAGATCGGCATCGCGCAACGCGGCGAAGGCCAACAAGGCTTTGCGGGTGACGGCGCCGTTGTGCGGCAGGTTATCGCAGGACATCAAGGTGAAGGCCGGCGTGCCGGCGGCGCGACGTTTGGCCAGCGCGGCACAGAGGAAGCCGAACACGGTTTTCGGTGCGTTCGGGTTGGCCAGGTCGTGCTGGATTTGCGGCAGGTGCGCCATGAACTCGCCGTTGCTGTCGTCGATGCAATAACCGCCTTCGGTGATGGTCAGCGAGACGATGCGGATCTCTGGGCTGGCGAGCTTGTCGATCAACACCTGCGCGCCGTCTTCAGCCAACAGCATGTCGCGAATCGCGCCGATGACCCGGACTTCAGTGTCGGCGGTGTCGCCCAGTTCGAACAGGGTGAAGAGGTAATCCTGCTCTTTCAGATCGTCCCGGGCGCGACGGTCTTCGGCGCGCAGGCCGACCCCGCAAATCGCCCAGTCCAGGCCTTCTCCGGTATTCATCAAGGCGTCGGTGTAATACGCCTGATGGGCACGGTGAAAACCTCCGACGCCGATGTGGGCGATGCCTTGGCGCGTATCGCTCAGGGCGTAGGCGGGCAGGGCCACTTCGGGCGCAAGGCGGTTGAGGTTCTGTTGGTTGAGTTTCATCACAGGCTCTCTAAATCAGGCCGCTGCACGCAACGGGCGGGTGAGCGCCACGCCGTCGGCATCGAATAAATGGCAGTGTTCGGCGTCCAGGTGCAGGCTCAAGGCTTCGCCGTAACGGCTGGCGAGGTCGCCACGAACGCGCATGGTCAACGCTTCGCCGGAAGCGGTCACGACGTGGCAGAAGGTGTCGCTGCCCAGGCGTTCGCTGACGTCGGCGGTGACCTGCAAGGTGCAGTCGCCGGTTTGTGCGAGGTTGAGGTGCTCCGGACGAATGCCCAGGGTCACCGCGCCGCCGACGTTCAGTTGGGCACCGCTCAGCGGCAGGGTGATGCGGGTGCCGGCGTCCAGCAGGACTTCACAGCTTTGACTCTCGACTCGGGTGACTTTGCCTTTGAGGAAACCCATTTTCGGCGTGCCGAGGAACCCGGCGACAAACAGGTTGGCTGGCTGGTGGTACAAGTCCAGTGGCGAGCCGACTTGCTCGATTTTGCCGCCGTTGAGGACGACCACTTTGTCGGCCATGGTCATCGCTTCGACCTGATCGTGGGTCACGTAGATCATCGTCGCTTGCAGGTCTTTGTGCAGGCGCAACAGTTCCAGGCGCATCTGCACGCGAAGCGCGGCGTCGAGGTTGGACAGCGGTTCGTCGAACAGGAAGATTTTCGGGTTGCGCACGATGGCGCGGCCGATTGCGACACGTTGACGCTGGCCGCCGGAGAGTTGCTTGGGCTTGCGCTCAAGCATTGGCCCCAGCTCGAGGATGCGCGCCGCTTCACCGACTTTCTTCTCGACTTCAGCCTTCGGTACGCCGGCCAGATCAAGGGCGAACGACATGTTCTTTTTCACGGTCATGTGCGGGTACAGGGCGTAGGTCTGGAACACCATCGCCAGGTCGCGTTTGGCCGGACTGACTTCGGTGATGTCGCGACCATCGAGCTCAATGGTGCCGCCGCTGACTTCTTCCAAGCCGGCGATCAGGCGCAGCAGGGTGGATTTGCCGCAGCCCGACGGGCCGACGAAGACCACGAACTCCTTGTCGTTCACTTCCAGGTCGATGCCTTTGATGATGGAAAAGCCTTCGAAGCCTTTTTGCAGATTCTTGATTTTCAGGTTGGCCATGATGATGGGCCTCCACGTGTTGTTATTCAGTTGAGCCGGGCGGGCTTTTCTGTGGGAGCGAGCCTGCTCGCGATTGCGGTGTGTCAGATGCATTAATGCTGCATGACACTCCCTCATCGCGAGCAGCCTCGCTCCCACAGGGATTTGCATGTCGGCAGGTCATTTCACAGCGCCAAACGACAGGCCGCGGACCAATTGTTTCTGGCTGATCCAGCCGAAAATCAGGATCGGCGCGCAGGCCAGGGTCGACACCGCCGACAACTTGGCCCAGAACAGGCCTTCGGGGCTGGAGTACGACGCGATCAGCGCGGTCAGTGGCGCGGCTTTCGACGAGGTCAGGTTTAGCGACCAGAACGCTTCGTTCCAGCACAGGATCAGCGACAGCAGCACGGTGGAGGCCAGGCCTCCCTTGGCGATCGGCAGCAGCACCCGGACCATTTCCTGCCAAAGCGTGGCACCGTCGAGGCGCGCGGCTTCGAGGATGTCTTTGGGGATGTCCTTGAAGTAGGTGTAAATCATCCAGACCACGATCGGCAGGTTGATCAGCGTGTAGATCACAATCAGCGCGATGCGCGTATCGAGCAAGCCGAAGCTCTTGGCCAACAGGTAGATCGGCATCAGCACGCCCACCGGCGGCAGCATCTTGGTGGAGAGCATCCACAGCAGCGTGCCTTTGGTGCGCTGGGTTTCGTAGAACGCCATGGAGTAGGCCGCCGGCACCGCGATCAGCAGGCACAGAGCCGTAGCGCTGAACGAAATCACCACCGAGTTCCAGGCGAAGCTGAAGTAATCGCTGCGCTCGTTGATGTGCAGGTAGTTCTCCAGCGTCGGCGTGAAGATGAACTGCGGCGGCGTGGCGAAGGCGTCGATTTCGGTTTTGAAACTGGTCAACACCATCCAGAAAATCGGGAAGAAGATCAGGATCGCGATGGCCCAGGCCAGAGTGCCGAGCAGCAGGCTTTGCAGGCGGCGGGATTGTTGAAGAGTCATGGCGCAGGCCTCAGGCTTTGTCTGTCAGGTTTTTGCCGATCATCCGTACCAGAACGATGGCCGCGATGTTGGCGATCACCACCGCGATCAAGCCGCCGGCGGACGCCATGCCGACGTCGAACTGCACCAGTGCCTGGTTGTAGATCAGGTACGCAAGGTTGGTCGAGGCATAGCCGGGACCGCCGTTGGTGGTGGTAAAGATTTCGGCGAACACCGAGAGCAGGAAGATGGTTTCGATCATCACCACCACCGCAATCGGCCGTGCCAGGTGCGGCAGGGTCAGGTGCCAGAAGATCGCGATCGGCCCAGCCCCGTCGAGGCGTGCGGCTTCTTTCTGTTCCTGGTCTAGGGACTGCATGGCGGTCATCAGGATCAGGATCGCGAAGGGCAGCCATTGCCAGGACACGATAATGATGATGGACAGCAGCGGGTAGTGCGCCAGCCAGTCCACCGGCTGTGCGCCGAACAGCTTCCAGACGTAGGCGAGAATCCCCGACACCGGATGGAAAATCAGGTTCTTCCAGATCAGCGCACCGACGGTGGGCATGATGAAAAACGGCGAGATCAGCATCACCCGCACGATGCCGCGACCGAGGAATTCGCTGGCCTCCAGCAAGGCACTGATCAGCACACCCAGTACCACGCTGATCAGCAGCACGCTGCCGACCAGCAACAGGGTGTTGGTGGCGCCGGGCATGAACCCGGAGTCAGTCAGGAAGTAGGTGAAGTTCTCCAGCCCGACGAATTCGTTTTCGCCGGGATAGAGAAGGTTGTAGCGGATCATTGAAAAGTAAACGGTCATGCCCAGCGGCACGATCATCCACAGCAGCAACAACGCCACCGAGGGGCTGACCAGAAACCAGCCGGGATTGGCCAATCGGCTTTTACGCACCGGTTGGGGGATGTCCATGTGAGCTTTGGCAGTTGAAATATTCATGGCGATCACTTGCTCGAAATGCGGCGAGACCCTGTGGCGAGGGAGCTTGCTCCCGCTCGGCTGCGAAGCAGTCGTAAATCCGGAAAATGCGGTCTGTCTGATGAATCGCGTTTCCCGGATTTGGGGCCGCTAGGCAGCCCAGCGGGAGCAAGCGCCCTCGCCACAAATTGGATGGCTAGGGGTTATTTGGGATAACCGGCGCGTTTCATCTCACGTTCGGTGGTTTGCTGGGCCGCCGTCAGTGCCTGGTCGACCGTGGTCTGGCCAATCAGCGCCGCCGAGAACAACTTGCCGACCTGGGTGCCCACCGCCTGGAATTCAGGAATAGTCACCAACTGGATGCCGATGTAAGGCACCGGTTTGAGGGTCGGTTTGCTCGGGTCCGCCGCTTTCAGCGATTCCAGCGTGACCTTGGCAAACGGTGCGGCGCTCATGTAAGCCTCGCTGTAGGTCGAGGCCCGAGTGCCGGGCGGCACGTTGGCGATGCCGTCTTTTTCGGCAACCAATGCGCCGTATTCCTTGGAGGTAGCCCAGGCACTGAAGGTTTTCGCCGCGTCCTTGGCCTTGGAACTGGTCGGGATCGCCAGCGCCCAGGAATACAACCAGGCTGAACCTTTGTCGGTGGTCTCATGCGGCGCATAAGTAAAGCCAACGTGCTCGCTGACCTTGCTTTGGGTTTTGTCGGTGACGAAGGAACCGGCAACGCTGGCGTCCACCCAGATCGCGCACTTGCCGCTGTTGAACAACGCAAGGTTTTCGTTGAAGCCGTTACTGGAGGCACCCGGCGGGCCGGATTTCTTCATGGTGTCGACGTAGAAATTCAAGGCGTTTTTCCACTCGGGGCCAGTGAATTCCGGCTTCCACTGCTCATCAAACCAGCGTGCCCCATAGGCATTGGCGACGGTGGTGATCAGCGCCATGTTCTCGCCCCAACCGGCCTTGCCACGCAGGCAGATGCCGTACTGTTCTTTGTCTTTATTGGTGAGCTTGCTGGCGAATTCGCCGATCTGGGTCCAGGTCGGGCGCTCGGGCATGGTCAGCCCGGCGTCCTTGAACAGGTCGGTGCGGTAATAGGTGATGGAGCTTTCCGCGTAAAACGGCAGGGCGTAGAGCGAGCCCTTGACCGAAAGGCCTTCACGCACCGAAGGGAACACATCGTCGAGGGCGTAGGTGGCCGGCAGATCCTTCATCGGCTCCAGCCAGCCCTTGGCGCCCCAGAGTGCGGCTTCGTACATGCCAATGGTCAGCACGTCGAACTGCCCGCCCTGGGTGGCGATGTCAGTGGTCAGGCGTTGGCGCAGGACGTTTTCTTCCAACACCACCCAATTGAGCTTGATGTCCGGATGCTCGGCCTCGAAGGTTTTCGAGAGCTTTTGCATGCGGATCATGTCGCTGTTGTTGACGGTGGCGATGGTCAGCGTCTGAGCGCCAAGACTGACGCTGCTGAGGGTCATGCAGGTGAGGGCAAGCAGAGCTTTTACAGAAGGTTGCATCGTGCACTCCTTTTCTGCACCCGATGGGGGACAGAAGGACAGTTATTGTTTTTGTGTCTTCCGAGGGCAGGAAGAATGTGCACTGATTACAGCCTTCAATTGAGGATGTGACAAATCATCCGTCGCACTTGAATCGATACTTTTTTGCACTGGGATTAATGGGGGGAGATACAAGGACAGGCTTCACAGAGGTGAACAGTCATCGATTTTGTACAGGTTTTCCGGCCCTTTCGCGGGCAAGCCTCGCGCCTACAGGTATGGCGTATGGCCCAGAACGCCCTATGACCAAGACGTTCACGCCAGATTCTGTTCGGTCAGCCGCTGTACCGCCAGCCGCCGGTAATGCGAGGGCGTCATGCCCTTGAGCTGTTGGAACCGCCGATTGAAGTTGGAAATATTGTTGAAACCCGATTCGAAACACACATCGGTCACCGGTTTGTCGCCATCGGCCAGCAACTCGCAGGATTTGCTGATGCGCAGGCGATTGACGAACTCGATGAAGCAGCGCCCGGTGGCTTGCTTGAACACCCGGCTGAAATACGTTGGCTTCATGCCTAAATGCTCGGCGACTTCCTCGAGCGGCAGGTCCCGGGCGTAATGCGCAAAAATGTAATCCACCGCCCGGTTGGTGCGATCGATATTGTGTTCATCCGCCAGTTGCGGCGTGGTGGCACCCGACAGCAACTGAAAATCGTCAGAAGCCGCGAGCAGCTCCAGCAGTATGAAAAAGTGCCCGAGCCGGGTGACGCCTTTAGTGTCAGCGATGCGTTGCATCAACGTCATGGCCTGGCGGATGGTGCGCTTGCAACGAAATTCGATGCCGTACTGCGCGCGCTCCAGCAGTGGCGCAAGGGTCTTCAGTTCTGCGAATACCTGATGACCGCTCTCGAACAATTCATCCGTGAAGTTGACCAGCATGTCGCGCTTGGGCACTACCTCGTCTTCGGCCACCTGGCTGATCCAGTTGTGTGGCAGATTCGGGCCGGTCAAGAACAGGGTTTCCGGGTAGAAGTTGCCAATGTAATCGCCGATAAACACCTTGCCGGAACTGGCGACGATCAGGTGCAGCTCGTATTCCTTGTGGAAATGCCACCGCACCAACGGGCAGGGAAATCCATGCTGGCGATAGATGATCGACAACCCGTTATGGTCGTCCATCAGTTCGTAGGAAGGATCGGTGACTCTTGCGGTTCGGGTCATGTCAGGGCGCTTTTTATTATCATTGCGCCCTGATCATGCCTCTTTCCAGGCCCCTAATGCCAGTGTGCAACGTTCCGTGTGTCAGCCCGGTGTCCGCTCATGCAACGCATGGCCGTAAACCGCTTTCATGCTGTTGGCCGTCCAGCAATAACGAACGATCTCTGATTCGTCGAAAAAGTCGGTATTGATGATGCTGCAGCGCGTGACCCAGTCCCGGGTGGGATTGAACCAGTCATTGATCTGGATTTTGATGTCTTGAGGCCCTCCCAGAAACGCGTAGCTGGTGGCTGATAACGACCATAGAAACGTTTCGTACGGCGCGTCTTCGAGTGCGCTGGAAACATGGTTTTGCAGATCCTCGGTATCGGTAAACCGTTTGTTTATCCACTTGTGCGGGATGCGCGGCCAGAAGTAATCCTCATCCAGTTCCCGCCGTCCATGCGCCGCCAACACCACCCGGCGGCGAGAACTGATCCGCTTCAGTTCGCCGATGGTTTTTTCGGCGTCGCCGGGGGGGATCACTCGCTGCCCGAGTCGACTCACCAGAAGATCGTTGAGTTTCTGATAATCAAAGGGTTTGGACCCATCCGCGAGTTGGTGGAAATCCAGCACGATGAACTCATCGGGATTGCGGTCAAGGAACGCTGACACGTCTGTCATCAGTTCATCGAGGACCCGATGGGACTGGTATCCGTTGTGGTGAAAATAGAAAATTGACTGGTCCGCGCCCTCGGTGTAACCCAGGCGGATATCAAAGGCCCGGGCACCGTTGGACAGTTGCCAGGCAAATGAACCGTTTTGACACGTCGTCCAGTTGCCGATAACCACATCATAATTGGGTGCCTGTTTATCCATGCCGGCGTTATGGGCGCCCGGCCAGACGATATCGGTCAATTTTAATCGATGGATATCCAGGACGTTACTCATCCACTTTTGTTTGTCTAACGTGCCCGCTGTGTTTTGGGTCATGACAGTTCCTTGTCGTTGACGCGCCCCCTCCGTGGGGCGACGAAATTCATGTATCAGAGTTGGCTGCACGCCACACCTGTGTTGATCGCCCTGCGCAGAAAGGCTTTCATGACCCAGCATAGAAGTGAGTAAGAGGATTTCCAGTCATGGAAACAGTTACACATAGATAGCCGTTTAATGGCACGCCGATTAGTTGGCTCGTTTGGCGGCTTTATATACGTTTGCGGTTCGGCAATAGGAAACAATTTGCGACTCTTCAATGAAGTCAACATTGATGATGTTGCACTTTGCCGCCCAATCACTTTTTTCCGGGTCGAACCAGGCATTGAGTTCATCATGAATATCCACGGGGCCACCGAGGGCGCTGTAACTCGCTGCCGAGAGCGACCATGGTGCCCATGTGCCTGGCGGGTAGGTCAGGACGCTCGTAATGTGCTTCTCCAGATCGGCGGCGCTTGTGATGCCGCTGCCAGACCATTGGTGTTCAATCTGTTCAAGGAACACGTTTCGATCAAGCTGCCAATGCCCAGGGGCTGCGACCAGAAGCCTTTGCTCAGAACTGATTTGCTTGAGTTGTTGCAGGCTCAGAGAACGGTTTCGAGTGGGAATTATCTGGTGCCCCATAAGATGGATCATCATGTTGTTGAAGAAAGTGTAATCAAACGCATCCCCTTTTAGTTCGTGGAAGTCCAGGACAATGAATTCATCGGGGTTCTCGTCAAGAAACTGCCTCAGGTCGGTAAACAAGTTCCCCAAGGTACGATTGTTGCGGTAGCCGTTGTGATGCATTCGGAATTTTCCAAGCCCCGGTTCCTTGGCGTCAAATACGAGTCTGATATCCAACGCTCGAGAGCCTTTGCACAGTTGCGAGTAAAACGATTGGTGCTGACAAGCCAGCCAGTGGGCGCCTGGAATAAGCGGCCAAGAGGCTTTCCAGTCGCTGCCAGCGTTATGGGTGCCCGGCAGGGTCAATTCGCAGAGTGACAACGTGTCAATGGCCGGCGTGCTGGCCATCCAGTTGTTAAGTGTCAGGTTGTTTTGAACAATGGTAGTCATTTAATGCATCCTTGCATCAAGTGGTAAGTTAGATAAATGCCGCCGGATAAGTTTGTCTGAATCTAATCCGGCGAGTTATTTATAAGATGGGGTGTGAAAGGGGTCAATAAGCGTGACGATGCAAAGTGTGTAGCGATAGTGTCGATAGTTAGTGAGTGCGGTTTTTTGCTTCAATCCATTGCGCCATATACTGCGTACTTTTATGGTGGTGATGACGCAACATGCTGCCGGTAAAGTTATCCGTTCTAAGTTGGGCGAGACGTTGTTGGCAGTCTATTAATTTTTCGATAAGTGCCGGGCCATGTTCGGCTTGTCTATAACGATTGGCCAGCAACACCTGCCCTCTGGATTGGGCGTCCGTCCAGAGTGCTTCATCCTTGTACAACCGCACCGCATCATCGGCGAACTCCCGTGCCGTCCGGGCCACGGCGCCAGGCCAGGGATGCTGGCCGTGCATTGCTTCTGCGCCGATAGGCGTTGTGACTGTAGGCGTGCCACACAGCATGGCGTCGATGATCTTGCCCTTGATGCCCGCGCCGAAACGTAGCGGTGCCAGGCACACGCGCGCCGCCGACATCACTTGCAAGGCGTCTTCCGCCCAGTTCATGACATGGAACCCTTGGGCCGCGTTATGCAGCGCAGTGGCCTTGGGCGGCGTGTAAGCGCCATAGATGTGCAGTTGGGCGCCGGGTAGTTGTTCGCGGATCAACGGCCAGATCGCCGTTTTCATCCAGAGCACCGCATCCCAGTTCGGCGCATGTCGAAAGTTACCGATGCTGAGAAAGTGCGCCCGATCTTCAAAGGCAGCCGCCGGCACGCTCGGCGGTTCGACCATCAACGGGCACCAGTGCAGCAAATTGCGCGGCATCTTGAACTGCTCGACCAGCAACTCGATTTCCACTTCAGAGATCATCAGGTTCAAATCGCAACGATACAGCGCGGCCATTTCCCGTTTGGCCAGATCGGTATCGGCCATCAAGTCAAACTCTTCGCGCAATGCCGGTGCGAACAGGTCAGTGAAATCATTGTTATCGTCGCTGGTCTTCAAGCGATCCTTGAGACGCTGATGTCGGGCGTGCCGCAGGCTTTGCAGATCCGAAGTTTCAAGCACTCGCAAGGCGGCGGGGCAGTGTTTCTCGACACGCCAGCCGAATTGCTCTTCCATCATGAATTGATCAAACAGCACGATATCCGGGGCCAGTTGGCTGACGAAGTCGTCGAAACTGCTGTTGTTCAATTCGATCGGGACTTCGCGAATGCCTAGCGCCGTCAGATCCGCGCGATGTTCACCGGTACCGGCCGGACTGCTGAAGGTAATATCCCAGCCTTGTTTCAGAAACGTATCCAGAATCTGCATCACATGCCCACTGGCGGCCGAAGAGCGGGGCTCGGGCCAGACGTAACCAATGACGAGGACTTTGGTTGCGCGGGGCTGATTCATGAACGGTATTTCCTTGACTCGGGATGAGGGCTGAGTGACGCGAGAGGCGCGGGATTTAACCATATCTGGCCGCAAGGGATCACGACGTCGATGGAATGTTCTGCCATCCAGGGCGGCCTGTGCAACCGGTGGTGGGCAGGCTAAGGCTATGGAAAACGTGCTCAGGTTTATCCGCACAGGTCCGGTAGCAAGGTTGTTAGTGTGATGGATTGTTTCAATAAACAGGGAAGGCGCATTGATTGCTCAAGTGCAGCAGGATCATTTATAGGCAGCTAAGGTTTGCCGTTGATACGGCAAACCATTTTTTGGAAAAAGTGCGCCTAAGAAAATGTAATGAATGATTAAGCAAGCATGCCTTTGACCTTGTCGCGCAACTTATCAATCGAAAACGGCTTGCCGATCACTTGCATGCCCGCAGGGAGCTCGATGCTCTCGGCATAACCGCTGGCGAACAGGATCGGCAATTCATGACGCAGCATCCGCGCCTGTTTCGCCAGTTCTCTGCCATCCATATCCGGCAAACCCACATCGGTCATCATCAAATCGATGTGCTGGTCCTCATCGTTTAGAAACTCCAGCGCCTTTTTGCTGCCATCGGCCTCAAGGACCTTGTAGTCCAGTTCCTCCAGTACATCGACGATCAGCATGCGCACGATGTCATCGTCTTCTACTACCAGGATGGTGGACGGGGTGGAGGACATAAGAGGGCTCTCAAGGTAAATTCAGGGTCGCAGGTCGATCGAAATCGCCGGGCTCTATCATGAGTAAGTGGCAGATCCCGACAAGTTCCCGGCGTTGTGCAAAAAAGAATAGCTGTACAAGAGACGGCAGGATAACCGCTCCTTAGATCGATCGCAGCTAAATGCGGGTATTTGCCCGGATCGGCCGCAGAAAGTTGGATCAATGTGCCCGTTTTGGGGCAAACTCCCTGGTTTTGAACAGTTCGACAAGGCCTCCCCATGACCCCTGCGTCTTCGGTTGATGAGCAACGATTCCGTAAACTCCTGAGCCGCAACATCAGTCTGCCGTTGGGCGTTGGTGTGCTCAGCGCGGTGTTCTTTGTCTCGCTGATCACTTACCTGCTGTCGGTAATCCAGTGGGTCGAGCACACCGACCGGGTGATCAATAACGCCAATGAGGCGGTGAAACTGACCGTTGATCTGGAAACGGGGATGCGCGGCTTTCTGCTCAGCGGCGATGAGCATTTTCTCGACCCTTACGAAACGGCCAAGCCGAGAATCGCGGTCGCGCTCAATACTTTGCTCGAGCTCACGGCCGACAATCCGGTTCAGACCGATCGTCTGCGCCGACTCCAGGCCTTGCAGGTTGAGTGGGCCAACTATGCGCAATCCATGATCGAGTTGCAGCGCACCAACGGTGATTATCGCGGTGCTGTCAAAGCTGGGCAGGGCAAACGGCTGACCGACGAAATCCGCAAGCAATTCGAAGACGTGATCGACATGGAGCAGCAGTTGCGCACCACGCGCAACGAGGAAGTGCGCCGCACCACGATCTGGAGCATCTCCCTTTACCTGCTGTTCATCCTCGGCATCAGCAGTTTGCTGGCCTATATCGGTCGTCGCGATTTGCTCAACCTGTCCCAAAGCTATAGCGCCAACCTCGCCGCACAACAGGCCAGCGCCCGGCGCCTGGAACAGCAAGCGTGGCTGCGCAACGGCCAGACCGAACTGGCCGAGCAGGTGCTGGGGCAACTGTCCCTGAATCTGTTGGGGCGCAACATCCTGCAGTTCTGCGCGCAATATCTGGGCACTGCGGTCGCTGCTATTTATGTGCGCGAAGAACATGGCGGCCTCAGACGAATAGCGTCCTACGGTTTTTCTCGCGAGCAGGAAGAGCGCGACCAGCAGATCTACAGCGATGAAGGGATTGCCGGCCAGGTGGCGCAACAGGCTCGCCTGATCCGTCTCGATGACGTGCCAAGCGACTATTTCAAAGTCAGCTCCGGTCTGGGCGAAGGCCTGCCGCGTAGCGTGCTCGTGGTGCCCACCAGCGACGATGATCGGGTTAATGGCGTGATCGAGTTGGGTTTCCTGCGCCCCTTGGACGACCGCGACGTCGAATTGCTCGAGCTGATCGCCGGCAACATCGGCACGTCAATCGAGGCCGCTCGCTACCGTCAGCGTTTGCAGGAAGTGCTGGCCGAAACCCAGCAGCTCAACGAAGAGCTGCAAGTTCAGCAAGAAGAACTCAAGACCGCCAACGAAGAGCTCGAAGAGCAATCGCGGATTCTCAAGGAGTCCCAGGCTCACCTGGAAACCCAGCAAGTCGAGTTGGAGCAGACCAACGAACAACTCGCCGATCAGGCACAGATCCTGGCCGATCAGCGTGATGCGATGGACTTGAAGAACACCGAGCTCAACCAGGCCCAGGCCCAGCTTGAAGAGCGCGCCGAAGAATTGCAGCGATCGAGCAAGTACAAGTCCGAGTTCCTCGCCAACATGTCCCACGAACTGCGCACGCCGTTGAACAGTTCGCTGATCCTGGCCAAGTTGCTGGCGGAAAACCCTCAGGAAAATCTCAGCGCCGAGCAGGTGAAGTTCGCCGAGTCGATCTACTCCGCCGGCAATGACTTGCTCAATCTGATCAATGACATTCTCGATATTTCCAAGGTCGAGGCCGGCAAGCTGGAAATGCGCCCCGAGAACACCAGCGTTGCGCGTCTGGTGGACGGACTGCGCGGAATGTTCGAGCCGATGGCCGCTGACAAGAAGCTGGAGTTCGAGGTCGACGTGCAGCCCGGTTCGCCGATGATGCTGTTCACCGACCGCCAGCGTCTGGAGCAAGTCGTTAAGAATCTGCTGTCGAACGCGGTGAAATTTACCGAAAAAGGCATCGTCAGCCTCACGGTGGCGTCCCAGCCGAACGACGGCATCGCCTTTATCGTCCGCGATTCCGGGATCGGCATCGCCGCCGACCAGCAGGACAGCATTTTCGAAGCCTTCCGCCAGGCCGACGGCACCACCAATCGCCGTTATGGCGGCACGGGGCTAGGCCTGTCGATTTCCCGCGATCTGGCGGCGTTGCTGGGCGGTTCGATCAGCGTCACCAGCGAGCCGGGGCAGGGCAGTGTGTTCACCCTCGTGCTGCCGCAGCAATACGTAGAACCGGGTGATGCGCCCCTCGCGCCGATGCAGGCTACCCCGGTCGCCGCAAAACCTAGGGTGACAACGCCCGCGCTGGTGCCGCTGATTGCCGAAGTCGACATTCCACGTTTCGATGATGACCGCAGCAAGGCGCCATTCACCACCCGTTGCATCCTGGTGGTGGAAGATGAGCCGAATTTTGCAAACATTCTCTACGATCTGGCCCACGAACTGGGTTACCAGTGCCTGGTCGCTCACGGGGCCGATGAAGGCTACGACCTGGCCAAGGAGTTCATTCCCGACGCCATTTTGCTGGACATGCGCCTGCCGGACCATTCCGGGCTGACCGTATTGCAGCGTCTGAAAGAACATGCCGAAACCCGCCACATTCCGGTGCATGTGATTTCGGTGGAAGACCGGGTTGAGGCGGCCATGCACATGGGCGCGATCGGTTATGCGGTCAAGCCGACCACTCGCGAAGAACTCAAGGACGTGTTTGCCCGCCTCGAAGCCAAGCTGACCCAGAAGGTCAAACGGGTGCTGCTGGTCGAAGACGACGATTTGCAACGCGACAGCATTGCTCGCCTGATCGGCGACGAGGACATTGAAATCACCGCCGTCGGCTTCGCCCAGGAAGCGCTCGACCTGCTGCGCACGACCATCTTCGATTGCATGATCATCGACCTGAAGCTGCCGGACATGCTTGGCAACGACCTGCTCAAGCGCATGTCCACCGAAGATATCTGCTCGTTCCCGCCGGTCATCGTTTACACCGGACGCAACCTGACCCGGGACGAAGAGGCTGACCTGCGCAAGTACTCGCGCTCGATCATCATCAAAGGCGCTCGCTCACCCGAGCGTTTGCTGGATGAGGTCACACTCTTTTTGCACAAAGTCGAATCCAGGTTGTCCCATGAACGCCAACGGATGCTCAAGACCGCGCGCAGCCGCGACAAGGTCTTCGAAGGCCGCAAAGTGCTGCTGGTGGACGACGATGTACGCAACATCTTCGCCCTGACCAGCGCTTTGGAGCAAAAGGGTGCAGTCGTGGTCATCGGCCGGAATGGTCGTGAGGCGATTGAAAAACTGAATGAAGTCGAGGACATCGATCTGGTGTTGATGGACGTGATGATGCCGGAGATGGATGGTTTCGAAGCCACCATCGAGATCCGCAAGGACCCGCGCTGGCGCAAGCTGCCCATCATTGCGGTGACGGCCAAGGCCATGAAGGACGATCAGGAGCGCTGCCTGCAAGCCGGCTCCAACGATTACCTGGCCAAGCCCATTGACCTGGATCGCCTGTTTTCGCTGATTCGCGTGTGGTTACCGAAGATGGAACGCATTTAGTGGAACGCATTGAAACAGTGGCGCGAAACAGCGAGATCGAATTGCGGTTGTTGATCGAGGCGATCTACCTCAAGTACAGCTACGACTTTCGCGATTATTCCGGCGCTTCGATCAAGCGCCGGGTCAATCATGCGTTGGCGCAATTCGAGTGCAATACCATTTCGGCCCTGCAAGAAAAGGTGCTGCACGATCCGACCGCGTTCATGCAGTTGCTGCAATTGCTGACGATCCCGGTCAGCGAAATGTTTCGCGATCCTTCGCATTTCCTCGCGATCCGCAAGGAAGTCGTGCCACTGCTCAAGACCTATCCGTCGATCAAGATCTGGATCGCCGGTTGCAGCACGGGTGAAGAAGTCTATTCGATGGCGATTCTGCTGCGCGAAGAAGGCTTGCTCGATCGCACGATCATCTACGCCACCGATATCAATCCGCGCTCGCTGGAGAAGGCCAAACAGGGGATTTTCTCCATGGAGAATGTCCGCGCCTACACTCACAACTACCAGCAGGCCGGTGGCCAGCGTTCGTTCGCCGACTACTACACGGCGGCGTATGGCTACGCGATTTTCGACAAGACGTTGTGTGAGAACGTGACGTTCGCCGATCACAGCCTGGCGACGGACAGCGTCTTTTCAGAAACCCAATTGATTTCGTGCCGTAATGTTTTGATTTATTTCAATAAAAAGCTTCAGGATCGCGCGTTCGGTTTGTTCCATGAATCCCTTTGTCATCGAGGATTCCTGGTCCTGGGCAGTAAGGAAACCCCGGATTTTTCCGCCTTCGGCAACCAGTTTTCGCCCTTGGTCAAACAAGAACGGATTTACCGTAAATCATGAAAAATGCAGCGGATTTGCCTTCGATAGACGCTATCGTGATCGGCGCTTCGGCCGGTGGGGTGGAGGCATTGCTCAACATTCTCAGTCCGTTGCGTAAAGGTTTCATGCTGCCGATCATCGTAGTCCTGCACCTGCCCGACGAGCGCCGCAGCCAACTGGCCGAAGTCTTTGCCCGCCGGGTCTCCATGCCTGTCGAGGAAGCTGGCGACAAAATTGATGTGGCAGCCGGAACGTTGTATTTCGCCACTCCGGGCTATCACTTGTCAGTGGAGCAGGACCGCAGTTTTTCCCTGAGCCTTGAGGATCGCGTGCATTACTCGCGGCCTTCCATTGATTTTCTGTTCGAGTCGGCGGCCGATGTCTATGGCCCAGGCCTGGCGGCCGTGCTGCTGACTGGCGCGAACCGTGATGGCGCACACGGATTGGCGCGGGTCAAACGTTGTGGTGGCCTGACCATCGTGCAGGACCCGGACGAAGCCCAGGTCGCGACCATGCCTCGGGCGGCGCTGGATTTGCACTGCCCTGACCACATTCTCCCAATACGCGGCATCGGCCGTCTGCTTGTCGAGCTGGAACGAATAGCATGCTAAGTAACATCCAAGCCAAATTGCTGATTGTCGACGATCTGCCGGAGAACCTGCTGGCACTTGAGGCGCTGATCAAGCGTGAAGACCGCATGGTCTACAAAGCCTTGTCCGCCGACGAAGCCTTGTCGTTGCTGCTGCAACACGAATTCGCCATGGCCATTCTCGACGTACAGATGCCGGGCATGAACGGCTTTGAACTGGCCGAGTTGATGCGCGGTACAGAGAAGACCAAGAACATCCCGATTGTGTTTGTCAGTGCCGCGGGCCGCGAGCTGAACTACGCGTTCAAGGGTTACGAAAGCGGGGCCGTGGACTTCCTGCACAAGCCACTGGATATTCACGCCGTCAAAAGCAAGGTCAACGTCTTCGTCGACCTCTACCGCCAAAGCAAGGCGATGAAGCAACAGGTTGAAGAGCTGGAGCAGGCTCGCCGCGAGCAGGAAGCGCTGCTCAAGCAGTTGCAGACCACCCAGAATGAACTGGAGCAAGCGGTGCGCATGCGCGATGACTTCATGTCGATCGTCGCCCACGAAGTCCGCACGCCGCTCAATGGCCTGATCCTCGAAACCCAGCTGCGCAAGATGCACCTGGCCCGGGACAACGCGTCGGCGTTCACCCTCGACAAGATGCACGCCATGGTCGACCGTGACGAGCGGCAGATCAAAAGCCTGATCCGTCTCATTGAAGACATGTTGGATGTGTCACGCATCCGCACCGGCAAGTTGTCGATCCGCTCGACCAGATTTGACCTCGTGCAGTTGGTCAGCAACCTGCTGCAAAACTTCGCGCCGCAAGTTGACGCCGCCGAGTGTTCCGTTGCGTTTACCGCCGAGCAGCCAGTGGTCGGCAACTGGGACGAATTTCGTATCGAACAAGTGATTTCAAATCTGCTGACCAACGCCTTGCGTTATGGTGGCAAGAGCCTGATTGATGTCAGGGTCTACAGTCACGAGGGTCAGGCACGGGTCGAAGTGCAGGACCGCGGGATCGGTATCAGTGAAGAAAACCAGAAGCGCATTTTTCAACAGTTCGAACGGGTGTCAGCCAAAACCGTGGTCGCGGGGCTGGGACTGGGGCTGTTTATTTCCGAGCAGATCGTCGCCGCCCATGGCGGCTCCATCGCCGTCGAGAGCAAGATCAACGAGGGCGCCTTATTTCGCGTTTGTCTGCCGTTGTAGGAAAACAGCCGGATAAACGCAACCTCTGATCGACCCCATGGTCGTATCAGCAGCTATTGACCGAACAAAGGCTTCCCATGAGTGAAGATGCACAAGATGTAGTACTCATTGTCGAGGATGACCCCTCGATTCTGATGGTATTGTCCGCTTACTTGTCGGGTGAGGGTTACCGGGTGCTGCAGGCCGAAAACGGCGAGCAGGCCTTCGAAATATTGGCGAGCAAGCCGCACCTGGACATGATGATCACTGATTTTCGCCTGCCTGGCGGCATCTCCGGCGTGCAGATCGCCGAGCCTGCCGTAAAGCTGCGACCAGAGCTCAAAGTGATATTTATCAGCGGTTATCCGCAGGAGATCCGCGAGACCGACAGCCCGATCACGCGCAAGGCGCCGATCCTCGGCAAGCCGTTCGATCTGGATGTGTTGCAAGAGCTGATGCAGGAAATGCTGTCGTAAATAGCCCCGAAGCCCCCGTCATGGGGGCTTTCAGATTCGGATCATCTCCCGCACCTTGGCCGTCAACAGGTCGAAGGTGAACGGCTTAGTGATCATCTGCATGCCCGGGTCAAGGAATCCACCGCGCACTGCCGCGTGTTCGGCATAACCGGTAATGAACAATACTTTCAGATCAGGCCGGTACTGCCGACCGATTTCCGCCAGTTGCCGGCCATTCATCCCTGGCAATCCCACATCGCTGATCAACAAATCGATACGCTGGCCGGAATCGAGAATCGGCACCGCGCTGTCGGCATCGCCTGCTTCGACGAAGGCGTAGCCCAACTCACTCAGTACCGCGCTGACCAACACCCGTACCGCCGGATCATCCTCAACGATCAGCACGGTTTCTCCGTCCTGAGCATGAGGCGCGTGTGCGATGTCGATCAGCGTGTCCTCGACTAGCGCACCGTTGTAGCGCGGAAGATACAGGCTCACCGTCGTACCGTTGCCCACTTCACTCTCGATGGTGACGTGGCCGTGGGATTGCTTGCTGAAACCGTAAATCATCGACAAGCCCAAACCGGTGCCCTGGCCGATCGGTTTGGTCGTGAAGAACGGATCAAAGGCTCTGGTGATGGTGCCTTCCGGCATGCCGCAGCCAGTGTCGGTCACGCGCAGCACGACGTAATCACCCGGTTGCAGGTTGCTGTGAACCTGCGTGAAACCTTTGTCCAGATGCTGATTCGAGGTGTTGACCACCAGTTTCCCGCCTTCGGGCATGGCGTCGCGGGCGTTCAGCACCAGGTTGAGGAGGGCGCTTTCGAGCTGGTTGGGATCGGCCTCGGCCACCCACAAGTCCTCGCTCAACTGCATGTCCAGCTGAATGCTTTCGTTGATGCTGCGCTGCAGGAGTTCGCCCATGGACACCACCAGGGTATTCATATTCACGGGTTTTGAATCCAGCGACTGGCGTCGGGAAAACGCCAGCAGACGATGGGTCAGACCGGCCGCGCGATTGGCCGAGGTCACCCCCAGATCGATCAGGCCGTCCAGGTCATCGGTGCGACCTCGGGCCAGGCGTCGACGTAGCAACTCGAGGCTGCCGATGATGCCGGTCAACATGTTGTTGAAGTCGTGGGCGATACCACCGGTGAGTTGGCCGACAGCCTCCATTTTCTGCGACTGTCTGAGGGCTTCTTCGTTATGACGCAGTTGGGCGGTACGTTCCTCGACCTGTTGTTCGAGGGTTTCCAGCGTATTTTGCAGACGCAGTTCGCTTTGGCTCAGGTCAATCAACCGGTCCCTGGCTTCATACTGCCGTCGTCGCCCACGCAATGCGGTAGTGACCAGGCTGATCAATGTGACCGGATGAAACGGGCGCTCGAGGAAGGTCACGTTGCCCAATTGCGGTCCGAGACGTGACGCGGGGTTTTGTTCCGGCCCGCCGTGGTGGGTCAACAGTACGATCGGCAGGTCTGACCAGGCCGGTTGTTCCTCGATCAAGCCCAGCAGCGGTTCGAGGTCGCAACCCAGCAAGGCTTCCGAAGAAATCAACAACAGGCCGGCACCTTGTGCCAGCTCGCTGCACAGCGTGACCAGATCCCGTGTCACAAGACCTTCGAATCCCGCCTCGTTAAGCATCATCAGTGCAATCTGGCTGTCACGTCCCAGCGGCGCGAGAATAAGCGCGCGCTCGGACATCGCCTCGACAACGCTCACCGTTCATCATCCTTGAGCAGTGGCTGGCTGGCACCCAGATAGGTTGGAACGCCGCGCAATACACCCTGGAATGCATCCAAAGGCTCGCCGATGGTCATGCCTGCGCTGCCGATGCGGTATTCGCGAATGGTCGATTCGTGGCTGCCGGTGCGTTTCTTGATAATTGAAATGGCCCGGCGAACCTTGCCTACCGCTTCGAAGTAGCGCAACAGAATCACCGTGTCAGCCAGATAAGTAATGTCGACCGGGGCCTGCATGTCCCCGACCAGCCCATGTTGGGCCACGGTCATGAACGTCGCGGCGCCTCGGCGATTGAGGTACAGCAGCAACTCGTGCATGTGCAGCACCAGCGCGTTTTCCTCGGGCATTGCGGCCTGATAGCCGTTGATGCTGTCGATCACCACCGTTTTGATGTTGCGCTCATCGACGCAACGACGAACCCGGTGCGAGAACTCGCCGGGGGACAGTTCGGCGGCGTCGACTTGCTCGATCAGCAGGTTGCCGGTGTCTTGCAGCGCCTGCAGGTCGATGCCCATGTTTTTCATGCGCTCGAACAGCAGTCCCAGCTCTTCATCGAAGATAAACAGCGCGGCTTTCTCACCCCGGGCGACGGCCGCGGCGGCGAAGATCATCGAGATCAGCGACTTGCCGGTACCGGCCGGGCCGAGAATCAGCGTGCTCGAACCGGTCTCGATGCCGCCGCCGAGCAGGGCGTCCATTTCCTTGATGCCGCTGGTCAACTGCTGGCGGATATAACCGCCGCGGTGTTCAGCGGCGACCAGACGAGGGAAGACGTGCACACCGTCGCCCATGATCGTGAAGTCATGGAAGCCGCCACGGTACTTTTGACCGCGATACTTCACGACACGTATGCGCCGGCGTTCGGCGCCGTAGTTGGGCGTCAGTTCTTCCAGGCGAACCACGCCGTGCGCCACGCTGTGCACGGTTTTATCGAGGGATTCGGTGGTCAGGTCATCGAGCAGCAGCACGGTCGCGTCGTAGCGCACGAAGTAGTGCTTGATCGCCAGAATCTGCCGGCGATATCGCAGGGAACTCTGGGCGAGCAAACGGATTTCGGAAAGGCTGTCGAGGACCACTCGGGTCGGCTTGACCCGTTCGACCACTTCGAAAATCTGTTTGGTTGCTTCGCCCAGTTCAAGGTCCGAGGAGTACAGCAGACTCTGCTGATGTTCGGCATTGAGCAGGCTTTCTGGCGGTGTCAGTTCGAAGATGTGGATGTTTTCATCCAGCTCCCAACCGTGGGACAACGCCCCTTGGCGCAGTTCGCGCTCGGTTTCTGAAAGCGTGATGTACAACGAGCGCTCGCCGGCACGGGCGCCGGCCAACAGGAAATGCAAAGCGACGGTGGTTTTGCCGGTTCCGGGTTCACCCTCCAGCAAAAACACATGGCCGCGGGACAATCCACCGGCCAGGATGTCATCCAGACCGTCGATGCCGGTGGCGGCTTTTGCACTGAACAACTCGTTAGATGTAGACAAAAAAAACCCTCTCATGACTAGGGGAAGCGAGGCAGCAGGCCTGAAGTGCCTGAATGGACTGCCTGTTCACTTGACCTTTTGCCGTGGCGACGGTTCAACCTTTTTGCCGGTGTGATATCAGTGGCGTTATAAACCCTGCTGCAATGCAGGATCGTCTGGATTGAGTTGTTCCAGCTGCGCCAGAAGGATCTGCACGTTCTGCAATTGTCCGCTTTCTTTCCAGTAGTTGATGAGCAGCACACGCGCCTTGCGATCCGCCGGATGGCGCTGGACGATTTCCTGCAACTGTTTTTGCGCCGCTTCCAGCTCTTGCTCGCCGTGCAACGTAGTCGCAAGGTCGTAGCGGTAATCCTTGTTGTTCGGCTCGATCTCGACCGCTTTGGACAGCCCAAGCAGGGCAAATTCACTTTGCCCGTGATGCAGCAACCAAAGCCCCAGGGCATGTTGCAGGTAGGCAGAGTCGGGTTGAGCCTTCAACTGTTTCGCCAGCAATTGCCGGGCTGCGTCGCTTTGGCCTTGTTTATCCAGCACTTCAATCTGCATCACCAACGCAGGCAGATTGCCCGGCTCCAGTTGCAGCGTGCGTTCCAGCGCCTGCTGCGCATCTTTCAGTTCGGCATTGTGCAAGTGCAGACGGGCCAGCTGGTATTGGGTTTCGGCGCTTTCCGGGAGACTTTTCAGGTCCCGTTCCCAGGCATCGATGGCTTGCTGCAACGGCCCGAAATACAAGCCCAGGTCATCCGGCGATAAACCCAGCAGCGCGTTGATCGCGGCAGACCGGACGCTTTGTTCGCTGTCGTCGAGTAATGGTCCGATCAGCAAACTGCGCTGCCCACTGGGCACCAGTCCGCCAATGCTTTTGATGGCGGCGATGCGCACGTCGGCCGACGGGTTTTGCAGGTCTGCATCCGCCAGTTTCAAGGCTTGCGGGCTCGGGTAGTTCGGCAGTTCGGCATGCAGCCAGACACGGCGCTTGGGCGACAGGTCAGGGCGACCCAGCTGCTGGTAGAGCACCCGTGCGGCCCCCGGTTGCCCGGCGCGCGCCTGGGTCAACGCTTCGCTGTAGCCGCGCTTGATGGCTTCCGGCACCACGGGCGTCGTGCTGCGCAGGAAAAACCAGGCAAGAGCAATGGCGAACAGGACACAGAGGCTGATGAGCAAGTAGCGGCGGGACTGGGGCATGCAGGAATCCGGGGCTGGCAGCTTTTGCAAAGCTGTCAGCTTCGGTCAGGTAGGCGTGTGAGTCAAACCCTGACTCAGTCCGATGCCGGCGATTTTGCCTACAAGTCACGTCGACGTTGAAACCCGTCGAAGCCCTGAAGCAGTGACTACGCTTGCTGGAGATGGCTCGAAGAGTGTTCCCATGCAACCGCTGCTCCAGTACTTCAAGGCGATGATCAACCCCGGGCTCAAAACCGACCCTGATCCCTGCTATGGCAACGGGCTCACATTGTCTTCTGAAAAAGCAAAAAAAAGCCCCGCGACCGAATGAGGCGCAGGGCTAAAAAGTTGGTTGGTTGCGGCCAACCAAAGGAGCTCTTTAAAAATTACTTGCTGGCGACCGTCTCTGGTTGCCAGCCACCGCCAAGGGCTTTGTAGATCGCGACAATGCCGCGATAAAGATCGGTTTCCGCCGAGGCCTGGGTATCTTCAGCCGCCAGACGCTCACGTTGGGCATCCAGCAGGACGAGGAAGTCCACGGTGCCTTCGCGGTAGCGGATTTGCGCCAGGTCTGCGGCGGCGCGGCTCGCTTCGCTTTGACGGATCAGCGAGATCAGCCGTTGCTGACGTTTACCGTAGTCGCTGAATGCGTTTTCCGATTCTTCCAGCGCCAGCAGCACTTGCTGTTCGTAAGTCGCCAGCGCGCCTTCGGCATCGGCATCGGCGCCGCGCAGACGGGCTCGCACGCTACCCAGGTCAAACGCAGCCCACGTAATGCTCGGGCCGAGCGCCCAGGCATTGGCCGCCGCAGAACCGATCTGCGAACCACGGCCGGCGGTAAAACCAAGGAAGCCGCTGAGGCTGACCCGAGGGAACAGATCAGCCTTGGCCACGCCTATACGGGCGGTGGAGGAGGCCAGTTTGCGCTCGGCGCTGAGGATGTCCGGACGACGTTGCAGCAACTGCCCCGGGTCACCGATCGGCAATGCTTTGGCAATCGCCGGCAAGTCTTTTGGACTCAAGTCGACAGTCAGCTTGTCCGGACGCTCGCCCAGCAGGGTGGCGATACGGTTTTTCTGCCGAACCTGTTCGGCCTGTAACTGCGGCACGCTGGCTTCGACCGAGGCCAGGCGTGCATCGGCACGCTCGACGTCCAGTTGATCGCCGACGCCGGCATCACGCAGGCTTTCGGTGATCTTGCGCGACTCCTGCTGGTTGTTCAGGTTGGCCAGGGCAATCTTTTCGCGCAACTGTGCGCCGCGCAATTGGCCATAAGAATCCACCAGTTCGGCAATCATGGTGACTTGCAGTTGGTACAGATCGGCTTCGAGCGCCTGCTGTTCGGCATCGGCGGACTCGAGGTTGCGCTGGATACGCCCAAACAGGTCGATCTCCCACGCCATGTCCAGGCCGAGGTCGTAACGTTCGCTGTTGACCCGTTTGGTGGTCTGGCCCGGGATCTGACCCTTGCCCAAGTCACTGCTGGCGCGGCTGGTGATGGTGGGCATGGCGTCATTGCTGACGTCATCGCGAATCGCCCGGGCCGCTTTCCAGCGGGCGAAGGCCACGCGCAGATCACGGTTACCTTGCAGCGATTGAGTCACCAACTGGTTGAGGGTCGGGTCTTCGAACTGCTGCCACCAGATGCCTTCGAAACGCGAGCGGTCGAAGTTTTTCTGGCCGGCAGCGCCGTCAGTGGCAGTGGTGATGTTGGCCGGCTCTGTGGCGGGTGTCTTGTAGTCCGGGCCGACGGCACAGGCACTCAAGGCCAGTACCAGAAGGCTCGGCAGGAAGGCTTTCAGGCTCATTGTTGCGCCTCCAGTTTGAGGACCTTGGCCGCTTTGCGCTTTTCACCGCGCTCCACAAAGTTACGAATCAATACGTAGAACACGGGTGTCAGCAACAGACCGAAGAAGGTCACCCCGAGCATCCCGGAGAACACCGCCACACCCATGGCGTGACGCATTTCGGCACCGGCACCGCTGGAGAAGACCAGAGGCACAACACCCATGATGAACGCGAAGGAGGTCATCAGGATCGGACGCAGACGCAGACGGCATGCTTCCAGTACCGCAGCCAGCGGGCTGAGACCTTCGTCCTGCTGTTTATCCTTGGCAAACTCGACGATCAGAATCGCGTTCTTACACGCAAGTCCCACCAATACGATCAAGCCGATCTGGGTGAAGATGTTGTTGTCGCCTCCCGAAGCAATCACACCGATGATGGCCGACAGCAGGGTCATCGGTACGATCAGGATCACCGCCAGTGGCAGGCTCCAGCTTTCGTATTGGGCCGCGAGCACCAGGAACGCCAGCAATACGCAGAGCGGGAACACGAACAGCGCGGTGTTGCCGGACAGAATCTGCTGGTAGGTCAGGTCGGTCCACTCGTAGGTCATGCCGTTTGGAAGTTCTTCCTTGAGCAGTTTCTCGATCGCTGCCTGAGCCTGGCCGGAGCTGTAGCCTGGGGCTGCCGCACCGTTGATTTCAGCGGTGATGAAGCCGTTGTAGTGCATCACGCGGTCCGGGCCCGAGGTGTCGCTGACCTTGATGAAGGTCGCCAGCGGGATCATCTCGCCTCTGTTGTTACGCACTTTCAGCTGACCGATCTGGTCCGGTTCGAGACGGAACTGCTGTTCAGCCTGGACGTTGACCTGATAGGTGCGACCGAAGCGGTTGAAGTCGTTGGCGTACAGCGAACCCAGGTAGATCTGCAGGGTGTCGAAGATGTCGCTGACGGCCACGCCGTGGGTCTTGGCTTTTTCACGGTCGATGGCGGCATCGACCTGCGGCACGTTCACGGTGTAGCTGGTGAATAGCGCCGCCAGTTCCGGCACGTTGTGGCTCTTGGTGATGATGTTCATGGTTTCTTTGTACAGCTCGTCGTAGCCCAGGTTGCCCCGGTCTTCGATCTGCAGGCGGAAACCGCCGATGGTGCCCAGGCCTTGTACCGGCGGCGGCGGGAAGATCGCCATGTAGGCTTCCTGGATTCCGGCGAACTGGCCGTTCAATGCACCGGCAATCGCACCGGCCGACATGCTCGGGTCTTTGCGCTCGTCGAACGGTTTCAGGGTCACGAACACGATGCCGGCATTCGGGCTGTTGGTGAAACCGTTGATCGACAGGCCCGGGAACGCTACCGCACTTTCCACGCCAGGCTGTTTCAGGGCCAGGTCGGACATGCGTTTGATCACGTCTTCGGTGCGGTCAAGGCTCGAAGCGTCCGGCAGTTGCGCGAAGGCCACCAGGTATTGCTTGTCCTGGCCGGGTACGAAGCCGGTCGGGGTGTGGGCGAAACCGAAGAAGGTCAGCACCATCAGGCCTGCGTACAACAGCAGGGCAATACCGCTGCTGCGGATAACCCGGGCTACGGTGCCGACATAACCATGGCTGGCGCGCTCGAAGAACCGGTTGAACGGACGGAAAAGCCAGCCGCCCAACAGTTTATCAAGCACTTTGGTAAAGCCATCTTTCGGCGCATGGTGGCTCTTGAGCAGCACGGCGGCCAGGGCAGGGGACAGTGTCAGCGAGTTGAACGCCGAGATCACGGTCGAGATGGCAATGGTCAGGGCAAACTGTTTGTAGAACTGGCCGGTGAGTCCGGAAATGAACGCCGCCGGGATAAATACCGCACACAGCACCAGCGCCGTCGCGATGATCGGCCCGGTCACCTCTCGCATGGCTTTCTTGGTGGCTTCTACGGGCGTTTCTCCCAGCTCGATGTGCCTTTCCACGTTCTCCACCACCACGATGGCGTCGTCCACCACGATACCGATGGCCAATACCAGGCCAAACAGTGACAGGGCGTTCAGCGAGAAGCCGAACAGGTGCATCACCGCAAACGTACCGATCAGCGAAACCGGCACCGCCACCAACGGAATGATCGAGGCACGCCAGGTTTGCAGGAACAGGATCACCACCAGAACAACGAGAATCAGCGCTTCGAAGAGGGTGTGGACCACCGCCTCGATGGAGCCGCGCACGAAGATCGTCGGGTCATAGACGATGCTGAAATCCATGCCTTCCGGGAAGTTTTTCTTCAGTTCGGCCATCTTGTCGCGAACTTCGTTGGAGATCTCGATCGCGTTGGAGCCAGGGCGCTGGAAGATCGGGATCGCCACCGCAGGCTGGTTGTTCAGCAGCGAGCGCAATGCGTATTGGCTGGAGCCCAGCTCAACGCGAGCGATGTCTTTCAGGCGCGTGATTTCACCGTTGTCGCCGGAGCGAATGATGATGTTCTCGAACTCTTCTTCAGAAACCAGACGGCCCTGAGTGTTGACCGACAGCTGGAACGCAGTGGCATTCGGCGCAGGGGGCGCACCCAGTGCACCGGCAGCGACTTGACGGTTCTGTTCACGAATCGCGGTTACCACATCGGTGGCAGTCAGGTTGCGCGAAGCGGTCTTGTTCGGATCGAGCCAGACCCGCAGCGAGTAGTCGCCCATACCGAACAGTTGCACGTCACCGACACCGCCCAGGCGCGCCAGCTCATCCTTGATGTTGAGCAAGGCGTAGTTGGACAGGTAGAGCATGTCGTAGCGTTTGTCCGGCGAGGTCAAGTGCACAACCATGGTCAGGTCGGGCGACGCCTTGTCGACGGTGATACCGATGCGCGTCACTTCTTCTGGAAGTTTCGGCTCGGTCCGGGTCACGCGGTTTTGAACCTGCACCTGTGCATTGTCCAGGTCAGTGCCCAGTGCGAAGGTGATGGTCAGGGTGATCTTGCCGTCAGCGGTGGACTGCGAGGACATGTACAGCATGTTCTCGACGCCGGTAATGGCTTGCTCCAAGGGAGCGGCCACGGTTTCACCGATGACTTTTGGGTTGGCGCCGGGGAAGTTCGCACGGACCACAACGGTCGGTGGCACGACTTCCGGGTATTCGCTGATCGGCAACTGGAACAGCGAGATGGCACCGGCGATCAGGATCAGCAGCGAAAGCACCGCTGCGAAGATCGGCCGTGAAATGAAGAATTGGGAAAAATTCATCGGAGTTGTCGTCCCTTAACCGCGTGGATTCGCAGCAGCCAGTTTCACAACCGTACCCGGCGCGACCTTGGCAGGTGCGACTTGGGGCAGGTTGCTGGCTTCCAGCGCTTGTCGTTGTTGTGCGAGTGCCGCGAGGGTTTGTTCGCTGGCCATCGGGATCACTTCAGGGGTGACCGGCGAGCCAGGGCGAACCCGTTGCAGACCCTTGACGATGACGGTGTCATCCTTGTTCAGGCCGCTGCGCACGATGCGCAAGCCTTCGATCTTCGGCCCCAGTTCGACGGAGCGATAGGCCGTCTTGTTGTCGGCATCCATCACTAGCACGAATTTCTTGCCCAGATCGGTTCCGACCGCTTCGTCGTTGATCAGCACGGCGGAGTAAGTGCCGCTGCCGACCAGTTTCAAACGGGCATACAAGCCTGGGGTGTACTGTCCGTCAGCATTGTCAAAGACCGCGCGACCGCGGATGGTGCCGGTTTTCGGGTTGACCTGGTTGTCGACGAAGTTCATCACCCCCTGGTGCGGGTTGCCGTCTTCGTTGGACAGGCCGAGGTAAACCGGAGTGGTTGCACCGCGTTTGCCCTGGCGAGCGAGCTGGGTGTATTTGAGGAACACACGTTCGTCGGCGTCGAAGTAGGCGTAGACCTTATCGGTGGAAACAACGCTGGTCAGCGCGGTGGTGTCGGCGGTCACCAGGTTGCCGGCGGTGATTTCCGCACGGCTGACGCGACCGCTGATAGGCGCGGTGACGCGGGTGAAGCTCAGGTTCAGTTTGGCCAGGTCCAGTTGAGCCTGGAGAGCGCCGACGGCGGCGCGGGCTTCCTGGGCTGCACTGGTGCGCGAATCGGCCAGTTCGGCGGAGATCGCGTTGCTGGTGCGCAAGCGTTCGCCACGCTGGGCTTCGTTTTCGCTGCGGGTAGCGTTGGCGCGGCCTTGGGCAACCAGTGCTTCGAGGCGGCGGACCTCGGCCTGGAAGGGACGTGGGTCAATCTGGAACAGCAGGTCACCTTTCTTGACCAGTGCGCCTTCGGTGAAGGCCACTTCATCAATCTGGCCGGAGACCCGTGGACGAATTTCTACGGTTTCTGGCGCTTCAAGGCGCCCGGTGAATTCGTCCCACTCGTTGACCGGTTGTTCCAGGACCTTGGCGACGCTGACTTTCGCCGCAGGCATGGTAGCGGCAGACTCCGGAGCCTTGCCGCAGGCGCTCATCACCAGTACGGCCAACATGGCCAATGGGAAGCGCAAATGTTTGAGTGACTGTTCCATGGATGCATCCGCCAATGTATTGAGATGGGCGGATGATGAGCGGCGGGGTGGTATCGCACGAATCGAATGAAGCAAAGGTAACTATCATTCGGAATGATATAAGTCTGAAGCCAGCCCTCTAGCATGCGCCTTACATTGGACGGCGATCAATTGGATTGATGACAATTCTATGTTGCGCAGAATGCAAGGGATTGGCTTGAGACCGAGTCGCGGGCAAGCCCGCTCCCACAGGGAATTGTGGCGCTGATTAAATCCCTGTAGGAGCGAGGCTTGCCCGCGAAGAGGCCATCAGCCCCAATAAAAGATCAGGATCACGCCAGGCTATCCGGATCCCCGAAGAACATCTGGATCCTGGAGCGCAACCAACGTTCACCCGGGTCATTATCCTGCGACCCACGCCATGCCATGTGCAATTCAAAGCTGCGCACCGGCAAGGGCGGATCTTCAGCTCGCACCCCGCCAGCTGCCGTCAACGCCTCAGCGGTGTAGTCCGGCACCGTCGCGACGATATCGGTCCCGCTGATGAGTGTGCTGAGCCCGTTGAACTGCGGCACCGCGAGCACCACATGACGTTTGCGCCCGAGCTTTTCCAGTTCTTCATCTATAAAGCCGCTCAGGTCACCGGCAAACGACACCAGCGCATGGGGGCGGGCGCAGAAGTCATCCAGGCTCAATGGCCCCGGCACCGTATCGGCGCGCAACAGCTTCGGCATGCTGCGGCGTAGCACTTTGCGCTTGGCGTTGGCCGGCAGGTCGGCGGTGTAGCTGACGCCGATGGAAATCTCCCCCGAGGCCAACAGGCTCGGCATCAGGATGTAGTTGGCCCGACGCACCACCAATACGATCCCCGGCGATTCCGCACGCAAACGCTTGAGCAGCATCGGCAACAGCGCGAACTCGACATCGTCCGACAGGCCAATGCGGAACACCGCCGTACTGGTCGCCGGGTCGAATTCTGCCGCACGGCTGACCGCGGTGGAAATCGAATCCAAGGCAGGAGAGAGCAGGGCGAAGATTTCCACCGCGCGAGCGGAAGGCTCCATGCTGCGCCCGGTGCGCACGAATAACGGATCATCGAACAGCCCGCGCAGGCGTGAGAGCGCCGCACTGATGGCCGGCTGGCCGAGGAACAATTTCTCCGCAGCACGGGTCACACTGCGTTCGTGCATCAATGTTTCAAAAACGATCAACAGGTTCAGGTCGACACGACGCAGGTCATTACGATTCATCTGGAGTCCTGGCAGAGTCATCAAGCTTGACGAGAGCGGCCATATGAGAACAATGGCCGGCATGAATATTACGGGGAAAGGCTGCTACTCTGCACCGAATAATTCAGTTTCCCTGGAACGGATGCTCCGGATTTTTACGATAACCGTTGATCCAATGGATGCTGCGGAATCAATGACAGGCATGTCGACTATTAATAGCCACTGATAGTCTTGGGTAGAAAGCCCAGATAGAGTTCAGGGCATTAGAGGTTTCTTTGACGAGGTTTGCGATGTCCCGCACGATCCGTTTTCACAAGTTTGGTCCAGCCGAGGTGCTCAAATGCGAAGAGCATGCGGCCGCTCTCCCTGCGCCGGGCGAAGTGCAGGTGCGCGTCGAGGCGATTGGCATCAGCTGGTACGACATTCTCTGGCGCCAGAACCTGGCCTCATCCCATGCTCGTCTGCCTTCTGGCCTTGGCCATGAGATGTCCGGCGTCGTGACAGCAGTCGGCGAGGGCGTCGATGACCTGGCAGTCGGTGACAAGGTCGCCAGCTTCCCGGCTGAAAGCCCCAACGACTATCCGGTCTACGGCGAGCAGATCGTTCTGCCTCGCTCGGCACTGACCCGTTATCCGGACGTGCTCAGCCCGATTGAAGCGGCCGTGCATTACACGCCGCTGCTGATTGCCTACTTCGCTTATGTCGATCTGGCGCGTGTCAAACCTGGGCAATTTGCCTTGGTGACTGACGCGAGCCACTGTGCCGGTCCTTCGTTTGTGCAACTGGGAAAGGCATTGGGCGTGCGGGTAATTGCCGCCACCAAGACCGCTGAAGAACGTGAATACCTGCTGTCACTGGGTGCCGAGAAAGTAATCGTCACCGAGGAAGAGGATCTGCTCATGCGGATCAACAAAATCACCGACAACCGCGGAGTGGATGTGGTGTTCGATGGCCTCGGCGGTCCGCAGATGTCACTGCTCGGCGATGTGCTCGCGCCTCGTGGCAGCCTGGTGCTGTACGGCCTGCAAGGTGGTAACCAGACGCCGTTCCCGGCCTGCGCAGCGTTCCAGAAGAACATTCAGTTCTTCGTTCACTGCATCGGCAACTTCACTGGCAAGCCGGAGCTGGGCATCATCCAGGATCAGGTCGCACTGCAACGTGCCTTGCGCGACATCAACCAGCTGACCGCCGACCGCGTGTTGCTGCCACTCAAGACTCGGGTCTTTCCGTTTTCCGAGTTTGTCGAGGCGCACCGCTACATGGATGAATGCCCGTGTCGCGAACGGGTTGCGCTCCAGGTCGATCCGGCGTAACACCACTGAAAAAAGTCCGTGCTTGCACGGACTTTTGCATTTCCCCCTCCGAGATTCCGAGACGTCCCCTCAACCTGCGACGAGTCAGTTCAGCAACTGAACTGGTTTTTGCTCTCAATCTGTATCTTCTAATCACCCTATAAGCCCCGATAATTGAATGATTACTTTCATCTCAAGGAATGAGCTATGGCTGGGTATTGGACAGATACTTTTCTTCGCACTCCGGTAATACAAGCTCAACAAATAGCGTGTTATCGATCAATTGCCGAAAAATTAATTGCGACTTCTTTCTTTATTTCTCGTGCTACATGTCTGTGGGACGCTGTCGGACATTTCCTAGGATCCCTCGTGTGGTCGCAGGGCCCTTGTCCTGCGGGGCTTTCCTGCCAGCGTGTGCGGACAGGGTCACAAGTAAGCTCGATTCATTTCAAATAATTACTCAAAACTAAGTGTTAGGATTTCATATCAATCGAAACACTTTAATCATGTCAGTCAGCCGTTTGCGCAATGCACACAGTTGTTTGCGTGACATCGAACCTATGCGTAACAGGTAAACAATGATGACCCATACCCATGAACAGGCAATGAACTATGTTTATCAGCAAGTATTGCAGCGATTGCTGAGTTTTTTTTCACGCGCCGAGCGCACGGCACTGCAGCTGATGATTCAGCGCCTGGTGGTCTCCGCGGGTGGCATGGAGCGGATCGGCGAATACAAGGTGTTGGCGATCCAGTCCGGAACCCGCGACTGTTGCTACACGCTGGCATTGCTGCGCGCCGCACAATTGAGCATCGCTGGCCGGGCGCCTGCGACGTTCCAGCTGCGAGTCGCGACCTTGCGCACGAATGGCGCAAGCCCGATGGCCCTTGAAAACATCCATCACAGTTGCAGTGCGCTGTTTCTCTACGACGATCCTCGGGTCGAAGTGGTGATGGTCGATAACCGGGAAGTCCTGCCATTCAGCCATCTGGCGCCGGTCTCCGATGCAGGTCGCGAGTCAAATCGTCTCAATCTGTTGATGGTGGGTCATCGGCGAACCTGGAACGGGCCGCTTGACCTGTGGGATGACGGGTACCTGGCGGCGGGCGAGTTTTATGGGCAAATCTGCCGTTGGGACCGAGGCGTCGATGCGTTGGTCAGCAGCGATACACCTCGTCAGCAAAAGCAGTTCATGCATGGGTTGACCCGTGCGGCGCAAAAGGCTGGCCTCAATGCATCGAATGACCCTGAATCCGGTTATGAGGAGCTGTTCGCGCGACTGGATGAACTGGGCAGCGATTGCTACCGCGAGTTTTATTCTGAGCATGGGCAAGCTGAGTGGCGGCCGGCCGAATCATTTGAAGCGTGTCGGCGCACAACCTTCATCGATATTCACGACATGCTGGTCAGCAATCTGGAAGATCGCTGGCCGCTGCTCACCGATTTCCTCGGGTTTCAGCCTGACGAACTGGCGGCCCAGCTTAGTGATAACGAGTTTGTCAGCCTGACGATTTCTGCGCACGTTCGGGGGCTGGAGGCGTGTTTTGTTCATGGCCGCACCTATGAAGCAGGCGTCGCAGATTACGTACAGCGGGCCTTGGTCATGATGCGTCGCAAACAGCTTCCCGAGCGCTATTGCGAGCAGGTAATGGAAACGTTCGTTAACCCGACGACAATGTCCGACCAGCGTGCATTGGCAGCGGCGCAGGCCCAGAAAAGCCTGGGCTTGAGTGAGGCTCAACTGGTGTGCTTGCTGTTCGCGCCCTTCGTCGATAACGGCGCCTCGCTTGAGCGTTTTCTACGCCAATGCCATCCCGGTATGCTCGTGGCGTTGCCTGATCTGCACCGGGCGATGCAGGGCAAGTCGGCTCCCGAGCAGGTGCTGCAATGGATGGTCGACGTCAGCGGGTTGACCGTCAAGTTGATCGGCACGCTTTACCGGATGGGACCGGTTGCGAGGGGCGAAAGGCCGGGCCCGGCAGTCGGTAATGCGGATGAGCCTGCGCTGGACCTCGACGCGGGCAACGCCGCAAATGGCGAACGGTCAACGGGTCGTTGAAAATGCTCGGGGTTACCGCGCTCATCCACCCACCCCACGCGGCGCGTGGCGTGCTTGGTCATCACCCATGAAAGGACCCCGCGAAACCGACTTTGCCTATCAGGCGGTGTACCGTTACCTGACTAACCTCATCAACGAGCCCGTCAGCGACACGCGGGTCCGCCTCCCTTCATTAAGGCAATTGGCGGACCGTTTGAGCGTATCGATTTCGACGATTCAGTACGCCTATTCGCTGCTGGAAAAGGAAGGGCGGGTGTATTCGGTCGCCAAATCCGGCTATTACGCGCTGCCGGTGTCGTCCATTCACCCGCTCAGCAGCGGCAATGACCTGCTCGAGACGGTCTATGTGAACGCCAGGCGACCGGGGATGTTGGTGTTGAGCGCGGATGAACCGGCGTTGTTGCAGCCCTTGGACAGCCCGTTGTTGCTGCTTGAAAGAGAACTGCTGCGTCAATATCCGCGTCAGCCGCAACCGACTTCACAACCTTGTGGCGAACTGGAACTGCGCGCCGCACTGGCCGCACGCTATACCTCGTCTCCGGCACGTTGCTGGCACGCCGATAACGTCTACATTGGCGCCGATTTGCGTGGTGTCCTGGAAATACTGATCGCTGTACTGTGTCTCAAAGATGCCATGGTAGTCGTCGAATCGCCCTGCGACTGGATGATCCTGCGCTTGCTCCAGGACGCTGACGTCCAGGTCATCGAGTTGCCCCTGCAACCCCATGGCGGCCTGGACCTTGAGCAGCTCAAGCAACTGCTGGAGACCAAGCCGGTGCGGCTGGTCATGCTTTCTTCCGGCCTCAACATGCCGCGCGGCAGCGTGGCTTCCCACAGCAACAGGCAGTCAACCGCTGAACTGCTGGAGCGTCATGGCAGTTGGGTGTTGGAGAACGACTGCTATGGCGAGCTCGCATTCGAGCCCGACGGCCTGCGGTTTCGCGATCTGCTGAACCCGGACCGGCTGATCGTTTTCTCCACCTTCGAAAAATCCATCGGGCCGGAAGCGCCTTATGGTTATCTGCTCTCGCGGCAATTGAGCGTCGAACTGCAGCGGCATTTCCTGTTACGTTCATTCCGGTTGTCACCGATTCGCCAGAAAGCCATCGCACGGCTTTACAGCAATGGACGAATCGATCAGCACTTGTTGGTATTGCGCCGGCTGCTCAAGGACCGCAAGGTGCACATGACCCAACTGTTGCAGGAGCGTCTGGGGGATGCCTTGCACTTTGTCGAACCCTTGGGCGGTGCGACGATCTGGGTGCAATCGCTGCGTCAGGTCGATTTGCGTCGGGTGTTCCAGCGCCTGCTCAGGCACCAGGTGGTGATTGCGCCAGGGGAGCTGTTCAGCCTCCAAGGGTTGCACGCGCAACACTTGCGCCTGAGCCATACCTTCGGCGGCGACCACGACCTCGGGGCGGCCATGGGTTTGCTGGGCGATGCCTTGCGCCTGGAATCGATCGATTGAGCAGGGGTGGGGCTTTGGCGATTGATAACATTTCCCTCGGGATCGATAACGTCGCGCCGCGGTCAAACTGCCAGTAAACTGCGCTCCTACTCCTGAACTACTCTATTCCAGAGGTTTTGCATGACACTCAGTCCTTTTGCGGGCAAACCGGCACCGGCAGAATTGTTGGTCGACATCCCGCGACTGGTAACGGCCTATTACACCGGCCAGCCTGATGCCGCCATCTCTACCCAACGCGTAGCCTTCGGCACGTCCGGACACCGAGGCAGCTCGTTCGATCTGAGTTTCAACGAATGGCACGTTCTGGCGATCAGTCAGGCGATCTGCCTGTACCGCGAAGCCCAGGGTATCGATGGTCCGCTGTTTGTCGGCATCGACACCCACGCGCTGTCCACCCCGGCCGGCGCCAGCGCCCTGGAAGTGCTGGCCGCGAACGGCGTGACCGTGATGATCGCCGAGGGTGACGAATACACGCCGACCCCGGCGATTTCCCACGCGATTCTTTGCTACAACCGCGGCCGTACCTCGGGCCTGGCGGACGGTATCGTCATCACGCCATCGCACAATCCGCCGCAAAGCGGTGGCTACAAATACAACCCCACCAACGGTGGACCGGCCGATACCCACATCACCAAGTGGATCGAAGCGAAGGCCAACGAGCTGCTGGGCAACAAGCTGGCCGGCGTCAAACGCATCAGCTACGAGCAGGCCTTGAAGGCCGGCACGACCCATCGTCACGATTACCTCAATACCTACGTCGCCGACCTGATCAACGTGATCGACTTTGATGCCATCCGTGGTGCCAAGCTGCGTCTGGGCGTTGATCCGCTGGGCGGAGCAGGGGTGCGCTACTGGTCGGCGATTGCCGAGCACTACCGTCTGGACCTGGAAGTGGTGAACAAACAGGTCGACCCGACGTTCCGCTTCATGACAGTCGACTGGGACGGGCAAATCCGGATGGACCCCTCGTCGAGCCATGCCATGCAAGGCCTGATCGGTCTGAAAGAGCGCTTTGACGTAGCGTTTGCTTGCGACCCGGATCACGATCGCCATGGCATCGTGACCCCGTCCGGTGGTCTGCTGGCACCGAACAGCTACCTCGCCGTTTCCATCGATTACCTGTTCCAGAACCGTCCACAGTGGCGCGCCGACGCTGCCGTGGGCAAAACCGTGGTCAGCAGCGGCTTGATCGATCGTGTGGCCAAGCGCCTGGGCCGTCGCCTGTACGAAGTGCCGGTCGGATTCAAATGGTTTGCTGACGGTCTGTTCGACGGTTCGCTGGGCTTTGGCGGCGAAGAAAGCGCGGGGGCCTCGTTCCTGCGCAAGGACGGCGGCGTCTGGAGCACCGACAAGGACGGCTTGATTCCGGCATTGCTGGCGGCAGAAATGACCGCTCGTACCGGTCGCGACCCGAGCCAGGCCTACCGTGCGTTGACTGACGAGCTCGGCGAACCGTTCTCGGTGCGCGTCGACGCCAAGGCCAACCCTGAACAGAAGGCCTTGTTGAGCAAGCTGTCACCGGATCAGGTCACCTCGACCCAACTGGCGGGCGAAGCGATCCAGAGCATCCTCAGCCACGCGCCGGGTAACGACCAGGCCATTGGCGGTTTGAAAGTCATGACAGAGAACGGCTGGTTCGCGGCACGGCCTTCGGGGACTGAAGATATTTACAAGATTTACGCTGAGAGCTTCGTCAGTGACGAGCACCTCAAGCAGTTGGTTGCAGAAGCTCAGACCCTGGTGGATGGCGCTATTTCTGCGAAGTGATTGAGCGACCCTTTGCGGTCAAGCCTCGCTCCTGCATGGGCGGAGTCGATCACATGATTGTGGGCGATATCTATCCAGTAGGAGCGAGGCTTGCCCGCGAAGACGCCAGCACGGCCACTCAGGATTCAGATGTAAAAAAGGGGCGACCATCAACGGTCGCCCCTTTTTTTGCCCTGCATTTACCCGATCAAGCCAGATCCACCAACACGATCTCACTGTCCTCAATCGCAGTCACCCGCAACACCTGCTCATCCGCCACGGCAACACCGTCTCGAGCTTGTGCACGCAAGCCATTGACTTCAATGACCCCGGTAGCCGGAACCAGATAAGCGCGACGGCCACTGTCCAGGCGATACTCGGCGGATTCACCGGCCTTCAGATTGGCGGCCACCAGCCGTGCATCGGCACGGATTCGCAGGCTTTGATCGTCACCCGCCTTACCGCTGGCCAACGTCACGAAGCCTTCACGCTGGCCTTTCGGGAATGGCTTGGCGCCCCAAGAGGGGGCCAGGCCGGATTCGTTCGGGATGATCCAGATCTGAAAGATCCTGGTTTCGTTCGCTTCCAGGTTGTATTCACTGTGAGCGATCCCGGTGCCGGCGCTCATGACCTGAACGTCGCCCGCTTCGGTGCGGCCCTTGTTGCCGAGGTTGTCTTCGTGGGTAATTGCACCTTCACGAACATAGGTGATGATTTCCATGTCCCGGTGCGGGTGTTTAGGGAACCCAGTGCCGGAGGCAATCACGTCGTCGTTCCATACCCGCAGGTTGCCCCAGTTCATGCGTTTCGGGTCGTGGTACTCGGCGAACGAAAAGTGGTGGTGAGCATCCAACCAGCCATGGTGGGCGCCGCCCAGGGAGCTGAAAGGTCTGAGTTCAAGCATGATCGTCTCCTGAAAAAGGTTCGTCATGGGGCAGAGCGCCTGAGCCACGAAACGAGAACCGGTGGTTGATGGCGGGCATCATCTATCAGGCACCAATCGATAAAAAGCGTAAAAAATGCCTCATCATGATCGGATAAGTTGATATCAAATAACCTCGAAACGTTCTCATCCAGCCTTCACTTCATCGTATAAGCCAATGACCTGTAAGCATTTCACTAGAACTCAACGGCAAATACGGACACCATAGCCCTCGTCAGCCTCACACCCTGGAGTCAGCCCGCGTGCCGCAACACACCCCCGATCTTCCTCCCGAACTTCGCCCCCTGGCCGAGATGCCACTGCTCAAGCGCCTCGCCGCCCGGTTTTTTGGCCATGGCTTGACCCGTCTGCGCGCGCAACACCGTGCCTCGTGGTTGCACGGGCAAGCCGATGGGTTTCGCAGTGGTCACAGCGCCGGGGTCGATTACGGCTATAAGGAAGGCAAAGCCGAGGGGTTGGAAGAAGGCCGGCAGGTCCTGCTGATCCGCGATTCGCGCTCCACCGAGCACCGGCCACCTAATGTCGATCACAACTTGTTCGACGATTGGCGCCTGCCACTCAGCACTGAGCTTAAGAAGCGCATGAAGGCCGATGTCGCCCGACTGCTGCCACCTCACGCCCAGCCCAGCGCCGCCCAGTGGAAAATGATTTTCAGCGACACGCCTTCGACGTCGGTGATTGCCGGGGCGGGTGCAGGCAAGTCGACGACACTGGTCCTGCGTATCCTGCTGCTGACCCATTACCTGGGCTTCGAGCTGAGCTCGATGACCGTGGTGACCTTCACCCGCGAGTCGCGCAAGGACTTCATTAATAAGCTGATCGAATTGTTTGGTGTGTGGGGCCGGGCACTGAGCCTCAAGGAGGCGCGCGACCTGGTGCGCACCTTCCACTCGCGAATCCTGCCGATGGTTCGCAGCCTGCCGGGCTTCGAGCGCCTGCAAGCATTCGAAAACCTCAGCAATCGCGCGCAAAACGGCGATGAGGAGGTCGACAGCAATCCCTTCGACCTGCGCATCAATGACGCGCAGCGTCAGCAACTCAATGCCTGTTTTCACAGCCTGCACACCCGCGATGAGCGTTTTCGCGAACTGATCAAGCCATTGTCCCGTCATGCCTTGCAGCTCAAGGAGCTTGAGCGCGATCACCCCGATGTGCAGAAGCGCGTGGCGGTGACCGAGTTGGCGGCCAAACGTGACGAGGAGCTCTGCGACACGATTGAGGACCTGTGGTTTCGTGCCGGCGCCTGGCCAATCAAAGGCATCGAGCCCAATCGGCAGGCTTTCGATATCAATGGTGCGACTTTCCATTGTCACGGCTACATCCCCACGCTGGACGCCTGGGTGGTACTCGGTTTTGACCCACGGGAAAATCCGCAGGTCTGCCGCCCGAATGCCAAGTTGACTGTCCGCGCGGAATGGGCGGTGAAGCGCACCCTGTTTCAAGCTTTCTGTCGTAAACCATTGATATGGCTGGATAGTTACGAATCATCAAAGCGCGTGCTGGCGTCCCTGGCAGGGGATGCCAGTGCCGGTCCGGGTTTCGATTACAAGGTCAAGGGTGAGCTGGGATCAGCCCCCTTGCTGGATTGTTTTGTGGCCGCCGCCGGGTTTATCGAAAACCTCGGCCTGGATGTTCCGAGTGCCGTAGGCCAGATGAGTTTCGCCAAGGATGACCCGGACCGGTATTTCTTCGAAGCTCTGAGCCTGTTCTGGCGCGCCCTGGAAGATCATTTGCTTGATCAAAAACCACCGGTGATGACCTACAACCGGATGTTTGCCTTGTTTAGCGAGCATTCCCCGGAAAACCTGAAGCTGCTGAGCGATGAGCTGCTAAGGCCCTTGTCACACCTGATGATCGACGAATTCCAGGACGTATCGCCGCAAATTGTCTCGTGGATCCGTGCCAGTCTGGCCGAGATCCGCAGTCGCGGCCCGGCGATGCATGTGGGGCGAGGCGCGCAACGTTCGTCCTTGCTCTGCGTCGGCGATGACTGGCAGTCCATTTATGGCTGGCGCGGCAGTTCTCCAGCGTATTTCATGGAGTTCAACAAGGAATTCCCGTCACCGAGCACGACCAAAGTGATGCTCAGCGACAATTTCCGCAGTCATCAGCACATCATTGATGCGGCCGAGCATATCGTCCGCGCAGCGCCGTCGATCGCCGGGAAGAAGGCCAAGGCCAGCGGTGAACCCAAGGCGCTGTTGCCGGTGAACGTCATGGATCGGGATGATCAAGGCATGGCTCAACGCCTGATCCAGCATTATCGACAAGGTGATTCAATCTTGATGCTTTATCGAAAAAGCAGCGATAAGTTATTGATTGAACAACACATTAAGTCTGTAGTTAATGTGGATTCTAACTTGCCATATGAAGCACGGCGCATCAAACAGCTGACGTATCACAGCGCCAAGGGCTTGCAGGCTGACGCGGTGTTTTTGCTGGGTGATTGTCAGCATCTGACCAGTTCTCCCTACAAGAATCAGGTCTATCGCATGGCGGGCCTTGGCAAGACGGGCGACAACGAGCCATACGACAACGCACAGAAAGACGAAATCCTGCGACTGGCTTACGTCGGCATCACTCGGGCGGTGAGTCATTGCTACTGGTATGTCGACGGGCAGGATACTCAGGCGGCGAACATGCCCAAGGCGTCTGACCGGATTGGCAAGGACAAGCCATTCTTTGCTGATCATCGCCAGGGTCAGAAACTGGCCTGAACCCGAGCCCCACAAAAAAGCCCACATGATGTGGGCTTTTTGTTGGGCGTTTGGCCTTCAGGCATAACTCTTGAAGGCCTGGGGAGGTATGAAAGACTCTAGCTCGTCTTCCACGGCTTCGATTATTCGTTCTACGTCCGCGGCATTCATCACGGTTGCGCATGGAATGCCTGCAATGGCGATCATGGTCTCGCCACTGGCGCGGTCAAACAGGCGGGCGATCATGCTGCCCGGCGCGTCCATGCTCGCCTCAAATCCCATGGGGTGGAAATGCCAGCGCATCAGCTGACAGGCGTTTGGAAACGTGACTTTGCTGAAAGACCCTTTATTCATGTGTTGCCCGCCTTCTTCATCGAGCGCTTCCTTTAGCTCATGTTAGGAGGGAAGAGCCTTCAATGGCTCAACCGGTGACTGCCTTTAAAAGTAGCACCCGGATGTGAAAACCATGTGATTTTTTTCAGTCCGTTTGGCGATTGCTACCGTTTTTTTGATATGGATCACGTGCCGGGCCTTGCTCGGCGTTACCGGCGATCAGGCGTGGTCATTGAAGCCGCGGCCGAACTTCGGCAAGCTCGGCTTTTTTCGTCGAGTCCCTTATGCACGCCGATGATGATGGCCCCCTGCAAACCCAGGCCACGGGCGAGACGGTCATGCGCTACCACCTGTGCTGGAAACACCGGGATCTGGACGGTGTGATGGCGCTTTATCACCCGGACATTCAGTACAACGACTTTTTCCAGAACCGGATCATGGGCCTGGATGAGTTGCGTGAGTACGTGCGCGGCAGCATGCCGCGTAACCCGGACGAAGCGCTGGAGCATTCCGATCGCATACGGCTGGACGGCAACACTGCGTTCATCCAGTACCAGATGACCTTGCGCGGCGGCGAAGGGCTGGTGTCGTTCCGTTCCAGTGAAGCGATCACGGTGCGCGACGGGTTGATCTGGCGAGTCAACGAATACGCGTCACTGGTGCGCGAACAACCGCAACGCAACACCGCTACGAATTCGCGCCCGGCCGCCAGCCGACTTGGGCTTTCACCGCGCCAGCTGAGTTTCATGGCTGAGGACCTGCAACAGTATTTCCAGCGCCAGCAGCCTTATCTGGATCCCGAGCTCGATCTGCAACGGGTGGCGCAGGAGTGCGGGTACAGCCGCAATCAGATTTCCTATCTGCTGAATCAAGTGTTGGGCCAGAGCTTCTATCGCTATGTCAACCAGGCGCGGCTGCAGCATTTACTCGCGGCGCTGGACGCCGCCATGCCACCGCTGCGCATTGATGAGCTGGCGTTTGCCGCCGGCTTCAACTCCTTGTCGGCGTTCTACAGTTGTTTTCGCCAGCACACAGGGCTGTCGCCCAAGGCTTACGTCAAACAAATTTCTTTGCGTGCACGCGCGCACGACAGCCCCTGAGGTCACGCACTAGGATCGACGCCATCGAAGTTTGAGTGGCGGGGTCTGGCATGTCGGCGTGGCGCACTATCAGTTTGTGGATGGATCAACTCGACGAGCCGTTGCTGGCGCGTCCTGCGCTGGAGCATGACCTGGACGTCGACGTGGCTATCATCGGCGCAGGCTACACCGGGCTCTGGACCGCTTATTACCTCAAGCGCCTGGCGCCAGGCCTGGACATTGCCATCGTCGAAGCGCAAACCGCCGGTTTTGGCGCGTCGGGCCGCAACGGCGGCTGGCTGATGGGCAACTTGCTGGGCGAGGACCGTCTGTTGGCGGGTTTGCCGCCAGACCAACGCCGCGCCTCTTTCGATCTGCTGCACAGCATTCCTGATGAAGTCGAGATTGTCATCGAACGGGAGGGCATCGACTGCGATTATCGCAAAGGCGGGGTGTTGTACTGTGCCGCGCGTTATCCCGAGCAGGAAACCAGCCTGCGCGACTATCTGGACAAGCTTTACCGCCAAGGCCTGACCGAAAGCGATTACCGCTGGCTCAGCCCGGAGCAACTGACGCAAC
Source organism: Pseudomonas sp. GW823-FHT02C02 (assembly GCF_058797635.1). Taxonomy (NCBI): domain Bacteria; kingdom Pseudomonadati; phylum Pseudomonadota; class Gammaproteobacteria; order Pseudomonadales; family Pseudomonadaceae; genus Pseudomonas; species Pseudomonas sp. GW823-FHT02C02. Next base: position 260,699 of record NZ_JBXAJV010000001.1, on the reverse strand, counting down.
AGATCAGAGTGGCGAAGCCTTATGGCGGTATCTATGCACCGCACGTTGCGACCATTCACCCGGCAAAGTTGGTGCGAGGCCTGGCAGAAACGGTCGAGCGCATGGGTGTCAAAATCTACGAAAACAGCGCGGTCACGCAGTGGCAGTCGGGGAGTTTACGCACGGCAAAGGCTCAGGTCCGCAGCCGCTGGATCGTGCCGGCGGTAGAAGGTTATTCGGTCACGTTGCCACCCCTCGGCCGTTATCAGTTACCGGTACAAAGCCTGATTGTCGCCACCGAACCATTGTCTGCCGCGACCTGGGACGAAATCGGCCTGAGCCGCGGCCAGGCGTTCAGCGAAAGCAGTCGACAGGTCACCTACGGCCAGCGTACCGCCGACAACCGCCTGGTGTTCGGCGCCCGGGGCGGCTACCAGTTTGCCGGAAAATTGCGCCATGACTTTGACCTGACCACCAGCGAAGTGGAGTTGCGGCGCTACCTGTTCAGCGAACTCTTCCCGCAACTCAAGAACGTGCAGATTACCCACGCATGGGGCGGCAACCTGGGCATGTCCCGGCACTTCAAGCCGCACATGCTCTGCGATCAGGCCAGCGGCATTGCCTTATCCGGCGGTTATGGCGGCGAGGGCGTCGGCGCCAGCAACCTGGGCGGCCGAACCCTGGCGGATCTGATTCTTGAGCGCGATACCGAACTGGTTCACCAGCCTTGGGTCGTGCCTCAAGGCGGTCTGGACACGCTCCGGGCCTGGGAACCCGAACCCTGCCGCTGGCTGGGTTACAACGCAATCATCCGCAGCTTCGTCCACGAAGACCAGACCCTGGCCAACCCGGCGACAGCCCCTTGGCGCCGCAAACTGGCGAGCAAGGTGGCGGGGTTCATGGAAGGTTTCATGCAGTAAACGCCGCGTTCTACATCTATAGGCTCAATCGACAGGTACTCCCATGGGCATCACCCAATTCAAGAACACCGCAACACTGGAGCTGGAGGAGTCGAACCCCGTCGCCGTGCCGTTGGGAGCGCCGGTGGCGGTGGCTTCGACCACCAGCGTCGAACGCGACGACGGCGTCGAAACCGGCGTCTGGGAGTGCACGCCCGGCCGCTGGCGTCGGCAGATCGTTGCCCAGGAATTCTGTCACTTCATCCAGGGCCGCTGCACCTTCACCCCGGACGACGGTGAAATCCTCTACATCGAAGCCGGCGACGCACTGATGTTGCCGGCCAACAGCCTCGGCATCTGGGATATCCAGGAAACCGTGCGCAAGACCTACGTTTTGATTTTTTGATTTTTTGATTTTTGATCCTTTGATTGCCTGCCAAAAACAACCCATACAGGAATCGACTCATGATCCGAAAGACACTGACCCTGGCACCCCTTGCGCTTGTCGCGTCCCTCAGCCATGCCGCCGAGACCGTCAAGATCTATAACTGGTCGGACTACATCGCGCCGGATACCACTAAAAACTTCCAGAAAGAAACCGGCATCGCCTTCAGCTACGACGTCTATGACAGCAACGAAACCCTGGACGGCAAGCTGATGACCGGAAAATCCGGGTACGACGTGGTATTCCCGTCCAACCACTTCATGGCAAGGCAGATTCAGGGCGGGGCGCTGAAGAAGCTCGACAAGAACCAGCTGCCGAACTGGAAGAACCTCAACCCGGTATTGCTCACGGCATTGCAGACCAACGACCCGGGTAACGAACACGGCTTCCCATATCTTTGGGGCAGCACCGGTATCGGCTACAACATCGCCAAGGTCAAGGCCGTGCTGGGCGACAACGCGCCAGTGGACTCCTGGGACCTGATCTTCAAGCCCGAGAACATGGCCAAGCTGAAAAAGTGCGGCGTCGCCATCCTCGACAACGGCCCCGAACTGCTGCCGGCCGCGCTGAATTACCTCGGGCTGCCGCACCACAGCAAGAACCCGGAAGACTACAAAAAAGCTGAAGCGCTGCTGATGAAAGTCCGGCCCTACGTCAGCTATTTCCACTCATCCAAATACACCAGCGACCTGGCCAACGGAGACATCTGTGTAGCTGTCGGTTTCTCCGGCGACATCCTGCAAGCCGAGAACCGTGCCAAAGAAGCCAAGAACGGTATCGACATCGGCTACGCCATTCCCAAGGAAGGCGCCGCGATCTGGTTCGACATGGTCGCCATGCCCGCCGACGCCCCGGACGAAAAGGCCGGCTACGCGTTCATGAACTACCTGCTGCGCCCGGACGTCATGGCCAGCATCAGTAACTATGTTCACTACGCCAACGGCAACCAGCAGGCCGACAGCCTGATTGACCCGGCCATCAAGAATGACACCAAGGTTTATCCGAGCCCGGAAATGATGGGCAAGCTGTTCGCCCTGGAGGCGATGCCGCTGAATATCGACCGGATTCGGACGAGGGTGTGGAACAAGATTCGGACGGGGAGTTGAGGCCATAACCCAATCGCGGCATTGACCGTCTGGACCTGTAAATTCTGACAGTAGATGGCTGGCAAAATCCTTTGTAGCGTTTCCGGCACAGACATAACGTCTGCAAAGGAGAATCGCGATGAACAAATCAGCTTTGCAAGCTTACGTTGAAGGAGAGATTAACCTCGCTGCCAAGCGAATCATCGATAAAGGCGCCCAGTCCGATGAAATCGCCTATGGCAGGTTGAAGGTCAACCTGAGCTTGCGTCGTATCTTGGTCGAAGTCCCGACACCTGAGGATCTCGGCCTATGGGGGGGCATCAATGACATCCTCCAGCAACTGGGGATCCTGGACAGTCGAGAAACGGTCTTGTCCGTTGTTGATGAGGTTTAGAAAGCAGTGATGGCGGTGGGTAAATGCAATGGTGAACACGCAACGTGTTCACCATTGGCTCCTGTTCATCTGGAAGTCATCGCGGCTGGCTACCCCTCATCGGGCGTTTGATTTGGCTGATGGCATTGCACTGGCACTCATATTAAAAGTCACGGAAAAGTGAGACGCTCTCGACAAAAAACAACTTACCTCTATTTAATATTTAAATACGCAATTGTCAGACAATTAGTCCGAAACCCTCAACTAAAAACTATATTTCGACAGCGCAGGCATTGTTTCCGGGTACTTGCCGGGGCAGAACAATTTGACGTCAAAAAAAATGTAGACGTTCGATTTCGAATTGTGTCAGTTTTCTTTCGCCTTCATTGGGCGAGTGATAGGACGATCTCGCCAGAGATTGTCGCTATCTGACAAAAACTGTTCCATTGCTAAACAAGGAAGTGTGTTTATGTCGAAAGTTAAAAACAACGCTATTGATCTTGCCGAACAGGCCTTTTCGCCATTGCAAGCATTGGCTGCGCCCAGTTCTGCGTACAACCAGATCGACAGCTTCAGCCATCAGTATGACCGGGGTGGCAATCTCACGGTCAATGGCAAACCGTCCTACTCCGTCGACGAGGCAGCGACGCAATTGCTGCGCGATGGCGCTGCCTACCAGGACAAGGACGGCAGCGGAAAAATCGAACTGACCTACACGTTCCTGACCTCGGCGTCGTCGAGCACCATGAACAAGCACGGGATTTCCGGTTTCAGTCAGTTCAGCGCCCAGCAGAAAGCCCAGGCCGTGCTCGCCATGCAATCCTGGGCCGATGTGGCCAAAGTCACTTTCACCGAGAAAGCCACAGGCGGCGACGGTCACATGACCTTCGGCAATTACAGCAGCGGCCAGGACGGCGCAGCGGCATTCGCCTACCTGCCTGGCACCGGCGCCGGTTATGACGGTACTTCCTGGTACCTGACCAACAGCAGCTACACGCCCAACAAGACACCGGACCTGAACAACTACGGTCGTCAAACCCTGACCCACGAAATCGGTCACTCCCTGGGCCTGGCCCACCCCGGCGACTACAACGCCGGTGAAGGCGCGCCGACTTACAACGACGCGACCTACGCGGAAGACACCCGCGGCTACAGCCTCATGAGCTATTGGAGTGAAAGCAACACCGACCAGAACTTCAGCAAGGCCGGCGTCGAAGCCTATGCGTCCGGTCCGTTGCTGGACGATATTGCCGCCATCCAGAAACTCTACGGTGCCAACACCACCACCCGCACCGGTGACACCACCTACGGTTTCAACTCCAATGCCGGTCGCGATTTCCTGAGCGCGTCTTCGTCGTCGGACAAGGTCGTGTTCTCGGTGTGGGATGCGGGCGGCAAAGACACGCTGGACTTCTCCGGTTTTACCCAGAACCAGAAGATCAACCTCAATGAGGCCTCATTCTCCGATGTTGGCGGCATGGTTGGCAACGTTTCCATTGCCAAGGGTGCAACCATCGAGAACGCGATTGGCGGTTCGGGTAACGACCTGCTGATTGGTAATGGCGTGTCCAACGAGCTGAAGGGCGGTGCCGGCAACGACATCCTCTTCGGCGCGGGCGGTGCGGACAAGCTGTGGGGCGGTACCGGCTCGGACACTTTTGTGTTCGCAGCGAGCAGCGATTCCAAGCCGGGTGCGACTGATCAGATCCTCGACTTTGTCAGTGGCCTGGACAAGATCGACCTGACCGCCATCACCAAAGGCGCGGGCCTGCACTTCGTGAATTCGTTCACCGGTGCGGCAGGCGATGCCGTGTTGACCTCTTCGGGCGGTAACAGCCAGTTGGCGGTGGACTTCTCCGGGCATGGCGTGGCTGACTTCCTGGTCAGCACCGTTGGCCAGGCGGCGTTCTCGGACATCGCCGCGTGATGTAGCGCGATAAGGAGGGTGGCGCCGATGCGCCGCCCTCTGTGCCAAAGACCGCAGCCGGAGTACAACAACCTATGGCTCATAAAGCCTTTACCAACCTTACAACCGCGTGGCTCCTGGCGACGTTGATGATTTTTTTTGGAGAGACAGCCATGTCAAGCAGCCTGAAATTAGCGGATCCGTCGGAACTGGCCGGCAAATGGCAGGCGACTCTCAGCGCCAAAGATGACTCGCCAGAGTCCCGGGCGTTGCAAGACAAACCGTCCAACGTGTGCGTCATCGACTTTCAGCAAACCCAGACATTGGGTGAGGGCGCCAGCTGCCTTAGCGCCTGGCTGGATGGCAAAACCGCTACCGGTTGGTTCCCGGAACCGGACGGCATTGCGATCACCGGCAACGAAGGTTCGAAGATTCTATTTCTCAGCCGTCAACGTGATGGCGCTTATAAAGCCACATTGAAATCCGCGCTGGTCATAACACTTGTGCGCCAGACGCAGTAATTAAAAGGCAACGGTGAAAGAGCGACGGTCATTATCGTTATAAGCACCAAACCAGAATAAAAGTTGTTATTGGTTTGTAAGCGCTGATGCGCCAAACCTATATCTGCCTCTGCGCGGACAGTTAATGGAAACTTCGTCAGGCATGACGAGGAATAACACCTCAGGAAGAAACCATGAAGATGGCAATGAGCCCGGCCACCGCACCGTTATTCAAGGCACTGGGCGACTATAAGAGCATCCTGATCAGCGTCGGTTGTTTTACCGCGTTAATTAATGTGCTGATGCTGGTCCCGTCGATTTACATGCTCCAGGTCTACGACCGCGTGTTGTCTTCGCAAAACGAAACCACCCTGGCCATGTTGTCGCTGATGGTGGTCGGATTTTTCGCCTTCATCGGGTTGCTTGAGATCGTGCGCAGCTTCATCGTCATCCGCATCGGCAGCCAACTGGAGCGCCGTTTCAACCTGCGGGTGTATCAGGCCGCGTTCGAGCGCAACCTGCTCAAGGGCGAGGGCAACGCCGGTCAGTCCCTTGGCGATCTGACCCACATTCGCCAATTCGTCACCGGTCCTGCGCTGTTTGCCTTCTTCGACGCGCCGTGGTTTCCGGTCTACCTCTTCGTGATCTACCTGTTCAACGTCTGGCTCGGTGTGTTCGCGACCGTGGGCGCGCTGGTGCTCATCGGCCTCGCGTGTCTGAACGAGGCAATGACCAAAAAGCCCTTGGGCGAAGCCGCCGGGTTTTCCCAGAAGTCCAGCCAACTGGCCACCAGTCATCTGCACAATGCCGAAACCATCCAGGCAATGGGCATGCTCGGCGTGTTGCGCAAGCGTTGGTTCCAGGTGCATTCGCGTTTTCTCGGCCTGCAAAATCAGGCCAGCGACACCGGCGCCATCATCAGCTCCCTGAGCAAAACCTTGCGGCTGTGCCTGCAATCCCTGGTCCTGGGCCTCGGCGCGTTACTGGTGATCAAGGGCGATATGACCGCCGGAATGATGATCGCCGGCTCCATTCTGATGGGCCGTGTCCTGAGCCCCATCGATCAGCTGATCGCGGTGTGGAAACAGTGGAGCGGCGCCAAGCTCGCTTATCGTCGTCTTGATTCGCTGCTGCAAGCCTTTCCACCGAGTGACGAAGCCATGGCGCTGCCGGCGCCGAAGGGGCAGATCACCTTCGAACAAGTCAGCGCCGGCCCTCCGGGGCAACGCGCGGCGACCCTGCACATGGTCAATTTCAGCCTGAGTGCCGGCGAAGTGTTGGGCGTACTCGGCGCCTCCGGCTCCGGCAAGTCGACCCTGGCCCGGGTGCTGGTTGGCGTCTGGCCAACCCTTGGCGGCACGGTGCGGCTTGATGGCGCGGACATCCATCGCTGGAACCGCGACGATCTGGGTCCCTACATCGGTTACTTGCCCCAGGACATCGAATTGTTCAGCGGCAGCATCGCGGAAAACATCGCCCGGTTTCGCGAAGCGGATTCGCAAAAAGTCGTCGAAGCGGCGCAACAGGCGGGCGTCCATGAACTGATCCTGCGCATGCCGCAGGGCTACGACACGGTGCTGGGCGAGGACGGCAGTGGCTTGTCTGGCGGCCAGAAGCAACGGGTGGCGTTGGCCCGCGCGCTGTACGGCAAGCCAAGCCTGGTGGTGCTCGATGAACCCAATTCCAACCTCGACACCGTGGGCGAAGCGGCGCTGGCCGGCGCCATCGCGCAAATGAAGGCTCAGGGCACGAGCGTGATTCTGGTGACCCATCGTTCCTCGGCGCTGGCTCAGGCTGACAAGTTGCTGGTGCTCAACGACGGTCGTTTACAGGCCTTTGGCCCCAGCCAGGAAGTGCTCAAGGCACTCTCCGGCGCCCAGGAACAGCAACGTGAAAAACCGGCGCAAGCACCAGGCGGGCTCAGCATGAGTCGCCAGTATCAGCCTACGACAAGGAATTCGGGTGTATGACCAGCGCTCGCATGAACACTGAAAACGAAGCGACGATGGAACACGATTACATCGCCGAACGCCCTGAGCGTGATGCACGTTTCTTCTCCCGGATGGGCTGGATTCTGGCGATCGTCGGTGCTGGCAGTTTCTTCACCTGGGCCAGCCTCGCGCCGCTCGACCAAGGAATCCCGGTGCAAGGCACAGTCGTGGTCTCGGGCAAGCGCAAGGCCGTGCAATCGATGAGCAACGGCGTGGTCAGCCGTATCCTGGTGAGCGAAGGCCAGGTGGTAAAGCAGGGCCAACCGCTGTTCCAGCTCGACCAGACCCAGGTCGCGGCCGATGTGCAATCGCTGCAAGCGCAATACCGCATGGCCTGGGCCAGCCTGGCGCGTTGGCAGAGCGAGCGGGACAACCTCAAGCAGGTGAATTTCCCCGCGGAACTGAGCAACGATCCCGACACACGCCTGGCGCTGGTCCTCGAAGGCCAGCGGCAATTGTTCAGCAGCCGCCGCGAAGCGTTTTCCCGCGAGCAGGCGGGTCTGCGCGCCAGCATCGAAGGCGCCAGCGCGCAATTGGCCGGCATGCGCCGAGCGCGTACCGACCTTTCGGCTCAGGCCAGCTCCTTGCAGCAACAACTGAGTAACCTTCAGCCCCTGGCAGACAACGGCTACATCCCGCGCAATCGCTTGATGGAGTTCCAGCGGCAGCTGTCGCAGGTGCAGCAGCAATTGGCGGAAAACAGCGGCGAAAGCGGCCGGGTCGAGCAGGGCATCCTCGAGTCGCGCCTGAAGCTGCAACAGCACATCGAGGAATACCAGAAAGAAGTCCGCACGCAACTGGCCGACGCGCAACTCAAAAGCGTGACCCTGGAAGAGCAGCTGACTTCCGCCGGGTTTGATCTGCAGCACAGCGAAATCATCGCCACCGCCGACGGCATCGCGGTCAACCTCGGGGTTCACACCGAAGGTGCGGTGGTCCGCCAGGGCGACACCTTGCTGGAGATCGTGCCGCAAGGCACCCGCCTGGAAGTGGAAGGGCACTTGCCGATCAACCTGATCGACAAGGTCGGCACCCACTTGCCGGTGGACATTCTGTTCACCGCGTTCAACCAGAGCCGTACACCGCGCGTACCCGGCGAAGTCAGCCTGATTTCCGCCGACCAGATGGTCGACGAGAAAACCGGCGCGCCGTATTACGTGCTGCGCAGCAGCGTCAGCGACCAGGCCATGGAAAAACTCAACGGGCTGGTGATCAAGCCCGGCATGCCGGCGGAAATGTTCGTGCGCACCGGTGAACGTTCACTCCTCAACTATTTGTTCAAACCGCTGCTCGACCGGGCAGGCTCCGCGTTGACCGAGGAATAAGGATGTTCGGCTGTATGAATAAGCTTTCAATGCTCACAGCCACCCTGGCGTTGCTGACGTGCAACGGTGCGATGGCCGCCATGGGGCCGTTCGATATCTACGAGCAAGCGTTGCGCAATGACCCGGTATTCCTTGGCGCCATGAAGGAACGCGATGCCGGCCTTGAAAACCGCATCATAGGCCGGGCCGGGTTGTTGCCCAGGATCGGTTACACCTACAACAAGGGACGCAACACCTCCAAGGTCACCCAAATCAATGAAGGTCGGCCGGACTTCACCGAGGACCGCAACTACGGCAGCTACGGCTCGAACCTGACCCTGCAACAGCCGTTGCTCGATTACGAAGCCTACGCGGGGTATCGCAAAGGCGTGGCGCAGTCGCTGTTTGCCGACGAAGCCTTCCGCGGCAAGAGCCAGGAATTGCTGGTTCGTGTGCTGGAAAACTACACCAATGCGCTGTTCGCCCAGGATCAGATCGACATCGCGCTGGCGAAGAAGAAGGCCTTCGAACAGCAGTTCCAGCAGAACGAGCAGATGTTCCGCCAGGGCGAGGGCACGCGCACCGATATTCTTGAGGCCGAGTCTCGCTACGAACTGGCGACCGCCGAGGAAATCGAGGCACGCAACGAGCAGGACGCGTCCTTGCGCGAACTGGGCGCGCTGATTGGTGTGCCGGCCGTCGACATCACCGATCTGGCGCCACTGGACCAGAACTTCCAGACCTTCAGCCTGCTGCCGGCCAACTACGACACCTGGCACGAGATGGCCGTGGCCAACAACCCGAACCTGGCCTCCCAGCGTCAGGCGGTGGAAGTCGCGCGGTATGAAGTCGAACGCAACCGCGCCGGACACCTGCCGAAAGTCAGTGCCTACGCTTCGGTGCGCCAGAACGAATCGGAAAGCGGCAATACCTACAACCAGCGTTACGACACCAACACCATCGGCATTGAAGTCAGCGTGCCGTTGTACGCCGGCGGCGGGGTGTCGGCGTCGACCCGTCAGGCCAGCCGCACCATGGAACAGGCCGAGTACGAACTGGACGGCAAGACCCGTGAAACCCTGATCGAGCTGCGTCGGCAATTCAGTGCCTGCCTGTCGGGGGTGAACAAGTTGCGTGCTTATCAGAAAGCCCTGAAATCGGCGGAAGCGCTGGTGGTTTCGACCAAGCAAAGCATCCTGGGCGGTGAGCGGGTGAACCTGGATGCGTTGAATGCCGAACAACAACTATTTACCACCCGCCGGGATTTGGCTCAGGCAAGGTACGACTACCTGATGGCCTGGACCAAGTTGCATTACTACGCGGGGACCTTGAATGAGCAGGATCTGGCCAAGGTGGACGAGGCATTCGGTCAAGGCCCGAGATCTCAATGATTTGAGCTTTTGCGTTGCAGCCCCTAGTGGGCAACCAGAATTCTAAAAACGCCAAAAAAGCGAGAAGTTGACATGGACGTACAGATCAAGCCGATGTCGGTCGGCACGTTATTGCTCTGGATTTCAGTAGCGCCAGGCTCGGCCCAGGCGCTTTATCAGGAAAACGGCACCCTGGGCGATGCGGCCAGTTGGCGCTCGGTGGAATTTCAGCGGGACTGGGGACTGGCCCGCATGCAGGCCGACCAGGCCTACGCCGCTGGCATCACCGGCAAGGGTGTGAAAATCGGCGAACTCGATTCAGGCTTCGATGCAGCCCATCCCGAATTCGCCACAGACCGTTACCACGCGGTGCTGGCCAGCGGCAGCTACGTCGACGGTTCACTGTTCAATGTCGACGGCACCCTCAACGCCAACAACGACTCCCACGGCACCCATGTCGCCGGCACCATTGGCGCCTCCCGCGATGGCACCGGCATGCACGGTGTGGCGTACAACGCGCAGGTCTACGTCGGCAATACCAACAAGAACGACAGTTTTCTGTTCGGCCCCAATCCGGATCCGCGCTACTTCAAAGCGGTCTATAACGCCTTGGCCGACGCCGGTGTGCGGGCGATCAATAACAGTTGGGGCAGCCAGCCAGCGGACGTCAGCTATCGTACCCTCGACGATCTGCACGCCGCCTACGCCCAGCACTGGAACAAAGGCACCTGGCTCGATGCGGCGGCTGACGTTTCCCGTCGCGGTGTGATTAATGTGTTCAGCGCCGGTAACAGCGGTTACCCCAATGCCAGCGTGCGTTCAGCCTTGCCTTACTTCCAGCCGGACCTGGAAGGCCACTGGCTGGCGGTGTCGGGGTTGGATCAAAGTAACCAGCAAAAGTACAACCAGTGCGGAATCGCCAAGTATTGGTGCATCACCACCCCCGGTGCGAAGATCGACAGCACCATTCCCGACGCCGGTTATGCGATCAAGTCCGGCACGTCCATGTCCGCGCCGCATGCCACCGGCGCGCTGGCGCTGGTGATGGAACGCTATCCGTACATGACCAACCAGCAGGCGCTGGAAACCCTGTTGACCACCGCCACCCAACTCGACGGTTCCGTCACCCAGGCGCCCAATACCCGGGTCGGCTGGGGCGTGGCTAACCTCGAACGGGCGATGCGCGGGCCGGGGCAATTGCTCGGGCGCTTCGACGCCAATCTGGGGGCAGGGCAGAGCGATGTCTGGAGCAACGACATCTCGGACAACGCGCTGATCCAGCGGCAGAGTGAAGACGCGGCCGAACGCAGTGCCTGGCAACAGACGTTGAGGACCAAGGGCTGGGAGAATGGCGTACCGGCCGGTGCCAGTCAGCAGGATCAGACGGATTACGCCGTCGGCATGGCCCGCGATCTTGCCGCCACCACTCGGGTCTACGAAGGCAGCCTGATCAAGTCAGGAGCCGGACGCTTGATGCTGACTGGTGACAATAGCTATCGCGGGCCAACCACGGTCAATGGCGGCCTGCTGTCGGTCAACGGTTCGTTGGCATCCAGTGTGACCGTCAATGACGGGGGCACGCTGGGCGGTTCAGGACGAGTCGGGGATCTGACGGCCAATCGCGGCGCTACCGTCGCGCCGGGCAATTCCATTGGCACCTTGCAGGTCGCCGGCGACGTCACGTTTGCACCCGGCTCGACTTACGCGGTGGAGCTGTCTCCGACCGACAGCGACCGGATCGTTGCGAGCGGCACGGCCACGGTCAGCGGTGCGACGGTCAGTCTGTCACTGGAAAACAGCCCGACCTTGCTCAGCACTCAACAAGTGCAAAGCCTGCTCGGTCAGCAATACAACATCCTGCAAGCGGCCGGCGGCATTCAAGGTCAGTTCGGTGCGGTGTTGCCCAACTATCTGTTCATCGGCGGCAGCCTCGATTACGCCGCCACCGGTATTCAACTGAGCGTGGAGCGGAACGACACGACGTTCGCCAGCGTCGGCCAGACGCCGAACCAGCGCGCCGTCGCTTCCGCCGTGGAAGGGCTTGGGGCGGGGAATGCGGTGTACGAAAGCCTGTTGCTGTCGCCCACCGCGACGTCCGCACAGCAGGCGTTCCAGCAGTTGTCGGGGGAAATCTACCCGGCGTTGGGTTCGGTGCTGATCAACGACAGTCGATACCTGCGCGATGCAATCGGTGAGCGACTGGTTGACGCCAAAGGCGCGCAAAGCAATGGCTGGATCAAGGCGCTTGGGGCCTGGGGCAAGACCGATGACCGCCATGACACCGCCGGTTACACCACCTTGATCGGCGGCTTGCTTGCCGGTGTCGATGGCGCGATCGACGAGCAAACCCGGATCGGCCTGGTCACGGGTTACAGCGACAGTTCGGTGAGCATGGGCTCGGGCACGCATTCATCGGCCAAGGTCGACAGCTATCACTTGGGTGCATACGCCGGCCGCGAACTGGGCGCCTGGCGCCTGAGTGCCGGCGGTGCCTACAGCTGGCATCGTGCCGACGTGAAACGTGACCTGCAATACGGCGACGTCAGCGCGAAGCAGAAAGCCAAGGTCGATGCCGGCACCACTCAAGTGTTCGGTGAAGCGGCGTATCGCCTGAATCTGCAACCGCTCGCGCTCGAACCCTTCGCCAACCTGGCCTACGTGCACCTCGACACCGAGGGTTTCACCGAGAAAGGTGATGGCGCCGCACTGAAAAGCACCGGCGACACGCGGGATGCGGTGCTCAGCACCCTGGGCGTGCGCGCATTGAAAACGGTGAATCTGTCCGGCCAGCAGCAACTAGACCTGAGCGGCAGTCTCGGCTGGCAGCACAACCTGAGTAATACCGATGCTGAAGAACATCTGGCATTTGCCAGCGGCAGCACGGCGTTCTCGGTGGAAGGGACGCCAATGGTACGTGACGCGGCACTGGTAGGCGCGCATGCCAGCCTGGCCCTGAGCCGGGACATTCGCGTGAACCTCGATTACACCGGCCAACTGGCCAGCCGCGAGAAGAGCCATGGCGTAGGGCTAAGCCTCAATTGGCAGTTTTAAAAACACGAACAAAAAACGTGGCAAACATTAAATGTGGCGAGGGAGCTTGCTCCCGCTGGGTGGCGAAGCCGCCCCAAAACAGGCAGCGGTGATTTGGCAGACAAAACGCATCAGCCGGGTTCGCGACTGCTGCGCAGCCGAACGGGACGATGTGGCGTTCCGACAAGCCCCCTCGCCACAGAGATTTTGGCAAGACAACTAAGGATGGTCGCTGTATGAAAGTTAAGAACAACAACTTATTCGCCTTGAAAGCACTCAACCGAGCCCTGCTTTGTGCGCTGGCTTCAGTAGGCACCGCACAAGCGGTGCCCTACGTGGAAAGCGGCAAAGCAGGCGATCCCAACAGTTGGCGTAGCGCTGAGTTCAACGCTGACTGGGGCCTGGGCGGCATCAATGCCCAGGATGCCTACGCCGCCGGTTACAGCGGCAAAGGTGTGAAACTGGGGATCTTCGATCAACCGGTTTACGCCCAGCATCCGGAGTTTTCCGGTGCCAACAAGGTCGTCACGCTGGTCACCCGCGGTATCCGCGAATACACCGACCCGTACATCCCGGTCAAAGCCGGCGATGCGTTTGTGTATGACGGTTCGCCCTCGGTCGGCTACGACGGCAAGCTCGGCTCCCACGGCACTCACGTCGGCGGGATCGCGGCGGGCAGCCGTGACGGCAATCCAATGCACGGGGTGGCGTACAACGCGCAAATCATCAGTGCCGACAACGGCGACCCGGGCCCCGAAGACGGGATCATCCTCGGCAACGACGGCGCGGTGTACAAGGCCGGTTGGGATGCATTGATCGCCAGCGGGGCGCGGATCATCAACAACAGTTGGGGCATCGGCATCACCGATCGCTTCGACCTGGGCGGCCGCGACCCGGCGTATCCGCACTTCACCGTGCAGGACGCGCAACTGCAATTCAATCAGATCCAACCCATCCTCGGCACGCGCCAGGGCGGTGCCTATGACGGTGCGATCGCGGCCGCTCGCAGCGGCATCGTGACGATCTTCGCCGCCGGCAACGACTACAACCTCAACAACCCGGATGCCATTGCCGGCCTCGGTTATTTCGTCCCCGAAATCGCACCGAACTGGATGACCGTCGCGGCCTTGCAGAAGAACCCGGACCTCAACAGCCCGGACCTCTACAACATCAGCATCTTCTCGTCGCGTTGCGGCTACACCGCGAGTTTCTGCGTGTCGGCACCGGGCAGCAAGATCTTCAGTGCAGTCATCGGCGGCACCAATGCCGATAACATGACCATCGGCTACGCCAACAAAAACGGCACCTCCATGGCGGCGCCGCACGTCGCGGGCGCGGTGGCGGTGCTGATGGAACGCTTCCCGTACATGACTGGCGCCCAGGTTGCCAGCGTGCTGCGCACCACGGCCACCGACATGGGCGCACCGGGTGTCGACGCGCTGTATGGCTGGGGCATGATCAACCTGCGCAAAGGCATCGATGGCCCGGCGATGTTGGTCACCGAGCAAGACATACCCGAGGAGTTCCGCATCCAGGGCGCCTACGGCTCCAGCCAGTTTGTCGCGGACTTGCCCGGCATCGGCGCGATTATCGATGCGGGCAAACCGACCGAGCGCGTGTGCAATGACGTGCAGTGTGGCCGGGACGTCTGGCGCAACGACATTTCCGGCCACGGCGGCCTGACCAAGCAGGGCATCGGCACGCTGGTGCTGACCGGCGCCAACACTTACGCCGGCCCGACGCTGGTCAATCAGGGTCGATTGGCGATCAACGGCTCGCTGCTCTCGGCGGTCACCGTCAACGACAGCGGGATCCTCGGCGGTAACGGCCGCATCGGCGCATTGACCGCGAAAAGCGGCGGCACCGTGGCCCCCGGCAATTCCATCGGCACCTTGCAGGTCGCGGGTGACGTGACGTTCGAGCCGGGCTCGACCTACGCCGTGGAATTGTCGCCGACCAGCAGCGACCAGATCATCGCGGGCGGTAAAGCAGTGATCGAAGGCGCGACTGTCAGCCTGTCCCTGGAAAACAGCCCGACCTTGCTGACCACCAGCGACGTGCAATCGCTGCTTGGCAATCAATACAACATCCTGCAAGCAGCTGGCGGCATCGAAGGGCGGTTTGGCGCAGTCCTGCCGAACTACCTGTTCATCGGCGGCGCGCTCGACTACTCGGCTACTGGCATCCAACTGGCGGTAGAGCGCAACGCCGCGTCCTTCGCCAGCATCGGCCAGACCCCGAACCAACATGCCGTGGCTGCCGCTGCCGAGCAACTGGGCGCGGGCAATCCGCTCTATGAAACCCTGTTGCTGTCGCCAACCGCTGCCGTCGCGCAACAAGCCTTCCAGCAACTGTCCGGTGAGATTCATCCGGCGATCGGCACGTTGCTGATCAACGACAGCCGTTACCTGCGCGATGCCGTCGGCGAACGCCTGCGTGAGCGTGATCTGTTCGATGCCGCGGCACCCACCGATGACCGCAGCAATACCTGGGTCAAAGTCCTCGGCGCCTGGGGCAAGAGCGACGGCGGGCATGACAACGCCAGTTCCACCAGCTCCATCGGCGGCTTGCTGGCCGGTGTCGACGGTCTCATCACTGAAGATACGCGGCTCGGTTTCGTCACCGGGTATAGCGACAGCTCGTTGAGCATGGGCGATGGCACGCATTCGTCGGCCTCGGTCGACAGCTACCACTTGGGCGCCTACCTGGGCCATGAAATCGATGCACTGCGCTTGAGTGTCGGCGGCGCTTATAGCTGGCATCGCATCGATGTGAAACGTGACCTGCAATTCGGTGACGTCAGCGGCAAACAGAAATCCAAACGCGATGCGACCACCGCCCAGCTGTTTACCGAAGCCGCGTATCGCCTGGACCTGCAACCGCTGGCCCTGGAACCGTTTGCCAACCTGGCTTACGTGCACCTCAACCGCGACAGCTTCACCGAGAAAGGCGATGCCGCCGCGCTCAAGGGGGGCGAAGACAACCGCGACGCCGTGCTCTCGACCCTCGGTGTGCGGGCGAGCAAAGCCATTGCCCTGTCGGACAAACAGCAACTGGAACTGTCCGGCACCCTGGGCTGGCAGCACAACCTGAGCAGCACCCGTTCCGAAGACCACCTGGCCTTCGCCAACGGCAACACCGGGTTCAGCGTGCAGAGCGTGTCTCTGGATCGTAACGCCGCCGTCATTGGTGCGCGCGCCGGTCTGGCGGTGGCCAAAGATGTGCGTGTGAGCCTGGATTACAACGGACTGCTGGGCTCCAACGAAAAAGACCACGGTGTAGGTCTGACACTCGACTGGCAGTTCTGATTTAACGCAAAGGAAGCAAACAACATGGGACTGTTTGATTACAAAAATGCTGACGGCAAGGCGCTGTACAGCGACGCCATCGCCCTGACGCTGTATGCGTACACGCCAACCGGTCAGCCACTGCCGGCCACCGCGTGGGCGCCGATTGGCGCCAAGCAACTGGGTTATCAAGGCAAGGTCGGCGCTCAGGGCACTTTCTATGGTGAGAAGGACGGCTTCACCAGCGCCGAAGCCGAAGTGCTCGGCAAGTACGACACGGCGGGCAAGCTGATCGGTATCGGCATTGCCTTCCGGGGCACCGGAGGCCTGGGGTACAGCGACACCTTCGGCGACATGAAGAACAACCTGCTGGCCGCCGTCGGCCCGGTGGATTACGCGACGAATTACGCGAAAAACGCCTTTGACAACTTGCTCAAGGACGTTGCCGCGTTTTCCATCGCCCATGGCCTGAGCGCCAGGGATGTCATGGTCAGCGGCCATAGCCTCGGCGGGTTGGGGGTCAACAGCCTCGCCGAGTTGAGCGGCAACAACTGGGGCGGCTTCTACAAGGACGCCAATTACATCGCGTTCGCCTCACCGACCCAGAGCGCCACCGGCAACAACGTGTTGAACATCGGCTACGAGAACGACCCGGTGTTCCGGGTGCTCGACGGCACCACGTTCAGCAGTGGGTCCTTGGGCAAGCACGACGGTCATCAGAATTCGGCGACCAACAACATCGTCAACTTCAACGACCAGTACGCGTCCACCGCGCAGAACCTGGTGCCATTCAGCATCCTTAATCCGCTGAACTGGTCAGCCCATGGCTCGTTGGGCTATGCCGACGGTTTGAACCGGGTGATCGACTCGCGGTTCTACGACCTCACCGACAAGGACTCAACGCTGATCGTCTCCAACCTGGCGGAGTCGTCCCGGGGTACCACCTGGGTCGAGGACCTCGGACGCAGCGGCGAACCCCACACCGGCAGCACCTTCATCATCGGCACCGACAGCGACGATTTGCTCAAGGGCGGTGCCGGCAATGACTTCATCGAAGGTCGCGACGGTAACGACCGCTTGCGCGACGACGGCGGCTACAACCTTCTGCTGGGCGGCAAGGGCAGCAACACCTTCGAATTGCAGAAGCCGTTGCAGAACTTCAGTTTTGCCAACGACGGCGACGGCACCCTGTACGTGCGCGACGCCTATGGTGGCATCAGCATGACCCGCGACATCGGTTCGCTGGTGAGCAAGGAGTCGGGTTCATGGTGGGGCAGCAAGGAGGTGACTTACAGCGTCACCGCCAATGGCTTGCTCAACGGCAGTGAATTGACCCACTACAACCACTCGCTCAACGGTGACGCCTACGGCAACACACTGGCGGCCAGCGTCGACGGCGATTGGTTGTTCGGTCATGCCGGCGACGACCTGCTGCGCAGCGACAAAAGCCAGGTGACCTTCGTCGGTGGCGCGGGCAACGACCTGATGCAGGCCTCGGGAGGCCACAACACTTTCCTGTTCAGCGGCGCCTTCGGTTTCGACGCGATCAATGGCTACCAGGGCAACGACAAGCTGGTGTTCCTCGGCGTTCAGGGCGCGGGGCAGGGTTATGACTACAAGCAACACGCTTCGCAGTCGGGCCATGACACGGTGCTGAAAGTGGGCGATTTTGCCGTCACCCTGGTGGGAGTAGGACTGGACAGCCTGTCGGCGTCAGGCATCACGTTTGCGTAAAGGCTGCATGCACTAAATGCTCTGGGGCGCCTCGTGAATGAGGCGTCCTGGTTGTGAGCTATCTCTGACAATTCCAACAAAAGAGAGGCAATACCAATGGGTGTGTATGACTACAAAAACTTCGGCACAGCCGATTCCAAAGCGTTATTCACCGACGCGATGGCGATCACGCTGTATTCCTATCACAACCTCGACAATGGCTTTGCCACCGGCTACCAGCACAACGGCTTCGGCCTGGGCTTGCCGGCGACTTTGGTTACCGCGCTGCTGGGCGGCACCGATTCTCAAGGCGTGATCCCCGGCATTCCCTGGAACCCCGATTCGGAAAAAGCCGCCCTGGAGGCCGTGCAAAAAGCCGGCTGGACGCCCATCACGGCCTCGCAACTAGGTTATGACGGCAAGGTCGACGCCCGCGGAACGTTCTTCGGCGAGAAGGCCGGGTACACCAGCGCGCAGGTCGAAATCCTCGGCAAGTACGATGCTCAAGGCCATCTCAGCGAAATCGGCATCGCCTTTCGCGGCACCAGCGGCCCGCGGGAAATCTTGATCGGCGATTCCATCGGCGATGTGATCAACGATCTGCTGGCGGCGCTAGGTCCCAAGGATTATGCGAAAAACTATGTGGGCGAAGCCTTCGGCAATCTGCTCGGCGACGTCATGGCATTTGCCCAGGCCAATGGCCTGTCGGGCAAAAACGTGCTGGTCAGCGGCCACAGCCTCGGCGGGCTGGCGGTCAACAGCCTGGCGGACTTGAGCGCGGAGAAGTGGTCCGGGTTCTACCAGGATTCCAACTACATCGCCTACGCGTCCCCGACCCAGAGCAGCACCGACAAAGTGCTCAATGTCGGCTATGAAAACGACCCGGTGTTTCGGGCCCTCGACGGTTCATCCTTCAACCTGTCGTCGGTGGGTGTGCACGATGCCGCCAAGGCCTCGGCGACCGATAACATCGTCAGCTTCAACGATCACTACGCCTCGACCGCATGGAATGTGCTGCCGTTCTCCATCCTCAACATCCCGACCTGGATCTCGCACTTGCCGACCGCCTATGGCGACGGCATGAACCGGGTGATCGAATCGAAGTTCTACGACCTCACCAGCAAGGACTCGACGATCGTCGTCGCCAATCTCTCGGACCCGGCACGCGCCAATACCTGGGTTCAGGACCTCAATCGCAATGCCGAGACCCACAAGGGCAGTACCTTCATCATCGGCAGCGACGGTTACGACCTTATTCAGGGTGGCAAGGGTAACGACTACCTGGAGGGGCGTGACGGTAACGACACCTTCCGTGACGGCGGCGGCTACAACATCCTGCTGGGAGGCAATGGCAACAACGTGCTGGACTTGCAGCAGTCGGTGAAGAATGTCGACTTTGCCAATGACGGCGCCGGCACCCTCTATGTTCGTGACGCCAATGGCGGTATCAGCATCACCCGAGACATCGGCAGTATTGTCACCAAGGAACCGGGGTTCTTGTGGGGGCTGTTCAAGGATGATGTGACGCACAGCGTGACGGCCAATGGACTTGCCGTCGGCAACAACCTGACGTCATACGCGTCATCGGTGAAGGGCGGCACGGGGGCCGATACGCTCAAGGCGCATGCGACGGGCGATTGGTTGTTCGGTCTGGACGGCAACGATCATTTGATCGGCGGCCAGGGCAACGATGTGTTTGTGGGCGGGGCGGGGAATGACCTGATGGAATCGGGGGGCGGGATTGATACGTTCCTGTTCAGCGGTGCGTTTGGTCAGGACCGGGTGGTGGGGTATCAGGCAAACGACAAGCTGGTATTCCTCGGGGTTCAGGGGGTCGCGCCGAATGATGACTATCGGGCTCATGCCACGACGGTGGGACAGGATACGGTGCTGACGTTTGGCGGGGATTCGGTGACGTTGGTGGGAGTTGGGCTGGACAGTTTGTCTGGCGCCGGGATCGTCATCGCCTGAGGGTGATGTGGCGCCGGTAAGGGCCTCTTCGCGGTCAAGCCTCGCTCCTGCAGGGTTGTGCGATTCCTTGTAGGAGCGAGGCTTGCCCGCGAAGAACGATAACGCGGTAAACCTGCCTGAGAACGTGACCCGACAGTCACCTGCGGACTCCAATACCTTGCAACAACAGGATTGAGTACTGGATCAGGAGATTACGCAACGTGAGTAACAGCAAGAAGCACCTCATCGGTCTGGCGCTGGCCCTGTTATCAGGAAGTGCCGCCGCGGAGTTGCCTCATAGCTCGATTTTGAGCCGCTATGGCATGACGCCAGATCAACTGCCCACACCGGCACCGTCGGAACCCGCCGACCCGCTGGTAGAAAAAAGCCGTTTCCAGCTCCAGCCGGAAGAGCCTTTTGTGACATTTCGCTCGGGGGAAAAGCAGCCGGAGATGACAGGCAACATCAGCATCGACCACGCGATGCAGCAGGATTACGAGCGCTGCCAGAAGATTCATGAAGAACTGAGGAGGCGGGGAGGGAAGTTCATCTCCTGCGATAACAGTACGCCGTGGATGCCGTAGTTTTTCGGCCTCTTCGCGGGCCAGCCTCACATCGCACAACCCTGTAGGAGCGAGGCTTGCCCGCGAAGAACGATAATGCGGTTCTCAGTCTTCCTCGCGGACCGTGGCCACATCTTTGGCATTGACCTTCACCTTCGCGCCGGAAATATCCTCAAACTCGTAAAACCCGTCCTTGGTCTTGGTTTTCGGCATGTCCTCGGTCAAATACTGGGTGCCGTTCTGCAGCGTCACCACCGTTGGCGTGGAGCAACCGGCCAGTGCCAGGAAGGCTGCCGCTGCCAAAGGCAAACCCAGAGTCTTGATATTCATACCCACCTCTCAAATGCGTGAAAAAAGCCGCTATGCCGGTTGGTGCCGTGGAACGGCAGAAAGTTCGATGGCCACCTGAAAATAGCCAAATAGCGCCGCCGCTTATCCTTTTCCGTTTGCACCGAACGCGCTGTAACTGGTATCTGTACGCATAACCAGTACTCGCTCGCCATGGCCCTTTTTTCCTGTGACTGAAAATCCTCTCGACGACCCGTTCTATTACTTGAACAACTTCATGCAAGTGCTTGATTGGCTTGAGCATCGTTATACCGACGTGCTGAGCGACGAGGAGCAAGCCTTCATCCGCGATTTTCGTCGGCAACCCCGCGAGTCCCGGGCGCTGCTGGTCAGGATGGTGATGCGCAAGGGCCTGCATTTCAGGGCCGGCAAATTGAGTTACGTCGAGATTGGCGACATTGCCAGTGCTGCCGAGCCATTGCTGGCGGCAGGCTGGATCTCTGCGCAATCGCCGCTACAGATCGAGGAACTGTTCGACGTTCTGCTCAAGGCCGAGATTCTTCACTGCTTCGGTGCCGCCATCGATCAACCCAAAGGCAAGAAGACCGAATGGCTGGCGACCCTGAGCGAGCAGTTCTGCGAGTCGCAGAGCTTCGCGCAATGGTGCCCGCAACTGAACGACCGGCTGTTCACGCTGACCATCATGGACCTGTGCGACCGCTTGCGGCTGATGTTCTTCGGCAACCTTTATCAGGACTGGTCAGAGTTCGTGCTGGCCGATCTCGGCATCTTTACCTACGAGAAAGTCGAATTCTGCGCTGAATCCCGGGGCTTGCGCAGCCGTGAAGACGTGGACGCCTGCCTGTTTCTGCACCACTGCCAGCAACGTTTCGAGGCCGGTGAAGAGGTGGCGGACATTATCGAGCAGATCAACGAGGTGCTACTCGACAACCCTTGGCTGCAACGACGCCGGGGCAAGTTGCTGTTCCAGATTGGTCAGCATTGTGAACGCATGACGGATTTCTCCACGGCGCTGTCGATTTATCGCGATTGCGCCTACCCCGGCGCTCGGGTGCGTCTTATCCGTGTGCTCGAACGCTGTGGTGAATATCAGTTGGCCCTGCATCTGGCCACGCACGCGGTGCAATCGCCGGAAAGCGCCACCGAGCATCAGCATGTGCTGCGTGTGGTGCCCAGGTTGCGGCGCAAACTGGGCGGCCCGGCAATGAAGCGGCCATCTCCCCGGGAGATGCTGCGCCTGGACCTGCACTTGCCCAGGACCGATCCGGCGCTGTCGGTCGAATTTCATGTTCAGGCGCACCTGGCGGAGGATTCGGCGCCGGTGCATTACGTCGAGAACAGTCTGATCAACTCGCTGTTCGGCCTGTTGTGCTGGCCGGCGATCTTTGCGCCGTTGCCGGGGGCGTTTTTCCACCCGTTCCAGCGCGGGCCGGTGGACCTGCTCAACGAAGACTTCCATGCACGTCGGGCGGATGTGTTTCAGGCCTGTCTCGCCGAACTCGATGACGGGCGTTATAGCCAGACCATCCGTGAGCGTTACGTCGCCAAGTGGGGCGTGCAGTCACCCTTTGTATTCTGGGGCGCGCTGAGCGAAGAACTGCTGGATCAGGCGCTTGACTGCCTGCCCGCCGAACACCTCAAGCACTGGTTCAATCGCCTGTTGCTGGACATCAAGGCCAACCGGGCCGGGATGCCCGACCTGATCCAGTTCTGGCCGCAGCACAAGACCTACCGCATGATCGAAGTCAAAGGCCCCGGCGATCGCCTGCAAGACAACCAATTGCGCTGGCTGGAGTTCTGTCACGAACACCAGATGCCAATCGCCGTCTGCTACGTGCAATGGGCGGAGCAGAGCGCTTGAGTTACAGCATTGCGGTGCGGGCGCTGTGTGAATTCACCGCCAAGGTCGGCGACCTCGACCTGCGTTTCACGCCGTCGCCAACCGCGCTGGAAGGCATCGTCGGGCACCGCACTGTCGCCTCGCGCCGAAGCGAGGGCTATCAAAGCGAAGTCGCCCTCGAAGGCCTGTATAGAACCCTGAAGGTCAAGGGCAGGGCGGACGGCTACGACCCGGCGCAAAACTGCCTGGAAGAAGTCAAAACCTATCGCGGCGACCTGAGCAAGCAACCGGCCAACCACCGGCAGTTGCACTGGGCGCAAGCGAAGGTCTACGGATGGCTGATGTGCCAGAAGCTGGAACTGGCGCAGATCAATCTGGCGCTGGTGTACTTCGACATTGTCAGCGAAAAGGAAACCTGCCTGGTCGAAGCCTTCAGCGCCGGAGAGCTGCAGTCGTTCTTCGAGCATCATTGCGGGCTGTTCCTGCTGTGGGCCGAGCAGGAGATGGCCCATCGCGAAGCACGCAATCACGCGGCGCAGAAATTGGCGTTTCCCCATGCCGACTTTCGTCCGGGGCAACGGCACCTGGCGGAATCGGTGTTCAAGGCGGTCAGCACCGGTCGTTGCCTGATGGCTCAGGCGCCAACCGGCATCGGCAAGACCGTGGGCACGCTGTTTCCGATGCTCAAGGCCCTGGCGCCGCAGCAGTTGGACAAAGTGTTCTTTCTGACGGCGAAAACGCCGGGGCGCAAACTGGCGCTGGATGCCGCGCAAGTCATCCTGGAGAGTGCCGATGCGCCGCCGCTGCGGGTGCTGGAGATGATCGCCCGGGACAAGGCCTGCGAGCACCCGGACAAAGCCTGTCACGGTGAATCCTGCCCGTTGGCCCAGGGCTTTTACGACCGTTTGCCGGCCGCTCGCCAGGCCGCCAGCGAACTCAGCCTGCTGAATCAGGACGCCTTGCGCCGAGTGGCATCGGCGCATGAGGTCTGTCCGTATTACCTGAGCCAGGAAATGGCCCGCTGGGCCGATGTGGTGGTCGCCGACTACAACTACTATTTCGATTTCAGTGCGTTGCTGTCCGGCTTGTCTCAGGCCAATAACTGGAAAGTCGCGGTGTTGGTGGATGAGGCGCACAACCTGGTGGAACGCGGCCGGCAGATGTACAGCGCCACGCTCGATCAGTCGACCCTCAGCGGGGTACGAAAAACCGCACCGGACGCCCTGAAAAAACCGTTGCAGCGGGTCAATCGTGAGTGGAATGCCCTGCATAATCTGCAATTGGCGCCGTATCAGGCCTACGACAAAGCACCGGAAAAACTTCTCCAGGCGCTGTCGTCATGCAGCGCGAGCATCGGCGATTACCTCAACGATCATCCCCAAGGCCTGGACAGCGCCCTACAGAGTTTTTACTTCGACATGCTGCAGTTTTGCCGGGTGGCCGAACTCTTCGATGAACAGTTCCTGTTCGACATCAGCAAGCGCGACCTCGAACGCAAACAAAACCTGTCGCAACTGTGCCTGCGCAACGTGGTGCCGGCCGGTTTCATCCGCCCACGCCTGACGGCTGCCCGCAGCACCGTGCTGTTTTCGGCGACGCTGAGCCCTCGGCATTATTACGCGGACCTGCTGGGTACGCCGCCGGATACAGTGTGGATTGATGTCGAATCGCCGTTCCATGCCGACCAGTTGAGAGTGCACATCGTCAGCCAGATATCGACCCGATTCGTCCATCGCCAGGCGTCCCTCGAACCGATTGTCGAACTCATCGCCCGCCAATTCAGCCAACGCCCCGGCAACTACCTGGCATTTTTCAGCAGCTTCGATTATTTGCAGCAAGTGGCGCAGTTACTGGCCGAGCGACATCCGCAGATCACTTTGTGGTCGCAGTCCAGGGGCATGGCGGAAGGGCAACGCCAAGCCTTTCTCGACCAGTTCACCGTGCACAGCCAGGGCGTCGGATTTGCAGTGCTCGGCGGAGCGTTCGGTGAAGGCATCGACCTGCCGGGCGCGCGCCTGATCGGTGCATTCATTGCCACCTTGGGGCTGGCGCAACTCAATCCGGTCAACGAACAGATGAAGCATCGAATGGCGGCGATTTTCGGCGCCGGTTATGACTACACCTACTTGTATCCCGGCGTACAGAAAGTCGTGCAGGCGGCAGGAAGGGTGATCCGCACTCAGCAGGATCAAGGGGTGGTGATGTTGATCGATGACCGGTTCGGCGACAGCAAGGTCAAGCACTTGCTGCCGCGTTGGTGGTCGGTCGAACAGGCGCATTTGGCTTCTGGTGCGTAGGATTATTTACCTTTTAAAACAGGTACATATCTTGAAAGACACACGTATTTGAACAAGCGGTGAAACAGCGCTTTATTCAAAGGGCAGCCAATCAATTTCAGCCGGCTCTTTGATAAGGAAATCAAGGCATGTCCTCCGCACCGAACTACACCTACACCACTGAACAAGTCAGCGCCGCGTTCAATGCCATCAAAACCACGCTGTTCCGCGGTATCACGGCCGAGGAAAAGCCGAAAATCCTGGTGGTTGCCGGGCTTCAAGGCTCGGGGAAAACCTTCCTGCTGGAAAACACACTCCTGCCGACCAGGCGCTACGACAAGTATGTCCGTCTCTACCTGCCCGAATACCGGCAGAAACATCCTCAATACGCAGAGATGATCAAGCTTGGCGTGCTGCATGCCTATGAACATACCGAAGCTTTCGTACGAGAGCTTTGCGCCAAAATCTTCACCGAAGCCTTCACACTCAAATACAACATCATCATGGAGTGTGCGTTCGACAGCATCGATTTCGCGGCATTTCCACCACTCGCGACGGCGGCCGGCTATCAGTTCGAAACGCATATCGTTGGCTGCACGCTGGAGTTCGCTCACGTTTCGTGCATCAAAAGAGCCTTTAAAAGCCTGGAAAACCGCGAACTGGAAAGGTTTGTCACGCGATCGACACTGGTGAGCTCCATGAGGAATGAGCAAGCGGTGATCCTGGCCTTCGAAACCGCCTCGAAGGCGGTCGATCGTTCACAAATCACGGTGTATGAACGCGGGTTCGGGGCGCTGAAGGAACGCGTCTCGCGTGCTCATATCACCTACACCACAACCGCTTGCGTGACGCCCTCTGCGACGCCAACGGCATACAGCGCCTATGAAAGCATCATCAATAATCATGTCCACACCCTGAGTGAGCGTGACGAGATAGTTAAAGAATGCCACCTGGCGTTACTCAACACCCAGACTTACGCCCAGGTTGTTCCTGACTTCGTTTACAACGACCTGTACGCCTACATCGTCAAATACGTGAACCGGTAAGCAGGCGAACCCACTCGGCGGCAAAGCGATGACAGTCTCCCGGCCAGCGCGCGGTCAACAACAGGCCATCACGGACGACGAACCCGCGTTGTGGCTGGTCCGCCGAATCACGCACCGCGAGGACGGGCCCGCGCAGGAAATCCGTCGGGCTGGAGAGGGCGGCCGTGACTTCCGCTTCGACGGTTTGGGTATAGGTCCGGTAGTAGCGTCCGAGCCAGGCGGCGGTGATTGCCCAGGCAGGCAGCTCCATGGTGTTGGCGACCAGGGCGGTGACCTTGCGCCCCTGCAACACCGAACGTCCGGTATCGGGGTCGAGGGTTCGGGCAAGCAACAGTACGCCGTGGCAGACCGCTGCCACGGGTTTGTCTGTCTTGAAAAAGTGCAGGGCGATCCGTCGCGCCTGCTCGGACTCCAACAGGCTGCGCATGCCCTTGGCATGCCCGCCGGGAATCAGCAGTCCTTGGAACTCGCCGGGGTCCACATCGTCATAGTTCAGCGGTCGGCGGAAGGAGGGGTCTTCGATCATCCGGGCGTAGCTGGCAAGGTCGGCCTTGCGCGTCATCAGCAGCGGGTTCAACAGGCCGAAGCCGATGTCCACCAGGCGTGAATCGGCGTAGGCGGGCAATCCCTGGGGGGATGCAAAGCGCACCTCGATGCCGGCCTGACGCATGGCCTGCCATGGAACGCTGCTCTCTGTGGGATCGTAGTCAGACGTGGGTAACAGAATCAGGATCATCGGGGCGCCTTGGAACCGCCAGGAATGGCGTTTGGCATCGAGAATAGGCGGAGTGAACGCTATGCTCCAGTGCACAACCGTTTTCTGGCTTACCAAACCCACGGTTTGACGCATACTTCGCAAAACAACAGTCACGGGTGTGATCGATGAGTGATAACCAGTCCAAAACCAACGCCATCGAGGAAATGCGCTTTCGCCTGTTGATTGATGCCGTGGTGGACTATGCGATCTACATGATTGACCCCGATGGCATCATCACCAGCTGGAACGCTGGCGCCAAACGTTTCAAGGGGTATGAGGAGAAGGAGATCCTCGGACAGCATTTTTCGCGCTTTTATACCGAAGAAGACCGCAGTGCCGGTCTACCCCAGCGCGCGCTGGATACGGCGATCCGCGAAGGGCGGTTCGAGGGTGAAGGCTGGCGGGTTCGCAAGGACGGAACACACTTCTGGTGCCATGTGGTGATCGATCCGATTCGCGACCCGGCAGGCAATCTATTGGGGTTTGCCAAGATCACCCGGGACCTCACCGACCGCAAAATGGCCGAAGAGACGCTCAAGCAAAGCGAGCAGCAGTTTCGTTTGCTGGTTCAAAGCGTGACTGACTACGCCATCTATATGCTCGCCCCGGATGGACGATTGACCAACTGGAATCAAGGGGCCCAGCGCATCAAGGGCTACCGACCCGAAGAAGTCATCGGTCAGCATTTTTCACTCTTCTATACGCCCGAAGACCGTGAAGCCGGGGAACCCCAACGTGCGTTGGAGACGGCTATGCGGGAAGGGCGCTTTGAAAACAGGGCCTGGCGCGTGCGCAAGGACGGCACGCGGTTCTTTGCCCATGTGGTGGTCGATCCGATCTGGGGCGATACGGGCACGTTGCTGGGCTTTGCCAAAATTACCCGGGACATCACCGAGGCCACACAAGCACAGAAGGTTCTGGAACAAACCCGTGAAGCGCTGTTCCAGGCGCAGAAGATGCAGGCCATCGGCCAACTCAGTGGCGGGATCGCCCACGATTTCAATAATCTGCTGACCGTTATCCTTGGCAACCTGGAAATCGTCCGTAAACGCGTGGGAGACAATCCGAAAGTCACTCGATTGGTCGACAACGCCACCCAAGGTGCCCTGCGTGGGGTGTCCCTGACTCAACGCATGCTGGCGTTCGCCAGACGTCAGGAACTCAAGTCCGAATCCGTCGAAATACCCGCGCTGGTGGAAGGAATCAGCGGATTGTTGCGCAGCTCCCTCGGGCCATCCGTACAGCTCGAAACCCGTTTTTCCCCCGACCTCGTTCCGGTCATGGCCGATGTCAATCAGCTCGAACTGGCCGTGCTGAACCTCGCCACCAATGCCCGGGACGCGATGCCCAACGGCGGAAAAATCGTCATCAGTACCCGGACGGAAGACGTCTGCGACCAATCGACACTATTGCCGGAGCCCGGACGCTATGTTTGCCTGAGTGTTGCCGATAACGGGGAGGGCATGGATGAGGTCACCCTGGCGTCGGCCATGGACCCGTTTTTCACCACCAAAGGGGTGGGCAAAGGCACGGGGCTGGGGTTGTCGATGATCCATGGCTTCATAGAACAACTGGGCGGACGATTCATTCTCAAGAGTCAGAAGGACATCGGCACTGTCGCCGAACTGTGGATACCCGCCGCGACCACAGCTGCGCTCAATCATCCCGCCGTATCGGAAGTGGCCGCTCCGCCAGTGGCTCAGTTGTGCGTCATGGTCGTGGACGATGACAGCCTGGTGCTGACCAGCACCGGCCTGTTGCTTGAGGATCTCGGCCATCGGGTGATCAGTGCGGTGTCCGGTGCCCAAGCGCTTGAGCTGTTCGAACGCGAGCAGCATGTTGACCTGGTCATTACCGACATGGCCATGCCACAAATGAACGGTGAGCAGTTGGCCAATGCCATCCGGGCGTTGAAGCCGGACGTACCGATCATTCTTGCCACGGGTTATGCCGAACGCCTTGAAGGCTTCGCGACCACACTCCCTCGCTTGTCCAAACCGTATACCCAACTCAATCTGGTCGAGGTGATTGCGCTGGCCATGAAGTAACGGGCGTCGTGCTCAGCCTTTCACGTTCTTCTTGAAACCGCGCAAGTTCATGGCACACAGGCAAAACTGCAACACGATCAATGCGTAGGCGTGGGTGTGGTAACCCCAGATCACCCACAAGAGGTTGCTGACGATAAAGCAGCTGAAGCCCCACACCCTGCGCGAGGGTGATTGCGAGCCGATCAACCACGCCGCCAGTACCGTGACCAGCATCGCTGGCCATTGCACCCAATCGAGAGTGTCCATCCGCAATCCTTGAAGTCAGCCTGTGTACTTGAAGGACCACGGCAGCGAAATAGCGTTCGAGCGAGGCGCATTAAATTCGGCTGAACTTTGCCGGGACAGTTTTCGTCATAACGCTTTCCCAGTCCTTGTGTAATTTCCGTGCCCAGAATACTGACCGAACCTACCGCCGAAGAAGCCTTGTCCGAACACAACGCCAAAATGTTCGGCTCGCCCAAGGAGCGTCTGGATTTCTACCGTCGGGAAATCCAGTACGAAACCAGCATCCTCGCCAATCGAACCGACGCTTACCTGGCCGCGCAGTCGTTCCTGGTGATTGCCTTTGCTTCCTGCATGGCCAACCTCAATCCCGAATGGGGAAAACTCTTCACCCTGGTGGTGCCGCCGTTCCTCGCGCTGCTGGGTTTACTGAGCTCGCTGAACGCCTGGCCGGGCATTCGTGCGGCCTACGACATCATCGACCACTGGCACTTCAAGCAAAGTGAGCTGTTGCGCAGCGAGCCATTGATGGGGCTGGCGTACGATGAATCCCCGCTGTTCAGTGAGATGGAATCGTCCCACAAGGGCTACCGCAAATCGCTGCTGTTTTCCGTGCGGACGCCGTGGATTTTCGCGACGTTCTGGGTGTTGCTGGGCACTTATGCGGTTTACATCCAGGTCACCAATCCCGGTGGCTGAATCGCAGACTAAAAAGCCCGGCATTTGCCGGGCTCTCTGACATCGACTACCAAATCAAGCCGCCAGATTGGACGCGCTCATTTCTTTCTTGTACTGAGCCTTGAGCGTTTCCATTTGCGCGCCCAATTCTTCCAGGGTGGCCTTGCCCAGCAGTTTTTTCGCCTGAGGGAACATTTCGGTTTCCTCTTCTTCGATGTGGTGTTCCAGCAGCTCCTTGACCACTTTCACCCGACCCGCGAATTCTGGGGTGGAAGGGTCGGTGACTTTCAGGTCCGGCAACACCAGGGAATCCACGGTGCGGTGTTCTTCCTTGGCTTCGTAGTACATAACGTCCTGTTCCTTGCCACCGGCTTTTTTGTACGCCGGGTACAAGACTTCTTCTTCGAGCCGGGTATGGATGGTGATCTCCATTTCGAGCTTGGCCAGCAACTCGGTGCGTTTTTTGACACCCCGTTCGGTGGACTCGCTTAACTGAGTCAGGATGCCTTTTACGCGTTCATGGTCGGCTTTCAACAGGTCGATGGCGTTCATGGTCGAATCTCTCAATTAGTCACGGAATAGGCGCAAACGGTCTCATGGCCGTAGGTCGCTTTTACACTGGGAGCATTTGTCGTGCCGATTTCACCGCCATGAGTAAAGCTATATAAAACAATTGGTTAAAAGATCTGATGGCGAATTGAGGTCGTGCAGGCTGCATGAGTCTGGAAATTGACTCATGCAGTTCGCGGCGCGAAGTTTTCCGTCGAGAAATGTGAATTGTCGGTGTTACCGTCGATCAGATTCGCCGCATCCTGACACCGGGTTCAAGGGATGTTCCGCTGACGGAGCGTGGAAACTGATGCGATAGCCGAAGGCGAATTCGCCAGCGGCTATATGGAGTGCGTCAGGGCTGATGCCCCGGGGGTTTTCAGGATCAAACCCGGTCTTCAAGCTGCTGGCGCAACCGGTGGGCGTTATTCACGGACATCGGGATCGGTGGGAAGTCCGCGTTGAGCAAACGCAGGTGCTCAATCGCTTCCTGAAACTTCAAATCAGCCTTCCTGCGCATCGCCCTGTAATGCTCGAACCGTTCCAGGTCCATGTCGCCGTCCTCAAGCATCTCGAAAGCGCTTCGGCTCAACGCCTGGGCGTCTTCGAACATCTGGCGATTGCATTCCAGGGCAAACGCCCGGCAGGCTTTGATTTGATCGGGAGTTGAATAGTGAACCATGACCGGCACCTTACTTTTTTCGAGGTCCCTTTTAATAGGCATCGTTGCCACAGTGGAACCGAACCTGTCGGGTTCCGCCGTATAAAAGAAAACAGGCGGAATTAAGGTTGTGACTGTCGAGTTGCACAGGGATTTCAAATTCTTTGAGGCGAAAATTCGTTTGATTCAACCTGTAAACACGCAGGTAAAAATCAAATAATTTGTTTCTTGCGCCGTTCATAGCGGGCGAGGGTGGGTTGCGTGCTGATGCCGTGGATCAAAATGCTCAACGCGACCACGGACAACGTCAGGTCCATGCACAGCGTCGACACCGACTGACCCAGCCCGTGATTCAAGGCGTAGAACAAGTAATACAGGCTGCCGATGCCACGGATGCCAAACCAGCCGATCAACATTCGCTGGCGCCAATCGAGCAATCGGCCCCACGGCATCACGGCGACACTCAAAGGGCGAACCAGAAAAAACAACACCCCGCCGACCAGCAGGGCGCGCCAGTCCCAGTGAGCGATCAGCACGACGCCGAGCAGTGTCACCAGAAACACTTCCATGGCCCGCTCCACGAGACTGCCAAAAGCGAGCATGTCACCCATCATGATGCCCGCGGCGACCTGGGTGTCTTCAAGGTTGTCGGTATCGCCATGCACCGCGTGTTGTGGTTCGACGTTCTGGTGACCGACCACCGGCTGGACCAGATGCTCGGCAGGGGTTTCGTCGTTGCCCGTGGAGCTGACTTCTTCCTGGCGCAATCCGAGGCCGGCGGCGAACACCGACAGAAACCCATAGGCGTGGATAGACTCGGCCCCGACATACGCCAGGGCAATCAAAGCAAGGGCCAGGTAATCGTTCGGAGACAGCGTGCTGTCATCGTTCTTGATCCGCAGCGCCAAGGTCAGGCGCCCGATGCCGCGTCCCATCCAGTACCCCGTCAGAAAACCGGCCGGAACCGCCCAGATCAGACTGCGCAGCACCCAGTCGCCCAACCAGCCGGGGTTACCCTCGTGTTGCAGCAGGAGCAGGCCAAGGATCACGAACGGAAACGCGATCCCGTCATTGAGCCCGGCCTCACCGGAGAGGCCGAAGCGCACGCTGTCGTCATCCCGCGCGTCGTTGACCTGGACCAGCGCGGCGAGCACCGGATCGGTGGGGGCCAGGATCGAGCCGATCAGCACTGACGCGCCCCATGACAATTGCAATGCGTAATGCAGCAACAAGCAGACGCCGACAATGGTCAGCAGCATCACCGGGCCGGCCAGGCCGACCGCAATCCGCCAGTTTTTATGCTTGAGCGGCGAGCGCAATTTCAGGCCGCAGACAAACAGCGAAAAGAGCACCGCGACTTCCGTCAGGTGCTCCATCCAGATCGAAGCGTCAGCGGTGTCCAGTTTCAACAGCCCGAACCCGGCCGGGCCGATGGCGGCGCCCAGCACCAGGCACACCGCCGACGTGGTCACTGGCATCCATCGCAGGTAGGACGAGGTCAGCGCCAGCGTCAGGAGTACAGCACCCAACACGGCCACCCATAAAATGAAACTCATACTCGGTTCTCGCTGGGGGTGGACCGCGTTTGTTGGTCTCTGCGGATCAACCGACCGTGGCGCGCAGGTATTCAGGCGTCAGCACGTTGAACCACAGCAGAATCATCTCTACCAGAATAGTCACCAATACCAGGAGCCCGACGCCCCAGACGCACGCCGCATTCAGCAGGCCTTGTTCCTTGCGCTCGTGCATGAACGTCGGCAAGCCGACGAACAGCAAAAACGTCGAATAAGCCGAAGCAGCCATCAACACAATGATTGCCAGCCAGCGACTCGGGTACAGCCCGGCAATTCCCGCCAGGAAAAACGGCGTCGCGGTATACGCCGCAAAACCGATGCATTGATTGATGGTCGGACGCGCGTCGAAGGTGCGCGACATCCAGCGGATGAATCCCCCCATCAACGCCACGCCGGCGATGATGGTGACGTACAGCAGCACGCAGAGTTGCAACGCACTTTGGGTACTGAGTTTGACGGTTTCGTTCTCGGCCAGGCTCCAGCCGACATAGGTGGTGCCGATGAACAGGCAGACGGCGGGGATCAAGGCGAGCAGCAGCAAATGCGCGAGGTAATGGCGCGGATGTGCTTCCTCCTCCCGGCGAATATCCGTCCAGGCGAAATTGGGCTGGGTGAACAGTTTGACGATAGGTGCGGACATGACGACCTCCTCGAACGGCCCGTGATGGGGGCCTAAACGTATTGAGGGGAGAGATTTGTCAGGGGTTCATTTTTTCGCGACTTCGCGGAATGACGTGTACGTGTAGCCGTTGGCCAGCCTTGTGGCGAGGGGCAAGCCCCTCGCCACAAGGCTGCTGCTATTACAGCGGGCGGTCACAACATCGGTTTACCGCCGGTCACGCCGTACCGCTGGCCGGTGATGTAGCTGGCCTCGTCCGACGCCAGCAGCACGTAAATCGGCGCCACTTCCACCGGTTGGCCCGGCCGGCCCAGCGGGGTGTGCGCGCCGAAGTTCTGCACCTCTTCATCGGGCATGGTCGAGACGATCAGCGGTGTCCAGATCGGCCCCGGCGCCACGCTGTTCACCCGAATGTTTTTCGGCCCGAGCATCTGCGCCAGGCCACCGGTGAAGTTGGCGATGGCACCCTTGGTCGTGGCGTAGGCCAGGAGGGTGGGTTTGGGCATGTCCGAGTTGACCGAACTGGTGTTGATGATCGAACTGCCGGCCTTCATGTGCTTGAGCGCGGCCTGGCAGATCCGGAACATGGCGGTGATGTTGACGTCGAAGGTCATCACCCATTCTTCGTCCGGGATGTCTTCGAAGTGTTCGTGCGTCATCTGGAACGCGGCGTTGTTGACCAGAATATCAATCCGCCCGAAGCGTTCGACTGTCTTGTCCACCAGGGCCTGGCATTGCGCTTTCTGCGCGATGTCGCCGGGCAGCAGCACGCACTGACGTCCGGCCTGTTCGACCCAACGTGCGGTTTCCTGCGCGTCTTCATGTTCATTGAGGTAGGCAATCGCGACATCGGCGCCTTCACGGGCGAAGGCGATGGCGACCGCACGGCCGATGCCGCTGTCCGCCCCGGTGATCAGGGCGATCTTGCCATCCAGCCGGCCCGAGCCTTTGTAGCTTTTTTCGCCGCAGTCTGGATACGGGTCCATTTTCTTTTGGGAGCCTGGGACAGGCTGGCCTTGTTTGGGGAAGGGTGGTCTTGGGTAGTCAGTCATGGCAAATCTCCGATCTCGGGGCACAGGATTCAAAGGGTTGACCCTGATGTTTTGCCTTGAGTTCGGTTGGATTCAGGTGGGTGCACAAAACCCCGAATCCTGGCAAATCCCTTGTAGGAGCGAAGCTTGCTCGCGAAGGCGGTGTGTCAGTCATACATGTGTCAACTGGCACACCGCCTTCGCGAGCAAGCTTCGCTCCTACAGGGGGATTTGTCGTGTTGTCAGGCCTTGAGGTTGAGCAAGCTACGCGCCATGCGTGCCAAGCCTTCTTCGAGCAATGCCCGTGGGCAGCCGAAGTTCAGGCGCACGAACTGGCGGTTGTTGTCGCCGAAATCCAGGCCGGGGCTGAGGCCGACCTTGGCCTGGTCGAGGAAGAACTGCTGCGGATTGTCCAGCCCCAGGGCGGAGCAATCGAGCCATGCCAGATACGTCCCCTGCGGGATGTTCATCGTCACGCCCGACAAGCGCGTGCGAACCGCTTCCACCAGGTAATCCCGATTGTCTTGCAGGTACGCCGTCAACCCGGCCAGCCACGGGCCGCCTTCGCTGTAGGCAACGCGAGTGGCTTCCATTCCCAGCGGGTTGACGCTGTCGACCATGCCGCAACGGGCATGATTGACCCGCGCACGCACCGCCGAATCCTGGATGATCATGAAGGAGGTTTTAAGACCGGCAATGTTGTAAGCCTTGCTCGCCGACATCAGGGTGATGGTGCGCTGGGCGATCTGCGGGCTGAGCGATGCCGTGGGAATGTGCACGCGCCCGTCGAAGCACAACTCGGCGTGGATTTCGTCGGAGATGATCCACGCGTTGTGTTCCAGGCAAATGTCCGCCAGCGCTTGCAGTTCTTCCCGCGGGAAAACCTTGCCCAGCGGATTATGCGGGTTGCTCAGCAGCAGCGCGCCGCCGCCGGTCAGTGCCTGGCTCAAGGCCGCAAGCGGAGTGTTGTACGTTCCATCGGCCAGCGCGTCGAATTCCAGTTCAACCTTGTTCAAGCCCCAATGACCTGGCGCATGACGCAGCGGCGGGTAGTTCGGCACCTGGACCACGACGTTTTGTTGCGGCTCGATCAGCGCCTTCAGGGCCATGTTGAAACCCGACTCCACACCCGGCAGGAAAATCAGTTCCTCCGGCAAGACGCGCCAGGCGTATTTGTTCCAGAGGTCGGCGACGATGGCGGCGCGCAAATCGTCCTGAGGCACGCTGTAGCCGACCATCGGGTGTTCCAGGCGTTTACGCAGGGCTTCAAGGATGACCGGCGGCGCGGCGAAGTCCATGTCGGCGACCCACATCGGCAACACGTCGGCCGGGTAGCGGCTCCACTTGGTACTGCCGGTGTTGTGGCGGTCGAACACCTGATCAAAATCGAAGGTCATGCTCAGTCTCATAAAAAGCGGGGTTGAACGTGGCGCCATGATAAACGCCAAGCCCCTGTGGGAGCGAGACGGTAATCGCCCAAACAACACAAACCCCTGTGGGAGCGAGCCTGCTCGCGATGGCGTCAGCTCATTCATCATCCAGGCAAACTGACCCACCGCTATCGCGAGCAGGCTCGCTCCCACAGGGTTATGCGTGATGGCTGGCATTTGGGCACTGTCCGATGGTCGGTTTTCAGGCAGTCAGTTCTCCCATTGTCTAGAGTTCAAAGTGTCGGTAGCCACGCTGCCGGCACCGTGATCGTCCAGAAAAACCCGGCAAAAGTACCGGGTCTCCACCTGATCAGGAGTGCACGATGGACCTCAACCGTCGTCAGTTCTTCAAGGTCGCCGGTATCGGCCTTGCGGGCTCGAGCCTCGGCGCGCTGGGCATGCTGCCCACGCCTGCCTTTGCCGAGCAGGTACGCCATTTCAAACTCGCCCACACCCATGAAACCCGCAACACCTGCCCGTATTGCTCGGTCGGCTGCGGGTTGATCATGTACAGCCAGGGCGATAACGCCAAAAACGTTGCGCAAAGCATCATCCACATCGAAGGCGACGCAGACCACCCGGTCAACCGCGGCACCCTGTGCCCCAAAGGCGCCGGCCTGCTGGACTTCATTCACAGCCCCGGGCGCCTGCAATATCCGCAGGTGCGCAAACCCGGCAGCACCGAGTGGACGCGCATCTCCTGGGATGAGGCACTGGATCGCGTTGCCGACCTGATGAAGGCCGACCGCGACGCCAACTTCATCGAGAAGAACGACAAGGGCCAAACGGTGAACCGCTGGCTGACTACCGGTTTTCTCGCAGCCTCGGCGGCGTCCAACGAAGCGGGTTATATCACCCACAAGGTCATTCGCAGTCTCGGCATGCTGGGGTTTGATAACCAGGCGCGTGTCTGACACGGCCCGACGGTGGCAAGTCTTGCCCCGACGTACGGCCGTGGTGCCATGACCAATCACTGGACCGATATCGCCAACGCGAATCTGATCCTGGTGATGGGCGGCAACGCAGCAGAAGCGCACCCGTGCGGTTTCAAATGGGTGACCGAAGCCAAGGCGCATAACAAGGCGCGCTTGATCGTGGTCGATCCGCGTTTTACCCGGACCGCCTCGGTGGCCGACTATTACGCGCCGATTCGCACCGGCACCGACATCGCCTTCATGGGCGGGTTGATCAATTACCTGCTGAACGAGGACAAAATCCAGCACGAATACGTGCGCAACTACACCGACGTGTCGTTTATCGTCAAAGCGGGGTACGGCTTCGAGGACGGCATCTTCAGCGGTTACGACGCGGCCAAACGTGTGTATACCGACAAATCCGGCTGGGGGTACGAATTGGGCCAGGACGGTTTCGTCAAAACCGACCCGAGCCTGCAAGACCCGCACTGCGTGTATCAGCTGATGAAGCAGCATTACAGCCGCTACAACATCGAACTGGCGAGCCAGATTTGCGGTATGCCGGTTGATGCCATGCAGAAGATCTGGGAAGAAATCGCCACCTGCTCGCAACCGGGCAAGACCATGACGATTCTCTACGCGCTGGGCTGGACCCAGCACTCGATCGGCTCGCAAATCATCCGCAGCGCGGCGATGGTGCAACTGCTGTTAGGCAACGTCGGCATGCCGGGCGGGGGCGTCAATGCCTTGCGCGGGCACTCCAACATCCAGGGCCTGACCGACCTCGGCTTACTGTCCAACGCACTGCCGGGCTACCTGACCCTGCCGAACGACGCCGAGCAGGATTACACCGCCTACATCACCAAGCGCACGCAAATGCCGTTGCGTCCGGGGCAGCTGTCCTACTGGCAGAACTACAGCAAATTCCACGTCAGCCTGATGAAGGCCTGGTACCGCGACAACGCCACGCTGGAGAACAACTGGGCTTACGACTATTTGCCGAAACTGGACATTCCCAACTACGACATCCTCAAAGTGTTCGACCTGATGGGCCAGGGCAAGGTCAACGGCTATATGTGCCAAGGGTTCAACCCCATCGCCGCGCTGCCTGACAAGAATCGCGTCATGGCGGCCCTGGCCAAGCTCAAATGGCTGGTGGTGATGGACCCGCTGTCCACTGAAACCTCGGAGTTCTGGCGCAATGTCGGGCCGTACAACGATGTGGAAACCGCCGGCATCCAGACCGAAGTGATTCGCCTGCCCACCACCTGTTTCGCCGAGGAGGACGGCTCGCTGGTCAACAGCAGCCGCTGGCTGCAATGGCACTGGAAAGGCGCCGATGGCCCGGGCGAGTCGCGCACCGACGTGCAGATCATGAGCGAACTGTTCCTGCGGCTGCGCCAGCGCTATCAAGCCAAGGGCGGGGCTTATCCCGACCCGATCCTCAAACTGTCGTGGCCGTACAAGATCGCCGACGAACCCTCGCCGGAAGAACTGGCGCGAGAAATCAACGGCACGGCCGTCACCGACTACACCGACGCCACGGGCGCGACGATCAAGGCGAATGCGCAACTGGCCGGGTTTGGCCAGCTCAAGGACGACGGCAGCACGGCGTGCGGCTGCTGGATTTTCTGCGGCAGCTGGACCGAGGCGGGCAATCAGATGGCCCGGCGCGACAACAGCGACCCCTACGGCATGCACCAACATCAGGGCTGGGCCTGGTCCTGGCCGGCCAACCGACGGATTCTCTACAACCGCGCTTCGGCCGACCCGCAAGGCAAGCCATGGGACGAGAAAAAGCGCCTGGTGTGGTGGAACGGTAAAACGTGGGGCGGCACCGATGTGCCGGACTTCAAGGCCGACTCACCGCCGGAAGCCGGGATGAATCCGTTCATCATGAACCCCGAAGGCATCGCGCGGTTCTTCGCCGTCGACAAGATGAACGAAGGCCCATTTCCCGAGCACTACGAGCCGTTCGAGACGCCGATCGGCATCAACCCGCTGCACCCGCAAAACAAGAAAGCCACCAGCAACCCGGCGGCACGGATCTTCGATTCGGTGTGGGATTCCCTCGGCGTGGCCAAAGACTATCCGTATGCGGCGACCAGCTACCGGCTGACCGAGCATTTCCACTTCTGGAGCAAGCATTGCAAGCTCAACGCGATTTCCCAACCCGAGCAATTCGTCGAGATTGGTGAAGTGCTGGCCAAGGAGAAAGGCATTGTCGCCGGCGACCGGGTCCGGGTCAGTTCCAAGCGCGGGCACATCGAAGCGGTGGCGGTGGTGACCAAGCGGATTCGTCCGCTGCAGGTCAACAATCAGGTGGTGCATCAGATCGGTATCCCGCTGCACTGGGGCTTTACCGGCCTCACGCGCCACGGTTACCTGACCAACACCCTGGTGCCGTTCCTCGGCGATGGCAACACACAGACCCCGGAATCCAAGTCATTCCTGGTCAACGTGGAGAAAGTCTAAATGGCCAGCCAAGACATCATCGCCCGTTCGGCCACCACCACCGTGCCGTCCTCGGTGCGCAACCAGGAGGAAGTGGCCAAGCTGATCGACACCACCAAGTGCATCGGTTGCAAGGCCTGCCAGGTCGCCTGCTCGGAATGGAACGAGTTGCGCGACGACGTCGGCCACAACCTCGGCACCTACGACAACCCGCAAGACCTCAGCGCAGAAACCTGGACCCTGATGCGCTTCACCGAGCATGAAACCGATGCCGGCAACCTGGAGTGGCTGATCCGCAAGGATGGCTGCATGCACTGCGCCGAGCCGGGTTGCCTGGCGGCGTGCCCGAGCCCGGGGGCGATCATCAAGCACGCCAACGGCATCGTCGATTTCGATCAGGACCATTGCATCGGTTGCGGCTATTGCATCACCGGCTGCCCGTTCAACATTCCGCGGATCTCGCAAAAGGATCACAAGGCCTATAAATGCACCTTGTGTTCAGACCGGGTGGAAGTGGGGCTGGAACCGGCCTGCGTGAAAACCTGCCCGACCGGCGCCATCGTGTTCGGCAGCAAGGAAGACATGAAAGAACACGCCGCCGAACGCATCGTCGACCTGAAAAGCCGCGGCTTCGATCACGCCGGCCTGTACGACCCCGAAGGCGTGGGTGGTACGCACGTCATGTACGTGCTGCATCACGCCGACACGCCGACGTTGTACGCCGGTTTGCCGGGCAGCCCGACGATCAGCCCGCTGGTGGAATTGTGGAAGGGCGTGAGCAAACCCTTGGGCTTGCTGGCCATGGGCCTGGCGGTGCTGGCCGGGTTCTTCCATTACGTGCGCGTCGGGCCGCAAGTGGTTGAAGAAGATGAATTGCCGCCGCTCAACGACCCGGCCGTGCATGAAGTCGATCCGTCGGTGCATACCTTTGATCCGCGTGGGGAGGACAGACCATGATCCGCAGACAGATCCTGCGCTACACCCCAAACCAGCGAACCAATCACTGGCTGGTGGCGATCCTGTTTTTCACGGCCGCGCTGTCAGGCCTGGCGCTCTTTCACCCGGCGTTGTTCTGGCTCAGCCACCTGTTCGGCGGCGGGCCGTGGACACGCATCCTGCACCCGTTCCTGGGGGTGGCGATGTTTGTGCTGTTCCTTGGTCTGGTGATCCAGTTCTTTCGGGCGAATTTCTTTATCAGCAATGACCGGTTGTGGCTCCGGCGCGTCGGGCGGGTGATCCGCAATGAAGAGGAGGGTCTGCCGCCGATCGGCAAGTACAACCCGGGGCAGAAGCTGCTGTTCTGGATCTTGTTGCTGTGCATGCTGGTGTTGCTGTTCAGCGGGTTGGTGATCTGGCGTGCATATTTCAGCGAATACTTCGGCATCACCTCGATTCGCTGGGCGATGCTGCTTCACGCGTTGGCGGGTTTTGTGCTGGTGTTGAGCATCATCATCCACATTTACGCAGGGATCTGGATCAAAGGCTCGGTCAGCGCCATGGTGCATGGCGGGGTCAGCCGCGCCTGGGCGAAGAAGCACCATGAGCTCTGGTATCGGGAAGTGACCCGGGACGAGCACCCTGAGCGGCCGATCAGCAAAAAAGGATAAGCCCTTTGGCAACCATTCTTGAGCCTGGAGAGATCGAAGCGGCGGCGGGTTCTCCGCCGTTCCTGCACCTGCCACCGAACAACCTGTTCGCGTTGCGGGCGCTGCGCCTGGAAAAACTGGCAGACGGGCACCCACTGGCCGATTACTTGCGGCTGGTGGCGGACCTGTGCCGCGTTCAGCAGGACCTGTTGGACAATCCACCTGACTCGGCGCCACTCGATCCCGAGCGTCTGCGAATGTGCCAGCAACACGGTCTGCCACCGTTCGCCGCCGACAGCCTGGTGCGCGAAGACACCTGGCTCGCGTATCTCGACGCCTTGTTGCAGCGGTATTCGCCACCACCAGACTCCGCCGTCGAGAAAGCCATCGCGTCCTTGCGCAATGCCAACAGCGGGCAACGCAAAGCCTGGGCGATCGCACTGGTCAGCGGCCAGTATTCGCTGCTGCCGGCGGCGCTGGTGCCCTTTCTTGGCGCAGCGTTGCAGGCCGCGTTCAGTCATTGGCTGCTGCACACGCCGAAGCTTGCGCTCAAACCCGGCGACAGCCTCAACCAATGCCCGGCCTGTGGTTCGCCGGCCATGGCCGGGGTCATTCGCCATCGCGGCAAACACAACGGTTTGCGTTATCTGGTGTGCTCGTTGTGTGCCTGCGAATGGCACGTGGTGCGGGTCAAATGCGTGTACTGCGAACAAAGCAAAGGCCTGGAATACGTCAGCCTCGATGACGACCGCCATGCCGCCAATCAGGCGCCGCTGCGCGCCGAAACCTGCCCCGGCTGCCACAGCTACCTGAAAC
The DNA here is from genome assembly GCF_058797635.1 of Pseudomonas sp. GW823-FHT02C02. NCBI lineage: Bacteria > Pseudomonadati > Pseudomonadota > Gammaproteobacteria > Pseudomonadales > Pseudomonadaceae > Pseudomonas > Pseudomonas sp. GW823-FHT02C02. The sequence continues at coordinate 219,494 of NZ_JBXAJV010000001.1, read as the reverse complement.
TGCTGTACCTGGAAAACGACGCCGAGGCCGAAGCGCTCTCGACCGACCTGACCAGCCTGATGCTGGACATGCGTCTGGAACAGGAGGGTTACGTGCGCCCGGCACCGAATCTTCTGCTCGCACCGGGAGGCGATTAAGCACAACGGCTACACTCAGGCGCGACAGTTAACGTTTGCGGGAGCGCCTGATGCCTGCCAGATCCGCCAGCCCAGCCTTGCGGCTGCCTTCCATCGACAGTTTGCTGCGCCATCCGGCGTGCCTGCCATTGACCGAGCGCTATGGGCGTGACGCGCTGCTGGCCAGCCTGCGGCAGTTGCTGGATGACCTGCGCGAACCGGTACTGTCAAGCCAACTCGACGCCGTTGAAATCACCCCCGAAGTCTTGGCTGGCAGAGCGGGCGAGCGCCTGGATCTCCAGCATCGCAGCCAGGTACGCCGGGTGTTCAACCTGACCGGCACAGTGCTGCACACCAACCTCGGTCGCGCGTTATTGCCAGACGAAGCCATCGATGCGGTGCAAAGGGCCGCTCGCTATCCGCTCAATCTCGAATTCGACCTGCAAAGCGGCAAGCGCGGCGACCGTGACGACCTGATCGAAGGCCTGATCCGTGAACTGACCGGTGCCGAAGCCGTGACCGTGGTCAACAATAACGCCGCTGCCGTGCTGCTGACGCTCAACAGCCTGGGCGCGCGCAAGGAAGGGATCATTTCCCGGGGCGAGCTGATCGAAATCGGCGGCGCCTTCCGCATTCCCGACATCATGGCCAGGGCCGGCGTCAAACTGCACGAAGTCGGCACCACCAATCGCACCCACGCCCGGGATTACGAGGCGGCGATTGGCCCGCGCAGTGGGCTTCTGATGCGGGTGCATGCGAGCAATTACGCCATTGAAGGCTTCACCGCCCGGGTGCCGACGGCCGAGTTGGCTGAATTGGCGCACAAGCACGGGCTGCCACTGCTCGAAGACCTTGGTAGCGGCAGTCTGCTGGACCTGACCCGCTGGGGCTTGCCCGCCGAACCCACGGTGCGCCAGGCGCTGATCGATGGCGCGGACATCGTCACCTTCAGCGGCGACAAGTTACTCGGCGGTCCACAGGCCGGGTTGATCGTCGGCCGCAAAGACTTGATCGCGAAGATCAAGAAGAACCCGCTCAAACGTGCGTTGCGGGTCGACAAACTGACCCTGGCAGCCCTCGAAGCGGTGTTGAGCCTGTACCGTAATCCCGATCAACTGGCCGAACGACTGCCGAGCCTGCGCCTGCTGACCCGACCGCAGGCCGACATTCTTGCGCAAGCCGAACGCCTGCAACCGTCATTGGCGCAGGCTCTGGGCGATGGCTGGAGCGTCAGCGCAGTGGCGGCGCTGGGCATGATCGGCAGCGGCAGCCAACCGGTGGCTCGCCTGCCGAGCGCGGCGTTGTGCCTGCGCCCGTTGGTCAGTAAACGCCTGCGCGGCCGGCATTTACTGGGGCTGGAGGCCGCGTTCCGTCAGCTGGCCATTCCGGTGCTAGGCCGGATTGACGACGACGCGCTGTGGCTGGACCTGCGCCAACTGGACGACGAAGCCGCGTGGCGGGCGCAACTCGATCAATTGCAGGTGCCAGGGTGATTGTCGGCACCGCCGGGCACATCGACCACGGCAAGACGGCGTTGCTCAAGGCATTGACTGGCCAGGCCGGCGACCGTCGCCGGGAAGAACGCGAGCGCGGCATGACCATCGACCTCGGTTATCTCTACGCCGCATTGGAACCGGGCGCTGCATTGACCGGTTTTATCGACGTACCGGGTCATGAGCGCTTCACTCACAACATGCTGGCCGGAGCCCAGGGCATCGATCTGGTATTGCTGGTAGTGGCAGCGGATGACGGCGTCATGCCCCAGACCCGCGAACATCTGGCAATCGTCGAACTGCTGGGCATCCCTCGGGCGCTGGTGGCGATCAGCAAATGCGACCGGGTCGATCCGGCCCGCGTGCAGGCCGTGCGCGAACAAATCGAAAGTTTGCTGGTGCCCGGGCCGTATGCCGGCGCGCCGCAGATTGCCCTGTCGAGCGTGACCGGGGAGGGCGTCGAGACGTTGCGTCTGGCCTTGCTGGATGCGCAGCGTGATGTGCTGCAACGCAGCACCCGTGGCAGTTTTCGTCTGGCGATTGATCGTGCGTTCAGCGTGGCCGGGGCCGGTATCGTGGTGACCGGCACGGCGCTGTCCGGGCAGGTTGCCGTGGGCGATACGCTGATGCTCGGTCCGTTGGGCAAGTCCGTGCGCGTGCGTGGCTTGCATGCGCAAAACCAGGCCGCAGAGATTGGGGTTGCGGGTCAGCGAGTGGCGCTGAACCTGAGTGCCGAGCGCTTGGCACTGGAGCAGATTCACCGTGGCCACTGGCTGGTGTCCGAGTGGCTCTACGCACCGACCCAGCGCCTGGACATCGACATGCGGTTGCTGGCCAGCGAAGCCAAGGCGTTCGAGCATTTTCAAACGGTGCATGTTCACTTGGGGACGCAGGATGTCACGGGGCGAGTGGCGCTGTTGGAAGGTGCCAGCGTTGCGCCGGGTGAACGGATGTTCGCGCAAATCCTGCTGAATGCGCCGGTGCAGGCGGTGAAGGGCGATCCATTGATTCTGCGTGACCAGAGCGCCCAACGAACCCTCGGCGGTGGCCGGGTGCTCGACCCGTTCGCGCCGACCCGACACCGTCGCAGCCCCGAGCGATTGGCGCAGCTGCAGGCACTCGCCACCCGCAATGCGCTGGAAGACGTGCTGCCTGCGTTATTGCTGAACAGCGAAACCGGGCTCGACCCGCGACGCCTGGAGCGTCAGTTCAACCGGCCGCGTGACACCTGGGTCCTGCCCGCCAATATCCGTTTGATCGATACCCGCCAAGGACCCTTGCTGTTCAGCGCTGACCGTTGGGAAGCGCTGAAAGCGCCATTGCTGGGGCATCTGGCTCGTTTCCATCAGCTCGAACCGGACCAGATGGGCCCCGACCGGGATCGCTTGCGGCGCTTCGCCGGGACATCTTTGGATCGGCCGACTTTCATCAGCCTGGTCGACGAATTACTCACCAGTGGCGCCATGCTGGCCAGCGGGCCGTGGCTGCATTTGCCCGAGCATCAGGTGCGCTTGAGCGAAGAGGACGAAGCGTTGTGGCAACAGCTGCAACCGTTGTTCGAACAGGCCGGGTTCAATGCCCCATGGGTGCGCGACCTTGGCCATGACGAAGTGACGGTGCGCCTGCTGCTGCGAAAAATGGCGAGGCTGGGGCTGGTGCATCAGGTCGTCCGCGACCTGTTCTACACCGAAGCAGTCATTCGCCGATTGGCGGCTATGCTTGTGCAACTGGCCGCGCAGAACCCGGTGATTCAGGTCACGGCATTTCGCGATGCCGTGGGCCTGGGGCGCAAGCGCAGCATCCAGATCCTCGAATACTTCGACCGGCTGGGCCTGACCCGACGCTTTGGCGACAAGCGCCATCTGCGGCTCGACAATGCCCTGGCCCAGCCATCAGGAAACTGACTTCAAGGAAGGCAATCGCGCCCGGTGGCGCGGCCGGGCTTCAAACCCGGTTGGGGACGGCATCCGTTCCCGGGCAGGTTCGACTCCGGCTGCCTTCCGCCATTTCCCTTCATAGATGCCCGAAATTCAGCGGGTACTGAACGACCACGTACACCCGGTCAATATCATCGCCGGCCTGCGCCGCATTGGCCCGATGCGAGACATGGGACAGTTGCAGCGATAACCCTTTGGCCGCGCCGGACTGCACGATGTAGCGCAGGTCGATGTCGCGCTCCCAATGCCGGCCGCCATCGCCTTGTTGTGGCACGTATTCGCCGATGGACTCATCGAAAGGGTTGTAGGCGCCGCCCTTGGGCGCACGGGTGCCGTCGATCCGGCTGCCCATGACGTAACGGGTCATGAAATTCAGGCCAGGTATGCCGAAGGTGCTCAAATCGAGGTCGTAGCGTGCCTGCCATGAGCGTTCGTGGGCGCCGTTGAAATCGGCGTACTTGATCGAGTTGGCGAGGTAGATCGAGTCGCCGCCGACAAAATCGAACGGCGTATCGCCATTGATTTTTTGATAGGCCAGGGTGAAGGCGTGGGCATCGACGGTGTACTTGCCCGACAGGCTGAACGCGGTGTTGTCGATGGCGCCGGCCAGCGCTTTGCCGGTGTCTTGCGTGTGGTAGAGATTGGCGTCGAGGAACACCCCGGGCTGCTTCAGGTGCAGGTTGGCGTAGTACTGATGCCAGGTGTCGCTGAGTTCTGAGGCATAGAGCGCGCCGCCGACGGGGCGTTGGGTGAATAAGTCAGTGCCCAGAAACGTAATGCCTCCGGCTTCGGTGTTGGCGCCGTAGCCGTAGAAATTGCCTTTGCTCGAAGAACTGTCCTGGTTTTTGAACGCGGTGAAATGCCCGGCCAGCAGATTCACGTCATCGATTTCGCGGCTGTTCAATAGAAAGCCTGTGGCGTATTCCGGTTGCAAGCGTTTGTCCGCGGTGTCGAACACCGGGGTTTCCACCATCATTTCACCGAACGCCAAGGTGGTTCGCGAGGCTCTGATTTTCAGTGCGCCGCCGCCACTGGAATAGTTGTCTTCGCTACGGCCGTCATCATTCACGGGCAGCAATCCGGTCCCGGAATGACCTTTGCCGCCATCCAGCTTCAATCCCAGAAAGGCGTGGGCGTCGAGGCCTAAGCCGAGCGTGCCGGGTGTGAATCCAGATTCAAAAGTGCTGATAAAGCCTTGAGCCCACTCGGCTTTATAGCTTTTACCTGTCGGCGAAGGGGACCGGTAGTCGCTGTTGAGGTAGAAGTTGCGGCTGAGCACGTCAAGCGCCGCGCCATCCAGAAACCCTTGTGCGGGTTCATCCGCCCAGGCTGTTCCGGCGAACAGCACCGACAACCAAAAGGGCAACCGGGTACGCAGGTCTTGCTTGCCAAACTTCATCATCAATCACCACGCAGCAGCGACTGCGGAGGGTCCGCAGTCGCTCGCTTTTCAGAGGAGGACCGCTTAATGGCCTTCCGAGGCACCGAACATTGTTTTGGCGTAGATCAGGCCAAGACCGTAGGAACCACCGTTGGCAATCGAGGTTTTCACGGTTTCTTCATAGGTTTCGGTACGTGCCCAGTCGCGTTGCAGTTCGAGCAGGTATTGCAGCGAGGTCATTGGACGGGCGCCGATCTGGATCATGCGCTGCATAGCCATTTCATGGGCTTCGGTGCTGACGTCGCCACAGGCGTCGGCAATCACGTAGACCTCAAAACCCTGGTCGATGGCCGACAGCGCCGGGCCGACGATGCACACCGAGGTCCACAGGCCGGCGAGGACGATTTTCTGTTTGCCGAATTTGTTGACTTCGACGGCGATGCGCTCGTCTTCCCAGGTGTTCATGCTGGTGCGGTCGATGACGTTGTGTTCCGGAAACACCGACTTGATTTCGTCGAAGATCGGCCCGGAAAAGCTCTTCTCGGCGACAGTGGTCAGGATGGTCGAGACTTTGAAGCCGCGCGCGGCCTTGGCCACGAGGGCTGCGTTGTTGCGCAGGGTGACGGCGTCGATCGACTTGGTCGCGAAGGACATCTGCGATTGGTGATCAATCATGATCAGGGTGTGGTCGGTCGGGGTCAGCAGGGTTTTGCCGGGAGCAGCTTTGGCGATGGCCATGGCGAGGTCCTTACAGGTGAGTGAGGAGGCCATGGTTGCGCAGATTCAGGTGGGAATATTGAAGCGATGTGCTGTGTTTGGTTATTTGCGAGGACGCCTGAAGAACGGCCCCGCGCAATATCGGTCAGCGCGCGGGGCTGTCGGTCATTGCATCACATAACGCCCGGGTGCCGATTCCAGCGCCGGGTAGTGCGCGTTGCCGATGTGCGACACCGAAGGCTGACGCTCGCCGGCCTGGTCTGCCAGCCAGACAAACCAGTCATTCCACCAGCTGCCGGCCTGTTCCTGGGCATTCATGAACCAGGTGTCGGGATCCTTCGACACTCGATTGTTGGTCCAGTAATGGCGTTTTTCCCTGGCCGGCGGGTTGATCACCCCGGCGATGTGCCCTGAGGCACCCAGCACAAAGCGCTTGGTCCCGGAGAGCAATTGGGTGCTGGCATAAGCGCTGCGCCACGGCACGATGTGATCGTCGTGGGTGGCGAGGATGTACGCCGGTGCATCGATGGCGCGCAGGTTGAGCTTGACCCCGCAGCAGTCCAGTTCACCGGATTTCAGGTCGTTCTGCAGGTAGGTGTGACGCAGATACCAGCAGTACATCGGCCCCGGAAGGTTGGTGCTGTCGTTGTTCCAGAACAGCAAGTCGAGGGGGATGGGTTTCTGGCCCTTGAGGTATTTGTCGACGTTGTAGTTCCACCACAAATCATTCGGGCGCAGCAGCGAGAAGGTGTTGCCCATGTCCTCGCCCTTGAACAGGCCGATGGGGCCCTCCTGACCACCGATGGTGCGCTCGCGGTAGGCCACCAGTTGTTCGTCGACGAAGATGTCGATGGGGCCGGTGTCGAGGTAATCGAGGAAGGTGGTCAACAGGCTCACGCTGCCAATGTCCTTGTCGCCGCGCGCCGCCAGTACCGCCAGCGCCGAACTCAACAGCGTGCCGCCGATGCAGAACCCCACGCAATTGGGGCGTTGATCGCCGCTGATCTCGCGGGTCACTTGCAGGCCTTTGATGATGCCGGTGTCGATCAGGTCATCCCAGGTGGTGCCGGCGTGCGCCTGATCGAAGTTGCGCCACGACATCAGGAACACCGGGTGGCCTTGTTGCAGCAGATGGCGAACCATCGAGTTGTCCGGGCGCAGGTCGAGGATGTAGTACTTGTTGATCGACGGCGGGACGATGAACACCGGGCGCCGGTACTGGGTTTCGCTTTGCGGGTAGTACTGAATCAACTGGAACAGTTCGTTCTCGAACACCACTTCGCCGGGGGTGTTGGCCAGATCCACGCCGACCTTGAAAGCGCCGCTGTCGCACTGACGCATCTTGCCTTCTTGCAGGTCGCTGGCCAGGTGCAACAGGCCGGTGAACAGGCTGCCGCCCTGAGTGTCGACGACGCGTTGCAAGGCATCGGGGTTGCTCGCCAGAAAGTTGCTGGGCGCCCCGGCGGCAATCGCTTGCTCCACCAGATACAGCAGACGCTGGCGGGGTTTCTTGTCTTTGATCGGCAGTTTATCGAGCAGCTTCAGCAGAAAACCGGCATTGAGCAGGTAGAACGCTGCGAGGGAGCCGAACAGCGGCGTGCTCCAGTTGCCACTGGAAAAACGTCGATCTTCAAAGGAAAACGGCTGGCCGGTCAGCAGCCGCTGGCCCAGATCACCCCATTGGGTTTGATACTCGGCTTGCAGGCTTTCCAGTGTGGTGCGTGGCAGGTCAAACCACTTCTCGTATTCCTGGCCGGTGAACCAAGGATTGGTGCTCACCCACAAGCGTAATTGTTGCACTGCAAAGGAGGCAATGAACGGGACCTGGCCTGACCAGAAGGTGTTGAAGGTGTGCGCGTTATTGTCCATGGAACTCCTTGCCCACATCGGTAAACCGGGCAGAAAAAAACCGCGGTGCCGCCATTCGGCACCGCGTCAGCAGTCAAGCAAGCAGTCCTGTGATTCTTGTTATCGTTCGATGACCAGGCTGACACCTTGGCCGCCACCAATGCACAACGTGGCCAGGCCTTTTTTGCCGTCACGGCGAATGAGCTCGTGCACCAGCGAGACCAGAATCCGCGCGCCCGACGCGCCGATCGGATGCCCCAACGCAATCGCACCACCGTTGACGTTGACCTTGGCGGTGTCCCAACCCAGTTCCTTGCCAACCGCCAGCGATTGCGCGGCAAACGCTTCGTTGGCTTCGATCAGGTCGAGGTCGTCCAGGCTCCAGCCGGCTTTTTCCAGCACCAGACGGGTGGCCGGGACCGGGCCGATGCCCATGATCGACGGGTCGACGCCCGCACTGGCGTAAGCCTTGATGCGCGCCAGCACCGGCAAGCCGAGGGCCTGGGCCTTGGCGGCGCTGGCCAGCAGCAACACGGCGGCGCCATCGTTGAGAGTCGACGAATTGCCGGCGGTCACGCTGCCGTCTTTCTTGAACGCCGGTTTAAGGTTGCTCAACGCTTGCAGCGTGCCGCCCGGGCGCGGTTGTTCATCCGTGTCGAACACCAGCGTATCGCCCTTGCGCTGAGGGATCAGGATCGGGGTGATTTGCCCCTTGAAGTAGCCCGCTTCGATGGCGGCGGCTGCTTTCTGTTGCGAGGCGGCGGCGAAGGCGTCCTGATCTTCGCGGCTGACGCTGTACTGCGTGGCCAGATTCTCAGCGGTGATTCCCATGTGGTAGTCGTTGAAGGCATCCCACAAACCGTCCTGAATCACGCTGTCTTGCAACTGCGCATGACCCAGACGCAAACCGGTGCGTACCTTGGGCAGCACATAAGGCGCCAGGCTCATGTTTTCCTGACCGCCGGCAATCACCAGCTCGGCGTCGCCGCAGCGGATCGCCTGAACCGCCAGTTGCACAGCCTTGAGGCCCGAGCCGCAGACCTTGTTCAGCGTCAGGGCAGGGGTGGTGAAGGGCAGGCCGGCCTTGATTGCCGTCTGACGTGCCGGGTTTTGCCCCGAGCCTGCGGTGAGCACCTGGCCCAGAATCACTTCATCAATCTGCGTGCCGTCCAGGCCGGTTTCTTCCAGCAGACGGCGGATCACCGCTGCGCCCAGTTCAGTGGCTGGAATCGCGGACAAGGCCCCTTGAAAACTGCCGATGGCGGTACGTGTAGCGGCAACGATTACGACTTCGTTCATGCGTGACCTCATTAAGATGTTGTCGAGCGGGAGCAGGGCGTCCTTGCCCTGATCGGTCTACTGCATGTTCATGCCGCCGTTCACCGAGAAATCAGCGCCGGTGCTGTAGCCCGATTCATCGGAGGCCAGCCAGGCGACGATCGAGGCGATTTCTTCGGGTTGGCCGAGGCGCCCGACGGGGGTGGCGGCGATTATGGTGTCGAGGATGTCCGGGCGGATGGCCGCGGTCATGCTGGTCTGGATGTAACCCGGGGAGACGGTGTTGACGGTCACGCCCTTGCCGGACACTTCCCGCGCCAGGGCCATGGTGAAGCCATGGATGCCGGCCTTGGCCGCGCTGTAGTTGGTCTGGCCGAACTGGCCTCGTTGGCCGTTGATCGAGGAGATATTGATGACCCGTCCCCAGCCCTTGGCCAACATTCCTTCAATCACCTGCTTGGTGGTGTTGAACATGCCGCTCAAGTTGGTGCCGATCACGGCATTCCAGTCCTCGGGCGTCAGCTTGCGGAAGGAGGCATCCCGGGTGATGCCGGCGTTGTTGACCAGCACATCGATCGGGCCGAATTGTTCCCGCGCCATCTCGAAGGCCTTGCGCGTCGACTCCCAATCGGTGATGTCGCCGTAGATGCATTCGAACTGATAACCCGCCGCCAGTTGACCGGCAATCCAGTCGTTTTTGCGGGCGGAATCCGAGCTGCAACCGACGATGACTTTGAACCCTTCCTTGTACAGGCGCTGGCTGATCGCCGTACCAATCCCACCCATACCACCTGTGACCAACGCAATACGACCAAGCGACTTCATAAGCTCCGTTCCTCTTTTTTGTTTTGCGCTGCAAGATGGGCGATTGTTCGGTATTGGCGGGGGATGCGGAAGTGTTTGGAGGTGACGGGCTGGTGTCCAAAGGCGCCATGGCTGGTTTAGTTGCATCCGGGCGACGAATGGCCGGGAACAGTGGCGAAAAATGAGGATTACCTATACTGGGATCAATATTGGCAACGGAACCACTCGTTAATATTTGATTTATTTCAGATCAGTCACGGCTCCGGACAGGATGTCCGGTTCCACAGGTCATTGAGGACGCCATGTATAAAATGAGTTCAGGCTATGCCAGCGTGCTGGTCAATACGCTCTCGGCCCAAGGACTGGATGTTGCCAGTCTGTGTCGGGAGGCTGGACTAGACGTTGACCTCGCGGACCAACCAGGTGCGTTTTGCGAGCGAAAGGCCATCTATCGACTCTGGGAGCTGGCCGCCGAAGCCTCGGGCGATCAGGACATTGGCTTGAGGGCCTATGGCAGTTTCCACCCCGGCAGCTTTCAGATCATCGGCTACACCATGATGTCCAGCCTGAATCTGAAAAACGCCCTCGAACGCCTGGTCCGTTTCAGTCCGCTGATTGGCACCGGGTTCAGCCTTTTCTTTACCGCCGAACAGCAACATTACCGGTTGTCCGGGCTCGATCATCAGCAGCAGGGTTCGATCAAACCGCGCCAATACACCGATGCCGGGCTGGCGTCGTTGTTGGGGTTCTGCCGTAAGCTGGCGGGCGGCAACGCACCGCAACCCTTGAGCGTCGAATTCACCTATCCAGAACCCGAAGACACCACCGAGCATCGACGGCTGTTTGGCTGCAATCTGCAGTTCAACGCGCCTTACGACAGCATTTTGTTTGACGGGCAGGAATTGATGCGACCGTTGAGCATGGCCAACGAAACGCTGGCGGTGCTGCATGACAGTTTTGCCGAGGCGCAACTGGACCTGCTGTTTGGTTTTTGCATTGTCGGGCGAATTCGCGCGCTGATTACCGAGCGCCTGAGTCAGGGCCAGGGGCAATGCGACATGGAATCGATTGCGGCGGCCTTGAACATCAGCAAGCGAACGCTGCAACGAGCGCTGGAAAAGGAAGGGACACAGTTCAAGGACGTGCTGAGCGCGGTGCGCCGGCAACTCGCTGATTTCTACCTGCGCCATTCTCACTTCAACATGAAGCATGTCGCCTATCTCCTTGGCTTTCATGACCACAGCAGCTTCAACAAAGCTTGTAGCCGCTGGTTTGGCATGACGCCGGGGCAGTATCGGTCCGATGAATCGTTCGAGATCCAGGAAGCCGCGCCAGTGTGACGCAGTGAACTGCTCTAACATTTTGTCGACAACGAACCCCGTGGGAGTGCGCTTTTGTGGTGAGGAAGCTTGCTCCCGCTGGGTCGCGAAGCGGCCCCAAAAGCTATGCGACTGCTTCGCAGCCGAGCGGGAGCAAGCTCCCTCGCCACACACATAGGCTCGCTCCCACAAGTTACTCATCAGAGAGCAGGAGGTTTCTTCGCGGCTTTTTTGCCCTTCGCGGGTTTGCGCGTTTTTGTCAGCGCTCCCGGGGCAATCGGCTCAGCGACGACCACGGGGGCGCTTTGTTTGGCGGGCTCTGGTGCGACGACCGCGGTTTTCGGCTTGATCGGCTCCGGGGTTGTCGTCGGGGTTTCCTCCTCGACAACATCGGCTGCGCCCGGAGGTTGAGTCAGGTTGAACCCCGGCAGTGGCACGTCGAGCAGCGTGTGCAGCTCACACCAGAACGGATTGTCTGCGCCGCTGGTCAGCAGTTCCGGCAGCATGTTGGCGACGGCGGCCAGCACTTGCTGGCGTTCTTCGACCTCGGCCAGCATCAGGGGCAGACTTTGCAGGCTTTCCTGCGGATGGGTGGCGACCAGCAGTTTTTGCAGGCGCAGGGTTTCGCGCAAGTCCAGCGGCTCGGCGCTGTAGTCCTGCAGCAGCACCTGCAATTGCAGGATGAGTTTCTCGACGCTTTGCTTGCCCGGTTCGTCGCTGTCGCGGCCCAGCAGGAACAGGATCCGGATCAAGGCTTCCATCAAGCCGCCGAGGGGCAGGGCGTCCTGAAGGCGGTCGATCAGGACTTTATCGTGCTGCTCGGCGTGCGCCTGGAGATTGCGAGCCGGTACGTTGCCGGTAAGGCTGTTGAGCACGCCATACACGCCGTAAAAGCTCATTTCCTGAGCGGCATCACGCAGGTCCCGATAGCCGTTCAAGGCATCCTGTATCTGGTTGGAAAACAATGCCTGCCAGGCCAGCAACGGATTGGACGGGTTTGCCGGCTGACGGTTCTTGCTCACCTGGGCGGCACTGCCTGCCAACCACCAGAGCGCCGGGTTCAAACTGTTCCACATCACCTGTTGCTGGTGAAACGGGTGGGCCTTGCGCATCAGCTCGGCGGTCGGCTCGTTGATCAACTGGCGCAACCACGGTCTTACAAACCCGTCGTAAAGGGTGTTGTTGAAATCAGAGGCACGCTCGACCAGCGCGAATTCGCGATCGTCGTCACGGGGCGGCTGCGCGTCACCGTGGATGTCGGCGATACGTCGTCGCTCGAAACGCACGGCGTAGGGCGTTGGCGAATGTTCCGGCAGGTCCTCGATGAGCATTTCATAGAGCCCGCCCGGCAGTTCGTTGATCGCGTCGACGGCGCCCAACAACTCCCGGTGCTCACGACGCGCGACTTCACCGGAAACAAAGATGCCCAGATGGCCAATGCTCGCGTGCCGCAGGTAAACGATGGTGCGACCGGCATTTTGCAGGGCTAGGTCGCTGGGGTAGACGTCGGTGATCCAGTCCAGTGCTTGCTGCGGCGAGGTGATGTTATCGCCATAGGAACAGAACACCACCACCGGCACTTCGATGCGTTTGAGGTCGAGCCCGCTGCTCTTGCGCCCGAGGCCGCCGGACAGTTGATTGCCGATGAACAGGTCATCGACAATCATCTCGATCTCTTCGCCATTGAGCAGGGTCGGGCTGCCCCACCAGCGTTCGAAATCGAGGAAGCGCGGGGCCTCGCTGTCGACCTCGCTGAACAGGTGGTAGTACTTGCCCCACCAGGTGTTGGCCGGGTCGAGGCTTTCGAAATTGCTCACCAGCCAAGTGCCGTCGAAACGGTCATTGCCCAGGTCGCTGCCCAGGCGTGCCATCCAGCCGCCGCCCAGCAAACCGCCGGTGTAGCGCATCGGATTGCGCCCATTGACGCCCGCCCAGTACGACAAAGGCGCGCCATTGACGATGATCAGTCCCGGCAGTTCCGGACGGGTCGCCGCCAGGCCCATCAACGCCCAGCCGGCCTGGCAGTTGCCGATCACCACAGGTTTGGTGCTGGCGGGGTGTCGCGCGCTGACCTCTTCGATAAACCGCGCCTGGGCTGCAACGATGTCCGCGAGGGTTTGCCCCGGGCGTGGCGAATGGCTGAACGAGATGAAATAGGTCGGGTGACCGGCGCGCAGGCTTTCGCCGATGACCGAATCCTGTTTGAAGCCACCGATCCCTGAACCGTGGCCGCCGCGCGGGTCAATGATGATCACCGGCTGCTTTTTACTGTCGAGCTGTTGCCCGGGGCCCGCGATGATCTGCAGCAGCGAGTAGTTGACCGGGCGCGGCAGGTCTTCACCGGCAATCAGGGTTTCATGGTTGAACTTGAGCAGCAGCGGATACCCGGCGCGTTCGTGGGCCAGGGTGTTGTCGCCGCGCTGACGCAAGGTGTCCCAGAACAGCACGCTGCGTTGGCCAAGGTCGGTGAAGTATTCCTGCCAGTCAGCGGCGGTCGGCTGCTTGAGTTGTTCAAGACTTGAAGGTGCGTAGGTTTTGGCCTGGCGCTGTTGCACGGCGTCAATAACGTTGCGGGTATTGAGGCGCTGCAGATGGTTCAGGTGCTCGAACACACCGGACGCAGTCGAAAGCCCTTTATCTTGCAGCGCAATATTTTCTTCCTGACCCATCGTGAACTCCTGACGCCATGCGTGGGAACGTTGCCCTGACTAATAGCAATCAAGCCGGTCGTTCGATTTTCACGAGTGTATAGGGAATAACGGTCAAGGAAGCGAACTTTATTGTGCGCCGCACAAAATAGCCGTTGCCAAATAGTTTTGTGCACTGCAATATCAAGGCTAACGCGATGTCTGGCAGGATCGCTATCGCGTCCTCAGGCCCATCCGGGCCTTCCAGAACCAGGAGATAAAGCATGTCTTTTTTCAATTCGGAAAAACTGCAAACCGCTCAGAAAGCCAACCTCGATCTTTTGCAGCAGATCAGCGGCAAAGTCTTCGCCAGCGTTGAACAACTGAGCCAGTTGCAGTTCAAGGCACTGCGCGACTCCACCGAAGAGCACTTCGAAGGCGTGCGCAAGCTGCTGGCCGTGCGTGACCCACAAGGTTTTGCCGATTTGCAGGCATCGTTTACCCAGCCGAGCGCGCAGGCCGAACGTCTGGCCGAGTTCAATCGTCAGGTTCAAGCGCTGATCGTGGGCACGCAGTCGGACATCGCCAAACTGACGTCGAGTCAGGTCGAGGCGGGCACCCAGCAGGTCAATGAGTTTGTTGAATCGATCAGCAAGAATGCACCGGCCGGCTCCGAGCCTGTCGTGGCTGCATTCAAGTCGGGCCTTGCCAATGCCAGTACCGTGTTTGAAAGCGCACAGAAAGCCGTGAAACAGGCTTCCGATGTGGCTCAGAGCAATTTTGACGCCGCCACTGCCGCTGCCACCAAAGCAGCACCAGAAGCGAGCGCCAAGGCCACCAGCGGTAACAAGTAAGTCATTTCAGGCCAGCGGCACAAACGATGGCGATGGGTTTATTCCCCATCGCCATTTTTTTTCGGCCCTTTATCGGTGCCGGGCTTGGCGCCAAACATGCCGAACAGGTTCTGGGTATTGAGGTACAAGGCCTTGGACTGGTCGACATACTGGCGCATCAGGTCCTGCATGACCGGGGCCTGTTGATGCATGAAGTCGCTCCAGGCTTCGGATGACTGCGCGCCGGTCTGGGACTGGATGTCGATGACGGTCTGGATGCTTTTATCCAGGTAGCTGCCGAGCACACCCTGGTACGGACCGTAGAACTGGATAATCCCCATCAGCATCTCGCTGGTGAAGATCGGCTCGCCGCCGCTTTCGGCTTCCAGAATCACTTGCAGCAGGATACTGCGCGTCAGGTCTTCGCCGCTCTTGGCATCGACCACCTTAAACGCAACTTTATCGACGACCAGTTGGCGCACATCCGCCAGCGTCAAATGACTGCTGGTGTGGGTGTCGTAGAGTCGGCGATTGGGGTATTTCTTGATCAGGCGGGGGGTGGTATCAGTCATGCGGGGCGTCTCGCGGCGGGCCTGGTTTGCAGGCATCTTAACCTACTCTCATGTTTGGCGCCTTTGAGGCCGCCTTCGCGAGCAGGCTCACTCCTACCGTTGACCGCGTTCCCCTGTGGAAGCGAGCCTGCTCGCGAAGAGGCTCGCCATCTCAGCGAAAATCCACAACAAAAAGGGGAACTGCGCCGCCAAGCGAGTCCCCCCTTGTGAAGCCTGAATCGTTACCAGATCGGCAGGGTGTAGCTGACAATCAAGCGATTCTCATCCAGATCGCTGCCGAAGTTGGTCGAACGCACCGTCGCATTACGCCATTTCACCCCGACATTCTTCAGCGGACCGCTCTGCACGACATAACCAATGTCGGTATCACGCTCCCATTCCTTGCCTTCGGGGCGGTTGCCGCCCAGGTCGATATTGTCGCCAGTGATATAGCGGGTCATGAAGGTCAGGCCCGGCACACCCATGGCTGCAAAGTTGTAGTCGTAACGCGCCTGCCAGGATTTTTCATCCTTGCTGGCGAAGTCTCCGATCTGCACGAAGTTCACCAGAAACGCATCGGTGCCGTTGATGTAGGCAAAACCGGTGTCGCCGCTCATGCCTTGATAACCCAGGCCAAACGCGTGACCGCCGAGGCTGTAGGTGAACATGGCGCCAATCGCATTGTTGTCGACATTGCTGCCGCCATCATCCGTGGAGCGGGCAAAGCGCAGGTCAGTCTTGAACGATTGCCCCGTCGTTACCGGCATCACGTAGGTCAGGTTCACCAGGTGCTGGCTGTAGAAGTTGTCGAGGTGGCCGTAGCTGTAGCCGGTGGCGAGGTTACTGGTCCATTTGTAGTTCAGGCTGGCGAAATCAAAGCTGTCGCTTTCGAGGTGCCGCGTGGTGATGCCTTTGGCGCCGGTCCGGGTGATGCCCATGTCCTCGTAGTCCGAGGAGTCACGCTGATTGACCTGGGTTAGCCGCCCGGCATCCACGGTCAAGCCTTCAATCTCCAGCGAGTTCAATTGACCGCCCTTGAAGGTTTGTGGCAACAGCCGTGAATCGTTGGCCAGCACCGTCGGCAACTTCGGCAGCAGCGTGCCGAGTTTCAGGGTGCTTTTGGAGGCGCGCAGTTTGGCGGTCAATCCCAGTTCGCCGTACTCGTCCTGAGCGCCTTTGCTCGTGTCGCGATGGCGTTTGAGCAGGCCGGAACCGGCGCGATCAGGACTCGAATCAAGCTTGACGCCGACCAGGCCGATGGCATCGAAACCGACACCGACCAAACCGTCGGTGAAGCCCGACTCATACCGCAGCAGGAAACCCTGGGCCCATTCCTCTTGTTTGGATTGGGCGGCGTTGTCCTGGCGATAATCCCGATTGAAATAGAAGTTGCGCAGCTCAAGGCTGGCCTTGCTGTCTTTGACAAAGTCAGCCGCGGCGGGGGCCGAGAGGCTGATGACGCCGCCGGCCAGCAATAGTCGGGTAGCGAGGATGCGGGTGTTGCGGTCCATGGTGAAGCCCCTTTGTTTTTATTATGGAAAGACAGGTCCCGCGGCCCTCGCCGGGTGGACGAGGGCTTATCAATAAAAAAAACGCGGACGCCGAATCGAGAGGAGCGTGGCGCCGCGTCGGTTCAATCGTTAGAACTGTTCGGCGCTCAGGCCGTACAACGAGGCGCTGCCGGCAAGAATGGAATGCTCCAGGCTCAATGTGCGCGGAAGCAGGCGACGGATGTAGAAATCGGCGGTGGCGATCTTCGCGCCATAGAACTTGGGGTCCTCGCTGAGTTTTTTCTTCGCAACCTGGGCCATGCGCGCCCAGAGCCAGGCGTAGGCGACGTAACCGAACAGGTGTAAATACTCGACCGAAGCCGCGCCGATTTCGTTGCGGTTGGTGGCGGCTTGGTCTTGCAGCCAGTCGCTCAGGTTTTCCAGACGCTGCACGGCATCGAACAGTTGCACGGAGTAGGGCGCGTCTGGCTGATGGGCGAAACGACGTATCTCCCCGGTGAATTGACGCAGCGCGAAGCCGCTGTCGGCCAACACTTTGCGGCCGAGCAGGTCCAGCGCCTGAATGCCGTTGGTGCCTTCGTAGATCTGCGCGATGCGCACGTCACGGACCAACTGCTCCTGGCCCCATTCGCGAATGTAACCATGGCCGCCGAACACTTGCTGGCCGTTGATGCAGCTTTCCAGACCCGTGTCGGTGAAGAACGCCTTGGCCACGGGTGTCAGCAGCGCGACCAGGGTTTGTGCGCTGTCGCGCTCCTGGGCGTCATCGGAGAACTTCGCCAGGTCCAGTTGTTGACCGACGTAACTGGCAAACGCGCGGCCACCTTCGGTCATGGCTTTCATGCTCAGCAACATGCGGCGCACATCGGGGTGGACGATGATCGGATCAGCCACTTTGTCCGGGGCCATCGCGCCGGTCGGTGCGCGGCTCTGTACACGTTCACGGGCGTAAGCCACGGCGCTCTGATAGGACGCTTGCGCACAGCCGATGCCCTGAATGCCGATGGACAGGCGCTCGTAGTTCATCATGGTGAACATCGCCGCCAAGCCTTTGTTGGCTTCGCCGACCAGCCAACCGCTGGCGCCGTCAAAGTTCATCACGCAGGTGGCCGAAGCCTTGATGCCCATCTTGTGTTCGATCGAACCGCAGCTCACGGCATTGGCGTCGCCAAGGGAACCGTCGGCATTGACCAGCACCTTGGGCACGACGAACAGCGAGATCCCTTTTGGTCCGGCTGGCGCATCCGGCAGCTTGGCCAGCACCAGATGGATGATGTTTTCCGTCAGGTCCTGATCGCCACCGGTGATGAAGATCTTGCTGCCGGTGATGCTGAAACTGCCGTCGGCCCGGGGTTCGGCGCGGGTGCGGATGATCCCCAGATCAGTGCCGGCATGCGCTTCGGTCAAGCACATGGAACCAGCCCAGCGGCCTTCATACATCGGTGGCAAATACAGATTTTTCAGGGTCTCGCTGGCGTGGGCATCCAGCGCCAGGCAGGCCCCGGAACTCAAGGCCGAATACAGGGCGAAGCTTGAGTTGGCGCCGTAGAGCATTTCTTCGAACTGCACGGCAAGCATCTTCGGCATGCCCATGCCGCCGAAATCGGCGTTACCGGACAGGCCCACCCAGCCGCCTTCGATGAAGGTGGCATAAGCCTGTTTGAAGCCGATCGGCGTGCTGACCTGGCCATCGAGCCACTGGGCGCCTTCTTCGTCGCCGCTGCGATTCAACGGCGCAATCAGGTGCGAGGTGACTTTCGCCGCTTCCTCAAGAATGGCGTCAGCGGTGGCGGCGTCGACCGTGTCGGCCAGGGCCGGCAAGCGCGCCCACAGGGCCGGGGCATCGAACACTTCGTGCAGCACAAAGCGCATGTCGCGCAGCGGGGCGTTGAATTCGGGCATAACGTGAACCTCAAAAGGTGTGCGGTGGGCACGGCGCCGTTACGGCAGACCGTGCCCTTTCAATCAATGAGCGGAAGCGCTGGCGGCGCCGAGGCCGGTCTGGGCGCGAACGAACTGGTCGGCGTAGGCGTCACGCTCCTTGTCGGCGCGCACGCTGCGGTCGAGTTTCGACACCACGACGATCACGAAGAACGCCAGCGGCATGGAGAACAGCGCCGGGTGGTCGTAGGGGAAGATCGCGTGAGCGTGACCGAGCACGGTGACCCAGACCGCTGGCGACAGGATCACCAGCACCAGTGCGCAGATCAGGCCGGCAAAACCGCCGAGAATCGCGCCTTTGGTGGTCAGGCCTTTCCAGTACATGGCCATGATCAGCACCGGGAAGTTGGTCGACGCGGCAATGCCGAAGGTCAGGCCTACCAGAAACGCAACGTTCATCTTCTCGAACAGAATGCCCAGCAGAATCGCGATGATGCCCAGGCCTACCGTCGCCATGCGCGTTACGCGCATTTCCTGTTTCTGGCTGGCCTTGCCTTTCTTGAACACCGTGGCGTAGAGGTCATGGGAAATCGCCGAGGCACCGGCCAGGGCCAGTCCGGAGACGACCGCCAGAATGGTGGCGAAGGCCACGGCCGAGAGGAAACCGAAGAACAGGTTGCCGCCCACTGCTTTGGCCAGGTGCATGGCAACCATGTTGCCGCCGCCGATCAGGGCGCCGCCGACTTCACCGTTGACGTAGTACTGCGGGTCGGTGCCGATGATGACCATCGCGGCAAAGCCCAGGGTGCAGACCACCAGGAAGAAGAAACCGATAAAGCCTGTGGCGTAGAACACCGACTTGCGCGCTTCCTTGGCGTTCGGCACGGTGAAGAAACGCATCAAAATGTGCGGCAGACCGGCAATCCCGAACACCAGGCCCAACGACATCGACGCGGTGTTGATCGGGTCGGCGAGCATCGAGCCTGGCCCCATGATGTTCCAGCCGCTGGCATGGGCCTGGACGGCTTTGTCGGCCAGGGTTTCGTAGCTGAAACCAAACTGCGACATGGCCATGACCGCCAGGGTGGTTCCGCCGGCGAGCAGCAGCACAGCCTTAATGATTTGCACCCAGGTGGTGGCAATCATGCCGCCGAAGATCACGTAGACCAGCATCAATGCACCGACGATCACCACCGCAACCGGGTAGTCGAGACCGAACAGCAACTTGATCAACTGACCGGCCCCGACCATCTGCACGATCAGGTAGCAGCACACCACCGTCAGCGAACCGAACGCGGCGAAGATCCGCACCTTGTTCTGGTCGAGTCGATAGGAAACGATGTCCGCGAAGGTGTAGCGGCCCAAGTTGCGCAGGCGCTCGGCCATCAGGAAGGTGATGATCGGCCAGCCGACAAAGAAGCCGATGGTGTAGATGAAGCCATCGTAGCCCTTGGCAAACACCAGGCTGGACAGCCCCAGCAGGGTGGCGGCGGACATGTAGTCACCGGCAATTGCCAGGCCGTTCTGGAACCCGGTAATGCCACCGCCAGCGGTGTAGAAGTCCGACGTGGATTTGGTTTGCCGTGCGGCCCACCAGGTAATCGCCAGGGTGCCCAGCACGAAGACGAAGAACATGCCGATCGCATGCAGGTTCAGCGGTTGTTTTTCCACTGCGCCCATTGTCGGGGCGGCGAGGACGATGGAGGCCGGCAACAGGCCGGCAGCGGCGAGGATGAGCTTACGCAGCAGGTTCATCACTTGCTCTCCTCGAGAATGGCGGCGCCCAGTGCATCGAAACGCGTGTTGGCGCGATAGACGTACCAACCGGTCAGCAGCCAGGAAAAAATGATGATCGCCGCACCCACCGGCATGCCCAGGGTCAACATCCGATGCTCGGCGACTGGCGCATGCAGCCATTGCGGGGCAAATGCCACCACCAGCATGAATCCGTAGTAAGTGCCCAGCACGGCGGCACTCAGCGACCAGGCCAGGCGCGAACGGCTGCTCACCAATTGAAGGAATTTCGGATTGGTCCGAATGCGTTCACAACGTTGGGTATCGGTTGAATGGATGTCGATCATGGGTGGCTCCACATTGTTTTTGTTATGTGTCTGGGGGCAGGGCAGGGCCGAATTCGGCCTGCACGAGCCCGAAGCGGCAGATGAAACACCTGCCGCCGGGTGGGTAAAACGTCGGTTCGGGTTAGAGCGCTTTAGCCCTGTCGCGCAGGACGTACTTCTGGATTTTTCCGGTGGACGTTTTCGGCAACAGGGTGAAGATCACCGTGCGCGGGACTTTGAAGCCCGCCAGATGCTCGCGGCAGAAACTGATGATGTCGGCCTCGCGAACGTCCTGGTGGTCGGCCTTCAAGGTGATGAACGCACACGGCGTTTCGCCCCATTTTTCATCGGGACGGGCAACCACGGCCGCTTCCATCACGCCCGGATGGCGATACAGCACGCCTTCCAGTTCGATGGTGGAAATGTTCTCGCCGCCGGAAATGATGATGTCCTTGAGTCGGTCCTTGATCTCGACATAACCATTGGGATGACACACCGCCAGGTCACCGGTGTGGAACCACCCGCCTTCGAATGCTTCGGCGGTGGCGGTCGGGTTTTTCAGGTAACCCTTCATCACGGTGTTGCCGCGCATGAAGATCTCACCGATGGTCTGACCGTCCCGTGGGGTAGGTTCCAGCGTCTTTGAGTCGCCGACCATCACGCCTTCAAGCGTCGGGTAGCGCACGCCCTGACGGGATTTGATCTGTGCCCGTTCGTCCAGCGGTAACTCATCCCATTCGGCATGCCAGGCGCAGAGCGTCACCGGACCGTAGGTTTCGGTCAGGCCATAGACGTGCGTGACCTTGATGCCCATTTCTTCCACGGCGCCGATCACTTTGGCGGGCGGTGCAGCACCGGCAACCATGGCGTTGACCGGGTGGTCGATGGCCGCTTTCGCCGATTCCGGCATGTTGACCAATGCATTGAGCACGATAGGCGCAGCACACAGGTGCGTGATTTGATGCTCGCGAATCAGCGTGAGGATTTTCTGCGGATCGACCCGGCGCAGGAACACATGCACACCGGCCATGGCGGTGATGATCCACGGGTAGCACCAACCGTTGCAGTGGAACATCGGCAGGGTCCAGAGGTAGACCGGATGGTTGCCCATGGCCCAGGTCATCTGGTTGCCCAGCGAGTTCAGGTACGCGCCGCGATGGTGGTAGACCACTCCTTTCGGGTTGCCGGTGGTGCCTGAGGTGTAGTTCAGCGAGATGGCTTGCCACTCGTTGTCCGGCCATTGCCAGGCGTAATCCGGATCGCCTTCGGCCAGCAGCGCTTCATAATCCAGGTCGCTGACGGCCTTGCCTTCGCCGTATTCCGGGTCATTGACGTCGATGACCAGCGGCGGGTGATCGAGCATGCCGATGGCCGCGTGAATCACGTCATGGAATTCACGGTCGGTGATCAGTACCTTGGCTTCACCATGCTGCAGCATGAAGGCAATGGCTTCGGCATCCAGGCGCACGTTGAGCGGGTTGAGCACGGCGCCGATCATCGGCACGCCAAAATGCACTTCAAGCATCTCGGGAATGTTGGGCAGCATCACCGCCACCGTATCGTTCTTGCCGATGCCACGACCGGCCAGCGCCGAGGCCAGGCGCCGGCAACGGGTGTAGGTCTGCGCCCAGGTACGACGGATCGAACCGTGGATCACGGCGGGGTAGTGGGGGTAAACGCTGGCAGTGCGTTCGATGAAGCTGAGCGGCGACAAAGCAATGTGATTGACAGCCGAAGGGCCTAGCCCTTGTTCATAGATCGACATGACGGGTACTCGGTGGCTGATTGTTAGCTCTATGGATGGGCCTGTTCAGCGTAGCCGCTGAGGTCATCCTTTATGTCCGGTGTGCTTTATATAACAATCTGCCATGGATATGGAAGTACAACCTACGCAGTATAGTAGATGTACTATATTTGATTCTTCTGCCTCCAAATGAATGCGGCGATACCTCTAGCGCCGGTATATTCTTGGCTCCCCCGACAATGCGGACCTGTGATGACCCTGACTCCCGTTCGATTGCACAGCTGGTTGCGCCTGCAGCGCGAGGGCGTGTCCCTGGCCGCTCGGGCGGATGCGTTGTGCCGTGCGCTGCAGGAATGTCCCGAGGTGCGGCGGGCGGTTTACCTGAGTTGGCAACCCACCGCGCGAATTTACAGCCACGAAGGCGCCGCCCAGCATTTCCCGCCAGGCCTTGGCGATCCGTCGCTGGCCAGCGATCAGCTGCTGTTTGATCGGCTGGGCGAGACCGGGCGCCTGGACCTGGCCCAGGTGCGGCAACTCGATTGCTGGCTGTCCGGCCGATTACGCCGCGCAGCCATCAGCCATGGCCAAGTGTTTGATCTGGCCTTGCAGGCGGGGCAGTCAGGCCTGTTGCTGGTGGAAGTCTGCGACGGCGTGAGTCTGGACTGGCTGGGTTGGATGCAGGATTTGTTGACCACCTTGCTCAGCAGCGTCAACGGCATGCTGCGGGGGTCGCCGCTGTTGGGGCACGACCCACAACCGAGTCTGTTGCTCGATGCGCAGGGCCGACCGCTGGAGTTCAATGCCGCGCTGCTGGCCCTGCTCGCGGAAAAGCCGCTGACCGAGGTGTTGGGC
Organism: Pseudomonas sp. GW823-FHT02C02; assembly: GCF_058797635.1. Classification (NCBI taxonomy): domain Bacteria; kingdom Pseudomonadati; phylum Pseudomonadota; class Gammaproteobacteria; order Pseudomonadales; family Pseudomonadaceae; genus Pseudomonas; species Pseudomonas sp. GW823-FHT02C02. The sequence goes on along the minus strand of NZ_JBXAJV010000001.1, from coordinate 196,542 downwards.
TTTTTGCCGGTCAATCATCGGGTGTTGGTGCGTGCCTGCCTCGACCAGCAACGTGCCATCGAAGGGGTCGAAGCCCAGTTCGAGGCGCAGATTCTGATCTGGACGTTTATCCCCGATCCCCAGGACAACCGCGTGCTCGCCCGTTGCCGCGATGCCACGGTACAAGTATTGGCCGAACGCGAAGCCGCCACGGCACGGCGGCTGTACCGGCTGATCATCGAGAACACCACCGACCTGATTTCCCGGCACACCCCGGACGGGCGTTTTCTCGATGCCTCGCCGGCATCCTGGACATTGCTTGGCTACTGGCCCGAAGAGTTGCGCGGGCAAATGGCCCAGGGCCTGTTTCACGGCCAGGACCTCGCCAACCTGGTGCAGCGTGCGCGGGACGCGCTGGAGCAGGACGGTTATCACACCATGACGTACCGCATTCGCCACCGCGCCGGGCATTACCTCTGGTTCGAAACCGCCAGCCGGGCGATCCGTGAAACCTACACCGGCGCGGTGGTCGAGGTGGTCAGCGTGTCCCGGGACATCACCGCCCGGGTACAGGCCGAAGAGAACAAGCGGCGCCTGGCGGAAGTGGTCGAGGCCAACACCGATCCGGTGTTGTTCATCGACCCTGACGGGCAAGTCACTTACCTCAACCCGGCCGCACGGCGCATCCTCGATATCGACGAGCAACAACCGATGCCGGCGCTGGCGCAGCTGTTTGCCAGCGCTGACCTGACGCGCCTGCAACGTGACGGCTGGAGCAGTGCCGAACGCGACGGCGTGTGGAGCACCGATGCACGGTTGCAACCGCCCGGTGGCGGCACGTCGGTGCCGGTGTCGCTGGTGCTGCTGGCGCACCGTTCGGCCGGCGGCGAGCGCTATTACTCTTTGGTGGCGCGGGACATGACCGAGCGTGAATTGCGCGAGGTGCAACAGCGTCGCCATCAAGACGAATTGGCGCACACCGCACGGTTGGTGACCCTGGGCGAGCTGGCCTCGGGCATTGCCCACGAAATCAACCAGCCGTTGGCCGCCGTGGTCAATTACGCCAATGCCAGTCAACGCTATTTACAGACGCTCGACACCAACCCCGAGGCCGCCGAACGCGTGGCGAAAGGGCTGCAACGCATCACCCATCACGCCACCCATGCCTCGGAAGTGATCAAGCGCTTACGGGCATTTCTGCGCAAGGGGCAGCGGCGCATGCAGGCCCTGAATTTTACCGACGTCGCCCGTGAGGCCGTGCGTTTGTGTGCCTGGGAAGCGAGCAATTGCCAAGTGACAATCGAGGATCGACTGCCGGATAATCTGCCGCCCGTTTATGCCGACCGGGTGTTGCTGGAGCAAGTGCTGCTCAATCTGCTGCGCAATGCCATCGACGCCAACCGCGAACAACATCCGGGGCAGCCCTCGCTGATCGTGATGACGGCGGAGCAGGGCGGTGGTGCCACCGTGGAAATCCGTGTGCAAGACCAGGGGCCGGGCGTCAGTGAGCCCGAACTGGAGCAGATATTTACCCCGTTCTATACCAGCAAGGCCGATGGCCTGGGCCTTGGCTTGTCCATGAGCCGCAGCATCATCGAAGGTTTCGGCGGTGAATTGCAGGCCCGGCGCCAACCGGTCGGGCTGCTGATGGGTTGCCGCTTGCCGCTTGCCGGCCCAACAAAACAACAACAGGAATAACGCAATGGCAGGTGTGACTGAGCACGTGGTGTATGTGGTCGACGATGACCAGGGCATGCTCGATTCAACGGTCTGGCTGTTGGAATCGGTCGGGCTCAAGGCCTTGCCCTTTACCAGTGGCGTGGAGTTTCTCAGCGCCTGTGATGCCACGCTCGACGCCTGCGTGCTGCTGGATGTGCGCATGCCCGGCATGGGCGGGTTGAACGTGCAGGAAGAAATGCGCGCTCGGGAGTTGAACCTGCCGATCATCTTCGTCAGCGGCCACGCCGATGTGCCCATTGTGGTGCGCGCGTTCAAGGCGGGCGCCCATGACTTCATCGAAAAACCCTACAACGAGCAGTTGTTGTTGGACAGCGTGCAACAGGCGCTGAGCAACTGCGCGGCCAACCGATCGGGTAATCAGGGCCATGACGCCTTGCAAGCCCGTTTGCTGACACTGACCCCCCGCGAGCGCGATGTCTTGCTGCCGCTGGTGCAGGGTTACACCACTCGGGAAATCGCCGAGCAACTGGGCGTCAGCGCAAAAACCGTCGACCTGTATCGCTCACGCGTGATGAAGCGCATGCAGGCCAGCACCCTGCCGGACCTGGTGGGCATGGCCATTGCCGCCGGACTGGTCGATCCACTGAAATTGCGTTGAAGCCTCACGCCGTGTATTGAGCGTCTATGCTGGGCTAACCGATCCGCTACCGTTGCAGTGATCTGCAAGGAGCCACCCGTGGAGCCCACACCCTTTACCGAGAAAACGCTGAGCCGCACCCTGCTCGATGTAATGATTCGTGCCGGGTTGATCGCGGTGCTGGTACTTTTCTGTTTCCAGATATTCAGCCCGTTCCGCGACTTGATGTTGTGGTCGCTGATCCTGGCGATCACCCTCTATCCGCTGCAAGAGCGACTCAGGGGGAGCCACAAACCCGGGCACGTCGCGACGCTGATCATTCTGATCGCCATCGTCATCCTGATGGTGCCGATCTACCTGCTGGGTACCTCGATTGCCGATTCGGTCGAACGGGCGATGGACGTCGTCAAGGGCGGTGGTTTTCACATTCCACCGCCGGCCGAATCAGTTGCCAGTTGGCCGTTGGTGGGCCGGCCACTCTCTGATCTGTGGCTTCAAGCCTCCACCAATCTTCCCGAGCTGACCGCCAAATACGTACCGCAAATCAAACACGTCAGCCTGGGCCTGTTGGGTAAACTCGCGGGTGTCGGCATGGGTTTCCTGACGTTCATCTTCGCCTTGATCATTGCCGGGATTTTCATGGCCCATGGCGAAGGCGGCAGTCGCGCCGCGGTCCAGATTGCCTCCAGAGTCAGCGGTCCGGCACGGGGCCCGAAAATCGCTGAACTGTGCACCGCCACCATCCGTGCGGTGGCGTTGGGCGTGGTCGGCATCGCGTTCATCCAGATGCTGCTGGTGGGCCTCGGCTTTGTCTTCATGGGCATCCCCGGTGCCGGTCTGCTGGCCTTGGCGGTGCTGCTGCTCGGCATCATGCAATTGCCGGTGACGCTGATTACGCTACCGGTGATTGCCTTCGTCTTTGCCACCGAAGGCGCCAGCACCGCGACCATTATTTTCGCCATCTATGTGTTCATTGCCGGCCTGGTGGACAACGTCCTCAAGCCCTTGTTGCTGGGGCGCGGTGTCGACGTGCCGATGCCGGTGGTGTTGATTGGTGCGTTGGGCGGCATGGTCACCAGTGGCATCATCGGGCTGTTCATCGGGCCGGTGGTCCTTGCCGTCGGCTATCAATTATTCTGGCAGTGGGTGCAGGATCGACCATCGGAAACAGGAGGGCCGCCACTGTGAATGCGCAGGATCATCCACTGCTGGATCAGGTGCTGATCGCCCATGGTGGTCTGGACCGCTGGAACAGCTTCAACACTGTGCGCGCCACCCTCGTGACCGGCGGCTCGCTCTGCGCCGCGAAAGGGCTGACCCAAGACAGCGCCCCTCGCCAGATGACCGTTTGGCTGCATGAACAGAAAGCCTCGGTAACCCCCTTCGGTGGCCCGGATAAACGGACAGCCTATTCACCCGATCGAATCGCCATCGAAACCACCGACGGGCAGGTGATCGCCGAGCGCCGGGCGCCCCGGGAATCCTTTGGCGACCACACCGAAAACACCCCGTGGGATCCGCTGCATCGCGCGTACTTCAACGGGTATGCGCTCTGGTCCTACCTGACCATGCCTTTTCTGTTCAAGTGGACGGGTGTGGTGACCGAGGAAATCGAACCCTGGCAAGAAGCAACCGAGCGCTGGCGCCGTTTGCGGGTGCACTTTCCCGAAAGCATCGCCACGCACTGCGTCGTACAGGATTTCTACTTCGGTGAAGACTTCCTGCTGCGGCGACACGACTACAACGTGGATGTCAGTGGTGGTATGCCTGCCACCCAATATGTGTCTGACTACATCGAGGCTGACGGGCTGCGCATGCCCGGCAAGCGTCGTGCCTACCGACGCGGGAAGGACGGCCTGGCTGACATGGATGCCTTGCTGGTAGCCATCGATCTCAGCGAAATCGTCTATTCCTGATGCGCTGCGCAGGGAACAATCATGACCGTACATGCCTGGGAAAAACTCTACCTCGATGACCTGAGCCTGGGTCAGCAGTTCGAAAGCGACAGCGTGCGGGTCCATCGAGCGTCGATGCTGGCCTTCGCCCAGGAGTACGACCCGCAACCGTTTCATCTCGACCCTGAAGCTGCCGAGTTGAGCCTGTTCCGCGGCCTGGCCGCCAGCGGCTGGAACACCGCCGCCCTGACCATGAAGCTGCTGGTGGACAGCGTGCCGTTGGCGGACGGCATCATCGGGTTGGGCATCGAGCTGAGCTGGCCGACACCGACTTACCCCGATGACCTGTTGCGCCTGCAATGCACCGTGCAGGCCATCGACCCGTCCAGCTCCAAACCCGACCGGGGCGTAGTGACGATGTTCATGGAGACCCTCAATCAGAATGACAAGGTGGTGCAGAGAGCCACCGGCAAATTGCTGGTCTTCAGGAGACCGCCGCCTGACTGAAAAGTAGTCATGGGTTTTAGGGGGCGCGCATGATGGCGGAGGCCAGTTTTCACCGAGTCAGTCGAGTGCGCTCTGTCGATGGCAGGGACCGGAGGAGGCGTCGTGAAACCATTTCTGCCCAGGCCCAGCGCCTCAACAATGAACATGTTGCGTGAAGGGTGCCTGCAACGCCGTGATGCGGTGCCGCAAGACCTGACGGAACAAGCAGTCATTCCGGGCATCCCGAATGCGCGCTACTGGCTGGACCGGGACCTGACGGCGTTCATTGTGGATGCGAGCCTGGCCAACGATCGCGAGGTCGAGGCGCTCGCCGACACAGAGTTGCCGACCGATGCGCTGCCACTGGCTTACTACCTGGCCATTTCGGGGGGCGGCGACGCCGGCACCTTCGCGGCGGGCATCATCGCCGGCTGGAGCTTGCATGGGAGTCGACCGCCTTTCAAAGTCGTCACCGGCATCAGCGCAGGTGCCCTGGTCGCACCGTTCGCATACCTGGGGCCTGAGTATGACCCGGTCATCCTGGGGATCTGCAGCGCAATCGGTCCGAAAGATGTGTTCCATGCGCGAAGTGTGCTGACCCGCCTGGCCAGCGACGGCATCGCGGACAGCAAGCCCCTGGCGCGCCTCATTGCCAAGTACATCACCGCCGACGTGTTAGCGGCCATCGCTGCGCAATACGCCAAGGGACGACTGCTGATGATCGGCACCACCGACCTCGATGCCGGGCGGCCCGTCACCTGGAACATGGGCGCGATTGCTTCCAGCGGAGCACCGGGCGCGCTGCACCTGTTTCGCAACATCATGATCGCGTCGATGAGCATTCCCGGTGCCGTTTCACCGGTCATGATCGATGTGGAGGTCGACGGCCAACAGTTTCAGGAAATGCACGTGGACGGAGGCGTCCTCACTCAGGTGTTCCTTTACCCGCCGGGCACCGTGATGGCGTTGAACAGCGTGGCCGGCGCGCGTATCCGCCGTGCCCGGCATTTCTATGTCATTCGCAATGGCAAACTGGAACCGCAGTGGTCCGGTACCAAGCGCCGGACCTTGAGCATCGGCGGGCGAGCCATCAGCACCTTGATCCAGACCCAGGGGATCAGCGACCTCAATCACATTTACCGGATCGCCCAGCAGGACGGCGCAGATTTCAATCTGGCGTACATCGGCGCGGATTTTATCTGCCCGCGCAATCAGAAATTCGATGGCGAGTACATGAAGCGTCTGTTCGATTACGCCTTTCAACTTAGCGCGCAAGGCTACCCGTGGCATAAATCGCCGCACACCTGAGTTGCCTGCATGAAATTTATGCTGTAGTTTTTCATGAAATTATAAAAATATAATTTCATGAGGCTTGTATGTTTCAGCAGTCCACGCAGCATGTCGCCAGCTATTACGCCCACAGTTGCGCTGATCGCCTGGCCACCCGACCGGCGCTTGCCGGTGAGCAAACCACCGAAATCGTCATCATCGGTGCCGGTTTCAGCGGCCTGCATACTGCGTTGCGCCTGGCTTTGGCTGGTAAGCGGGTGACGCTGCTGGAAGCCAGCTGCGTGGCATGGGCCGCGTCGGGGCGCAATGGCGGGCAGGCCATTCTCGGCTGGTCGTGTGACATGCCGCCGCTGGAAGCAGCGTTGGGCTACGAGCGTGCGCGGCGGTTGTGGGACGGCATGCGCTGGGCTGCGCAAGAGCTGCGTGAGTTGCCGGCTCGCCATGGTTTCGACTGTGATTACCGTGCTGGCCATTTGTGGACATCGGTGATGCCCCGTCGGGTTGGTCTGCTGACGGAGTGGCAGCACGAAGCCAGCCACAAGTGGGGCCACGATGGCTTGCAGTTCATCCGCCGTGAACAGTTGCCGGAATGGGTGGCCAGCGAGCGCTATCAGGCCGGGCTTTATGACCCTGAAGGCGCGCACCTGAATCCACTGAAACTGGCCCTCGGCCTGGCCGCCGCCATCGAGCGTGCGGGCGGCCGTATCCATGAACAAAGCAAGGCGCTGAGTTATCGAGAGGAGGGCGGTCAATTCCTGGTAAACACCGAACGCGGGTCGATTCGCGCGGATGTGCTGGTGCTGGCCTGCAATGCCTATCTCGACGAGCTCGACCCGCAGCTGGCCAGTTGCGTGTTGCCGGTGGGCACTTATCAAGTCGCCACCGCGCCCCTGACGGCCGAGCAGGCCACGGCGCTGTTGCCGAGCAATGTCTGCGTCACCGACAACCAGTTCGTCCTCGACTATTTCCGTCGCACGCCGGACAACCGCTTGCTGTTCGGCGGTGGATGCACGTATCTGGGTGGGATGCCCAGGGACATTGCCGGCGCAACCCGGCCGTTTCTGGAACGGGTTTTCCCGCAGCTCAAAGGCGTGAAGCTGGAGTTCGCCTGGGGCGGGCACATTGACCTGACGCTCAAACGCACCCCAGACATTGGTCGCAAGGGTGATCGCTACTGGCTTCAGGGGTATTCCGGGCATGGCGTGCTGCCCACGCTGGCCGCTGCCCGCGCAGTGTCCGACGCGATTCTCGGCCAGAGTGATGAACTGGCGTTGTATCAGGGCTTGAGTAACCCCAGCTTCCCCGGCGGTAAATACCTGGCGGCGCCGCTGGAAGCCATCGGCAAGGCGTGGTATCGACTGCGCGACAGTATTTGATGAATCACTTGGCGGAATTCCAGGCATGAACAAGCAAGAAGAAATCGCCGCGCTGGCGATCCTGATTCACGATCTGCGCAAGCATAAGAAGTACACCTTGAAGGATCTGGCTGACCAGATCGGTCGTTCCGTCGGCTTTCTCTCACAGGTCGAACGCGGCCTGTCACGACCCACCGTGGCCGACCTGACGGCGATCAGCGAAACCCTGGGCGTGCCGACCACCTATTTCTATAGCCTGCCCAAACCCAAGGAGCTGCCGTGGGTCACCCGGCCGGATGAACGCCGCACGTTGTACTACGCCAACGGCATCACCGACATTCTGGTGTCGCCGAAGATGCGGGCTTCGTTTTCCATGCTCGAAAGTCACCTCGAAGCCGGCGCCAGCAGTGGCGAACGGCACTTGAGCGACAGCTCGGAGCAGGGCGGCTACGTGCTCGAAGGCGAGTTGACGCTGTGGTTGGGTGATGACGACGCCGTTACCTTGCAGGCCGGCGACAGCTTTCAGTTCGACAGCCATACCCGTTGCCGCTACGGCAACCTCACCGAGCACCTCACGCGAGTGCTCTGGGTCTACACCTGATCACCACAATAGGACCAACCATGATGGACGCTGATCTGCTGGCCGAGGTGCACGCCTTTCGCCAACGCTACCCTGATGTACGTTATGTCGACCTGATTTCCCTGGACATTCCGGGGCACTTCTACGGCAAGCGCTATCCCGTGGAGATGCTGGAAAAGGTCGCGGCCGGCAGCGCGCTGAAACTGCCGCAAAACTGTGTGCTGCTCGGTGTGCAAGGCGGTTTGTTCAAGATTGGCGACTACTGCTTCAACGACGGTGACCCGGATGCGCTGCGCCGCCTGGTGCCCGGTACACTCAAGCCGGTCAGCTGGGAAGCACAACCGCTGGGGCAAATGCTGATCACCTCGGACGGCACCGAGAAGCCGATTGTGTTCGAGCCGCGCCAGGTCCTGGCGCAGGTGTTGGACAGGCTCGCTGGCAAAGGCATCCATCCGGTGGTGGCGTTCGAGCTGGAGTTCTATCTGTTCGATAAAAAGCTGCGCGACGGACTGCCGCAATTCCCCCGGGATGATCTGACCGACGATGCCGACGATCAGCCGAACATGCACATCGAGCGCCTGTCACGTTTTGCGCCGGTGCTGGATGAGATGGTCGAAGCCTCGCGGGCCCAAGGCATCGATACCACAGTGATCACCGCCGAGCTTGGCCCGGGCCAGTTCGAGATCAATTTCGGGCATCTTGATGATGGCTTGCGAGCGGCGGACTGGGCGGCCCTGTTCTGTCGCAGCACCCGTGGCGTGGCCCTGAAACACGGTTATCGCGCCAGCTTCATGGCCAAGCCTTACTTGCAGCACCCGGGCAGCGGCATGCATGTGCACGTCAGCCTGTATGACGCCGCCGGCAATAACCTCCTCGCCGCGAATCAGCAGCAATCGTTGCGTCATGCCGTGGCCGGTTGCCTGGAACTACTGCCGCATTGCATGCCGATCTTCGCGCCGAACCAGAACGCCTTTCGCCGTTTGGGCGGCACCACCAACATCGCCACCCGGGCGAGCTGGGGCTTTGAGGATCGTGATGCGTGCCTGCGCATTCCGGAATCGGATGCGAAAAACCTGCGCATCGAATATCGCCTGGCCGGTGCCGATGCCAACCCGTACCTGGTGCTGGCGGCGATTCTGGTGGGACTCGAGCAGGGCCTGGAAGCAGGCAACGAACCGATCCCGCCGCTCAATGAAGACCGCAACAGCGGGGTCGACTTCCCGCTGGAGATGCTCGAAGCGGTGCGCGCCATGCAGCATCAACCGCAGCTGCGCGAAGGGCTGGGAGCGGAGTTCGTAGACGTGTATTGCGAGAACAAGCGCCAGGATCATCTGGCGTTCATGCAGGAGATCAGTGCGCGGGAGTATCGCTGGTATCTATAAGCCAAGCGTGCAAATGCACTTTAATAAAGCTTTCGTGCGGCGGCATGCACTAAGCCAAGGCAGAAACCGCCACGTTGATCTTCTTAAGGTCCCGGAAGGCGCCGTAAAACACTGACATTCAGCGCTTGGCACAATCGCTGCATTACATCGATCAGGCCCACCGTGAACGCAGTCGAGTGGGCAGCCCCCTCGGTCAACGACGATCGATTCGTGGGCAACATCGGTGGGTCAGGCATAGACGTCTGGTTTCAACACCGCAAAAGAACAGGCAAAGACGCCTGGAACCGCAAGGTTTCAGGCGTTTTTTTTTGCTTTTTGAACCGTGATGGGCTTAGTCGGGTACTTCTTATGAATTCCAATGTCGCCGCGTTGAACAAGCTGCAAACGCTGATCGTGATCGGTAACGGCATGGTCGGACATCATTGTGTCGAACAGCTGATCGAGCGCGGTGCCCTTGATCACTATCGGCTGCACGTTTTCAGCGAGGAGCCGATGCGCGCCTACGACCGCGTGCACCTTTCCGAATACTTCACCGGACGTGATGCCGAGTCGCTCGCCTTGGGTGAAGCCTCGTTGTACCAGACCCCGGGCGTCACCTTGCACTTGGGTGTGCCGGTCCTGGAAATCGACCGCGCCCGCTGCCAGGTGATCACCGCGCAAGGCTGCGTCGCCTACGACAAATTGGTACTGGCCACCGGGTCCTACCCGTTTGTGCCGCCGATCGAAGGCGCCGAGGGCGATTCGCGCCTGGTGTACCGCACCCTTGAAGACCTTGATGCGATCCGCGCCGCTGCGTCCAATGCCCGACGTGGCGTGGTGGTCGGCGGTGGCTTGCTCGGACTGGAAGCCGCCAATGCCCTGAAAAGCCTGGGCCTGGAAGCTCACGTGGTGGAATTCGCGCCGCGCCTGATGCCGGTGCAGCTGGACGAGCAGGGCGGTCGTGCACTCAAGGCCCAGATCGAACGCCTCGGCGTCGGCGTGCACCTCTCGCGAGGCACTCAATCGATCAGCCCAGGCGAGGAATATCGCTATCGGATGAATTTCGCCAATGACGAATTTCTGGAGGCCGACCTGATTGTGTTTTCCGCCGGGATCCGCGCCCAAGATACCTTGGCCCGCCAGTGCTCGCTGGAAGTCGGCCCGCGCGGCGGCGTGGTGGTTGACGACCAATGCCTGAGCAGCGATCCGAACATTTATGCCATCGGCGAGTGTGCCGCGTGGAATGGCAGCATTTTTGGCCTGGTCGCCCCGGGCTACCAGATGGCGCGCGGCGTGGCTGCACGGCTGTGCAACGAAGTCGCCGAGCCGTTCATGGGCGCGGACATGTCGACCAAGCTCAAGTTGTTGGGCGTTGACGTCGGCTCCATCGGCGATGCGCATGGCAGCACGCCGGGCTCGCGCAGTTATCAATTCATCGACGAAACCACCGCCAGCTACCGCCGATTGGTGGTGGATGCGACAGGCAAGCACGTACTCGGTGCGGTGCTGGTCGGCGACAACAGCTATTACGACACGCTGCTGCAATACATGCAGAACGCGATTGCCTTGCCCGCGGAACCCGCCAGCCTGATTCTGCCCTCGTCCGAAGGCGCGCCGACCCTGGGCCCGGGCGCGTTGCCCGAATCGGCCACAGTGTGCTCGTGCCACAACGTCACCAAGGGCTCCATTTGCTCGGCCATCGACGGTGGCTGCACCGACCTCGGCCTGCTCAAGTCACAAACCAAGGCCTGCACCGGCTGCGGCGGGTGTGCCGGGCTGCTCAAGCAGGTTTTCGAACATGAGCTGATTGCCCGCGGCGTCAGCGTCGACAAAAGCCTGTGCGAACACTTTGCCTATACCCGTCAGGAGCTTTACGCATTGGTACGGGTAGAAGGGGTGATCACCTTCGAAGAACTGCTGGCCAAACATGGCCGTGGCCACACCGGTTGCGACGTGTGCAAACCGGCGGTGGGCTCGATCCTCGCATCGTGCTGGAACCAGCCGATCATGGACGCCTCACTGGTGCCGCTGCAGGACACCAACGACACGTTCATGGCCAACATGCAGAAAAACGGCACCTATTCGGTGGTGCCTCGCATCCCAGGTGGCGAGATCACCGCCGACAAACTGATCGCCATCGGCGTGGTGGCGAAGAAATACGACCTCTACACCAAAATCACCGGCGGTCAGCGTATTGATTTGTTCGGCGCGCAGTTGCACGAGTTGCCGGACATTTGGGCCGAGCTGATCGAAGCCGGTTTCGAAACGGGGCACGCCTACGGCAAATCGACCCGCACGGTGAAGTCCTGCGTCGGCAGCACCTGGTGCCGGTATGGCGTACAGGACAGCGTGAAAATGGCCCTGCTCATCGAGGACCGCTACAAGGGCCTGCGTTCGCCGCACAAGCTTAAGTTCGCGGTGTCCGGTTGCACCCGTGAGTGCGCCGAAGCCCAGAGCAAAGACGTGGGCGTGATCGCCACCGAGAAAGGCTGGAACCTGTACATCGCCGGCAACGGCGGCATGCGACCGCGTCACGCCGAACTGTTTGCCACCGACCTCGACGATGAAACCCTGATCCGCTACATCGACCGTTTCCTGATGTTCTACATCCGCACCGCCGACAAATTGCAGCGCACCTCGGTATGGCGTGAAAGCCTGGAAGGCGGCCTCGACTTCCTCAAGGAGGTGATCATTAACGACAGCCTCGGCCTGGGTGAAGAGCTCGAATCGCAGATGCAATTGGTGGTCGACCGCTATGAATGCGAGTGGGCCAACGCCCTCAAAGACCCGGAAAAACTCAAGCGTTTCCGTACCTTCGTCAACGACAAACGCCCGGACCCGGACATTCACTTTGTCCAGGAGCGCGGTCAGCGGCGTCCGATCATGGCCGCCGAACTCAACCTTATCCCTGTCACCGAGGAGATTGCCTGATGAGCCAGCCCACTACCCGACGCATTGCGCCCCTGGAAAACACCGGCGCCTGGCAAACCGTCTGCGACCAACAGGACCTGGTCAGTAACTCCGGCGTGGTCGTCTGGCTCGACGGCGCACAAGTGGCGCTGTTCTACCTGCCCGGAGCCGAGGGGCAGACCCTCTACGCCATTGACAACCATGACCCGCAATCCGGGGCGAATGTCATCGGTCGCGGATTGATCGGCAGCATCAAGGGCGACCTGGTGGTGGCGTCGCCGATCTACAAACAGCATTTCCGGCTCGAGGACGGCAGTTGCCTGGAGTACCCGCAACAGCGTTTGCGGGTCTGGCCGGTGCGGTTGAACGGGGGGAGGGTGGAGGTCGGGGCGGTTTGAAGGCCATTAACTGCATCACGCAATCGAATCGGAGCCACGTATGAAAACAGCCGCACAGTTGCTCAAACTCAAGGTCGTGCAGAACCGTCAGGTGCATAGCATCGCACCTGATGAAATGGTGCTGGAGGCCCTGAAGCTGATGGCCGAAAAGAACGTCGGGGCACTTCCCGTCATCGACAAAGGCCAGGTGGTCGGGGTGATCAGCGAGCGTGACTATGCCCGCAAAGTCGTGCTGCAGGGGCGCTCTTCAGTAGGGACGCCAGTGCGCGACATCATGAGCTCGCCGGTAGTGACTGCGCCGAGTCAGCAAAGCATCGAGCGCTGCATGGCCGTCATGACCGACAGTCATCTGCGTCATTTGCCGGTGGTGGACGACGGTGAACTGATTGGTCTGCTGTCGATTGGCGATCTGGTCAAGGAAGCCATCGTCGAACAGGCCGATCTGATTCGGCAATTGGAGCATTACATTCGCGGGCACTGAGACGGTGGGTGGTTTTGCGCCAAAGCCATCAACTGACCGGTTCGACCGTACAGCTCATTTCCCGTGAGCCTGGCTTCTGGAAAAGCACCGCGTTGCCGTCTTGCCAAAAGCTGTAATTGCCCTGGTAATCCTTGCCGGTGTATCGAGTGCCCGAATCGCTCGGCACCTGGCTCAGGGTGATCGCGGTGTTGGCCCATTTCAGGTACACGACACCCGGCTGCGTACTGAAGAAAGTGGCAGTAATCAGCGTGTTAAAGCCTGCACAACGAAACGCCAGGGGGCCTTCGGTGAGTCGGTCTGGATCCTTGGTTCTCACGATGGCCGAGCCTTGGCGAAGCTGGTGCGCACGCTCGGCATAACTGCGGATGATGCACATCTTTTGCTCCGGTCCCGAGGCACACCCATTGCGGGCATCGATCCAGAACTGCTGGTCGATGATGACTTTGTCCGGGGGCGGAACTGAACGTTCATCGGTGAGCGCCAGGCGATAAAGACGCGTCAGTTCGATGTCCATCTGCGTCAGTTGTGGATCGCGACAGATAAGCTTTTCCACGGAGACCCTGGTCTTGGCGCAGTCGATGCCGGGAGGGGACGCAGCGTGGGCGCAGGTGCTCGCCGCCGCGCACAGGCTGGCAGCGAACAGGCATCTGAACAGGGCCGTGACCGTTTTCATGTTGGCTTCACCCAGATCATTTTGGGATGCCCGGATTGCCGAGGACCTGGCGATCCGTTGAACAGTCATTCGTTTGCATGGGTGTACGCAGTGTATGCCAGTGTTTGAAACTTGCCACACCCGCCCGGCGGCGGGTGACCTTCAGAATCGATCCAACCTGTAGGGCGCAATGTCCGGTAATTCATGGGTATGAGGCGCAGGCGAAGCCAGTTGCGCGATGAGTTCGGCTGTGACTGCGGCCTGTGTCAGGCCTAGGTGCTGGTGACCGAAAGCGAGCAGCACTTTGCCGTCGCACACCCGGTCGATGATCGGCAGGGAATCCGGCAAGGACGGGCGAAACCCCATCCACGGCGTCGCCGCCTCAGCGTTCAAATCGCGCTTGAACAGACCTTCACTTAACCGGTGCAACTGCCAGGCACGCTCCATCACCGGCGCTCGGTCGAGGCCGGCAAACTCGACGGTGCCGGCCAAGCGCAGTCCATCGGTCATCGGGGTCATGATGAACTTGCGCTCCAGCGAGGTGACGGCGAACGGCAGCCGTCCGTGTTCATGGGGCAACATCAGGTGATAGCCGCGCTCGGTATCCAGCGGTACTTTTTTGCCGGTCAGCGCTGCCGTCAACTTCGCGGAGTGAGCACCGCAGGCGATCAGGGTCTGGCGTGCGGTGAAACGGCCCTGGTCGGTGATAAGCGAGACGCCGTGCTCATGCAGGTGTGCGCCCAGGACCTGGTGCTTGAGGAAGTGCACGCCGCAGGCTTTGGCGGCATGGACCAGTTCGCAGACCACTCGGTAAGGGTCGAGAAAATGACCGGTGCGCGGGAAGAACAGACCGCCCTGAATTCGCTCGCTGAGTTGTGGCGCCGCCTCGCGCACCGCGTTGGCCTGCCAGTAGTCGACCGGTACGTGTTGATGGCGCATCCGAGCCTGTAGCGCTTCGATTGCTTTATGCGAGTCCGCCCGTTCGAACACCAGCAACGAGCCGTCTTCGCGCAGCAGATGGGGGCGGGCAATGTCCTCCAGCAGTCGGTGCCAGGCGCCCAGGCTGCTTTCGTTGAGTGCGCGCAGGCCGGCGATGGTTCGTTGGAAGGGGGCATGTCGCAGGTTCAGCAACAGGCGAGTGAACCAGGGCAGAGCGCGTGGCAGGTATTTCCAGTCCAGGCGCAACGGCCCCATTGGGTCTGTGAGCATGGCGGGCAGACGTTTGAGGATGGACAGGTCGGCGATAGGAAACACCTGTTCGGTCGCCAGGTGCCCGGCATTGCCAAACGAGGCGCCCCGGCCAGGGTCTTGCTGGTCGAGGACCACCACCCGCAGACCCTGACGTGCCAGCCGCACAGCGCAAGCGACGCCGATGATGCCGGCGCCGACCACGGCAATGTCAGCGATGTCGTGCGGGTTGTGTGCAGCAGGCAGAGTCATGGCGCTTTCCTGGAATAAGTGGCCCGGCTGCAAAGCCGGGCGGGTTTACAGCGGGCGCAGTCAGGGTGGGATCAGGCAACGTTCTGCTCGGCCGACCAGTTTTTGTACCACTGGCGGAACAACGTGTACTGAGTCTCGGCATAGCGCCGTTGGGCATCGCTGAGCGCATCGGTTTCGTTGAAGTGCAGGGTGTATTCCTTGTCGCCATTGAGCACCATCAGGTGCTTGTAATAGAGCACCAGATCGCAGCCCTCATCGAAGGACGAAAGCACCTGCAGCGCAGATTCCAGCTCTTTGGCCAGGCGGCGAGCCGTGGCGTCACCCTTGGCCGCCTGCTTGCTGAGGGCCACCAATTGCAGCACTTCGCGGGGCAGCGCGTTGCCGATGCCGGTGATAGCGCCGGTGGCGTTGCAGTTGACGAAGCCATGCACCACTTGGGTATCGACACCGACCATCAGGGTGACGTCATCGTCCTTTGACGTGATGTTTTCGGCGGCGTAGCGCAGGTCGGCAGCACCGCCGAACTCCTTGAAGCCGATCAGGTTCGGGTGTTCGCGGCGCAGTTCGAAGAACAGCTCGGCACGGGTGGCGAAGCCGTAGTAAGGACTGTTATAGATCACCGACGGCAGATTTGGAGCAGCCTCCAGAATCGCCGCGAAGTGAGCTTTTTGCGCGGCCGGCGAGGCGCCCCGGGAGAGGACGCGAGGGATGACCATCAGGCCCTGGGCACCGACCTTGGCCGCATGCGCCGCGTGGGAAATCGCTTCACGACTGTTGACGGCACCAGTGCCGACGATGGTCGGAACGCCGGCAGCGACCAGACGCGCCACACCTTCCTGGCGCTCGGCTTCGGTGAGCAGAGGCCAGTCACCCATGGAACCGCAATACACGACAGCACTCATGCCGATATCGATCAGTTCGCGACCTTTGGCCACCAGCGCGTCGAAGTCGGGTTTGCGCTCGGCGGTGCAAGGGGTCATCAGTGCAGGCATGCAGCCAGTGAAGATGTTTGCGCTCATTGTTGGCACTCCTAGAAGCGTTTATTCAGCTTGATTGAGGTGGGGAATGCAGCGTGTTCGCTCAAATGCCCCACGCGAAGGGGTCCTGTTCGTCGATCAGCAGCGTGCTGTCGGCGGTCATGAAGGCCTGGCCGGTAATGAACGGGCGGACGCGTTCGCCTTCCCATTCGTAACTGCCGACGAATTGACTGGCGGTGATGCTGGCTTGTACCCAGGGCGCACCCGCGGCCAGTTTTCCATCGGCAGCCAGGCATGCCAGTTTGGCGCTGGTGCCGGTACCGCAGGGCGAGCGGTCGTAGGCTTTGCCCGGGCACATGACGAAGTTGCGGCTGTCGGCCTGGTCGTCGTCGGCAAACAACTCGACATGGTCGATGACGGCGCCGTCTTCGCCATGGATGCCTTGGGCTTCGAGGGCCTTGAGCATCGCCCAGGTGTAATCGGCGAGCGCTTCGACGTTATCGAGTTGCAACACTTGCCCGTGGTCGGACACCAGGAAAAACCAGTTGCCGCCCCAAGCGATGTCGCCGTAGACGCAGCCGTGCCCGGGGACGTCTACCGGCACCTGTTGGCGATAGCGGTAGGCGGGCACATTGCGCAGGGTCACCGTGCCGTCTTCATGCAACGTCGCGCTGACCGGGCCGACCGGCGTGTCGATCTTGTGCACACCCGGAGCGATGTGCCCCAAGTAATGTAACGAGTTGACCAGGCCGATGGTGCCGTGACCGCACATGCCGAGGTAGCCGGCATTGTTGAAGAAGATGACGCCGCAGGTGGCATCCGGCGAGACCGGCTCGCAATACAGGGCGCCGACCAAGACATCGTTTCCCCGGGGCTCCAGCAGGCAGGCCTTGCGCCAGTGGTCATGCTGATCGCGCAGGGCATCACGCTTCTCGATCATGGTCTGGCCGGGCAATTGGGGAAATCCGTTCATCACCAGGCGAGTCGGTTCGCCGCCGGTGTGGGAGTCGATGACATGTACTCGTTTCATGAACCCATCCTTTAGAAGTGTGCCGGTACACCGGTTGCCACCACCAGGCCACCGAACCTGCGGATAGAGTGAACGCGTCAGGGGCGATAGCGATTGATGTTTTCCATGAATGCAAATGACGAAATCAGCACAATCCTTATGGCCTCGACACGGGATAAACCTTGGGGCAATCTGCTTACGCGCGCCTCGACACCGGCTCCAAAGTGAAGGCCAGTTGCTGAGCGAAGAGGGCGCAAGGGAGGATTTTTGCTTGTCCGCAGAATGGGAGAACAAGCGTCATGACGCAGAACGCATTGGCGATCCTGTGCCAAGGAAACGACCTGAATCGCCCCGATACCCTCGAAGAATTACTGGCGGGCGTGGCACTGCTGTTGCCGATGCTGGACGTGATCCCCAATGCCGCGATCTTTATCAAGGACATGAAGGCGCGTTATGTCATGGCCAATAGCACGCTGGTTCAGCGCTGCGGGTTGAAACAGTTGCAACCGCTGCTTGGCAAAACCAGCGCTGAAGTCTTTCCAGCACAATTGGGGCCTGGCTACACCGAACAGGATCGTCGTGTACTGGAGCAAGGCTTTGTTCTGGAAGACCAGTTGGAATTGCACTTATATGGGAGTCGAGAACCCGGTTGGTGCCTGACGCATAAACGCCCGTTGTATAACCGCAGCGGTGAAATCATGGGCCTGGTGGGAATTTCGGTCGACCTGCAATCGGCCAGTGATGCTCACCCGGCCTATCAGCGCCTGGCGGCGGTGGATGAATACATTCGCGCGCATTTCAATCGCCGTATCACCTTGGGTGAACTGACGCGGATCGCCGGTATTTCGGTGGCGCAACTGGAACGGTATTGCAAGCGCGTGTTCCACCTGACGCCACGGCAGATGATTCAAAAGATTCGACTGGAACATGCGCACCGACTGCTGCACACCGAAATTCCCATTACCGACGTGGCATTGCAGTGCGGCTACACCGACCACAGTGCGTTCACACGACAGTTCAAGGCATTGACCGGGTTTACGCCGCGCCAGTATCGACAGGTGTCATGAATGCATCGGGGGACATTCATTCGCCAGAAACTAAGTTAGAGTGCCCATCAGTGTCTGCTCATAAGGGCCCTGCACTCGATTCGCGTAATCGCGCCAAGCGGTTCCAGCGAACGAACAGGGCAAAAAAAACCGTGTATCAATCGTTATGTGAAGAATGAATCGTCCGCTGTTTGTTTCTCTAGATGGGCCCAAGGGAGCCGGCAAAACCACACTGTTGGAGGCCGTCACGAAAGTACTGAGGGCAGACAACAAAAAAGTGATCCGGCTTTGCGAGAAAAAAAGCGATCCCTACAGGGGTGAAACAATGGCCCTCGTGAACAAACTCGTCAGAAATCCCAGCCGGGATCTGGAGTTGGAAGTTTGTGAGCGCTTCGCCGATAGCCGTGCCTGGATCTCCCGGCACGTGCTGACTAAACAACCACCAGGTAGCATCATCTTGATTGATCGCTGGTATCCATCTGATGCCGCGTTTCGCCGGATA
The DNA here is from genome assembly GCF_058797635.1 of Pseudomonas sp. GW823-FHT02C02. NCBI lineage: Bacteria > Pseudomonadati > Pseudomonadota > Gammaproteobacteria > Pseudomonadales > Pseudomonadaceae > Pseudomonas > Pseudomonas sp. GW823-FHT02C02. Next base: position 177,864 of record NZ_JBXAJV010000001.1, on the reverse strand, counting down.
ATCCCGTTTGCAGAGATTCTGCAGTTGAACATTGATCGAAACGTGCGAGTGCCAGACCTGCATGTCGGAGTTGTCACCGCCCCTGATATTTCGTGGGCGAGAGCAGCGGCACGACAGCGTGGGCTGAGCAGTACTGTGATCCATCGGTTGGAAGAACATGTCGCTTGTACCCAGGCGTTCGAACGAGCGATTGCAGATCACGGCTGGGTTTTATGCCGTAATGAAGGAACGATCGAAGCCGCAACGATGCAGGTGGTTTCGCAGATCAATGGAGTCCTTCGATGTGTCCCGTAGACGAAGTTCGCTACGCTGGCCTTGGTGCGGTTGACATAGCGGTCGATCTATCGAAGGGGTGATTTGTCGCCGCAGTGGTAGCTCGAAAGAACCTTGATAGAAGTTCCTCTCTGACACATCATTTAACATAATATACATTATGCGTAATCTCTTATATGGGGCTGGGGGGCTCTGGTGATCAGATTTGAAGGCAGGCTCAAAGGTTGTCCGGCTCCTGATCGGAATCCGGCAACTGCTCCAGCGGCGGCATTCCATAAAACACGATGAACATATCTTTGCTGCCCAGCTCACGATACCAGTGCACAACGTCCTCAATCAGTTCGTCCAAGACACCGATCAAAATATCGTCGTAACCTCCAGGAGCACCGGCTTCATATCGATTAACGCGCATTGGTGAAAACTTCACGATCCTTCTCGATCCAATGCTCGTGACGATCAAGCCGAATATGCTGCCTGATCGGTTCAGGTATCGCGTGAAACAACGTAAGCAGATCGTGCTTATTTGGCCCTCTGTCTTTCCGATAAACCGGAATTCTGTCTGTCGCTTTCAAATGCTCATGCGCAGCTTTTATTGCTACCAGGTCTAGTTCGTAAGTTTCATTAACCTGGCCAAGGTTGCCATTGGGTTTTGACACGAAGCTTTTGAGCAGGATTTCCATGCCAATTGCAGCATTGATCTGCGCAATGTCCAGCATGTCATGGCCACGTCTAAGGTGCTTCGCAGCCTTCAAATAGCGATAAGCGCTTTCAACCATCCAGGGCGATAAATATGTCATTACAACAATCTTTTCACTCGTTTTCGTTCAGCTCTTAGAAGCCAAAGCCAGAAGCTTCACAACGCTGGAGCCCCTGATTTACTTGGCTTGTTACCGATTACACGTGTCTGCTTGAAGCTTTGAAAGATACCGTACATGATTGAAAGATAGCGACCAAGGAAGAACGACCCCTAGTTCATTTAATGCACTACCCTTCCCCATTAATAACGGATAATTATAACTAAGCTAAATGTCTATTTAGTTTAGTTATATTAATGTGGCGAAATCGCATAGATGATCGATGTGATGTTTTTTGAGCAGCCTGCCAGCTATCCGAACTAAATAACCTAAAAAATGGTAACTAAAAGCATGAAACTGTCTGGTTGTTTGCTTCTGTCACCCGCTACTCGCTCCGACTGCCAGTCCAGGTGTCCGCAACATCATCTGTCGGCTTGTCAGTAGTGATGAGCTTCTCGATGCCCCAGTCACCAGGCACATTCCAATCCTCGCCGAAAAGTTCGGCCGGGTGCATCGTACGGTCGGAACCATTGCCGCAGGCCAGGGACTTCGCCGGACAATAACGGTCGCACCCCCAACAAATCCGTTCGGGGTGCTTGGGGTTGATGGGGAAGTTCTTAGCCATGCCGATCTCCGGTCATTGGGAGGCGTTCTTCCAACCTATAGCCCTTACGCAAAGCCAGCCTTGATACACATCAAGAATCGACATCAGATGACTGCGCTCACCTCCTTCGCAATCCCGGGGCTAAGCTAACGCTTTAACAGACTTGGAGACGCCTCTCATGCTCAATAAAAATCCTTTCCCAAGCGGCCTATCAACTTGGGACGATCAAGATGCTGCAACATCTCTTGATGACAAAGCGTTTACCGCCCCGCCCGCCTTGACCAACGCTGAACTGGTTCATCTGCGTGTCCGAGTGATTGCCTTGGAAAACCTGGTCATCGCCCTGCTGGCCGATGGTTCGGAACACCAGCTCGCCGTTGCGCGCGAGATGGCCACCTACATATCCCCCAGACCCGGCTTTACCCAGCATCCGCTGACCATTCACGCAGCCGAACAGATGACCCACACCGTCGAGCGCGCCCAGCGATTTCGCCAGAGTGATGTGCCATCGGTTTAATTTCTCGAAACTTGATGCCAATCATTATTGTTCGCAGCAAAGCTTCCTAGACTCGGGCTCCTACTCGTCAATGCCCAGGAAGAAATTATGCGTACCCCCTTGTCGCTTTCGCTTGCCCTGCTCTTGCTCACACCGCTGGCTCACGCTAAGGAATACCCGATCGGTGAGCCACAGTTGTGTCCTGGGCTGGAAGTCGGGGCGGTGTATTTGCAGCCGATCGAGATGGCACCTGCCGGAATGATGCGGGCCACCGCGGATTCCGATGTGCATCTGGAAGCCGACATTCGCGCCACGGCGGACAATCGACAGGGCTTTCAGGAAGGCAGTTTCGTGCCTTACCTCAATGTCTCGTTCAATCTGAAAAAACAGGGCAGCGAGAACGAACTCAAAGGCGATTTCCACGCCATGGTCGCCAATGACGGCCCGCACTATGGCGACAATGTAAAGCTGCTCGGCCCAGGCAAATATCAGCTGACCTTCAACGTCCTGCCACCCGGCGGTCATGGGTCCCTTGGCCGTCATACCGATAAGGAAACCGGCGTAGCCCCCTGGTTTGAACGCTGCGAATTGCACTACGAGTTCATCTACGCCGGCATTGGTAAAAAAGGCGGCTATTGAATGAAGCGCCTGCAGATTGCCTGGCTGATGCTTGCCGGAGCAGTGGCGCCGTTCACGGCCTATGCCGAATTACCCAGCTATGAACTCAGCCTGCGCGATGGCCACTTCACTCCTGCCCTGTTGGAGGTTCCGGCCGGTCAGCGCTTCAAGATCATCCTGAGAAATATCGGCCAAGGCCCAGCCGAATTTGAGAGCACACCATTGCGGGTTGAAAAAGTACTGTCGCCGGGCGTGACAACCTTCGTGGTCATTCACCCGCTCAGGCCCGGCCACTACCCCTTCTTCGACGAGTTCAATCCACAACTGCCCGAGGGCGGCATCCTCGCGAAATAACCCGTTCAAACACGGAGTTTTCATGTATCAATCAATGTTCATTGTCTGGCGCGAAAGCGTCGAGGCGCTGCTGGTGATCGGCATTCTCCAGGCCTGGGTCAGTAAGCAGCATCAGGGTGATCGACTGGCGAAGTACTTGTGGGCAGGCGTCGTGCTGGGGTTGATGCTTTCGGGCCTGCTGGCGGTGTTGATTCTGTTTGCCGGTGAGGCCATGAGCGGTTCAGCCAGTGAATGGTTTCAGGCTGCACTTGCGCTGGTGGCCAGCCTGCTGATAGTGCAAATGGTCGGCTGGATGCACCGCCACGGGCGCACGCTCAAGCACGATTTGCAACGACACGCTGATAGCTACCTGGCTCGGCATGGTGGCGCGAGTCTGTTACTGCTGGCCCTGCTCGCCGTCAGCCGCGAAGGCAGTGAAACGGTAGTCTTTCTCTATGGCTCCGGTGCTCAGTTGCGAGGTCCGCAGCTCAGTTTGTTTGTCGTCGGCGGCGCAATGGGATTGGTGCTGTCGGCGCTGACCATTGCCTTGCTGCACAGCAGTCGCCGGTTCATCTCGTGGCAGCGATTCTTTTCCATCAGCCAAGCTGTTTTGCTGATACTCGGCGCGGCGTTGCTGGTCAGCGGTACCGAGCGAATTGGCGGCCAATTACTCGCCATGGATTTACCGGAGGTGATGTACAGCCTCGTTGGTGATGCGCTTTGGGACAGCAGTGCCTTGCTCAGCGACAGCCATGGACTGGGTGGTTTTCTTGCCGGTTTTGCCGGTTATCGTGCGACGCCCAGCGGCATGACGTTACTGGTGCTGGCCGGTTATTGGCTGACCGTCGGGGGTTGGCTGCGCCAGCGTGCTGTGGAAAAAGTCCCATGCCTGAGCTGAGTCGCCGCAATCAATGGCTGCAGCGCCTGGGCGACGGCATGCGTCGTCACGCGCCCGTCATCCGTGCCGTGCAGTGGGTCGTTGTACTGTTTTACGCGTTGCTGTTGGTGATCCCGGCGGTGTTGTCGCTGCCGGACAGCCAGGCACGGCTGCTCGATAACCTGACCCTGTTCGCGCAGTTTTTGTTCTGGGGCATTTGGTGGCCGTTCGTGTTGCTGTCGATCGTACTGTTTGGACGAATCTGGTGTGGCGTTCTCTGTCCGGAAGGCTCACTCAGCGAATGGGCCAGCCATTACGGCAAAGGTTTGGGTGTACCGCGCTGGTTGCGCTGGGGCGGCTGGCCAACCCTGGCGTTCTGCCTGACAACCCTCTACGGCCAGTTGATCAGCGTCTATGACTACGCCCAGGCGGCGCTGTTGATTCTGGGCGGTTCGACCGTCGCCGCGGTCGTCGTCGGGTTGCTGTTCGCCCGAGGCAAGCGGGTCTGGTGCCGTTACCTGTGCCCGGTCAGTGGCGTCTTCGCCCTGCTCGCCCGACTGGCGCCCGTGCATTTTCAGGTCGACGAACAACGCTGGATGGAAAACCCCGCGCCACGGCTGCCGCCGCCCAACTGCGCGCCCTTGCTCGATATCCGTCGTATGCAAGGCGCCAGTGACTGCCATGCCTGCGGACGTTGCAGCGGACAACGCGGCGCGGTTCAGCTGATCGCGCGCTCCAGCAACCAAGAGATTCTTCATGCGACGGCGCAGACGCTTTCACCATGGGACGCGCGTCTATTGCTGTTCGGTGTGATCGGTCTGGCCATGGGCGCCTTTCAGTGGACGGTCAGCCCATGGTTCGTCGCCCTCAAACAAACCCTCGCCCAATGGCTGGTCGAGCACGACCAACTCTGGGCCCTTGAGGACAACGCGCCCTGGTGGCTGCTGACCCATTACCCGCAGCTCAACGACAGCTTCAGCTGGCTCGACGGTTTCAGCATCGTCGCTTACTTGAGTTTGAGTTCGATGGTGTTGGGCACGGCGTTGATGATCCTTCTGCGCCTGACGGCTCGACTGGCGCAAGATCCTGCACTGTATTGGCCCCTGGCGCTGACACTCACGCCCTTGGGTGGTGCGGGATTGTTTCTAGGGCTGTCGGCCACAACGGTAAAATTGCTGCGCTATGAAGGTCTGCTACTGGAGTGGGTACAACCGGCCAGGGCTTGTCTGTTAATGGCTGCGATGGGCTGGAGCCTGTTGCTGGGTTGGAAACGGCTGGACCGCGAAGGCCTTTCCCAGGTTCGTTGCTGCGCTGGCAGCACTTGCCTGTTACTCGCCATCGGCTTGGTAGGGTTCGACTGGTGGTTGCAGTTCTGGGGCTGGTCCTGAGCGCCCTCATCCACAACCACCAACCCGAATTACCTAGACTTTAAAACGCGCCACCGTCTGGTGCAGCGCCCCGGCCATCTGCGCCAAATCGTGACCTGCGGTGTGAGTATGTTGGGCACCCAGCAAGACCTGCTCTGACAAGTTGCGAATCCCCATCAGATTGCGGTCCACCTCACGCGCCACCAATGCCTGCTCCTCCGTAGCGCTGGCAATCATCATGTTGCGCTCGTTGATCTGCGAGATCGACCGGGTGATTTCATCCAATGCATCGCCCGACCGTTGCGCCACTTCCAGGGTGGCCCGCACCAGGTTACTGCTGCTTTGCATGGCCGTCACCGCATGCCCGGTATCGAGACGAATGTTGCCGATCATCTGCTCGATTTCCTGGGTGGACTCTTGAGTGCGATGCGCCAGGGCGCGCACTTCATCGGCGACCACGGCAAAACCGCGTCCGGCATCACCAGCACGAGCCGCTTCAATGGCCGCGTTAAGGGCCAGCAAATTGGTCTGCTCGGCGATGCTGCGAATCACGTCCAGCACCTTGCTGATGTCCTGCACCCGGCCCGCCAGTTGCTCGATGCGCTGTGAGGTGTCGGTGACCCCATCGGCCAGTGCGCCGATTGAAACCACGGTTTCCTGAACCTGTTCACGCCCGCGTTGCGCGGTTTGCTCGGACTGCCGCGAGGCCTCGGAGGTGCTGACCGCATTGCGCGCCACTTCATCGACCGCCGCGGTCATCTGGTTCACGGCGGTGGCCGCCTGCTCGATCTCCAGCCCTTGCAATTGCAGGTTGCTGCTGGTCTGGCTGCTGACCGCACTCAGCTCTTCGGAGGAACTGGCCACCTGGTCCACCGACATCGCGATGTGCCTGACCATGGCATTCAGACTTTGCTGCATCTGATGCATGTTCATCATCACGCTGCCGCCGGCACTTGAGTTCACGGGTACCTGAATCGTCAGGTCGCCTTGAGCGATCTGACTTAAAAACCGTGCGGCATCATCCGGCTCGCCGCCCAATGGACGGGTCACACTGCGCGTGACGATCACCGCCGCGGCGATGACCAGCGCCACACAGAACAAAAACAACCCGAGCATATTGCGCCGGGCATCGCTGTACAGCGCCTGCGCTGATTGTTCTCTGTCGGCGAATATTTTGCCTTGCAGCGCCATCAATTGATCCAGGCTGCCATAAACCTCGCGTTCGGCCGGCACGACCTTTTGTTTCAGCTGTGCCATGGCGTCATCGAAAGTCCCTTGCCGGATCAACACCTGCACTTGAGTGAACGCCGCCACGTAGGCTTCACGATTCTTCTTCAACGCGGCATAAGCGGTTTTGCCCTCTGGCAAATAGAACAATGGTTCAAGCGTATCGAGTGCCTGGGTAATCCGTTTTTTGGTAGCGTCGATTGACTGCTGCACCTGCTGATTATCTTTATCGATCAGTAGATCCCGGGTGTTCCTGGCGTTATCACGTACGCCGGTGGCGATGACCATGATCGGATCGATCTTCGGCCAGTCCTGCTTGACGATTACTACCGCCTGTTCCTTGAGCGTTGCCAGATCGTGCAACGCGTAAAACGCCATGCCCATCAGCGCCAACGGCGCGATGGCAAAGCCGATGACGATACGTTGTGCTGTCGTTAATTTGGCCATATCAAATGCTCCCTGTTTGATACCTGCCGATTGGCAGCGCATTTGAAAACCTAATGATGGATGTCACCGTTAAACGTTGATTCGCAGCCACGGTTACCCCCGTAACACGAAAGCGGGAAACAGCTCGCGCATGGCTTCCCATAAGTCAGGTAGCAAGGCTTGTGCCGAAACACTCGGCAGCAACGGGTCGAACATCCGCTCGGTGCGAACCAGTTGCACGGCGAAACGCTTGACGCCGAGTTCGCTCAAGCGCTTGGCAAGGATCAGCAGACGCGCCGGTTCAAACAGATGCCAGTGCACGGTGGTACGACATTCATAATCGACACCACTGGCCAGCAGATGCTCAAGACTGCGCCAATTGGCGGTACCGCTGCCTTCGACCCGGGTGATCGCCTGGCAATCCTCCGGCAGCGCCTTCACATCGAAGCCAACCCAATCAGCGCCAGGCAATGCCTTGGCGAACGCAGCCGGCTTGATACCGGCACTGTGCAAACCAATGCGAAACCCCATCGCCCGCACCTCCTCCATGGCGCCGAGCAAACCGTCCTGCAGGGTCGGCTCACCGCCACTGAACACCACCGCATCGAGCAGGTCCTGACGCCGTTGCAGAAACGCCAACACCCGCCGCCAATCCACTTCGTCTGTGCCACGAGGCGGGATCAACTGCGGGTTATGGCAGTAACGACAACGCCATGCGCAACCCTGGCAAAACAGCACACAGGCGAGCTGTCCCGGATAGTCGATAGTGGTCAGGGGCACCATGCCCCCGACCCGAAGCGTTCGACTCATTGGCGCCCGGCCAGCGCCGCGCTTTCAGTGAAGTGCACCCGCTCACGGTGCTCCGACTGTTTACCCGGATTGAACGCCGACACAGGGCGGTGATAGCCCATCACCCGGGTCCAGACTTCGCAGCGTTGACGTTGAGCCTGGGGCAGTGCTTGCGATGCAGTCATGGTGAAGCTCCTTGCGGTTGAGTGGATCGAAATCAATGAACGGTGCCGAGCTTCTGTTCTTGCAGCAGCAAGACCTCGTCGCATTTGGGGCAGAACTCATGCTCGCCATCGAGGTAGCCGTGCACCGGGCAGATGGAGAACGTCGGGGTCACGGTCAGGTACGGCAGGCGGAAGCGGCCAAGGGCTTTGCGCACCAGTTGCTTGCACGCCTCGGTCGAGGAAATCCGCTCGGCCATGTACAGATGCAAGACGGTACCGCCGGTGTATTTGCATTGCAGTTCGTCTTGAAGCTCCAGGGCCTCGAAGGGGTCTTCGGTGTAGCCCACGGGCAGTTGGGAAGAGTTGGTGTAATACGGCGCTTGCACGCTGCCAGCCTGGAGAATGCCGGGGTAACGCTTGAGGTCTTCCTTGGCGAAGCGGTAAGTCGTGCCCTCGGCTGGCGTCGCTTCCAGGTTGTACATGTGGCCGGTTTCCTCTTGGAAACGCAGCAACGTGGCGCGCACATGATCGAGCATGTTCAGGGCAAACTGCCGGCCATGCTCGGTGTGCATGCCCTCCTCGTCGCCGGTGAAATTGCGCAGCATTTCATGCATGCCGTTGAGGCCGATGGTCGAGAAATGGTTGCGCAGGGTTCCGAGGTAGCGCTTGGTGTACGGGTACAAACCGGCATCCATGTGGTGCTGAATCACCTTGCGCTTGACCTCCAGGCTTTCCATCGCCAGTTCCATCAGTGTGTCCAGGCGCTGCAATAATCCACTGGTATCACCCTTGAACACATAGCCCAGCCGTGCGCAGTTGATGGTGACAACGCCAAGCGATCCGGTCTGTTCCGCTGAGCCGAACAAGCCGCCGCCACGCTTGAGCAACTCGCGCACATCGAGCTGCAAACGGCAGCACATTGAACGCACCTGATTGGGTTGCAGATCAGAATTGAGGAAGTTCTGGAAATACGGCAGGCCGTACCGCGCGGTCATCTCGAACAGACGATCGGCGTTTTCACTGTCCCACGGAAAGTCATGGGTGATGTTGTAGGTCGGGATCGGAAAGGTGAACACCCGCCCTTTCGCGTCGCCGGCCTGCATCACTTCGATGTAAGCGCGGTTGAGCAGCTCCATTTCGGCTTGCAGGTCACCATAGGCAAACGGCATTTCTTCACCGCCGATGACGGGTATTTGCTCACGCAAATCCTGGGGGCACACCCAGTCGAAGGTCAGGTTGGTAAATGGCGTTTGCGTGCCCCAGCGTGACGGTACGTTGAGGTTGTAGATGAACTCCTGGATCGCCTGGCGTACTTCCTGAAAACTCAGTTGATCCTTGCGCACGTAGGGCGCCAGATAGGTGTCGAACGAGCTGAACGCCTGGGCACCGGCCCATTCGTTTTGCAGGGTGCCGAGAAAATTCACCATCTGCCCCAAGGCACTGCTCAAGTGCTTTGGCGGACCGGCTTCAACACGCCCCGGCACACCGTTGAGCCCTTCGTGCAACAGGGTGCGCAGCGACCAGCCGGCGCAGTAACCGGCGAGCATGTCGAGGTCGTGCACATGCAAATCCGCCTCGCGGTGGGCCTGGCCTATGGCCTCGCTGTACACCTCGTCCAGCCAGTAGTTGGCAGTGACCTTGCCCGACACGTTCAACACCAGTCCGCCCAGTGAATACCCCTGATTGGCGTTGGCCTGGACCCGCCAGTCTTCACGGTCCAGGTATTCGTTCATCGAAGTCGCCACCTCGACCATGGTCCGGCGGTCGCGGCGCAAGCGCCCGTGCTGTTCGCGGTAGACGATGTAGGCACGCATGGCGAGGAAATATCCGGCGTCCATCAACACCCGTTCAACACGGTCCTGGATTTGCTCGACATGGAGTCTTGGCAAACCTTCGAGCCTGGCCAATACCGCGTTAAGCAAGCCTTCAACCTCAACCTCGGCGTACTCCCCCGTCGCCTTGCCGGCGGCGATCAATGCCTGACGGATTTTGTCGGCATCGAAGGCGACCTGACTGCCATCGCGTTTGTGCAAGCGGTTACATCCTACTGCGATCAGCGTGCTTTGCATTTGGCCTCCAGACACTACATATAGACTTAAAAAAATCTAAAACCACAACATGCAGTGAAGGCTACGGAAAAAGTGCTGATCTGCAATTGATCGACATCAAGATTCCCCGGCGAAAGAACGTCCGATGACGGCAGAAGAAAATCTAATGTGGGAGCGAGCCTGCTCGCGATGGCTGCAGCACGCTCAACATTGATGTCGATTGTTCTACCGCTATCGCGAGCAGGCTCGCTCCCACAGTGATTTGCTGTGTTTTACAGATCAGCTCAACCGCCACTCATGTTCATGAACCGTACAATCTGCACCTCCCCTTCGGGGCTGAAATCGTGGCGCAACGGTTTGCCGCGCAAGGCCTTCTGCACGGCATTGATCACGGGCTGATCATCCAGCGGATAACGCCGCAGCAATCCTCTTAAATCCAGGGCATCGTCCTGCCCTAAACACAGCAACAGCTTCCCTTCAACGGTCATCCGTACCCGGTTGCAGCTGCCGCAGAAGTTGTGGCTGTTGGGTGAAATGAAGCCGATCCGGGTCTCGGGATGGCGTTCCAGACGCACATAGCGTGCCGGTCCGCCGCTGTTTTCGGTGCTGTCGAGTAACCGATGCTGGCTGGCGATCAGCGACCGAACCTCGTCGCTGGAACACAACGATTCACCCCGGGAACGCCCGACATCGCCCAAGGGCATTTCCTCGATGAAACTGATATCGATGCGCTGGTCGATGGCGTACTGCACCAACGCCGGGACTTCATCAAAGTTGCGGCCCTTCATCACCACGCAGTTGAGTTTGATCCGCTCGAACCCCGCGTCCCGTGCTGCCTCAATGCCGTTGAGCACTTGATCGAGATCGCCAATGCGGGTGATCGCGCGAAACTTCTGCCCGTCCAGGCTATCGAGGCTGATGTTCATCCGCTTCACCCCGGCATCGACCAACGGCCGGGCCAGACGGCCCAGCTGCGAGCCGTTGCTGGTCATCACCAATTCGCGCAAACCGGGCAACGCGGCGATGTTGCGACAAAGGTCGACAATGCCCGGACGAATCAGCGGCTCGCCGCCGGTCAGGCGAATCTTGCGTACACCCAGACCAACGAACAGCGTTGCCAAACGCTGCAACTCTTCAAGGGTGAGCACCTGCTGACGCGGCAGGAAGGTCATGTTTTTCGCCATGCAATACACACAGCGAAAATCACAGCGGTCCGTCACCGACATCCGCAGATAATCAATCTGCCGTCCAAAGCCATCCTGCATTACAGCGTTCATCACATCTCCCGGTTTGCCTCGATGCTCACTGCACCAGCGGTGAGTCGGCGCCCTGCAAATGGATACCGCGAATATCCGCCGCACCGATCAGGGTTTGCAGGTACTGCACCAGGGCTTTTTGCCACACGCCTTGCTGCAACTGCGTGCGGATCGCCGTCGACACCACTTCGTAGGGCAACGGCATGCCTTCGATTCGCTGATCGACACTGACTACATGCCAGCCGTAGCGACTTTCCAGCGGTTTGCTGGCCAGGCCCGGCGCCAGAGTGAACAACTGACGTTCCAGTTCAGGCACGGTTTGGCCCTTGCTGATCTGCCCCAAAGAACCACCCTGAGCCTTCGACGGGCAGGCCGAATATTTCAACGCCAGTTCGGCGAAAGTGCCGGGGAATTCATCCAGACGTTGCAGCAGGACTTCCGCCTGAACATGCGCAAGGCTGCGCGCCTCGACATCGTCCGGCGCACATTCGAGCAGGATGTGCCGTACCGCCAGCAATGGTGCGCTGTGAAAGCGCCCGCGATTGTTTTCGTAGTAACGAAGACTGGTTTCCTCGTCGCACTGCGGCACATGCACCTCGCGTTCAAGCAACAAACGCGTGGCCGCTTCTTCTTCGTTCTCGCCAGCACCGATCTCCATCGATACGCCGAGTTCGGCAATGCGCTGCTGCAACAACTCGCGGATCACCAACGCCCGGGCGGCCAAGTACACCGCTTCTTCGCGGCTTTCGGCCGGATGATATTGCAGCTCCAGCGCCATCGCTTCCGGGGTGATCGACACCTCGTTGACGCTGATGATCGGCCACTCCTGTTCACTGCTGGCGATCAACTGCGCCGGGGCGTCATCGGCCCCTGCGGGCTCAACCGGCAGCGCCTCGAACTGCGCCTCTGCGACCGGCGCCATGTCGAGAACGGCCTCCGCTTTTTTTGAAGAACCGCAGCCACCGCTGCCCCCATTACCGCCACCACATCCGCATCCACCTGACATGATTGTCTCCTCAGTACTTCTGACGAACGATTTGATAACGACGCCCCAGGTACCAGATCGGTGCGCTGATCATGTGTACGAGACGGGTGAAGGGGAACAGCACAAACAGGGTCAAACCGAGAAACACATGCAGCTTGTAGATCAGCCCGACCGGCGCGATGGCCGCCGCGGCTTCCACCGGACGCAACAACACGGTGTTCTGTGCCCAATCGGCGAGCATCACCATCACCGAGCCGTCCATGTGCGCGGTGGACGCAACGATCGTCAGCAGCCCCAGCAGCAACTGCGCCAGCAGCACCAGCAGAACCAGAATGTCCGAGGGGCTGGACGTGGCGCGGACCCGTGGATCGGTCAGCCGCCGATTGACCAGCATCAGCAAGCCAATCAGGCACAACAGACCAAAGAAGCCACCGGACACCATCGCCAGCAACTGCTTGTTCTCAGTGCTGATCACGTGGTGATACACCGACGCCGGGGTCAGCAGGCCGACAAAGTGTCCGGCCAGTACGAACAACACACCAATGTGGAAGAAGTTGCTCGCCACGCGCATGCCGCGCTGATTGAGCATCTGGCTCGAGCCGGCCTTCCAGGTGTACTGCGACAGATCGAAACGCGCCCAGCTGCCAATCAGGCAAATCGCCAGGGCGACGTAGGGATAGACCCCGAACAACAACAGATTCCATTTAGACATTGCCTACCTCCTTGGCCGGCACGACGGCCAACCCTTCATGCTGAAAATCCACCCAGTGCAACGGCACCGCGCTTTCTTCCCGGGGCTTGCCCGGTGCGCTTGGCAGTCCACTGCAACGGTCCTGCTGTTCGGCCTGGAGAAAGTCCACGGCCTCCTCTTCCCAGATCTTGTCGAGGGCTTCCAGGGAGTCGTCGCGCGGCTCCGCCGCCACCTGCGCCCGCAGGTCGGCCACCGCTTGATGCGGCTCGGCCCCGGCAATTTGCAGCAGCGCCCGGAAGCAGCTGGCATAGGCACTTTCACGCTCTTCCAGACGCGCCGCGAGCAAGGCCAGCAAGTGCGACACATCCGCCAGGCCCTCCCGGGCCTCGATGTCTTCGCGGGTGGACAGGAACTCCAGGTACAGCGGGATGTAATCGGGCAGCTCTTTGACACCGATGGCAAAACCGGCTTCTTCGTATTGCGCCATCATGTCGACCATCGCCTGGCCACGATCGCGGGATTCGCCATGCACGTGCTCGAACAAGAGCAGCGACAGCGAGCGACCTCGACCGAACAGCGCACCGTAGTGCTCCTGCCCATCCATCAGGTCATTGGCGCAGATCAACTCCAACAATTCGAACAACGCGCCGCGTTGCTTGGGGCTGATTTCCCGCGACTGAATGATCGCTTGCTCGAGTTCGTCGCGACCGCCAATCAGTGTCTCGGTCGGGTAATCGAGCAGCAGCGAAATCACTTTGAGAATTTGCATGCTCATTCCTCCCACAACTGGACAGTTTTCAGGATGTCGCGGCGGTTGGCTTTCTTCGCACCGAACATGTTGGTGTCGGAACTGCCGCTGCAGCCGCTACCAAAGCTGAAACCGCAACCGGAGCGCTCGGCAAAGGCGTCGCTCATGGCGTCTTCACGGTGGGCGCTCGGTACCACAAAGCGGTCTTCGTAGTTGGCGATAGCCAGGTAGCGATACATCTCCTCGACCTGGGCCACACTCAGGCCGACATCCGCCAGCACCTGCAGGTCCTGCACGCCGTCGACTTGCTCGGAACGTTTGTAGGCGCGCATCGCCAGCAAGCGTTTAAGCGCACGCTTGACCGGTTTTTCATCACCCGCCGTCAGCAGGTTCGCCAGGTACTTCAGGGGAATACGCAGGCTGTCGACATCCGGGATCACCCCGTTCATGCCGACGGTGCCGGCGGTCGCGGCGTTCTGGATCGGCGACAGCGGCGGCACGTACCAGACCATCGGCAAGGTGCGGTATTCCGGGTGCAGCGGCAGGGCGAGTTTCCAGTCCACGGCCATTTTGTAGACCGGCGAACGCTGAGCGGAATCGATCACCGATTGCGGTACGCCATCGGCCAGGGCCTGACGAATCACTGCCGGATCGTTCGGATCGAGGAAGATCTCCAGTTGTTTCTCGTACAGGTCCTGCTCATTGGCGGTGCTCGCCACTTCGCTGATGCGGTCGGCGTCATAAAGCAGCACGCCGAGGTAGCGGATGCGCCCGACGCAGGTTTCCGCGCAAACGGTCGGCATCCCGGCTTCGATACGCGGGTAGCAGAAGATGCATTTCTCGGACTTGCCGCTTTTCCAGTTGAAATAGATCTTCTTGTACGGGCAGCCGCTGATGCACATCCGCCAGCCACGGCATTTTTCCTGGTCGATCAGGACGATGCCGTCTTCTTCACGCTTGTAGATCGCACCGCTCGGGCACGATGCCGCGCACGTCGGGTTGAGGCAGTGCTCGCACAGGCGCGGCAAATACATCATGAACGTGTTTTCGTACTCGCCGTAAATGTCCGCCTGAATCTTGTCGAAGTTCTTGTCCTTGCGACGTTTGGCGAATTCGGTGCCGAGGATTTCTTCCCAGTTCGGACCCCACTCGATTTTTTCCATGCGCTTGCCGGAGATCAGCGAACGCGGACGCGCGGTGGGTTGATGCTCGCCCAGCGGCGCGGTGTGCAGGTGCTGGTAATCGAAGTCGAACGGTTCGTAGTAGTCGTCGAGGCTCGGCAGGTCCGGGTTGGCGAAAATGTTTGCCAGCACGCGGAATTTACCGCCGATGCGCGGGTTGATCGTGCCGTTGGCGTTGCGGATCCAGCCGCCCTTCCACTTGTCCTGGTTTTCCCATTCTTTCGGGTAGCCGATCCCGGGTTTTGATTCGACGTTGTTGAACCAGGCGTATTCCATGCCTTCGCGGCTGGTCCAGACGTTTTTGCAGGTGATCGAACAGGTGTGGCAACCGATGCATTTGTCCAGGTTCAGAACCATGCCGATTTGTGAGCGAATCTTCATCTCAGTTCTCCTCAATATCGGTCGGCAGCGGACGTGGCAGGTCATCGCCACTTGAACCATCGAGCCAGTCGACTTTGGACATTTTGCGCACCACGACGAATTCATCGCGGTTGCAACCGACCGTGCCGTAATAGTTGAAACCGTAGGCTTGCTGCGCATAGCCGCCGATCATGTGGGTCGGCTTGAGCACGACGCGGGTAACCGAGTTGTGATGGCCGCCACGGGTCTTGGTGGTTTCCGAACCTGGCACGTTCACGATCCGTTCCTGTGCGTGATACATCATCACCATGCCGTCCTTGACGCGCTGGCTGACCACCGCCCGGGCGGTCAGTGCACCGTTGACGTTGAAGCACTCGATCCAGTCGTTGTCCTCGATGCCGGCGCTTTTCGCGTCATTCTCCGAGAGCCAGACAATCGGCCCGCCGCGACTGAGGGTGAGCATCAGCAGGTTGTCGCTGTAGGTGCTGTGGATGCCCCATTTTTGATGCGGGGTAATCCAGTTCAGGACGATTTCGATCTCGCCGTTGCTGCGCTTGCCTTTCACCCCTTCGATGGTGCGGGTGTTGACCGGCGGCCGATAACTCATCAGTTGCTCGCCGAATGCCTGCATCCACGGGTGATCCTGATAGAACTGCTGGCGACCGGTGATGGTGCGCCACGGGATCCCTTCGTGAACGTTGGTGTAGCCGGCGTTGTAGCTGACGTGATCGTCTTCTAGGCCCGACCAGGTCGGGCTGGAAATGATCTTGCGCGGCTGTGCCTGAATGTCGCGAAAACGAATCGCCTCGTGGGCCTTGGACAGCGCCAGGTGGCTGTGATCGATGCCGGTGAATTCCGACAGCGCAGCCCAGGCCTTGACCGCAACCTGGCCGTTGGTTTCCGGCGCCAGGGACAGAATCACTTCAGCGGCATCGATGGCCGTGTCGATTTTCGGACGGCCGTGACTGATACCGGCATCGCCTTCTTTGTGATTGAGTTCACCGAGGAATTTCACTTCGTCTTCGGTGTTCCAGTTGATGCCCTTGCCGCCGTTGCCGTGTTTTTCCAGCAATGGCCCGAGGGACGAGAACTGTTTGTAGATGTTCGGGTAGTCACGCTCCACCACGTGCAGATTCGGTGCGTTTTTGCCCGGCACCGGTGCCACGCCGTCGCTTTTCCAGTCGGTGCCGCCAAACGGCTGGGCCAGTTCGCCGACGCTGTCGTGCATCAGCGGGATGGTCACCAGATCCTTCTCAACGCCCAGGTGCCCTTCGGACATACTGGAAAACGCCTTGGCGATGCCTTTGTAGATTTCCCAGTCGGAACGCGATTCCCACGCCGGGTCGATCGCTGCCGACAACGGGTGAATGAACGGGTGCATGTCCGAGGTGTTCATGTCGTCTTTTTCGTACCAGGTTGCGGTCGGCAACACGATGTCGGAATAGACGCAGGTCGAGGACATGCGGAAGTCCAGCGTAGTGACCAGATCAAGCTTGCCGATGGCGCCCTCATCCACCCATTCGGCTTCTTCAGGTTTGCAATCGCCGACCTGGCCGATGTCTTCGTTCATCACCCCGTTTTTGGTGCCCAGCAGGTACTTGAGCATGTACTCGTGGCCCTTGCCCGAGGAGCCCAGCAGGTTGGAACGCCAGATAAACATGTTGCGCGGGAAGTTGACCGGGCTGTCCGGCTGTTCGCAGGAGAAGCGCAGCGAACCGTCCTGCAGCGACTTGACCACGTAGTCTTTCGGGTCCATGCCGGCCGCCGCCGCGTCACGGCAAATATGCAAAGGGTTAGTGTTGAGTTGCGGTGCGCTGGGCAACCAGCCGGCGCGTTCGGCGCGGATGTTGTAGTCCAGGGCATGCTCAGGGAATTGTGATTTATCGGCCAATGGCGAGAGCACATCGTGCATGCTCATTTTCTCGTGACGCCATTGCGAGCTGTGGGCGTAGAAGAAGCTGGTGCCGTTCATTTGGCGAGGCGGACGGTTCCAGTCCAGGCCGAATGCCAGTGGCAGCCAGCCGCATTGCGGACGGAGTTTTTCCTGACCCACGTAGTGCGCCCAACCGCCACCGGTCTGACCGACACACCCGCAGAGCATGAGCATGTTGATCAGCCCGCGGTAGTTCATGTCCATGTGGTACCAGTGGTTCATCGCCGCGCCGACGATGATCATCGAGCGGCCCTTGGTCTTGTCGGCGTTGTCGGCGAACTCACGGGCAATCTGGATGGCTTTCTCACGGCTGACGCCAGTGATCTGCTCCTGCCAGGCCGGGGTGCCGGGCACCGAGGCGTCGTTGTAATCCTTGGCGACGTTTTCACCCCCCAAGCCACGGTCGATCGCCAGATTGGCCGCCGACAGGTCGAACACGGTGGCGACTTTGGCCACACTGCCGTCCGCCAGCACCACGCTGTGTACCGGCACGCGGCGGTATTGCACGGCATCGCCGGCCACGTGCTGGAAGTGTTCGTGGGACTCGCCGGCAAAATACGGGAACGCCACTTCGGCCACGTCATCGCCGATCAGGCTCAGCTTCAGATCGATCTCGCGGCCTTCGCCGCCTTCACGGGGAAGGATGTTCCACTTGCCCTTCTCTCCCCAGCGATAGCCGATGGAGCCCTGAGGGGACACCAGTTCGCCACTGACATCCAGCGCGATGGTTTTCCATTCCGGGTTGTTTTCCTGGCCGAGGTTGTCGGTCAGGTCGCTGGCGCGCAGGAAACGGTCCGGCTGGTAACCGGCGCCCGGTGCCTTGTCGACCATTTGCTTGAGCAGCACCAGCACCGGCAAATCGGTGAAGCGCTTGGCGTAGTCGGTGAAATAGGCGCTCGGTTTGTCCAGGTGGAATTCTTTGAAGATCACATGGTTGAACGCCTGGGCCAGCGCCGCATCGGTGCCTTGCTTAGGGTTCAGCCACAGGTCGGTGAGTTTGGCGACTTCCGAGTAATCCGGGGTGATCGCGACTGTCTTGGTGCCCTTGTAACGGACTTCGGTGAAGAAGTGCGCGTCGGGGGTACGGGTTTGCGGGACGTTGGAACCCCAGGCAATGATGTAGTTGGAGTTGTACCAGTCGGCCGACTCCGGCACGTCGGTCTGCTCGCCCCAGACCATCGGCGAGGCCGGTGGCAAGTCGCAGTACCAGTCGTAGAAACTCAGGCAGGCGCCACCGATCAGCGACAGGTAACGCGAGCCTGCGGCATAGCTGACCATCGACATGGCCGGGATCGGCGAGAAGCCGACGATCCGGTCCGGGCCGTATTGCTTGATCGTATAGACGTTGGCCGCGGCAATGATCTCGTTGACTTCCTCCCAGTTGGAGCGGATGAAGCCACCCATGCCACGCTTGCTTTTATAGGAGTCGGCCTTGGCCTTGTCCTCGACGATGCTGGCCCAGGCTTCCACTGGCGCCATGGTCTGCCGCGCATCGCGCCAGAGCTTGAGCAATGGCTTGCGGATTTTCGGGTACTTGAGCCGGTTGGCGCTGTAGATGTACCAGCTGTAACTGGCACCACGTGGACAGCCACGGGGCTCATGGTTCGGCAGATCGTTACGGGTACGCGGGTAGTCGGTCTGCTGGGTTTCCCAGGTGATCAGGCCGTTCTTGACGTAGATTTTCCACGAGCAGGAACCGGTGCAGTTCACCCCGTGGGTGGAACGCACGATCTTGTCGTACTGCCAGCGCGAACGGTAGACGTTCTCCCAGTCACGGGACTCTTTGCGGGTCTCGCCATGACCGTCGGAAAACTCGTTTTGCTTGCGGTTGAAAAACCGCAATTGATCCAGTAAATGACTCACGGTGTAGTCCTCTCAGGCTTTGTCGCGGGGTCTGTGCCCCGCCCACGCAATGGTTGGATGCAGCTCGGCTCAGCAGGGTGTCGCGGCGCCTTTGCGCGCGTACCACCACCAGGTCACCACGATGCAGCTCAGGTAAAAGCCGACGAACATGTAGAAGGCCATCTCCGGGCCGCCGGTCTGGGCCATCGAAGTGCCGAAGGATTTGGGAATAAAGAACGCGCCGAAGGCGCCCATGGCCGAACTGAAGCCCAGGACCGCAGCTGATTCTTTGCCGGCATCCTTGAGCGCTTGTTCGCGCACGGCGGCTGGTTTGCCGGCCGAGGCTTTTTCATGTTGGGTACGGAAGATCACCGGGATCATGCGGAAGGTGGAACCGTTGCCGACGCCGGTGGTGATGAACAGCAGCATGAACATACCGAGGAAGCCGTAGAAGTTACCGCCCTGGCCACTTTCTGGAAGAAAGTGCAGAACACCGAAGACCATCACGATCATCAGCACGAAGTTCCACAAGGTCACCTTCGCACCGCCGAGCTTGTCCGCCAGCCAGCCGCCCAATGGACGCACCAGCGCACCCACCAACGGGCCGAGGAAAGCGAATTTCAAGGCAATGACGTCAGGAAACGAGGTTTTGATCAGCAGCGGAAACGCGGCGGAGAAACCGATGAACGAACCGAAGGTCGCCAGGTACAACCAGCACATCAGCCAGTTGTGTTTGCGTTTGAAGATCACCGCCTGTTCGCTGAACGAGGCCCGGGCACTGGACAGATCATTCATGCCAAACCAGGCTAGCACGGTCACCAGGACAATAAACGGCACCCAGATGAAGCCGGCGTTCTGCAACCACAACTGGCCGCCGTCCGGCAGTGCTTGCGGCGAGCCGCCCATGAAACCGAACACACCGAAGGTAATCACCAGCGGCACACAGAACTGCATCACCGAGACGCCCAGGTTACCCAGCCCCGCGTTGAGGCCAAGGGCAGTGCCCTGCTGCGACTTGGGATAGAAGAAACTGATGTTGGACATGCTCGACGCGAAGTTGCCGCCACCAAAACCGCAGAGCAACGCAATCAACACGAACACGCTGTAGGAGGTGCTCGGGTCCTGCACGGCGAAGCCCATCCAGATCGATGGCAACAACAGCGACGCGGTGCTCAGGGCGGTCCAGCGACGGCCACCGAAGATCGGCACCATAAAGGAATAGAAGATCCGCAAGGTCGCCCCGGACAGCCCCGGCAACGCCGCCAGCCAGAACAGCTGGTCGGTGGTGAAGGAGAAACCGATGGCGTTCAAACGCACGATCACCGTGCTCCAGACCATCCACACCGCAAAGGCCAGCAGCAGCGCAGGAATGGAAATCCACAAGTTGCGCGTGGCGGTCTGTTTACCGCTACTTCCCCAGAACGCGGGGTCCTCGGGGCGCCAGTCATGAATGACCGGGCCTTTGTCAGGCTTTTGCAGAACGGACATGTTCTTCTCCTAGGGCAATGCTGGAAATCGGGGACGGTGTCAGCAGCGGCGCTTTACCCAGCACCGGGCTTTTGCGTATTTCGCTGAAGTACATCCAGGTGAGGGAGACCCAGACCACGCCGTACATCAACATGAAGCAGGAAGAGCGCACGCCGGTGAGGTCCACCAAGGCGCCGAACAGGATTGGCAACACGAAGCCGCCCAGGCCACCGGCGAGGCCGACGATGCCGGACACCGCACCCATGTTTTTCGGGTAGTCATTGGCGATGTATTTGAAGACCGAGGCCTTGCCGAACGCGAAGGCGATGCCCATGACGAACAGCAGTACGGTGAACAGCGCAGGGTTGAGGCCGATGTGAAAATCCACCGGGCCGTTGATCGTTTGCACTTGCAGTTGGGTCTGGGGATACGAGAGCAGGAACAGGCAGATCCAGCTGACCCACAACACCCACCAGGTCACGCTTTGCGCACCCCAGCGATCCGACATCCAGCCACCGACCGCACGCAGCACGCCACCGGGCAGGGAAAAACAGGCCGCCAGCAACGCCGCGCTTTGCAGGCTGAAACCGTATTCCTGCACGTAGTATTTGGTCATCCACAGCGCGAGGGCGACGTAGCCACCGAAGACGATCGAGTAGTACTGGCAGTAGCGCCACACGGCCGGGTCCTTCAGCGAACTCAATTGCTCACGCAACGTGGCGCCCGAAGCGCTGCGGTGGTTTTTGTTCTCGGCGCTGAGGAACCAGAACAACAGCGCGGTGATAAATAGAATGGCGCTGAAAACTTTCGGCACCAACTGCCAGCTGCCGGCAGCGATCAATGCGGGGGCCAGAAACTTGGTCACCGCGGCTCCGGCGTTACCGGCGCCGAAGATGCCCATGGCGAAGCCCTGATTCTCCTTGTCGAACCATTTGGCGACGTAGGCAATCCCCACCGAGAACGAGCCGCCGGCCAGGCCGACGAACAAGCCCAGCACCAGGAACTGCCAATAGGCGGTGGCGTGACTGATCAGGTACAGCGGCGCGACGCAGGCCAGCATCAGCAGGAAGAACACGCTGCGCCCACCAAAGCGGTCGGTCAGCAGCCCCAGTGGCAGACGCACCAGCGAACCGGTCAGCACCGGCGTCGCGGCCAGCAGGCCGAACTGGGTTTCGTTGAGCTGGAGAAGGTCCTTGATCGGCACCCCGAGCACGGCAAACATCATCCAGACCATAAAGCAGACAGTGAAGGCCAATGTGCTCATGCCCAGCACCAGGCCTTGTCGTACACGGGGTTCGGTCACAATGCTCTCCAGTCAGTTAGCCATGGCGGCAGACTAGAGAGGCCAACCCCGCAAAAACTTGACCTACGTCAACGAAGCCCATGGGGGCATAGGCCTATGCTTGCGGGGTCTACCTCTAAGGAGGTAGTACAGAAGAACCCTGAAACCGTTTGTTTATCAGTGTCTTAAGGTTTTTCGCCAAGGTTTTTGCTGACAAGGATCAGTCGACAACTCTTTAGAGGTAGCGCGCCCGGGATCGGCGGCAAAGCCCTGACCTGGGGTTCCGCATGCTCTGTTTTCCTGAAATCTTCCGGGACCTGCGCTGATGATGCGCTGGTTGCGCAGCTCCCTGCCCGCTCGCGCCGGGCTGGCCGTGATCCTGATCGCCGTGCTCGCCCTCGCCAGTTCGTTGAGCGCCGGACTGATCGCCTGGTTCAGCCAGGGTGATGCGGCTGCCATCAACACCGCTGGCTCTGTGCGCATGGAGACCTACCACCTGAGCTGGAAACTGGCCGCAGGGGCAACCGGCGAAGAAATCCTCGCCATCACCGACAGCCTGCAAACCCGTCTAAACAGCCAGTCACTCAAAGCCGTGCTGGAAGATGGCCCGACCACTGCGCTGCAGATCAGCTACGGGCAAATCCAGCAACAATGGAACGAGGATTTGCGTCCGGCACTGGAGCGCGGTGATGCCGCCTATTTTCAGGCCCAGGCCTTGTCCTTCGTTGAGCAACTGAACCATTTCGTCGACCTGTTGCAGCGCCAAAGCGAACAGAAGCAAGGCTGGCAACAAGTTATCCAGGGCTTGGCGCTGTTCACCACGATGATCGTCCTGCTGCTTGGGCTTTATGAACTGCAATATGGCGTGGTCACGCCTTTGAAAGAGTTGGTGGACGCGACCCAGCGTTTTCGTCGTGGCGATTTCAAGGTGCGGGTCAACCATCAGTCCCAGGACGAATTGGGCCAATTGGCCATGAGTTTCAACGCCATGGCCGAGACGATCGAAGACTCGCATCGCACCCTTGAGAGTCAGGTGCAGCAAAAAACCCTGAACCTGCAACAAGCCAATGCTGCCCTTGAATTGCTGTACCAAAGCAGTCGAAGCCTGGCCACACGCCTGGCCAATGCCGAAGGTTTGGATGAGTTGATCCGGCGCTTTCAGCAACGCCTGCCCGGCTTGCGCCTGTCGCTGTGCCTGCAAGGTCAATTACATGCCCCGGCCCAACAGTTGCTCGCCCTGCATGGCGCCAACATCCGCGAAGTTTGCGCCAGCAGCGATTGCGCCACGTGCCAGAAACACCATAAAGCCAGCCCGCAAACCTTCAGCATCAGCAACCAGGGCAGCGAACTGGGTGAGCTCAAGGCGCATTTTGTCGATGGACACCCGACGCAAGCCTGGGAAACCCAACTGATCCAGGCCCTGGCCAACCTGATTGGCACCTCGCTCTCGCTCAAGCGCCAACGGGAACAGGATCATCGCCTGCTGCTGCTCGACGAACGCACGATCATTGCCCGCGAGCTGCACGACTCACTGGCCCAGGCCCTGTCCTACATGAAGCTGCAAGTCAGCCGCCTGCAAACCCTGATGCGTCGTGGCGAACCGATCGAGACCCTGGAAAACGTCACCGCCGAACTGCGCGAAGGGCTGAACAATGCCTACCGCCAGTTACGCGAATTGCTGACCACCTTTCGCTTGCAGATTCACGATGCGGGGCTGGTGCAGGAGCTCAAGGACACCGCCGAAGAGTTCTCCCGTCGCGGGGAGTGCCAGGTGCACCTGCACGTCGACGCGCTGGCCTTTCAATTATCGGCCAGCGAACAAATCCACATTCTGCAGATCACCCGCGAGGCGCTCTCCAATTGCCTGCGTCACGCCCATGCGCAAAACGCCTGGCTGCAACTGCGTCAGGACGGTGAAACCGTGAGGCTGATCGTCGAAGACGACGGACGTGGCTTCAGCGGCAACGTCGACCAACGCGAGCATCACGGCCTGAAAATCATGGATGAGCGGGCCCGCAGCTTGCGCGGTCAACTCGAAATAGTCTCCAGGGAGCCGCAAGGCACCCGTGTCCAACTGGAATTCCAACCGGAGTTTCTGGGACAAAAAACAGAAGGTAGCGTCACATGAACCCGTCCCTGCAACACACCATCCTGCTGGTCGATGACCATCCGA
The DNA here is from genome assembly GCF_058797635.1 of Pseudomonas sp. GW823-FHT02C02. Classification (NCBI taxonomy): domain Bacteria; kingdom Pseudomonadati; phylum Pseudomonadota; class Gammaproteobacteria; order Pseudomonadales; family Pseudomonadaceae; genus Pseudomonas; species Pseudomonas sp. GW823-FHT02C02. The sequence goes on along the minus strand of NZ_JBXAJV010000001.1, from coordinate 153,930 downwards.
TGATGCGTCACGGCATCCGCCAGATGCTCGAGCTCGAAGATGATTTCCTGATCGTCGGTGAAGCCAGCAACGGTGAAGAAGCGCTCGGACTGATCGAGCCGCTGCAACCGGATCTGGTATTGCTCGATAACAACATGCCGGTGATGAATGGCATTGAAACCCTGCGCCAGTTACGGGCGATGCACTACACCGGCAAGGTGCTGCTGTTCACGGTATCGGATGCCGAAGACGATATTCGCGACGCACTGCGCCTGGATGCCGACGGCTACCTGCTCAAGGACATGGAGCCCGAACTGCTGATTCAGTACATCCGCAATGCCTTGAACGGCGAATTGGTGATCAGCCCGGGGCTGACCCAGGTCATGGCCCAGGCACTGCGCTCACCCCAGCGCCAGACCGTGGTGGAACTGACCGAGCGTGAACGTCAGGTGCTGAAAACCATCGCCAGCGGCTTCAGCAACAAAGTCATCGGGCACAAGCTCGGCATCACTGAAGGGACGGTCAAGGTTCATGTGAAAAACCTGCTGCACAAACTCGGCTTGCGCTCGCGGGTCGAGGCTGCCGTATGGGCCATGGAACATCTGCGCAATGCCGGATGACGGGTATGCCTCTTTGGAGGTAGGCCGGCAGAGGCATAGGTCATCTGGCCGACGCTCTCTACTATGAGCGTCAGCGGAGGTACGCCATGCTGACCCACCCTTCCATCGTTTTAACGTTGCGCCGTCACCATCTGTTCAGCCAACTACCGGAGAAAATCTTCGAGGAGGTCTGCGGCCTGGCGATGCTCAAGCGCCTGAGTTGTCACAGCACACTCATGCACCAAGGGGATCCGGCCAAGCGTTTCTTTCTGCTGGTCAGCGGCCAGATCAAGTTGTATCGGCTGACCGGCGAAGGCCAGGAGAATCTGGTGGAGATCATTCAGCCGGGCCAGACCTTTGCCGAAGCCTTACTGTTCAGCCAGGCCCGTCTCTACCCGGTCAGCGCCACGGCGCTGAAAGACAGCGTACTGGTGAGTATCGAGGGCAATCACTACCGCAATGCCCTGGAAGATCAGCCGAAAGTCTGCCTGGCGATCCTGGCGAGCATGAGCGTGCACCTGCACCTGCGTCTGCGCGACATCGACACCTTGACCATGGCCAGTGCGAGCCGCCGGGTGATCAATTTCCTGTTGCAGGAACGCAACCCGGTCAGCGGTTTGATTGTGTTGCAGGTGTCCAAACGCCTGGTGGCCTCGAAGCTGGGCATTCAGCCGGAAACCTTTTCGCGGATCTTGCACCGCCTGGTGGACAGCGGCCTGATCGCGATGGAACGCCGCAATATCAGCATCCTCGCCGAAGAGGATCTCGCGGCCTTCCAATAGTCGTAATTGACCGCCGTCAATGCGCAATGCCACCGCTCTTGCAGACTGAAGAAGTCCCTCCATGGAGAGTGCTCATGCCCCGTTCAACCTTGCCGCTGATTTATGCCTGCTCAGGCTGCTCCAACGTTGCCCAACTGGCCAATACCCTGGCGGTGCGCCTTGATCGCAGCGGACTGGCGGAAATGTCCTGCATCGTCGGTGTTGGCGGGCATGTGGCGGCGCTGGTCAACAAGGCCCGTTCGGGACGGCGGATTTTTGCGCTGGACGGCTGCCCGCTGCAATGCGTCGAAAACTGCCTGAAGCAACATGGCCTGCACGCGAACGTGCACTTGATTCTTAGCCATTACGGGTTGCGTAAACGCAATGGCGAGGATTGCACGCCAGCGCAGGGGGATGAGTTGTTCGAAGAGATCAGGCAGTTGATTGCGAGTGATGCTCGCCAGCATGAAAAACGCCAGTAAACGATGGTCTGACGGCCACCGAAATTCCAACAGGGGGAGCGCGCCTGCTCGCGAAGGCGGCGTGTCAGTCAGCCTCCATATGGATGGACTGGCCCCTTCGCGAGCAAGCTCGCTCGGTTAATCTGTGTGGGTCAAACCGTCGCCAACCCCTTCCCTGCCCGCTCCAGATTGCGCCACAGCCACACAGGCAACACGTCGGGATCGAGGCTGTCGATCAGGTTCTTCAGCGCCAGCCCCAACTCCGTATCCCCCTCAATCACCAAACGCCTGCGAAAGAACAACGTATCCGGATCCTCCTGACGGCTGGCCAGCAATAAAAACTCGCGCCAGTTACCGCTGATGGTCACATGCGCCGTGGCATGCTCGGCAATTCGCAACCCTTGACGGGTCAGCGTCAAATACCAGGACAAGCCCAAATCCGGAATCCGCAGGCATAACCAGCGCCCACGCAACACTTCAAACTCGCCGTCGCGCAACGGCTCGGCAAGGCAACGATTCAACGCCTGCTGCAACGCCAGACGCTGCACTGCAAAAGGCACCCGGCGCACCAACGGCAACAACCGGTCGGCGCCTTTGAGCAGCCACTTCTTCCGATTCAACACAGGCCGACCTCCTCGATGCGCAACATGCCGGCCTGGCCATGCCAGTAACCGTTACAACCGTCGACGAACACCGGCGGTGTCTCGCCCAGACGAACCCGTTGATAGGCGGCAATGACCTGCGCCATGCCTTGATAACGAGGGCTCAGTCGCAACAAATCAGCGCCGCAGGCCACCAGACCCGCGTAATCTGCCAGGAGATTGGTCACCTCGGCCGACATCGTTTGAATGCCGTTAATGGTGAACAGTGCTTGCCCTTCCTGACTGGTCAGCGGCAGACCGTCGGGGTAGTTGATGCAGCAAAACTGGCAGTCGTCCTTGGGCCGGTTTTCCGCCCGCGCGGTGAAGCAGCGTGCGGAATAGGCCAACGGCAAATGCCCGTAAGCAAAGACTTCGACTTCCGGGACCTCTCGACCCAGTTCCCGCACCTGATCGAGCACATCGCTAATCAGCGTCGCCGAACACTCCACGGGCGGCACCCAACGGGTCATCCCGCCGTCCAGCAGTTGCGTGAGCGTATGCCCGTTGTACACATTCAGCGCAGGACCGCCCACGAACGGCAACTTGCGCTCGGCCAGAAACTGCACCGCGCCCATGTCGTTGGCTTCCACCAACAGTTGGCCGTTGTCGCAGAGCCGCCGCAGGCTAGAGAGCTCAGAGGCCGCTTCGATAAGCGTCAGGCTGGAGAGAACCAGTTGTGCCTGGCTGCATTCTTGTAACTCGCGCCCCAGGCCCAACCATTGATCCAATGAAAATGACCGGCGTTTCGAGCACACGGTTTCTCCCAGATAAATCACATCCAGGGGCAAGGCCGACATCTCGGCGTAAAAGTTGCTGAGTTGCGCTTTGTCCCAATAAAACAGGACCGGTCCAAGGCTGAGCTTCATGTCGCCTCCCTCATTGCCATGATCGATGGTAAGCACCCAAAGTGGTTTGGCTGCCTTCGGACAAACCGGCCAACACCCGGCGCCATTCCTCCTTGACCCGAAAACTGCCCGGCGAGCCACGATGGGCATCCAGCGCCGCACGCCAGACACGGGTGACTTGTTCGACATACGCCGGGCTGCGTTGCCGGCCCTCTATTTTGACCGCCTCGACGCCGATGGCCGTCAATTCCGGCAGCAAGTCCAAGGTGTCGAGGCTGGTGGGTTCTTCCAGCGCATGAAAGCGTTTGCCGCCGACCAGGAAACGGCCTTTGCACAGGGTTGGATATCCGGCGGGTTCCTCAGGGGTGTAACGGTCGATCAGCACTTCACTGAGCCGTGCGCTCAAGCCGTCGGCGTCTTCGCTCCAGCGCACCGCTTTGGCCGGCGAACAGACGCCACAGAGGTTCGGCGACTCACCGGTAATGTACGAAGACAGATGGCAACGCCCTTCAGCCATGATGCACAAGCTGCCGAAGCCAAAGACTTCGATGGGCACCGGGCTGCTTGCAGCGACCTGGCGCACCTGCGCCAACGACAACACCCGAGGCAGTACCGCGCGACGAATTCCGTAGCGTTGCGCATAAAACTCCAGGGCCGCGGCATGGGTCGCCGAGCCCTGCACCGACAGGTGCAGCGCCAGTTGCGGATGCCGCTGGCTGGCGTAGTTGAGTACGCCGGGGTCGGCGGCGATCAGCGCATCCACACCAAAATCGGCGGCGCGATCAACCGCGCGCTGCCAGCGTTCCCAGCCCTTGGGTTGCGGGTAGGTGTTGACCGCGACGTAGAGTTTGCGTTGGTGCTGACGGATGTGGGCGACCGCCGCGTCGAATTGTTTGTCGTCCATGTTCAGCCCTGCAAAATGCCGGGCATTGGTGTCATCGCGAAAACCGACATAAACGGCATCGGCGCCTTGGCGCACCGCCGCTTTCAGCGCAGGCAGGTTGCCTGCCGGGCAGACCAGTTGCATGGGTAATCCTCATGGAAAAACGCGTCTGGACCCTCCCTCGATGCCTGTGGCACAGCGATCGAAAAAGGCGCTGCCAGTCTAGCGAGACCGGCAGGCACGGCCTTGACGGCAATCAATTGCGATCAATGCATCAGGTCGGCGAAGGACAGGAACATCACGTTTTCGTGCTTGAGCACTTGCTGCTCGCACTCGATCACCGCCAGGCCATCGGCCCAGCACGCGGCGGTCAACATCGCCGAGCTTTGCTGAGGGTGCAGCTCCACGCTCAACTGACCATCAGCACCGGGTGTCAGCCGAGCCCGCAGGTACTGCCGACGTTTGTTGCGCTGCAACCAATCGAACCCGGCGGGCACGGCCAGTGGCGCCGGCAACACATCGCTGACGCCCTGAGCCCTGAGCAGGAACGGGCGCACCACCACCAACGCGGTAATCAGCGCCGCCGAAGGATTGCCCGGCATGCCGATCCAGGGTTTGCCGGCGACTTCGCCGAAGGCCAGCGGCTTGCCCGGCTGAATGGCCAGCCGCCAGAAATCCAGGCTGCCGAGTTCCTCGATCGCTTGTTTGAGGTGATCTTCCTCACCCACCGAGACGCCACCGGAACTCAACAACAGGTCGCATTCCGAAGACGCCAGGCTCAAGGCATGCCGGCTGGCGGCCAACTCATCGGCCATGACGCCATAGTCATGCACCTCGACCCCCCAACCGCTCAACAACGCGGCGAGGCAATAACGATTGCTGTTGTAAATCTGCCCGGGCGCCAATGAATCACCCGGCTCACGCAGTTCATTGCCACTGCTGAGCAAGCACACCTGCAACGGTCGATAGACCTCGACCCGCCCGATGCCAGCGCCCGCCAGCAACCCCACTTCTTGCGCACGCAGACGTTTGCCGGCCTGGATCAACAGGTCGCCGCGGCGAACCTCCTCACCTTCTTTGCGCACGTGATCGCCAGTACTGACGGGCGGGAACCACGCGCGCTCGCCCTCGATCCGACAGCGCTCTTGCGGCACCACGGTGTCGGCGCCTGCAGGTAATGGAGCGCCGGTAAAAATCTGCACTGCTTGCTGCGCGAGCAACGGTGAGCACGCCGAATCCCCCGCTGCGATTCGACCGCCAATCAACAACCAGCCACCCTCCGGTGGCAGGTCAGCGGCCCTGAGGGCATAACCGTCCATGGCGCTGTTGTCCCAGGCCGGCAGGTTGACGGGGGAATGAATGTCCGCCGCCAGCACCCGACCCAAGGCTTGATCCAGGTCGATCTTTTGCGCCAGGGGCGGCGGCGGTGCCTGGTCCAGCAAACGATTGATGGCCTCGTCCACCGGCATCAAGTGACCAAGGTCACACACCCGGCCGGTCATGAGCGGGTCTCGCAGGCGTCGACGACCCGTTGCCCTTGCGGTTTCAAATGGGGGGCGAAATTGCATGGGCCGGTGCGGCTGTCCAGCTGTTCGAGCAGGATCTGGTTCCAGGCCGTTCGACACGCGCCCGGCGAACCCGGAACGCAGCACACCAGCACGCCATTGCTCATCCCTGCCAATGCCCGTGACTGCAGGCTGGACATGCCGATTTCCGCAAGGGACACCTGACGGAACAGTTCACCGAAGCCTTCCACGTGTTTGTCCAGCAACGGCAAGACCGCTTGTGGTGTGTTGTCGCGCGCGGTGAAACCGGTGCCGCCGGTCATCAATACCACCTGCACCTTGGGGTCGGCGATCCAGTGGGAAACCTTGGCGCGGATCTGATAAATGTCGTCCTTGACCAGACCACGATCGATCAATACATGCCCGGCCGTTTGCAGCAAATCCGTGAGGGTCTGCCCCGAGGTGTCGGTGTCAAAGGTGCGCGTATCGCTGATGGTCAGTACGGCAATGTTCAGGGGTTCAAACGTGCGTTGCGCCAGATGGGCCATATCCAAGCCTTCCCGTAAATGAGGGTATGGGGCAAAGCCTGAACTGGAATGCCCGATGAGCCTATTCCTCCAAGGAGGTACCTCTACAGGGACATATGAAGAACGTGTAGGCCACACGATACCTGTGGGAGCGAGCCTGCTCGCGATAGCGGCTTGTCAGGCAACATTGATGTCGACTGACCCACTGCTATCGCGAGCAGGCTCGCTCCCACATTGTTCTCCATCGCTGCGCGTTCTGCGGATTCAAGGCGCCAGGCGGTTGCGTTGCCATACGCCATCGCGCAACCGGTAATCGAGGCGGTCATGCAAGCGGTCGGCACGGCCTTGCCAGAATTCCAGGCGATCCGGCTGCAAGCAGTAGCCGCCCCAATGCTCGGGCCGCGGCACGGTCTGGCCGGCAAACCGTTGGGTGGTTTGTGTCAACAGCGATTCAAGCTCGGCCCGATTGGCCAATGGTCGGCTTTGCGGTGAGGCCCAGGCGCCCAGGCGACTGTCCTGTGAGCGGGAATCGAAGTACGCATCCGACAGCGTCGGGGCGAGCCTGGACACCTGACCCTCGATCCGCACCTGACGCTCCAGCCCCGGCCAAAAAAAGGTCATCGCAGCATACGGATTAGCAGCCAACTGCTGCCCCTTGTCGCTCTGGTAATGACCAAAAAACGTGAAGCCTTCATCACTAAAGCCCTTGAGCAGCAGGACCCGACAGTGCGGGCGACCTTCACTGTCGACGGTCGCCAACACCATGCTGTTGGCTTCGACAGGCGCGCGCTCGGTGTCGCGGGCCAGTTGCATCCACTGTCGGAACATGGCCAGCGGGTCGTCCAGCGCCGCCTCGTCTTGCAGGCCAAAAAGGGTGTAGTTGCGGCGCATCTGTGCCAGAGAAAGGGGCATGACGGTGATCTCCGAAAAGGTTCTGCCCAGCGTGCGAGACTTCGCGCAACAGCACCTTGACCACCATCAACACTGAGCATGCCCCGCCTTATTTGAGGCGTAACCGCCGCGCCAGTTTGTGCAGGTTGCTGGGATCGATTTCCAGGATCCGCGCGGCGCTGGCCCAGTTATCCCCGGACAGGCTCAAGGCCTGGAGAATTTTCTTGCGCTGGTAATCGTCGACCGCTTCCCCCAGGGGCTGGAACGGCGCGTCAGCCGTTTCGTCCAGAGGACTTTCGACGACCACGCCCTGCCCGCCCATGGCACTGTCGAGGTCCAGAATCTCGGGTTCCAGCGTCATGATCAGGGTACGACTCGTGCCGCGGCTGAGCGTCTTCAACGCGGCTCGGCTGATCACATGTTCCAGCTCGCGCACGTTGCCCGGCCAGTTGTAAGTCAGCAGCGCGCGCTCGGCGGCCGGCGACAGACGCAAACCGCGCAAGCCAAGCCGCGCCCGATTCAGCTCAAGGAAGTGCCCGGCCAGCATCAACACATCGTTACCCCGCTCGCGCAACGGCGGAATCGGCACCGGATAGACCGAGAGCCGGTGATACAGATCCGCCCGAAACAAACCATCGCGGATGCTGTCCGGCAGGTGCCGGTTAGTCGCGGCGATGATGCGCACATCGACGTGCAACGGCTTGTCGGCGCCGAGACGCTGGATCTCGCCGTTCTGCAGGGTGCGCAGCAGTTTCGCCTGCACCGCCAATGGCAATTCACCGACTTCATCGAGAAACAGCGTGCCGCCGTTGGCCGCATCGAAACGCCCGGCACGGTCACTGGTGGCGCCGGAAAACGCGCCTTTGACATGGCCGAACAATTCACTTTCCGCCAGAGACTCCGGCAAAGCGGCGCAGTTGACCTGCACCAGCGGCTTATGACTGCGACGCGACAGACGATGCAAGCGCCGGGCGAACAGCTCTTTGCCGACGCCGGTCTCGCCCAGCAGCAACACCGGCAGCTCGGAATCGGCCAGTACATCCAGTTCATTGAGCAACTGGTGCAGCACTTCACTTTGCCCGAGGATTTCGCCTTCGTCCGCCGGTCTGCGTACGTCTTGAATATCGCTGCGGGACAAGCGCAGGCTGCGGTTTTCCTGTTCCAGTCGGGTGACTCGCACGGCGGCTTCGATCTGCAAGGTGCAGCGCTTGAGTTCTTCCCGCGCACGGCTGTCGAAGGTCCCGGCATGCAGCGCATCGAGGGTGATCGCCCCCCAGATCCGACCTTCCACATACAGACTCACGCCCATGCAGTCATGCACTGGCATCGGTTCGCCGGCGTGATTGTCGAGCAAGCCATCATAGGGATCCGGCAGCCGACTGTCGGGCTCGAACCAGGTGGGTTCGCGCGACGCCATGATCGCCGCCAGCCGCGGATGCTGAGCGATGACAAACCGGCGGCCCAACGCTTCATGCACCAGCCCCACCGTCGCGACCGGCCTGAGGCTGTCGTCATCCAGACGCAGCAATCCCACGGCGCCACTGTTGAAGTACTCGCGCAGGGTCTGGACCAAACGTTGCAACCGCACAGCATTCGGCAACTCGACGATCAGGTCGGCCGCCAGGCTTTCACGCAGCATGGTAGTTATTACCCTCTATGGTTGGATTCACCCTAAAGTGTCCGGGTGTCTATCACCACAACTAAAAATTAAGCCATATTTTTCAATACGTTAAATATGGCATGTCGGATGCAATGAGCCTGGGGAACCGTTGAAATCCAAACAAGGAACCCCTGATGAGCCTGACTCTATTGGAACAAAGCCTCGGCCAACTGGCGTGCGACATTCCCGGCGCCACGCGGATCTTCCACACCTTTAAACTGGACTTCTGTTGTGGCGGGCATAAAAGCCTGCTTGAAGCGGCCGCTGGCAAAGGCCTCGATCCGGCCCTGATTGCCGATGCGCTGCACCGGCTGCAAGACACCGGCGAAACCCAGCACGACTGGCGCAACGAACCCTCGGAGCTGTTGATCGCCCATCTTCTGGCGCGCTACCACGCCCGCCATCGCGAACAACTGCCGGAACTGATTCGTCTGGCCCGCCGCGTCGAGCAGGTCCATGGTGCCCGCAGCAGTTGCCCCAACGGCCTGGCCGATCTCTTGACCGACATGCAACAAGAACTTGAAGGCCACATGCTCAAGGAAGAACAAGTGCTCTTCCCGATGCTGCAACAAGGCATCGGCCCTCAGGCCGCACCGCCGATCCAGGTGCTGCGCTTTGAACATGATCAACATGGCGAAGCATTGGAAAGGCTGCTTGCGCTGACCAACAACATCACCCCGCCGGCCGATGCCTGTAATACCTGGCGTGCCCTGTATCGCGGGCTGCTGGAGTTCCGTGATGACTTGATGCAACACATCCATCTGGAAAACAACGTGTTGTTCGTCAACGCACTTAAACCTCGCCATTGATCGATTGCGGGTCATACAAAATCAGTGGCACAGCTTTCGCGAGCCAGCTCGCTCTCACAGGGGAACGGTATCCCAATGTGGGAGCGAGCCTGCTCGCGAATGGCGCCGTTACAGGGTTACGGGTTTTCCAGCGCGATCAACCGTGCCAATAGAACATGGCCTTGGCCAGGATCACGATCAACACCATGTGCCCGAGGATGCTGCGGCGAATCCAAGTGGCGCGGGTCGTGGTCAGGCATGCGCTTTTCAGCCAGTACGCCAGCAGAAAGTAATGGCCGATGATGCTCAGGGCCAGGATGATCTTCAGGCTCAGCAACGTACCAAAACTGCTCGCCAGCGGCTGACTCAATACACCCCGGTGTTGCCACGCCAGGCTGATACCGGCGCCATACAACAGCAGCACCACGCCATGCAGCACCTTGCGCGAACGCACTGCAATCGCTTGATCGGCGCTCGTTTGCGCGCTAACCGCCACCTGCTGGCGGGCGATGTGCCAGATCACCACCTCGAAAAACAGCGTGCCGATGAAGGCAATCGCCGCCAGCAAGTGGGTGACCAGTAAAAAGGGATACATCACCGGCAGCCTCCATCAGTTAGCGTGCTTAGCCCGGATGGCCGTCCACCCGGGACTGCAACAGCATCGGCCCATAGCGCCAGGCGTATAGCGCAAACGCCAGCACCCAACACAGACCGGCCAGCCACAACGCCGGCAAGGGGAAAAACAGGATCAACACGACCCGGCTCAGACAGGCCAGGTTGAGCAGAATGAACGCCAGGGTCATGCCCGACGGCGGCTCCAGCGCGCGGCCGGTATGCCCCAGGCTGACCCGTGCAATCATCGCCAGCACCAGGCCGCCCATGGCGCCAATGGTCAGGCAATGCACCGCCAGACTCGGATTGATCGGCACACCGAAATGCCACAGCGCCATCCCGAGACAGGCCACCGCCAGCCAGGCATAAGCCAGGTACAACGACCACAACAACGGCACATGCCAGAGGGCGCGATCATGCCAGCGCACCAGGCGCACCAGATGCCCAGCGGCCAACACCGAGAACAACAGGCCCACCCAGAAATCGGGGGCAAGCGCAGGTCCCGCGGCATAGAGCAACGCCACCAGCGGTGAGCCAATCAGCAGCAGCCAATCCAGCCACGGCCAAGGGGTAACGCCCTCGACCTTGCCGAGGCCGCGCTGGATGAAGAACGGAATGACGCGCCCACCGATCAAACCCATCATTGCCGCCACCAGCCACAGACCCGTCAACACGCCTTGACGCTGCCAGCCTTCATGACCTTCGACCAGACCATACAGGGACAACCCATCGGCCGCCGCTAACAGCAGCAACACCACCGCAATGGGGTAGTTACGCTTCTGCCGCACCTTCCACAAGGTGAATCCCATGAGCGCAGCCACCGCCAGCGGGAACGCCAGTTCCAGCACCGCGAGCACCGGCAACGGTGCATTGACCAGCCAGGCCACGCGCGCCAACAACCACAGCAGCGCCAGCATGGCCAGTGGTTGCCCGCTGATACCGGGGCGACCGGTCCAGGTCTGCACCGCCGTCAGCAAAAAGCCGGCGATGATCGCCAAGCCGAATCCGAACAGCAATTCGTGTCGATGCCAGCTCAGCCAGCCACCCGCCGGCTGCCAGCCGGAAAGCTCACCACTGAAGGCGAACAGCCAGAGCGGAATGACCAACACCGCCAGCAGGCAGCCGGCGAGGAAAAACGGCCGAAAGGCCAAACGCAACAGCGGCGCGATAGCCATCGCTTTACGGCGGTCAAGCACTTGCATAAAGCTACTCCTTTACCTTGCTGCTGACCTGACGCCAACCCACACGCGTCGAGGCAAGTCCGGGGGCAATCATCGGGTATTGACGATTAATTGCCTTTGTCGCAGATCAAGTGTGCAAGGGCCGTGCCCTGATGTTCATTCGCCCGCTGTGGTGAGAGGACCTGCCCCCTGCGGGACCAGCCCAAGGGTAGAAATAACCATTAAAGGGTTATTTGAACCCTAAACCCCGTGGTCGTTTTTACCCTCCTATCTGACAACCCCAGTAAACAAAGGGCTCCAGGCATGGCCCGCGTCTTGCTCAATGGTTCAGAAATTAAGGAAAACCTGATCCTTCTCGATCTCCAGGAGTCGTCATGAAAAAAGTCATCCAGCCATTGGCCTGGTTTGTGGTGCTGACCTCGGTGCTGGCGTTGGCCAGCGGTGTCTCGCTGGGCCTCGTTTGACTTGATCGCCATCCCCTCTTCAAACTTCAGGATGAATTCTTATGGTGCTTCATCGCGTCCATCACCAGATTCTGCGCAGTCATCACTTGTTCGAGCCGTTGAACGAAGAACAGCTGGATGAGTTGATGAGTACCAGCCATTTGCTGAGCATCGACAAAGGCGAACCGTTGTTCCGTCAGGGCGAGCCGGCAGACTCGTTCTATTTCGTGATTGCCGGCGCGGTGAAAATCTATCGCCTGACGCCGGACGGGCAGGAGAAAGTGTTTGAGGTCATTGGTGACCGGCAAACCTTCGCCGAAGCGATGATGCTGATGGACACCCCGAACTATGTGGCCTCGGCCGAAGCGATCTGCCCCACTCAGCTCTATCGGTTATCCAACAGCACCTATATGCGCCTGCTGCAAAGTAACAGCCGACTGACCTTTGCGCTGCTCGGCAAGCTGTGCGTTCGCTTGCATCAACGGGTCAACGAAATCGAAACCCTGTCACTGAAAAACGCCACCCACCGGGTCGTGCGTTATCTGCTGACGCAACTGGTGCGCCAGCAAACCGTTGGCAGCCAATTCGAATTGCCAATGGCCAAGCAACTGATTGCCGGGCACCTGTCGATCCAGCCGGAAACCTTTTCGCGGATTATCCGTCGCCTGATCGATGAAAACATCATCACCCAGGACGGCCGCCAGATCGCCATTCTCGATCGTCTGCGCCTGGAGCAGTTTGAGTGAGTGCCATGCCCGTCTGCTTGTATTGCCAACGTGCCAACCCCGCACAAGAAACCGAGTGCCGCCAGTGCGGCATGCCCTTGCCAGTATTGGCCGCACACGCGGCGCAACGTCGGCTGCGCCGATTCACGTGGTTCTGCATTGGCCTGACGATCTTCTGCGTGACGATGTTTTTCTGGCTGCCACGCGGCATCAGTTGATGCTGCGTGCCCCCCTCAGGGTTGGGTCAACTGGCGGTACAGCTGCGGCAATCGCAGGGGTAATTGCTCGGGCTGACGGATCAAGGTGTAGCCATTGGCGCCGAACATGTAAGGCAGGTAATTCCCGGCCTCGCGATCAATCGTGATGCAGAACGGCGTCAACCCCTTGCGCCGCGCCTCCAGCACCGCTTCGCGGGTGTCTTCAACGCCGTAACGTCCCTCGTACAAGTCCAGATCGTTCGGTTTGCCATCCGTGAGCAATAGCAACAGTTTGCTGCGGCGCTTGCTCTTGCCCAGCAGTTGGGTGGCCTGGCGGATGGCGGCGCCCATGCGCGTGTAATAACCCGGTTTGAGCCCTTGAATACGCCCGCGGGTGTTGTCGTCATAACGCTGGGTGAAAGACTTGAGTTCCTGCATCCGCACTTGATGACGGCGCAACGAGGAAAACCCGTACAAGGCGAAATCATCACCGAGCACCGACAGGGTCTCACCGAACAGCAGCAAGCTGTCGCGGATGACATCAATCACCCGATGCTCATCGTTCAGGTGCGCGTCGGTGGACATCGACACATCGGCCAGCAACAGGCACGCCAGGTCACGGCGTGTCTGCCGTTGTTCCATGAACAAACCGCGTTCCGCACACTGGCCATGCTCGCGTTCAACGTGAAAATCCAGCCAGGCCTGCATATCCAGTTCAGACCCTTGGGGTTGCTGGCGTAACCATTGGCGGTCATTGCGCAGGTGCTCGAACTGGCGCCGCAGACGGTGCGCCGAAGCTTTCAGCCGTGGCGGCAGTGGCTGCGCCTCGCAGTCCCGGGGCACCATCATTTGCAGATTGACGAAGGCGTCTTGCATCTGCTGTTTGCGATAGTCCCACTCCGGCAACTTGATGCCCTCGCCCAGGGGAATATCGTCGACATCGGCCGGCGGTAAATCCAGGTGCAGCTTGAGGCCGCCGCCCTTGCGCAGACGGGTGCGCGACAGGCTCAACTCGTCGAGGTCCTCGGCGACTTTGGCCGCGTCCGGGTCCTCGCTGTCGTCCGACCAGCGATCCAGGTCCACGTGTTCGGTCCAGCTGAACAGGTTCTCCAGACGCACGATTAACAACCCGCCGTCGCGGGTGCTTTCATCTATCCGCTTGGCGCGTTTTCTTGCGCCCTTTTGCTCACCGGGCGGGGTCGTCAACGATTCTTCGGACTCCTCCCCCAGGTCGGCAGCCTGAGGGCTCGCAAGGTTTTGCGGCGGGTACAACCACAGCGGCAGCGGCCACGCGGCCCGTTCGCTGCGGGGAAAATGTTCGACACTGCCGGGCTCGCGCAGCGCCTGGCATAACGCCCGTTCCAGGGCCGCTTCGCCGCTACTCAATGTGGCCGGATCCGGGCGCAATTGCAGGTGAGCATCGACCAGACGTTTGTACCGGGCACGCAACGCGGGATAACGCCCTAACAGCAGTTGCGTCCAGCGTTGATTGTCCCGTCCCCAGTGCCGCATCTGGCCGGCCTGTGCCGCCAGCAAGGCGAGCCAACGATAGAGTTCTTCGTTCAGTGCGACTTCGGGAAACACCGCGAGGCTCGACGGTAGACGAAGGTTGCTCGCATCGCACCACGCCAGGGGCACTTGCTTGCAGGTGCCGGCGATCTGCTGCAACACGTTGCGCCGCAACAGCAGATCGCGGTCGCTGGCGGCTTCGACACCGATACCACTGGCACCGCCCATGGCGCGAAACAGCAGCGCCAGCGGACGTTGCTGGCTGGCCAGTTCAACGCGTGCTTCGGGGAAGTCCGGGCTGGCGCGCCGGGTGATGAAGCGATGCCAGACGCTGCCGACCCACTCTTCCAGTTCGACGGTAAAGGCCATGATCATTGCCCTTTTTGTAAAGCAAAAAAACGGCCCGCTGTATCAGCCGGGCCGACCTTTTCTAACCTTGACACCGGCTCATGAAGGCACCACGGCCGCCGGGGCGCGCAAGGCTGCGCGGCCACGTTGCTTGAAGCTGAACAGGTAACAGAGCAGTCCCGCAAGGAAACCAAGACCGGCACCAAAACGGGCCCAGAACAGCACCTGCAGTTGTTCGACCGTGGCCATGAAGGGCAACGCAACACCATCGACCTGCCAGCGTTGCAGGTAGACCTGAACGACACCGGCTGCGGTGAGGAACAGCGTGATCATCACCATCGACAGGGTCATCAACCAAAAGCCCCAGATTTCGAAGGTCTGCGAGCGCTCATCGCCTGCTTCACCCAACCCGCGCAGTCGTGGCATGGCGTAGCTGATCAAGGTCATCACGATCATCGCGTAAGCACCGTAGAAAGCCAGGTGGCCGTGCGCCGCCGTCAGTTGCGAACCGTGGGTGTAGAAGTTGACCGGTGCCAGGGTATGTAAAAAGCCCCAGACGCCAGCACCGAAGAACGCTGTGACGACGGTTCCCTTGGCCCACAGGGTGGCGGCGCGGTTCGGGTGTTGTCGGCGGCGGTTCTTCACCATGCTGAAGGCGAAAATCACCATGGCCAGGAACGGCAGCGGTTCGAGTGCCGAGAAGATTGAACCGACCCACAACCAGACCTCAGGCGCACCAATCCAGAAGAAGTGGTGACCGGTGCCGATGATCCCGGTAATCAGCGCCATGGCGATGATCACATACAGCCATTTCTCCACGACTTCCCGGTCTACCCCGGTGATCTTGATCAGGACAAACGCGAGCATCGAACCCATGATCAGTTCCCACACGCCTTCCACCCAAAGATGCACCACCCACCACCAGTAGAACTTGTCGCGGGCCAGGTTGCCGGGGTTATAGAAGGAGAACAGGAAGAACACCGCGAGCCCGATCAACCCGGTCATCATCACCATGCTGACGGTGGTCTTGCGACCTTTGAGCAGGGTCATGCCGATGTTGTAGAGGAAGCCCAGGCACACCACCACAATGCCCATCTTGGTGATGGTCGGTTGCTCCAGGAACTCCCGGCCCATGGTCGGCAGCAATTCGTTGTGGGTCAGCCTGGCCAGGCCGGCATACGGCACCAGCAGATAGCCCAGGATCGTCAGCACACCCGCGGCGGCGAAGACCCAGAACAGGATGATCGCCAGCTTCGGACTGTGCAGTTCGCGGTCGGCCTCTTCCGGAATCAGGTAATAGGCAGCGCCCATGAACCCGAACAGCAGCCAGACGATCAGCAGGTTGGTGTGCACCATCCGCGCCACGTTGAAGGGAATGATCGGGAACAGAAAGTCCCCTATCACGTATTGCAGGCCCATGATCAACCCGAACAGCACCTGCCCGAGAAACAGCATCAGGGCGAACACGAAGTACGGTTTGGCCACGGCTTGCGAGGCAAATTTCAGATGCGGATTAGCAATGCTCATCGCTTAGCCCTCCTTGTTTGGCGGCCAGCCATTGGTGTTGATGTTCGAGCTCCATTTGAGGAACTCGGCGATGTCATCCACCTCCTGGTCACTCAACTTGAACTGCGGCATCGCGCGCCGGCCGGGTACACCCAGTGGCTGCATTTTCATCCAGGCATGCAGAAAGGGTTTGAAGCCCGCTTCCCCACCGCGCCGCTGGAACACGTTGCCCAGCTCAGGCGCAAAGTAGGCGCCCTCGCCCAGCAGCGTGTGGCAGCCGATGCAATTGTTTTGCTCCCAGACCAACTTTCCGCGCACCACGGATTCGGTGAGCTGCGCCTCATTGCTGCGGGCCGGAAAGGTCTGTTCCGTGTGATAGGTCAAGGCCAGGAATATCAGGAAGAAGAAGATGCTTCCCCCGAAATAGATATTCCTGGCCATGCCTTTGGTGAAGGTCTCTGACATGGTCGCTTCCTCTTTGCTTGGCCCGTCCATGATAGGAAGCGAAGGGTTGGAACCTGCTTGATGGCGATCAAGAAAGTCAGATGGTTTTGGTCGGGTATTACTGACAACGCAGATCGAATGTGGGAGCGAGCCTGCTCGCAAAGGCAGAGTGTCAGTCAACTTGGATGTTGAATGTGACGGCTCCTTCGCGAGCAGGCTCGCTCCCACGTTAAAAGTTGTGCTGTTTTACGGGCTGTATTCCTTCAGCGGACCACCTCCAGCGTCAGGCCTACAACCGTCGCCAACACCAGCGCCCAGCTCAACATCAACCGGCGCCACAGTCGCGGTGCGTGGCGCATCTCCATGAAGCCGTCGGTAATCAGCCACGCCTTGCCCACCGCCACCAGCAAGATGGCCATCGACAGCAGCGATGTCGCGCCAACGTGGGCCAACACCACCGTGCACACACTTAACGTGGCAAGCGCCGCCCAACAGACGAGCAATACCCTGGAAACAGACATGAGAACCTCGTCAACTCAGCACGTAGACCAGCGGAAACAGCATGACCCAGATCAGATCGACCATGTGCCAATAGAGCACGCCGGATTCAAACCCGCTGCGCTTGCTGGCGTCGTACAAGCCACGGCGACAGCGCTCCGCGAGCCACCCGAGAATGACCATGCCGAGCAGTACGTGGAGAAAATGAAAACCGGTGAGGATCCAGTAGAGGGTGAAAAAGGTGTTGTGCTCCATGCCCAGCCCCGAGGCGAGCAAGTGCCGATATTCCGTGAGTTTCAGCACCACGTAGACACTGGCGGCGAGTAACGCCATCAGCAGGAAGACCGCACCGTGACGCGGCCGCGAGTGCCTGACTTGCTCTTGCGCCAACGCGGCGAACAGCCCCGCAGTGAGCAGGCTCAGGGTCATCGCCAACCCGGTTGAGGTGTTCAGCAACAGGCGGCTTTCACTGAACATCTGCGGTTTGAGCGCTTGGGTCACGGCGAACGCCAGGATCAGGATGGCGAACACCGACAGCTCGGCCAGAATGAAAAACCACATCGCCAGATCGCCCGGCAAGTGACGGCGCAAGACGCCCGCGGACTCAGCCGAAGTGGACATCAACCACGTCCATCAGCGCGGCAACGGTCAACGGATCGTCGCTCAGCGGCTCGGCCAGGCAGGCCATGCAGGCCTCACGCGGGCTCATGCCGGAGCGGATCATGCGCGCGGTAAAGATCAGCAGCCGCGTTGAGGCGACCTCTTCCAGATCATGTTGATCGAGCCGGCGCAGCGCCTGGCCCAACCGCACCACTTGCGCCGCCAGCGCGGTGTCCACCTGGGCTTCCCGGGCCACGATACGTTCTTCGTCGGCCACCGGCGGATAGCCGAAACGCATCGCCACGAAACGTTGGCGGGTGCTGGGTTTCATGCCTTTGAGCAGGTTCTGGTAACCGGGGTTGTAGGAGACCACCAGCATGAAGGACGGCGGCGCCTTCAGCACTTCGCCGGTGCGTTCCAGGAACAGTTCACGACGATCATCGGCCAGCGGATGCAATACGACCACTGTGTCCTGACGCGCCTCGACCACTTCGTCGAGGTAACAGATGCCGCCTTCACGCACCGCGCGGGTCAGCGGTCCGTCCTGCCACCAGGTGCCCTGGGCACCGATCAGGTGGCGTCCGATCAGGTCGGCCGCGCTCAGATCGTCATGGCAAGCCACGGTGTACAGCGGCAGTTTCAGCCGATGGGCCATGTGCTGGACAAAGCGGGTCTTGCCGCATCCCGTCGGGCCTTTGATCAGCACCGGCATGCCGTGTCGCCAGGCTTGCTCGAACAGCGCCTCCTCATTGTTGAGCGGTTGATAGAAGGGTTCGCAAGACGGGTTACGGTCCATGGGCTGCCTGTTCCAAAAGCGGATTCAAGGAACACGCTACGGGCCCCTGCGACAACCTGGCAAGTGAGATGGCCGGCAAACTTGATCGTCGTCAAGCGAACATTGGCCTGCTCGGGCATAGCCTTGCACGGCACTAAGAACCTGCGTTCTGTGCTGCCGTTTCAGCACATCGCAAAGGTCTTGCCTGAGGAGAAATGGAATGCTGATCAGCAATAGAAAAACGTTTGCCCTGGCCCGCGCTGCATTGTGTTCGTCACTGGCCCTGGTGGTGGGTCATGCCGCCAGCGCTGAAGAGCCCGCCGCAGTGGTGGCCAACCTGCCCATGGTTAAAACTGCTGGCGCTCCCGACATGAGCCAGGCCGAGTTCGACTCATCCAAGGAAATCTACTTCCAGCGCTGCGCAGGCTGCCACGGCGTTTTGCGCAAAGGGGCCACGGGCAAACCGCTGACGCCGGACATTACCCAAAGCCGCGGGCAACCGTATCTGGAAGCCTTGATTACCTACGGGTCACCGGCGGGCATGCCGAACTGGGGGACGTCCAATGCACTGACCAAGGATCAGATCACGGTCATGGCCAAGTTCATTCAGCACACGCCGCCGACGCCACCGGAATGGGGCATGGCCGAGACGCTGAAAACCTGGAAAGTGTTGGTCAAACCCGAAGATCGTCCGAAGAAGCAGCTGAGCAAACTCAACCTGCCGAACCTGTTTTCGGTGACGTTGCGCGATGACGGCAAGATCGCCCTGGTCGACGGTGACAGCAAGAAGATCGTCAAACTCATCGAGACCGGTTACGCGGTGCACATCTCGCGAATCTCTGCCTCAGGCCGCTACCTGCTGGTGATCGGTCGAGACGCCCGGATCGACATGATCGACCTGTGGCCGGTGGAGCCGACCAAGGTCGCCGAAGTCAAAGTGGGCATCGAGGCGCGCTCGGTCGAGACCTCCAAGTTCAAGGGCTACGAAGACAAATACACCATCGCCGGTTCTTATTGGCCGCCGCAATTCACCATCATGGATGGCGAAACCCTGGAGCCGAAGCAGATCGTTTCGACCCGCGGCATGACCGTCGACAAACAGGAATATCACCCCGAGCCTCGGGTCGCGGCGATCATCGCCTCCCACGAATGGCCGGAGTTCATCGTCAACGTCAAGGAAACCGGCAAGGTCATGCTGGTCAATTACCAGGACATCAAAAACCTCACTGTCACCTACATCGATGCCGCGCCGTTCCTGCATGACGGCGGTTGGGACAGCACGCACCGCTACTTCATGACCGCCGCCAACAACTCCAACAAAGTCGCCGTGATCGACTCCAAGGAGCGCAAGTTGACCGCGCTGGTGGACGTCGGCAAAACCCCTCACCCGGGTCGCGGCGCCAACTTCAACCACCCGACCTATGGCCCGGTCTGGGCCACCAGCCATCTGGGTGATGACGGTATCTCGCTGATCGGCACCGACCCGACCAAACACCCGCAATACGCCTGGAAGCAGGTCGCCTCGCTCAAGGGTCAGGGCGGTGGATCGCTGTTCATCAAAACCCATCCCAACTCCCGTCATCTGTACGTCGATACCACCCTCAACCCGGATACAAAACTCAGTCAGTCAGTGGCGGTGTTCAACCTCGACAAACTCGACGCTGGCTACACCGTGCTGCCCATCGCTGAATACGCGGGCATCAAGCAAGGCGCCATGCGCGTCGTGCAACCGGAATACAACAAGGCCGGCGATGAAGTCTGGTTCTCCGTGTGGAGTGGCCAGGCAGACGAGTCGGCGCTGGTGGTGATCGACGACAAAACACTGAAGCTCAAGTCAGTCATCAAGGACAAACGACTGATCACACCCACCGGGAAGTTCAACGTCTACAACACCCAACACGACATCTATTGAGCTCCATCAATGCAAGGAAACACCATGAAAAATACTCTGTTTTCACTGTTCGCCCTGACCGCTGCGCTGAGTGTGCAACCGGCCATGGCCCAAGACGCGCTGGAGCTGTTCAAGAGCAAACCCTGCGCAGCCTGTCATTCCATCGACGCCAAGATTGTCGGCCCTGCGCTCAAGGATGTAGCGGCCAAGAACGCTGGCGTACCCGGAGCCGTGGACACCCTCGCGAGCCACATCAAGAACGGTACACAAGGCAACTGGGGGCCGATGCCCATGCCGGCCAACCCGGTAACTGAAGAAGAAGCGAAAACGCTCGCGACTTGGGTACTGACACTCAAATAACCGCCAGGAGGGCGTCTTGATGGTGTATCGACACGCTGTGATTCTGGCGGCCCTCCTCCTCATTTGCGCAACCGCGGTTGCGGCGCCGGACGCCCAGCGTCAGGCGCAACTCGAACACCTGCTGACCCAGGACTGCGGTGCCTGCCATGGGCTGCACCTGACTGGCGGGCTAGGCCCCGAACTGACGCGCGCAGCGCTGGCCGGCAAATCCAGGGACAGCCTGATTGCCACCGTCACCCAAGGCCGGCCCGGCACCGCGATGCCCGGTTGGGCCCCGTTGCTCAGCCCCGGCGACATCCGTTGGCTGGTCGATCTACTTCTCCAGGGATATCCCGCACCATGATCCGTTCAATCCTGCTGTCAGCGGCGACCGGGCTGTTGTTGTCCGCTTGCGTTCAGCCACCATTGCGTGGCACCGGCGACTTGGGCCTGGTCGTGGAGCGCGCCACCGCCAGCGTACAAATCATCGAAAGCGACACCCACACCGCGCTGGCCCGACTCGAGGGTTTCGGCGACCTGTCCCATGCCTCGGTGGTGTTCTCCCGTGACCAGCGCTACGCCTATGTGTTCGGGCGCGACGGCGGGTTGAGCAAAATCGACTTGCTGACCCGGCGTATCGATCATCGCGTCATCCAGGGTGGCAACAGCATTGGTGGCGCCATCAGTCAGGACGGCAAGCTGATCGCCGTGTCCAACTACGTGCCCGGCGGGGTCAAGGTCTTTGATGCCGACACCCTTCAGCAGGTGGCCGATATTCCGGCCACGCCCCTGGCCGATGGCACCAAGCGCTCCCGGGTGGTCGGCCTGGTCGACGCGCCGGGGCAACGTTTTGTCTTCAGCCTGTTCGATACCGGCGAGATCTGGACCGCCGATTTCAGTCAGGGCAGCACTCCACAAATCAGCCGTTTCACCGGCATTGGTGAGCAACCCTACGACGCCTTGATCACCCCGGACGGACGCTATTACATGGCCGGCCTGTTCGGTGAAGACGGCATGGCGCAACTCGACCTCTGGCATCCAGAACGCGGCGTGCAGCGAGTACTCGGCGATTACGGACGCGGTCAGGCGAAACTCCCGGTCTACAAGATGCCGCACCTGGAAGGCTGGGCCGTCGCCGATAACCAGGCCTTCGTGCCCGCCGTCGGCCGGCATCAAGTGTTGGTGATGGATTCACGCACCTGGCAGCAGACCGCCGTGATTCCGGTGGCCGGCCAACCGGTGTTCGTCACATCGCGCCCGGACGGTCGGCAGCTGTGGGTCAATTTCGCCTACCCGGACAACGATCGGGTTCAGGTCATCGACACCGAAACCCACGCCGTGGTCGCCGACCTGCGCCCCGGGCCAGCGGTGCTGCACATGGAATTCACCGCACGCGGCGACCAATTGTGGCTGTCATTACGCGACGGTGATCAGGTCCAGGTCTGGGATCCGTACCGCCTGAAGCTGCTGAGCACCCTGCCCGCCAGAGCACCGAGCGGCATCTTCTTCAGCAGTCGCGCGCAGAAAATGGGGTATTGAAATGGACCTTGAACGACTCAGCCGCCAACTCATCGACCGCTTTCAGCACGGCATGCCGCTGTGTCCGTCACCGTACAAGGAGATGGCCAGGATTCTCGGTTGCCGCGAATCCCAGGTGATGGCCTGCCTGGAAGAAATGGATCAGGCCGGCACCCTCTCACGCATCGGCCCGGTGTTCGAACACAGCCGCGCCGGGGCCAGCACCCTCGCCGCCCTCGCCGTGCCCGCCGACCGCCTGCAACAGGTGGCCGATCGCGTCAGTCAGTACCCGGAGGTCAATCACAACTACGCACGGGAGCATTTCTACAACCTGTGGTTTGTGCTGACCGGCCCTGATCGCCAACACATCGACCGCGTGCTCAAGGAACTGGAGGACGACACCGGTCTCATGCCGCTGGACCTGCCGATGTTGACCGCCTACCGCATCGACCTGGGCTTTGCCCTGGGAGAAAACTCATGACACCAGGATTGAACCCCAAACAAGCATTGGCGCTGCGCCGGCACCTCGAAGGCGGGTTGCCGCTGGTGTCGCGCCCGTATCAGGCTCTCGCCGAACGGCTCAACGCTGACGAAAACCAGGTGCTCGAACAGATGCGCCAATGGAGCGAGCTAGGGCTGTTTCGCCGTATCGGCCTGGTGCTGCACCATCGAGCGCTGGGCTTTACCGCCAACGCCATGCTGGTGCTGGATGTTCCCGATGCGCTGATTGACGAAGTCGGCCAGCGCCTGGGGCGAGCGCCCGGCATCAACCTCTGCTATCAGCGGCCCCGGCGCCTGCCGCAGTGGCGGTACAACCTGTTTTGCATGGTGCACGGGCGTCAACGTGAGCAGGTTGAGGCGCAGATCCAGGCGTTGTTGGAGGAGCATCTACTGAGCGACCTGCCCCATCAATTACTGTTCAGCACCCAGGTCTTCAAACAGTGCGGCGGCCGTTTTGCGCCCTCGCGCACCGGAGTACCGACCCATGGATGACCTCGACCGCCGACTGATCAACCGTTTGCAATTGGGCTTGCCGCTGGTGCGCCACCCCTGGCGGGTATTGGCGGCCGAACTGCAGAGCAGCAGCACTGAACTGCTCGACCGATTGCACACCCTGCTCGCTGATGGCGTGCTCACACGCTTCGGCCCGATGTTCGACATTGAACGACTGGGCGGCGCCTTCACCCTCGCCGCGTTGGCGGTGCCGGAAGAACGTTTCGATGACGTCGCCGAACAACTCAATGGCCTGCCGGAAGTGGCGCACAACTACCGACGCGAACACGCCTGGAACATGTGGTTCGTGCTTGGCTGCGCGACCGAAGAAGGCATCGCCGAGACGCTGCAGCGCATCGAAACCCTGACCGGCCTGCCCCTGCTCAACCTGCCTAAGGAGGAGACTTACCATGTCGGTCTGTATTTCCCGGTCTGAAGACACCCTCGCCCAGCGTCTGATTGCGTTGACCCAGGCCGGTCTGCCGTTGCTGGATGACCCGTGGGCGTGGCTCGCCGAACAACTGGAATTAAGCATCGAATCCACCCTGGACCTACTTAAGCGCTTGCAGGCCGAGGGCGCGATTCGGCGCATTGCCGCCGTACCCAATCACTACCGACTGGGCTATCGCCACAACGGCATGACGGTCTGGGATGTGCGCGACACCGACATAACGCGCCTCGGCGCGCTGATCGGCGCGCAGCCTTTCGTCAGCCACTGCTATCGCCGCCCGCGCCGAACCGGATGGCGCTACAACCTGTTCGCCATGGTGCATGGCCGCAGCCGCGATGAGATCAACAGCTACCGCGAGCACCTGCGCTATTTGTTGGGCGAGGCCTGTGTTGCCGACGAGATGCTGGTGAGCAGCCGCATCCTGAAGAAAACCGGCTTGCGATTACCTGTCGCTTCGCACTGAACACGCCCTGACTCAAGGAGAGTTGCATGTTGAGGATCAGCCAATACCTGCGTGCGCTGGCAGGCCAGACGCCTGCACCCAGAACCAGTCCACCGGGCAGTAACCGGGCGCCGGTGGTGATCTGGAACCTGCTCAGGCGCTGCAACCTGACCTGCAAACATTGCTACGCCACCTCGGCCGACAGTGTCTTTCGCGACGAACTGGATACGGCCGCCGCGCTGACCGTGATCGACGATTTGCACGATGCCGGGGTGAGGGTATTGATTCTTTCCGGTGGCGAACCGCTGTTGCGCGAGGATCTGTTTGTGCTCAGCGCCTACGCCCGCACCAAGGGTTTCTTTGTGGCCTTGTCCACCAACGGCACGCTGATCGGTGAGCAGAACATTGCGCAGATCAGTGCGGCGAATTTCGATTACGTCGGCATCAGCATCGATGGACTGGAAGCCACCCATGACGCTTTCCGCCAACTCAAGGGCAGCTTCGCCCGCTCCATGCAGGCGATCCGGCTCTGTCGCGAACAAGGCATTCGCGTCGGGCTGCGCACTACCCTGACCCAGGAAAACCATCCGCAGTTACCCCAATTACTGGCGCTGATGCGCGAGTTCGACGTGCAGAAGTTTTATCTGTCGCACCTCAACTACAGCGGTCGCGGTAAACGCAGTCGCAAACTCGACGCGCACCAGCAGATGAGCCGCGAGGCCATGACGTTGATCTTTGAGCGAGCCTGGGAAGACATCCAACAGGGGCGCGACAGCGATTTTGTCAGCGGTAACAACGATGCCGATGCCATTCTGCTGCTGCAATGGGCAGCCCTGCGTATTCCCGAGCATTACCCACGCCTGGAAAACATGCTCCGCGCCTGGGGTGGCAACGCCTCCGGCAGCGGCATTGCCAATATCGACAACACCGGCGAAGTGCACCCGGACACCTACTGGTGGCAGCACTCGGTGGGCAATGTCCGCCGCACGCCGTTCCGCACGTTGTGGCTAGATCAGCCGGATGCCCTGCTGTTGCGCCTGCGTGAGCATCCCCGCGCTGTCGGTGGTCGTTGCGCGCAATGCCGCTGGTTGCCCATCTGCAACGGCAACACCCGCACGCGTGCCTGGGCCGAGGGAGATCTGTGGGGCCAGGACCCCGGCTGCCACCTCAGCGATGACGAAATCGGTGTTACGCCGTCAACGAACATCCCTTGCATCACCCACTGAATAGCCCGTCCGGCCAACCACCTGACAAAGGCTGGGGCCGGCCAACCTGATGAAGCACCAAGGACGTCCCATGCCTCCATCAATTGCTATACCGGCCACACTTGAGTCGCCGTTCCGGCCGGGCGAAGTTGCCCTGGTCGGCGCCGGCCCCGGCGATCCACGCCTGCTGACCCTGCGCGCCTGGAGCCTGTTGATGCAGGCCGACGCCGTGGTGTACGACCGGCTGATCAGCCCCGAACTGCTGAACTTGATTCCCCTGACCTGCGCTCGGCATTACGTCGGCAAGGCCAGTGGCTGCCACAGCCTGCCCCAGGAACAGATCAACGAACTGCTGGCCGACCTCGCCGATCAAGCGCAACGCGTGGTCCGGCTCAAGGGCGGCGACCCGTTCATTTTCGGTCGCGGTGCCGAGGAGCTGGAGTACCTGCTGCAACGCGGCATTGATTGCCAGGTGGTGCCGGGAATCACCGCCGCTTCCGGCTGCAGCGCCTATGCAGGCATACCGTTGACCCACCGCGACCTGGTCAATTCCTGCCGGTTCATCACCGGCCATTTGCAACGCGATGGCGAGTTGTCGTTGCCCTGGAGCAGCCTCGCCGACAGTAGCCAGACGCTGGTGTTTTACATGGGCTTGTCGAACCTGGGGATCATCGCTCAACGCTTGATCGAAGCCGGGCTGTCGGCCGACACACCGGCGGCGCTGATCAGCAACGGCACGCGACCCGACCAGCACGTCGCCCGCGGCAAGCTGCACCAATTGCCGACCCTGGCGCTGGATTGTCCACCGGGTATTCCGACACTGACGGTAATCGGCTCAGTGGTCGATATGTTTGACGCAGAACAGCTGGAATACCCGGCGCGACTCTACCCGACCCAAGCCCTGCTACGTCGCGCCAAGGTGGCGATATGAGGCGCATCGTCCTCGCCCACCTGTTAGGGGTCAGTGCGGCCCAGGCCGGCGCAGCAGTGCCGGCACTTGAACACGCGACGCAACTCTATCAGCAGCATTGCCAGAGCTGTCACGGTATCAACCGTCTCGGCGGCGCAGGGCCGGCGTTGTTGCCTGAGAGCCTCAGCCGGATCAAACCTGATGAAATCCGCAGCGTGATTCAAAACGGTCGCCCCGCGAGCCAGATGGCCAGCTATGCCAACGTGTTCAGCCCCGCGCAGATCGACGCGCTGGTGGATTACCTTCAGCAACCGCCCGCCACCCCGCCCACCTGGAGCAATGACGACATACTCGGCAGTTACTCGATGCTCGCGGACCTGAGCAAACTGCCCTCCACGCCCCAGCACGGCGCCGACCCGATGAACCTGTTTGTGGTGGTAGAAGCTGGCGACCATCACATCGACATCCTCGACGGTGACCGATTTGAGGTGCTCGCGCGGTTCGCTTCGCACTTCGCCGTGCACGGCGGACCGAAGTTCTCGCCCGACGGGCGCTTCGTCTACTTCGCTTCCCGTGACGGCTGGATCAGTCTGTATGACTTGCACAACCTGAAGCTGATCGCCGAGGTCCGCGCCGGCCTTAACACCCGCAACCTGGCGGTGAGCAAGGATGGACGCTGGGTGCTGGTGGGCAACTACTTGCCCGGCAACCTGGTGGTGCTCGATGCTCGCGATCTGTCGCTGGTCAAAACCATCCCGACCATCGGTCAGAACGGTACCGCGTCACGGGTCAGCGCGGTTTACTCCGCCCCGCCGCGCGACAGTTTCATCGTCGCACTCAAGGACGTGAAGGAAGTCTGGGAGCTGTCCTGGGCGGGCACACCGGATTTCGAACCCCGGCGGATTCCTGCCGGGGATTTTCTCGATGATTTTTCCTTTTCGCCGGACTACAAACAGCTGCTGGCCACGTCGCGCAAGGCCCAGGGCGGCCAGGTCATCGACCTCGACAGCGGCAAGGTGGTCACCGACATACCGCTGCCGGGCATGCCGCATTTGGGCTCGGGGACCTATTGGAAACGCAACGGTGAATGGGTGTTCGCCACGCCGAATATCAGCAAGGGGCTGATCTCGGTCATCGACTTCAAGACCTGGAAACTGATCAAGGAAATTCCGACCCTGGGGCCTGGGTTTTTCATGCGCAGTCATGTCAACTCGCGGTATGCCTGGACTGACGTGTTCTTCGGGCCCGACAACGATGCGATCCACCTGATCGACAAACAGACCCTGGAAATCGCCCACACACTGCGCCCGGTACCCGGCAAAACCGCCGCTCATGTTGAGTTCACTCGCGACGGCCGCTACTTGCTGCTGAGCATCTGGGCCACCGATGGCGCGCTGATCGTCTACGACAGCAACACCCTCCAGGAGATCAAACGCATTCCGATGAACAAGCCTTCGGGCAAGTACAACGTGGGGAACAAGATTGAGTTTGCCGAGGGGACTTCGCACTAGGCCTTGGGGGTATATCCGTTTCTTTGGTAACGGCGGCTATTGGTTTCGCTTTTACCCTTTTCGTTCGGTGGGCCTCTCGAGGGGGCGACTACCGCAAAAACACTGCGAGGCGGCCTACCGGCCGGCCTGTATCTTCAAGCGTACGCATTCCCCTGTGGGAGCGAGCCTGCTCGCGATGAGGCCCTGTCAGTCGACATCAATGTTGAATGTAAGTCCGCCTTCGCGAGCAGGCTCGCTCCCACAGTTGGATTTTTGGCGGGCATGACATAGAGGTCCACCGCCGATGACCTTGACAGACATCAGGTCGGCTATCAGGCCGCCTCGCTTTGGCTTTTGATCTGGCTTTTGAGCTTGATCTTGATCTGCCCCGTCGGAAGGCCGAGCGCAGGTTCTGCGCAGTGGGCAGCGCGGCAAGGATGCCGCGGTAGCCGCCCCCGGCCATGGATGGCCGATGGCGGCGGGCCCACGGAGCAGGACCGGAGCGAGGGCATGCCGAGCCTAGGCGAGGCACCGTACGTCAGGGGCGAAAGCGTTTGGTTACTTGGCGCTTTTCCAAGTGACCCGCTGTAAAAGCGGAACCAATAGTAGCCGTTACCGCAGAAACGGATATGTACCCCGAACGGACTTCAGCCCAAGGTGTAACCGTTATCAACCTTCCAGTCCTGGCCGTAAACACCCCGAGCGCCCTGCGACAGTTGAAAAACAATCACATTGGCCACCGCCCCTGCGTCGAGAAAGTGACCGGGCAACAGACGTTTACCCAGGGTGTCGGCGACGTCGCCGAGTTCCCCCTCGCTCAACCCCAGGTTGTCCCACATCGCGGTGGCGGTCGGTCCCGGCGAGACCAGATTAATGCGCACATCAAAGCTCGCAAACTCCACCGCCAACGTCCGCGCCTGAGCCGCGAGCGCCGCCTTGCTGGCAATGCAAGCGGCCAACCCGGGAAAGCTCGAGCCGGTCAGGAAGCTCCCGACAAACACCACCGAAGCCGGGCTCGCCAATTCACCGCGTAACGCCGCCAGGGTGTTCAATGCACCGGCGCCGTTGACCGCCCACTGACGCTGGAAGGCCTGCATATCCAGGCTGTCGGCCATCTCGGCGACACCCGCGTTAGGCACCAAATAGTCCACGGGGCCCATCGCCGCAGCGCGCTCGGCCAGTTCGCTCAGGTCTTGCTGACTTGTGACGTCCCCGGCAAACCACTGCAACCGCTCGCCGTAG
The DNA here is from genome assembly GCF_058797635.1 of Pseudomonas sp. GW823-FHT02C02. Classification (NCBI taxonomy): domain Bacteria; kingdom Pseudomonadati; phylum Pseudomonadota; class Gammaproteobacteria; order Pseudomonadales; family Pseudomonadaceae; genus Pseudomonas; species Pseudomonas sp. GW823-FHT02C02. The sequence goes on along the minus strand of NZ_JBXAJV010000001.1, from coordinate 125,071 downwards.
ATCTGCTGCAAGGCCGGCAATTCACCGAGGGTCCGTGACATCGCCAGCACCTTGACCCCGCGCGGTAACAGCGCGGCGCACAGCGCCAGGCCGATCCCGGAGCTGGCACCTGTGACCACCGCCAAACGATCTTGAAACTCGGTTTTCATCATTTTCTCCTGGGCATCACGGATGCCAGCACTGGGGACGTAGCGAGCCCTATCTTTGAGCAGGAGACGAAAAAACGACTTGACGGCGATCAGGCTTTTAAAACGACGTTAGTGCTGTTGCAGCAGCGCCGGAGTGATCTCGCTGAAGCGCAGCAAGCGACCGCCCTGTTCAGCGGCAAGCTTTTCAGCGGCCTCGCGACTTGAGAACGACGCCAGCACCACGCCCATGGCGCCTTTGAGTTGAGTGCCGACCACGTAGAAGGCGTCTTTGGCATCGATCAGGTGGGCGTCATTCGGCGCGTTCCACGGGCTGCGGCCCATGTCATGGACATACAGTTTTGCATCGCCATGATGGTTTTCCGGCTGCAACCACCAGCCGATCATTTCCGCCGTGGAACAGAACTTCTTGATCCCCGCCCGCTCGACCAATTCGCCCTTGGGCCCGGGGAATCCGTCGATAATCATCCCGCAGACATGGCATTCATCACTGGGATGAAAGGCCGCGGCGGTGTCGCTGTAAGTGGCTTGCACTGGGTTGTCACAGGCCGTCAGCAGCAGGCACATCATCAGGCCCGCCACCGCGCGCATCGTCGTCAGATAAAACGCATTCATCGTCAACTACTCCAAAACCATCAAAGTGAAAATTCATGTCGCTCGGCGACGAAACAACAACCAGGCCGAACCCAATGGCACCGCCACCCACAGCGACAGGCATAGCCAGAGCATCGAGCCCGGCATCGGCAAATCGCTGCCAAGCGTCAGCACACCCGTGTTGCCGGCACCGGGTTCAAAACCGGAAAGGTTGATCAGGCGATAGATGTCAGCGGGATTGAGCAGCAGCAACCAGGGCAGCACTTTCGGGTTGAACTGCCCTTCGCTGAGCACCAACAGCGCCAGCAGGGCCAGGTCGAACACCAGCACGAAGAAGAACCACACGCCCAGTGCCAGCCCGGCCGCCGTGGATTTTTCGGCCGACGCACTGCTCAGCACATAGGCCAACCCCAGAAACCCCCAGCCCAATAACGTCGACGACGCCATGAACCGACCGAAGGCCCAGAGCAGCAGGCTCAGTTCGACGTTGTCCACCAGCACCGCGATGGCCAGCATGGCGCAGCCGAAACCGATCAGCGTCGCCAGCGCCAGGATCAACCCGTGGCCGACAAACTTGCCGAGCAGAATCTGCCCGCGACCCAAGGGGTACGTCAGCAACAGCAGCAACGTGCCGCTCTCGTCCTCGCCGACGATGGCGTCATAGGCCAACAGCAACGCAATCAACGGCATCAAAAACGTCGCCAGACTGGCGAGGCTGGCGATGGTGGCCGGCACCGAGGTGAAACCCAACTGCCCGGAGGCCGCGGCGCCCAGCCAGGCGATGCCGATGGCCAGCACCGCGAACAACACACTGATTGCCAACAACCAGCGATTGCGCAAACCGTCACTGAATTCCTTGCGGGCCATGTTCCAGACAGCGTTCATACGGCCTCCCCGATTGGCGCCGCACCGGCCCGGCTCATGTAGTAGCGGTAAATATCTTCCAGCGACGGTTGATGGATTTCCACGTCGGCCGGCTCGTCTTCATTGAGCAGCTGGCGCAACAGCCCGAGCTTGCTGCCATTGAGTGCGGCCACTTCAAGACCTTCGACGCCCCAGCGCTCGGTGAGGTGCCCGGCGTTGTTCCAGCGTTGCTGCAAGGGCCCGGCGTGCTTGAGGCCGTTGGCGCGAATCAGCGTCGGCAACCCGGCTTCCTCGCGCAAACTGCGTAGACTCCCCAGTGCCAGCAGACGTCCCTGGGTCAGAATCGCGGCGCGGTTGATGTGCGCCTCGACACCGGGCAAGACGTGGGAACACAGAATGATGCTGGTGCCTTGGCTGCGCAGGCGATCGAGCAACCGATACAAGTCCTGAGTGGCGATGGGGTCGAGGCCGACTGTTGGTTCGTCGAGCAGCAACAAACGCGGCTCGCCGAGTAGCGCCTGCGCCAGCCCCAACCGTTGACGCATGCCCTTGGAGTAGGTCTTGACCCGCCGATGCGCCGCACCGGCCAGGCCGACTTCCTCCAGCAGTGCGTCCACTTGGGCGGACGCGGCGCCTTTGAGTCGCGCGAAATGGCGCAAGGTTTCAACACCGCTCAGCTGCGGGTAAAACGTCACGTTCTCCGGCAGATAACCGAGCAGGCGTCGTACGTGGGGATCGCAGGGCAAGCGACCGAACACCCGGACCTGCCCTTCGCTGGGCTGGAGCAGGCCCAGCACCAGTTTCATGCTGGTGGTCTTGCCCGCGCCGTTATGACCGAACAAACCCAGCACTTCACCTTCCGCCAGGCTGAGGTTGAGCTGATGCAACACGGTGGCATGCCCATAGCGCTGGCTGACGCCTTCGATGTCGATGACGTTCATGAGTTGGGCTCCTGGGTCAGGGGTTGAGTGGATGATTTCATCAGCGGATGGCTGTCCAGCACCCCCGGCGATTTCATCACCGGAAAGGCCCGTTGCACCCAGCGCAGCAACTCGATGCCGGGGCTGTTCATCAACAGTCGTACCTGCGGGTACAGCCAGAGCAGGCGGTCGACGTTGTCATTGGGTTCGTAGGCGATATCGCCGAGGCCGTCGTTGTTGCGGTCCCAGCCCAGGTAATCGCTCCAGTAGTTACCACGGCCATCCACCGACCATTCCTGCAAGCGGGTGGCGACGTACTTGACCTGCCGCTGGTTGCCGACAAACGCGTTGTCGGCGATGCGGTTGTCTTCCGAGCCGGCGGTGAGATGGATGCCCACGGCGCTGTGCTCGAAGTGGTTGTGTTCGATGCTGTTGAACAGCGAGTTGTAGATGAACAGCGCCTTGCCCTCGGCGCCGCTGATCATGCTGTCGCCGGTCGAGCCGTCGCGCACGTCAGTGACGAAGTTGTCACGCAAGGTTGAATAGGTGATGTAGTTCATCAGGATCCCGTAGTTCTGGTCCTGTTCGGAGCGATTGCCGATCACCGTGAGCTTGCGGCTTTGCATCAAGGCGTAGCCGGTGCGGGTGCGGCGGGTGGTGTTGCCGATCAGTTGGTTATCGTTGGCGAACATGTAATGCACCCCGTAGCGCAGGTCTTCAAGGGTATTGCCCTGCAGCAGGTTGCCGTTGGAGGTGTCGATGTAGATGCCATCGCGGGTGTCGCGCACCTGGTTGCCAATGACCTTGGCGCCATGCACGGCATACAGGTGAATGCCGTTGCCGCGATCTTGCGAACGCATCGCCGGATCACCCTGAATGCGGTTGTCGATCAGGCTCACATCCTGAGTGCCGTCGACCCAGATACCGAAGCCCTTACCCTGCAGGCGATTGCCTTTAATCACCGCACCATGGGCCTTGGGCTGGATAAACACCGCCGCATTCATGGCGGTGAGGTCGTGTCCCCAGTTTAGAAAGGTGCAGCCTTCGATGGCGACATCCGGCGCGCTGATGATCACACCGTTGCCCTGCCCCTCCCCCTGAAATACCGCGCCGGGCTCGCAGAGAATCTGCATCGGTTGATCGACACTGAACGAGCCCCGGTATTCCCCCACCGGCAGGTGCCAGCGTTGATTGGCGTCCACCCGCAGCGGCAACGAGGTGATGGGTTGCACCGCCAGCGCGCTGCCGGACATCAGCAGGAGCGCAAATGCAATGACCGTCACCGGGTTTCCCTTGCTATCAGTCATTGCTTCGCTCCTGTCGATGGGCAACGGTCAGGCCTTCTCGACCTTCATGCGGCCGACCATTTCCATGTGCAGCGCATGGCAGAACCAGCTGCAGTAGTACCAGTGCAGGCCGGCCTTGTCGGCGATGAAGGTGATCGACGAGGTCTGCTGCGGGCTGATTTCCATGCTCACGCCATGGTTGGTCATCACGAAGCCGTGGGTCACGTCTTCAATCTGGTCGATGTTGGTGATGGTCACCGTGACCTCGTTGCCTTGTTTGACGGTGAACTCCGGCAAACCGTAGGCCGGGGCCATCGAGGTCATGTAGACGCGGACTTTGTTGCCGTCGCGGATGACCTTGTTATCGGTCTCCAGCTTGATCCCGTCTTTGGCGGCGATCGCCACCGTCTCGGCAAAAAACGGGTCGTTGCGGTCCCAGATCTTCTTGGTCTTGATCTGGTCGCGGCGGGCCATGACGCAGTCGTGGGGTTCGGCGAAGGCCGGGCCGTCATGCACCAGTTTCATTTCCTCGCCGGAGATATCGATCAGTTGATCGTTTTCCGGGTGCAGCGGGCCGGTCGGCAGGAAGCGATCCTTGGAAAACTTGCTGAGCACCATCAGCCATTGGCCGTCGGCCTCACTGGTTTCGGTCAGCGACGCATGGTTGTGGCCTGGCTGGTATTGCACGTCGAGTTTCTGCTTGATGTAGTTGACCTTCTCGCCGGTGTACGCGCGAATGGCCTCCTCGACGTTCCACTTCACCACCTGGCTGTCGATAAACAGCGTGGTATAGGCATTGCCGCGGCCGTCGAAAGTGGTGTGCAGCGGGCCCAGACCGAGCTCGGGTTCACCGACCACCACGTCGCGCGGGTCCTTGAATTTGTCGTCGAACAGATCGTCAAGCCTGGCGATGGCAATGATGGTGCAGGTCGGCGAAAGCTTGCCGTTGGCAATGAAGTATTTGCCATCAGGCGAGGTATTGAGGCCGTGGGGGTTCTTCGGCGTCGGGATGTAACGGGTGAATGCGCTGTCCTTGCCATCGGTTTTACGACCGTCGACCACCGGCACTTTCGAGCCGTCCAGGGTGATGAACTTGCCAGCCTTGATCGCCGCTTCGATGCGCGGGATGTTGAACACCACCACCCAGTCGCGCTCGTTGCGCATCATGCCGCCCAGGTCGTAGGCCTTCTCCGAGTTGTAGCAGGTGGACGCCGCGTATTTGCCGGTGTAGTCGGCGTCGGTGTTGTCCAGGTTGCCATCGACAATGACCTGGAAGGCCATCTCCATTTTCTCGGCATCGATGGCGTTAAACATCGTGTAGCTGTTCTTGTCCTGTAGGTCGAAGGTGCTGCCGTCATTGGGGTGTGGAATCACGAATTCAGCATTGGCGAACACGTATTTTGTGTGCGGCACTTTTTGCAGGCGCAGCCCGTGAACGGCCTGCACATTGGGCACGGTGAGCATCTTGTCGCACTTCATGATGTCCAGACGGATACGCGCAACACGGCTGTTGGCCTTGTCATTGATGAACAGGTATTTGCCGTCGTACTTGCCGTCAGTCATGGACAAATGCGGGTGGTGGCAGTCGCCATTCTGGAAATGCGCGCTGTCGCCCATGATCCGTTTGCTTTCGTTGGTCAGGCCCCAGCCAGTGGCGGAGTCGACGTTGAACACCGGTACACGCAACAGCTCGCGCATCGACGGAATGCCCATGATCCGCACTTCCCCCTGATGACCGCCACTCCAGAAACCGTAGTACTGGTCCAGTTCGCCCGGCCCGACGTGGGTTTTGAGTTGCGCGTCCTTGGCCGCTGCCGCCCAGGTCTCACGGGTAAACACCGCGCCACCGATGGCCGTGGCACCGGCCAGTACCGCACCGGTTACCGCACTGGTGCCCAGGAAACCGCGACGACTGAGGCCGGTCGATTCCGGCACTTCAGTGGTTTTCTTGGATTCTGTGTCGTTCATCAGTTGTGTTCCTTGAAGGGATAAAAACGGTCGCAGCGCACAGGCGCTCGCGGGGTTCATTCCAGAGCGCTCACTTCCACGACAGGTATCAGTTGCACAGCGATGGGTGCCGGTTTGCCGCGCTTCTTGCGCTTGTTGATCAGCGGCGGACACTTGTTGTCGCTCTGGTAAGTCATCTGGCAATCGAGGCAGTAGTGGCACTCGTTGGCATTGATTCGGCCATCGGGATGAATCGCCTGGATCTCGCACTCCTTGGCGCACAGCTGGCAGGGTGTGCCACAGTCCTTGCGGCGTTTGAGCCAGTCGAACAGGCGAAATTTGCTCGGAATCGCCAGCGCGGCACCCAACGGGCAGATGTAGCGGCAATAGACTTTGCGGGTGAAGAGGTTGATGACCAGCAGTGCCACCGCGTAGAGGACGAACCACCATTGGCGGTCGAACTTGAGGGTGACAGCGGTCTTGAACGGTTCCACCTCGGCGAACAGTTCGGCGGTGGACATCGACTCAAGGGAGAGGCCGAACAGCAGCAGCAAAATGATGTATTTGATGGCCCACAGCCGTTCATGCACCGCGAAAGGCAATTCGTATTGGGGGATTCTCAGCTTGCGCGCGGCTTCGTTGATCAGCTCCTGCAACGCACCGAACGGGCACAACCAGCCGCAGAATACGCCCCGCCCCCACAGCAGAATGCTCGCAGCGGTGAAGACCCAGAGCATGAAGATCAACGGGTCGGTGAGAAACAGCTCCCAGCGAAAGTGATCGAACAGCGCATGGGCGAAGGTCAGCACATTGACCACCGACAGTTGCCCCAGCGCATACCAGCCGAGAAACACCACGGTAAAGACCAGGTAACCTCGGCGCAGCCAGTGCAGAAAACGTGGCCGACGCGTGAAGGAGTCCTGCAGGAACAGGATCGCCATCAGCAGCAGTAATGCGCTGCCGAGCACGGTGATCTGAAAGGATTTCTGGTACCAGATGGTCAACCACATCGGCCGACCGGCTTCCTCGAGGGCGGCCAATTCTTCGGCGCTGGGCAGTGGCCGCTCAAGGTACGGCTCGGGCAGTTGATAAGGCAGTTCGAAGCTGCTGAACGTGCCACTGAGCGGCCCGGTTTGACGACGCACCAGCAATTCCAGGGACCAGGGCGATCCCGGGTCGAACAGGGCCGGCTCGCGCACAATGAAAATCGACATTTCGGTGAATTCCGGCATGCCCTTGGCAAAGACGTCGGAGAGCCGCTGATGGTCCATGTCGCGAAAACTGATGACGTTGCCGAACTGGCGCAATTGCACCCGATCGAAAATCCCGCCGCGCACATACCCCGAGCCTTTATAGGAAAAAAGCCCACGACCCAGCACCGCAATGGCCTGCTCGCCGGGCTTGAGGTCCTGCATAAGTAAGCGATATTGATTGTCGCCCAGCAGTGCACGGCCGATGGTCGGCGGATTCAGGTCGGCGGTGTAGAGCTCGATAAAGGTCTCATCCACCTGATCGGCGGCGGCGTTTTCCACGCCTTCGGCGTCGGTGCCCTTGAAGGCGGCGTCGACCTGGCCACGGGTCAGGTTCAAGCGGCGGATGGCGCCGTTGCCGGTGAGTTGTTCCCAGGTGGCGGGTTCGAAAAAGTCCTGGCGCACGGTGGCAGGCATGCGTGCCACACCGCCCGTGTCCTCGATCAGCTTGAGCGATACGGCCACGTCGTGGGCGGCGCGCATGATGACCTCGTTGACCACCATCGCCGTGACGGTAGCCCCGGCAATCGCATCGACGGTGACGGCCTTCGGGTCGCTGGAATGGCCGACGACCACCCGCCGGCTGACCTTGATGCCCTTGTACCTGGCGCTGAAGCCGTGAAGTTTTGCCTCAGGAATGCCGATCAGCAGAATGGGCTCATGGTGCTCCAGCACATAGGCATCCTGAATCGCACCAGCAGTGTCGAGGATCACCTGGGTATTGATCGGCTTGCCCGAGTAGGCAGGAATGTCCACCACGTCCAGACTCTGGAACACATAGCCGAGCACCTTGCCGGCGGCGGACAGCGTGCGCACCTTGAACCGGCCTTCGGGGGCGGAAACGGAATCGGTCTGAGGGAAGGTTTTCTCGATGCGCTGCTGCTCGATGTCGCCGTATTGCTTGGCTTGCACCGCCTCAAAGGTGGCGAGCATCAGCATTAGCATGACCACCAGCCCGACGCCCCAGGCGCGCAGGTTGCCGTGTATCGAAGGCGGATGGATTGTCATGGGCTCGCTGATTTCAAAAGGGCTTTCGGTCATGTTAGGGAGCGTTGCGCCCCCTGCCCTTGATTGAAATCAACTTGAGAAATTAGCCCTTGAGGACAGGCGCCAATGACTCAAACCGTGCGTGAAAACAGGCCTTTTTGCTCACTACCCAGATAGGCGTCAAACGCCATCGCGGCACTGCGCATCATCAAGTGCCCCTGTGGTAACAGCACCAGTTCGTCGCAGTGGATCTGCAGCAGTCCGTCGCGAACATGTTCCTCCAGTTGGGCCAAGGCATCGGCAAAGTACTCGATGAAGCGAATGTCATGACGCATTTCATAGCGGTTAAACGTAATACGGCCGTGGCACATCAGGTCGCTGATCACTTCGCGGCGCAGCAAGTCGTCTGCGCTCAAGCGGTAACCGCGATGCACCGGTAGCAGGCCTTGGTCCAGACGCGCGTAGTACTGAGACAGCTCCTTTACGCTCTGGCTGTAGCTGTCGCCGACCTTGCCGATCGAGGACACGCCGAGGCCGATCAAGTCGCAGTCGGCGTGGGTGGAGTAGCCCTGAAAGTTACGCTGCAGGGTGCCATTGGCGCGGGCCAGCGACAGCTCGTCGTCCGGCAAGGCGAAATGATCCATGCCGATATAGACGTAACCGGCCGCGGTCAGACGGCGGATGGTCAGTTCAAGCAATTCCAGCTTGCGCTCCGGCGGCGGCATGTCGGCGGGACGAATCAACCGTTGTGCGCGAACCATTTCCGGCAGATGCGCGTAGCTGTAGGCGGCAATCCGGTCCGGACGCAGCGCGATGATCTTGCCGAGGGTGACGTCGAAACTCTGCACGGTTTGCAACGGCAGGCCATAGATCAGATCGACGCTGATCGACTTGAATTGCGCCTCGCGTGCCGCAGCAACCAGCGCATAAATCTGCTCTTCACTTTGCTGGCGATTGACCGCGGCCTGCACGTCGGGGTCGAAATCCTGAACACCGAAGCTCAGGCGATTGAAGCCCAACTGGCGCAGCGACCGGATCTGCTCGGTGCTGATGGTGCGCGGGTCGACTTCGATGGAAAACTCATGGTCATCGCTGTCATCCATGTTGAACGCCTGGTGCAGGCAATCCATCAGGTCCGCGAGCTGTTCACTGGTTAAATAAGTAGGCGTGCCGCCGCCCAGGTGCAATTGCGTGAGTTTACGGGTGCTATCGAACAAGGCCGCCTGCATCGCAATCTCAAGCTTGAGGTACCGAAGGTACTCGACGGCGCGATGGGTTTTCTGGGTAATGATTTTGTTGCAGGCGCAGTAGTAACAAAGACTTTTGCAAAACGGAATGTGGATATACACCGACAGCGGTTTCGACGCGCTCGCCTGGTTGCTCTCGCGGGCGGCACGCTGATAGTCGTCAACGGCAAAGGCCTGATGGAACTGTGGCGCGGTTGGGTAAGAAGTGTAGCGCGGCCCCGGGCGGTCATACTTTTCGACCAGGGCGCGATTGAAATCAAAGGAAGGCTTCATGATCAATCAACTCGCAAATGGGTTAACACCTCGCACCGCCCACATCCTTTTCAAACAGGTTGCAGATGGCATCCACTTCCGGCCGACCGGCAGGGAGAATGCTGATGAAGCGGTCCGACAACTCAATCAACCCCTCACGACTCAATTGCTCCAGCAACGGCCAGACCGACGAGAAATACCTGGAAAAAACCAGCCCATAACGTCTTTCGATGGCGCGTATATCCAATTCCAGATCACACGCCAGTCGCTCCATGACCATTTGCCTGATTTGCTCCCCCGCCTCGAAGCGCCAGCCTCGACACGTCGGCAATTGCCGCATGTCCAGTTGCTGCTGATAGCGTTCAATCTCGTCGGTGTTTTGCGTGTACAAATCGTCGATCTGGCTAATGGCACCCAGACCGAATCCAACATGATCGCAATAGCCGTGACGGGAGAAACCCTCACAGGTACGGCGCAACCGGCCTCGCTCCTGGGCGACGGCCAAATCATCATCGGGCCGGACAAACTGCCCCATACCGATGTAGTGATAACCCGCGCAAAGCAGTTGATCAAAGCAGATTTGGCGCATCGCGCCTTTATCGACCTGGCTGCACGGCGCTCTGACTTTGTCACCGGGCACAGGACGATAGCGCCGTGGTGGCCGGGCATAATCGAACACCATCAGCCGGTCTGGCTCCAGCTTGATAATGCTCGCCAGCTTCAACGCAAAACTGTCTGGCGTCTGCCAGGCATGACCAAAACCCAGATCGACGTTGATGGATCGAAAACCAAAGGTCCGCGCCGCGTCCATGAGCGACTGGATCGGCGCCGGGTTCTGGTAACAGGCCACCGACCTTTCACAGTCGCTGTCGAAATCCGGAACGCCGATACTGACATGGTTGAAACCGTGGTCGCGCAGCACACCCATGGTCGCCCAATCGGTTTGATAGAGGTCCACCTCGACGCTGTAGTCGCCGCAATCATGTAAGAGAAAGTTGAAACGGCTACGCAGATGACTCATCAGCCGCCCTATGTGAGCAGTGGTGAGTGTTCCGCCGCCCAGATGAAACTGTTCCACCCGTTGCTGCGCATCCAGGTGGCAACCGACGAGGTCGATCTCCTGCTCCAGATGCTGGAGGTACTGCTCAATAACCTGGTGCTCGTCGGCGCTGTCACGAGGGGAACAAAAGGAAAGCTTGAGGCTGGAGGGTAGCTGCACGTTCAGGGACAGCGGACGTCGCTTCTGGCGGCTGACGCGCAACGCGCGAAGCAGATCCAGTGATCCGATACCCTCATGGAATTTTTGCGTGTCGGCATGACAGTTGGGGTCGAGCACGCCCTGATCGCACCGGGCGACCAGCTCGCCGGGGTTGTAAAAGAAATCGAGCATGAAGGTCTCCGACACTGGCTGCGGATCATCAGTGTCGGGGTTCAACGATCAATACGCCTTGATTTGCATCAAGCACAAGCAAAGTCTTGGAAGGACAGACTACCCGTCAAAGCCGATCACCAGGTCAGATAAAACATTCCCTTGGCCAGCAGCACGATAACGATCATGTGACAAAACAGGCTGCCGTGGATGAACTGCAGGTACCGCGGACTCATTCGGCCACGCTTGAACAAAAACATGGCCACCAGGAAGTGCAGCAGTACGCTCACGGCCACCGCGACTTTCAAGGCAAGCAATGTGCCTAACGATGAAGCCAATGGTGAGGCAAGGACTGGCAGGTAGCGTAGCCAGACCATGCCGAGCCCCGCACCGAACAATACCAGCAACACCCACGGCATCAGCGAGCGCGCTCGCCGGCCGATGCCTTCCTCCACCAGCAACATGACCCTGGTGGGTAGCTGTTTGCGGATGCTTTCAAGGAACAGCACTTCGAAGAACACCGTGCCGATAAAGATCAGGGCGGCAAACAGATGCAACGTCAGAATCAGCGGATAGATCATGGAGGTGTCGCCTTGAGTCAAGGCAACCCGTTACGCACGGGTATGTCGATCTCTGGAGACTACAGAACCGTCCGCTCCATGTGGTTGACATCGATCAAGAAAGCCACAAAACCCACACTCACCGCACTCCATCAGTATCGAACGTGCAGGAGCGACCGTTCTTATCGTTGGTCGAGAGAAAAAACTGAAACCTGGGTCACCACTGAGTCAGCTGGCAAGGCAATACTTGTTTCAATGGACGTACCGAGTTGCCCTGCCTTGATTTAAATCAGACGAATCGACAACGAACGAACTCATCCTGCGTTATCGCTTCTCCAGTCTCGACGATGTCAGGGCGCAGCTGGGTTTGAAGTCGGGCGACCCGGTCAAACCCGAGCATGTGGACTAACCTGATGTTTTGATTTCAGCTGCGCCTCGTCCTGGCAATGACACCATTGCCTTTACATCAACCTGGATAAGCAGGTCTGCGATGTATCAGAACTTAGCTCTGCTTGCCGCCTTCCTCCTGACCTACAGCATATTTGCGGGGCGCTTCGAATCTCGCCTGCTCAACGGTCCACTCATGTTCATGCTTGCCGGCCTGATTCTTGGCCCTGCGTTCCTGGGAATTCTGCAACCCCGGATTGACAAGGACGGCCTCAGGATTCTGGCAGAGCTGACACTGGCCATTGTTCTCTTTAGCGATGCGGCCAACGCTGACCTCAAGGTTTTAAGGGCGCACGAAGGGTTGCCATTGCGTTTATTGATGATAGGTCTGCCACTGACCATGCTCAGTGGCTGGCTGGTCGGTATCTGGCTGTTCCCGCAAATACCGCCATTGGAACTGGCCATACTGGCGACCCTTCTGGCGCCCACCGACGCTGCGCTGGGGAAGGCGGTGGTGAGTAATCCCAAGGTGCCCGCCCCCGTGCGTGAAGGACTGAACGTAGAAAGCGGGCTGAATGACGGGATCTGTGTTCCAGTGCTGCTGATGTTCCTTGCACTGCTGGTCGAAGAGCAGACGCAGTCGCCGCTTTCACTCGCGGTAGAGTTGGTTATCGAGGAGCTGGGCATCGGTGCAATCAGTGGTGTGGCGCTTACGCTCATTGCCTGGCTGTTGCAGCGTTACGCCGCAAAACACCATTGGCAAGCCCCCATGTGGTCGCAACTGACACTGCCGGGGCTCGCCATTTTGTGCTTTGCCACCGCGCAAACATTGGGCGGTAGCGGTTTTATCGGCGCGTTCGTCGGTGGGTTGCTCGCCAGCTTTTTGTTTACCGAACAAAAGCATCATCTGCTCGAAGCCAGTGAAGAATTCGCCAGCCTGCTGTCGGTCATCACGTGGGTCGTATTCGGCGCAATTGTGATCCCTTGGGCCTGGAACAATCTCACCCTGAACATCTGCCTGTATGCAGTGCTTAGTCTGACCGTGATTCGCATAGTGCCCGTGCTGATCAGCCTGACAGGAACCGGCTTTGATTTCGAAACCCGCCTGTTCATCGGCTGGTTCGGCCCACGCGGCCTGGCCAGCATCGTCTTCGCCGTCATGATATTGGACTACCCTCTAGAAACCAGTCGCACCTTGGTATCTGTCGCTGCCTGTACCGTTTTACTCAGCGTGCTGCTGCACGGCTTGAGCGCCAATCCATGGGTCTCGCGGCTGGCCGGTCGTATTCATTGATTATTGTCAGAAATGCCACGGTCTGCGGGTGTTAGCGTTTTACGAAAGCGTGGCTAAGCGTTTAGGGAGCGTGAGAATGGGCGCAAACATGATTGTTGTCAGGCAGCTCGTCGGCTTGCCTGTTGCCATTATGGTCGGGGTCTTGAGCCTGGTCGGTTGCGGCAAAGAGCCCGTGACCCTGGCTCGCCAAGCCCCCGATGTGACGGTCATGACGGTCACCGCCCGCGACACCCCGGTAACATTCGAATTCGTTGCCCAGACACAAAGTTCCCGCGAGGTTGAGATCCGCGCCCGGGTTGCCGGCTTCCTGGAGAAGCGGCTGTACACCGAAGGCGATTTGGTAAAAACCGGGCAAACGCTGTTCCAGATGGACCGTAAACCTTTTGAAGCGTCATTGCTGTCGGCTCAGGGCCAATTGGCTCAACAACAGGCACGCTGGGAAGTCGCCAAGGCTACGCTGGCCCGTGTCCGTCCCTTGGCGGCGCAGAATGCGGTCAGCAAGATGGATCTGGACAATGCTGTCGGTGATGAGCGTCAGACACGGGCTGCCGTGCTTGCCGCCGAGGGCACGGTTCGAACCGAACAGTTGAACCTCAGTTACACCACCATAGCCTCGCCCCTCACCGGCCTTTCAAGTTTTGCCAAAAAGCAGGAAGGCAGTTACGTCACGCCGGGTGAATCCGGGCTGCTGACCACCGTTTCACAGATGGACCCTATCTACGTCAACTTCAGTCTTTCGGAAAACGAGACGCTCAAGTTCCGCGACGAGATTGCTTCCGGTCACCTCATTTTCCCCCTGCGCAGTGAGTTCGTCGTAGAGGTCGTGCTGGCCGACGGCACCGTTGTCCCCGAGCGTGGCCGCCTGAATTTTGCAGCGCCTTCTTATAGCCAGGATACCGGGACCTTTCTGGTCCGGGCGGTGGTTGCCAACCCGACAGGCCTACTTAGACCCGGACAGTTCGTGCGGGTGCGGGCCATCGGGGCTTCCAGGCCGAACGCCATTACGGTGCCGCAGAAGGCCGTTCTGGAGGGAGCCAAAAGCCGTTTCGTCTGGGTGATCAATGCACAGGGCAAGCCCGAGCAACGGGTGGTCGAAGTGGGTGACTGGCATGGCAATGACTGGTTTATCACCCAAGGATTGCAAGCCGGTGAACGCATCGTGGTCGATGGTGCGATCAGAGTGACCCCCGGAGGGCCGCTGAATATCATCGCCCCCCCTCCCCCGGCAACCGAGACGACGGCAAAACCGACAGCCACCGCGTCGGTGCAAGACAGTGGGCGTCGCCCATGAGCATCTCTCACTATTGCATTGATCGTCCCATTTTTGCTTCCGTTATCTCGATCATCATCACCTTGGCCGGTGCAGTGGCGATGGTCAGTTTGCCGGTCGCCCAGTACCCGGATATCACACCGCCGCAGATTACGGTGTCAGCCACCTACCCGGGCGCGGATGCCCAGGTCGTGGCCAATAATGTGGCAGCGCCTATCGAGCAGCAGGTCAACGGCGCCGACAACATGATCTACATGAACTCGTCGAGCTCAGCGACCGGCAACATGACCCTCAATGTGTTCTTCGAGATTGGCACCGACCCTTCCCTTGCCCAGGTAGACGTGCAGAACCGGGTCAACCTGGCCCTGCCGCAACTGCCCTCCGCGGTTCAGAGCCAGGGTATTCAGGTGCAGAAGAAATCATCGGCCTTCATGATGGTCCTCGCCGTGTACTCCGCAGGTGATCGTTTTGACAGCACCTATGTGGCCAACTACGCCAACCTCTACATTCTGGATGCGATCAAGCGTATTCCGGGCGCCAACCAGGCCAGTATTTTCGGCACACCCGACTACGCCATGCGGATCTGGCTCAAGCCCGACCGGATGGCCCAGTTGGGCATCACTGCGGCAGACGTGCAAAAAGCCGTGTCCAATCAGAACCAGCAATTTGCTGTCGGTCGCGTTGGCCAGTCGCCCACCGGCCAGGCGGTAGAGCAGTCGTTTGCCGTGACCACCAAGGGACGTCTGACCGAGCCGGTAGAGTTCGAGAACATCATTCTGCGCGCCAGCAACGAAGGGGCGGCAATCGTTCGTCTCAAGGACATCGGCCGTGCCGAACTCGGACAAAAAGACTACTCGCTGCGCAGCACCTATCAGGGCCGTCCGGCAACGCTGATTGCGGTGTATCAACAACCGGGCGCCAACGCCCTCGACGTGTCTGCTGCGGTTACCAAAACCCTGGCAGACATGAAGACGACCTTCCCCGAGGGCATCGAATACAAGATCGTAATGGATACCACCGCGTTTACCCGCGCCTCGATTTCCGAGGTGATATACACCTTTTTCGAAGCGCTGGTGTTGGTGGTCATCGTGGTGTTCATCTTTCTGCAGAGCCTGCGTGCCACCCTGATCCCGGTGCTTGCGGTGCCGGTGTCGATCGTCGGCACCTTCATCGGGATGTCGGCATTGGGCTTTTCAGTGAACATGCTGACGCTGTTCGGGATGGTCTTGGCCATCGGTATCGTGGTCGACGACGCCATCGTGGTGATCGAGAACGTCGAACGCAACATGCACGTCCACAAGATGACGCCCAAGGACGCCGCAAAAAAAGCCATGGATGAAGTGGCAGGCCCGGTGGTGGCCATCGTGCTGGTGCTGTGCGCGGTGTTCATCCCGGTGGCCTTCATGGGCGGGATCACAGGCCAGCTCTACAAACAGTTCGCGATCACCATCGCCATCTCTGTGGTGATATCCGGTCTGGTGGCATTGACTCTTTCGCCTGCCTTGGCGGCCCTGCTGCTCAAACCCCAACACGGCGAAAAAAATGCTTTTTTCCGCTGGTTCGAGCACAGCTTCGAACGCATGACCGAGGGCTACTCGCGCTCGGTGGCCTTCATGATCAAGCGCTTCGTGATGGCGTTGTTACTGTTCGCCGGCATGATCGCGTTGATTCTGCTCATGGCGCAGCGCATTCCCAGCGCCTTTTTGCCGCCGGAAGATCAGGGGTATCTGCTGGGGGCCGTGATCATGCCCGATGCCGCCAGTCTCGATCGCACCGGCGAGGTGGGCAAAGTAGCCAGTGACTTCTTCATGAACGACGAGGCCGTCGAGGGCGTTGCCATCGTTAATGGTTACAGCCTGCTCGACGGCCAGAACAAGAACAATGCCGGCGCCTTTTTTGTCGGGTTCAAGGATTTCGAGGAGCGCTACAAGGACTCGGACACAATCAAGGAACAAAGCGCCCCCGCCGTCATCCAGAAAGCAGTCCATGCTTTTGCCAACGTTCAAGGCGGGATCATTCTGCCGGTGAATCCGCCGTCCATTCCCGGCCTTGGCACCACCGGCGGCATGGAGGTATGGATTCAGAGCAAGGGGGACGCCGGCGTCAATCAACTGGCAGAAATGGTCGGCACGTTTGTCGCCAAAGCCAGGCAGCGCCCCGAACTCGGCGCCATCACCTCCACCTTCAACGTGTTTTCCCGGCAGTTGCTGGTCGACGTAGACCGGGAAAAGGCAGAGTCGCTGGGTGTGCCGGTGGAAGAAGTCTATAGCACCATGCAAACCATGTTCGGCTCGCTCTATGTGTCGCAATTCAACAAATTCAGCCGGCTGTGGCAGGTGATCCTGCAGGCAGAACCAAGCTATCGCCTCAAGGCCGAGGACCTGCAACAGATCTACGTGCGCAACAAAAACCAGGAGATGGTGCCGCTCAAAGCCGTGCTGACCACCCGCTACGTCACCGGTCCCGACCTGCTGACCCGTTTCAATAACTTCCCCGCAGTCAAACTCACCGCCAACGCAGCCCCCGGTTACAGCTCCGGCCAGGCACTCAAGGCGCTGGAAGAAATAAGCGCTGAAATCATGACCAACGACTACGCCCTGGCCTTGAGTGGTGAAGCCTTCGAGGAGAAAAAAAGCGGCGGTGCCTCGTCCCGGGTGTTCATCTTCGGCCTGATCATGGTGTTCCTGATCCTGGCGGCTCAATACGAGAAATGGTCACTGCCTGTCGGGGTGCTGCTGGCGGTGCCCTTTGCATTGTTCGGTGCGCTGCTGGCGGTGCTGATCCGAGGGTTGAGCAATGACGTTTATTTCCAGATCGGCTTGACCATGCTGGTGGCCCTGGCCGCCAAGAACGCCATCCTGATTTTCGAGTTTGCGGTACTGAACCGCGAAAGCGGCATGTCTGCCTACGATGCCGCCATGACCGCCGCCAAGGAGCGCTTGCGCCCGATTGTGATGACATCCCTGGCGTTTATTCTTGGCTGCGTCCCGCTGGCCATTGCCGTCGGTGCATCCGAAAACAGTCGCCACTCCATCGGCACCGGGGTCATTGGCGGGATGCTGGCGGCGACAGTCATCGCAATCTTCTTTATCCCGCTGTTTTACTACCTGGTCGAACGGTTGACCGAGAAAAAAGGCACGGTCAAGCAGACCACTCAACCACCGCCGTCTACGTCGACCGGAGAGATTCCCGGCGGCGCTGCGCAACACCGACATGAGGGGGATTGAGATGCGCACCTTTCATCTTCCCCTCGTGGTGTGCCTGGGCCTGACGGGCTGCATGCTCGGCCCGGACTACCAACGTCCGACCACGGACACCCCGGCAACCTACCGTTATGCAGACCAGGAAGCCCATGACCTGTCCAATACGCTGTGGTGGGAACAGTTCAAGGATCCGGCGCTCAATGACCTGATTCGCACGGCGCTGGCGGAAAACAAAGACATCAAGATTGCCGCCGCCCGGGTCGAGGAATTCCAGGGCCGTTACGGAGTGGTGCGCTCGCAGATGTTTCCGCAAATCGGCGCCGGTGCGCAAGGCAGTCGGTCCAGGGCGCCACGCGACAACGGTCCGGTGCCTTTGGATGCCAACGTCGATCCGATTTACAACAACTACCAGGCCACCCTCAGTGTCAGCTGGGAGCTGGATATCTGGGGTCGTTTGCGGCGCCTCAATGAATCCGCACGTGCTGACCTGCTGGCCTCTGAAGAAGGTCGGCGCACGGTCATTCTGAGCCTGGTGTCGTCGGTGGCATCCAGCTACATCCTGCTTCGCGATCTCGACCGCGAACTGGAAATCGCCCGCACCACTGCCAAGGCCCGCGGCGACTCCTACGAAATTTTCAAACTGCGCTTTGGTGCCGGCACCATTTCCGAAATGGAACTGGCGCAAAACCTCTCCGAGTTCCAGCGCACCCAGGCCTCTGTATCGCAATTCGAGTCCCAGGTTGCACAGCAGGAAAACAACCTGGCCGTGCTGTTGGGACGCAACCCGGGCCCAATCCTGCGCGGACGTGACCTGGCCCAACTGACGCTACCGTTGGTGCCTGCCGGCTTGCCTTCGGACTTATTGGAACGACGCCCCGACCTGCGTCAGGCCGAGCTGGATCTGATTTCCGCCAATGCCCGCATCGGTGCCGCCAAGGCGCTGTATTTCCCGACGATCTCCCTGACCGGGCTACTGGGCTCAGTGAGTGATCAACTCTCAAATTTGTTCACCGGGCCCGCCGCCACCTGGTCCTATGGTGTCGCCGCGAGCATGCCGATTTTCACCGCGGGTGGCATCGCCGGTGAAGTCCAGCAAGCCGAGGCGTTCCAGCAACAAACCTTGCTGGCCTACCAAAAGACCATTCAGTCGGCTTTCAGGGATGTTGAAAACGCACTGGTGGCGGCGAGCAAATCCCGCGAGCAGATGATGTCCCAGGCCAATCAGGTCGAGGCGTTGCGCACTTACACCCGGTTTGCGCGCCTGCGCTACGACAACGGGTACACCAGCTACATAGAAGTACTGGATGCCGAACGCAGCTTGTTCGACGCCGAGTTGAATTACACCCGGACCCGGGGTTCGGTGTTCAGCGCCATGGTCGATGTTTACAAGGCCACTGGCGGAGGCTGGGTTACCGAAGCGGACAAGCTGACTGTCACTGCCAGCGAAAAGCCACCCTGATTAGCGCTAGGCAGATGGGGTCAAAAAAAACACCAAGGTTAAGCCCTTGCCCGACGACAAGTATCCAAGCGTCGGGCACAGGGTCAATGCGTCGAGCAGATCCAGGAGTTTCCGATGGCCGACTCAAGCAAGAAAATGAGCCTCATGGGGCTCACCACACTGGTCACGGTGAACATGATGGGCTCAGGCATCATCATGTTGCCGACAAGCATGGCGCAACTCGGGGCCGTTTCATTGTTGTCATGGATCGTCACGGCCATTGGCTCAATGTCCATCGCCTACTGCTTTTCCCAGTGCGGTATTTTCTGCCCGCGTCCAGGAGGGTTGTCTGCCTACACCGAAGAGGCACACGCCAAATCAGGGTTTTTCCTCTGCTCGTACCTGTACTTCCTTTCGCTGGCCATCGCCAACGTGGCCGTTGCCATCTCCGCGGTGGGGTACATGACATCGTTCCTGCCGTGGCTGGGAAGTGGCGCCATTCCATTGTTCATCGGAACGGTCGGCTTGCTCTGGTTGACCACCGTGGCCAACTTTGGCGGCCCCGGCATCACCGGCAAGATCGGTGCGATCACCGTGTGGGGTGTCATCATCCCGGTGGCCGGCTTGTGCATCATCGGTTGGTTCTGGTTCAAGCCTGACGTGCTGGCTGCCGCATGGAACCCCAACGAACTGCCCATCTCCGAAGCCATCAGCAAAGCGATCCCCCTGACGCTGTGGGCCTTCCTCGGCATGGAGTCGGCGGCTCAGGCTTCCGATGCCGTGGACGATCCCAAGCGCACGGTGCCGCTGGCTTGCCTGTTCGGCACGCTCGGTGCAGCAGTGGTTTACGTGCTGTCGACGTCCGTTATTCAGGGCATCATACCCAATGCCGAACTGGCCAACTCATCGGCCCCTTTCGCGCTCGTCTATGCACACATGTTCAACCCGACAGTCGGCAATATCATCATGGCGCTGGCAGTATTGGCTTGTGTCGGTTCGCTGCTGGGTTGGCAGTTCACCCTGGCGCAAACGGCCAAGATGACGGCTGACCAGGGCATGTTTCCCAAACTGTTCAGCAAGGTCAGTGCGCTGAACGCGCCCATTGTCGGCATGCTTGTCTGCGGTGTGTTGCAGACCTTGATGGCGCTGTCGACCATATCGCCCAACGCCAGCGCTCAGTTTGCAAAACTCGTCAGCCTGGCGGCAGTGACCAACCTGATCCCCTATGTGACGGCGGCCACCGGCCTGCTGGTCATGATGTACAAAGCCAAAGTCAGCGCAGGCGTATACACCCGCAATACGGCGCTGTTACTGATTGCCGTGGCTTACTCCTTGTACGCTTTGTATGCCTGCGGCAAAGAAGCCGTGTTCGGCGGCGCCCTTGTCCTGGCGTTCGGCTACCTGCTTTACGGCTTCCTCTCCAAACGGTTTGTCGAGCCATCTGCACCGCCTCAGACTCAGGCCAACATCCCTTGACCGTCGTCTTCAGGACTGCCAGCCATCTGAATTCGGGGAACCAGGATATGAACGTTAAATTGTCCAAAGCCAACAACCTGCTGCTCGTCTGCCTGCTCACGCTGATGCCGGTATTGGCGGGTGCCGATACGCTTGAGCGCGTGCGGACGACTCAATCCTTCACCCTCGGCTACTTGCCGAACTTCCCCCCTTTTAGCGTCCAGGCAAGCGATATACCGAGCGGTTATGCGATCGATCTGTGCCTGAAGATCGCCGACAAGGTCAAGACCGAATTGGCTTTGCCTGGTTTGCAAATACGCTACCTGTCGGTCTCACCCACCGACGAGATAAATGCCGTCAGCTCGGGGAAAATCGACATTCTCTGTACACCGACCGCCCCCACTCTGGAGCGGCGCAAGAGGGTGAGCTACTCAGTACCGGTCTACACGGCTGGCCTCTCGGTAGTGGTGCGTCAGGATGCGCCGCAGCCGTTGCTCAATGCGCTTGCTGGCAAGGTGGCTAACACCGGACCAACGTGGCGAGCGACGATCAACCATGGGTTATCCAACCAGACCTATGCCGCCATTGCAGGCGGAGTCACCGAGACATGGATCCGTGAGCGGATGCGATTACTCGGGGTCGTGGCCACGCTTGTCACTGTCGAAAATACCGCGGCAGGCCTCAAGCAGGTCGCCGAAGGCAAGGCCGATGCCTTCTTCGCTGAACGCATGGTGCTGAAAAATCTTCTCGCCACGGATAAGTCTGCAAGCAATCTGGTTTTGCTCGACCGAATTTTCGAGTACGCACCGACTGCAATGGCAGTGGATCGAAACGATGAAGACTTCCGTTTGCTGGTCGATACCGCGCTAAGTGACATGTACCGCTCGGGCGAGATTGAGCAGGCATTCGACAAATACCTGGGTGGCGCCGACGACACGGCCAAAAAGCTGTTCAAGGTCTATGCATTGCCGCAATAACACACCCCGTTTTAGCGAGCGACAAGTAACGTATCCAGCAACGCCTGCAACCCCATGGGCTTGGCAAAATAATAGCCCTGAGCCTGCCCTGCCCCAATTTCGCGCAGCAAGATCAGCGTCGCTTCATCCTCGACACCTTCGGCCACCACGCTCAGGTCCAGCGATTCGGCCATCCGCACAATTGCCCGCACGATCGCGCGACTGCGGGCGCTGGTGGTCAGTTCAAGGATGAAAGACTTGTCGATCTTCAAGCCGCTGAAACGGTATTGATGCACGTAGCTCAGGGATGAAAATCCTGCACCGAAGTCATCGAGCACCACCGACATGCCATTGTCGGCCAATTGCTGCATGTTCTGCCGGGCAATAGCCGGCTCGGCCACCAGGGCACCTTCGGTCAACTCCAGGCAGATCCGCGACGGCGCGACCCGGTGCTGCGCCAACAGGGCAAGCACATCACTGGCAAAGTCCGGGCGCGTCATGCTGTAGCTGGAGCAATTCACGTGCACCGGCGGCCAATTGGCGTGTTGAGGGAGTGCGAGGATTACTGCGACGCTGGTGAGCATGTACAGGTCCAGTCGACCGATCAGGCGCAACCCTTCGACGTTCGGCAAAAACTCCCCTGGTGCGATCACTCGGCCGCCCGGCTGATGCCAGCGGATCAGCGCTTCAAGGGCCAGGAGTTCACCCGTTTCAACGCTGACAATCGGCTGGAAATACGGCAGCAGTTCGTCGGTGCGCTTCAGCGCATTGCGCAAGGCCCCTTCGCGCTCCATCTGGTCCGAGACTTCTCGGCGCACTTCCTGATTGAACACCGCGTAGCTGTCGCGACCGGCACTCTTGACCCGGTACATCGCCGCATCGGCATCGCGCAGCAAGTCGGCCGGTTCGTGATGGAACTGATTGTCGGCGCTGACAATACCGATACTGCAGGATGAAAAAACCTCATGGCCATTGATAAAAAACGGCAGGTCAAACGCCACCAGGATCCGTTCGGCGATTTCGATCACCACGTCCAGCGGCGCGTCGGGAGCGAGCACCGAAAATTCATCGCCCCCCAGTCTCGCGAGCATGTCGGTGTCACGCAGGCAGCTGCGCAAACGGTGGGCGGCTTGCCTCAACAGCAGATCGCCAAAATGGTGGCCGAGGCTGTCGTTGACCATTTTGAAACGATCAAGGTCGATGAACATCACCGCCAGGTGCCCGCCTTCGCTGCCGAATCGCAACCAGGCCTGATTGAGGTGCTGTTGCAGGTAGGTTCGGTTCGGCAGCCCGGTCAGCGCATCGTGGGAGTTTTCGTGTTGCAGCTTGGCATTGGCGTGATCGAGTTCTCGGGTGCGGCTCTGCACCCGGGCTTCGAGCTTGAGGTTGGCGGAATGGATGGCTTCGGCGGCCGTGCGTCGCGACAACGCGGTGTCGATGTGCCGCGACACAAACGTCAGCAGTTCCTGATCACGCAGGGTATACCGCACTTGCGAGGTATAGCTTTGTACCGCCAGTACACCACGCACCACATCGCCATCGAACAAGGGAATGCCCAGCCAGGAGTAGGACCGGTAACACTCTTCGGCAATTTCGATTTCACCATGCACATGCAATCGTTCAGCCTCGTCGGCGTCAATCAAGCAAGGACGACGCTGACGAATAACGTACTCAGTCAGGCCCCGGCGTCCACGCCGTGCCGACGGACAAGTTGTCTGCCGATCATCAACGTAATACGGAAAAGTCACTTCAGTGGTCGTGTCGTCGAACAGTGCGATGTAGAAGTTCTGCGCGAACAGCAGATCACCGACGATGCCATGCAATGTTTGAAACAGTTCAGCCATATCGCCAGGCTGGCTTGACAGTTCAGCAATCTGGAACAGCGCGCTCTGCAAATGTTCGGCGCGCTCACGTTCTGCCACTTCCTGCCTCAAGGCGTCGTTGAGTGCCGAAAGCTCCAGGGTGCGACGCATGACGATCCCTTCGAGATTCTCGCGGTGCAGGATCCGGTCCAGCGCCATGGCCACGTGGCGGACCACCACCAGAAACAATGCGCGGTCTTCAGCGCTGTAGGTACGGGAAACGTCGTAGACCTGCATGGCCAGCATGCCAAACACGTCATCCGAGGCATTTTTCAACGGCGCGCCCATCCAGAACTCGGGACGATCCCCCACGCAGTAGAAGCGGCCCTCGGCCTGAGCTGCGCGAATGCCGGCGGCGTCGATCAGCAACGGTTGGCCGGTGGTCAACACCTGGCCGGTCAACGACAGGTGTGAAACATCAAGGTACTCGTAGTGTTCGGCCTCCACGGCATCAACGTCGATGATGTCGACGTAATACGGATAGTCAATCTTGCCGGTGTGCGGGTCATACAGTGCGAGATAGAAGTTCTCGGCGTCGATCAGGCTGGCGAGTAGCCGGTGAACCCCCACCAGAAATACAAACCGGTCGCGGGTCGAACTCGCGAGGTAGGTAATTTCATACAGCACCCGTTGAGTAATTTGCGCTCGGGCAAGGGTATCGGTCTGTACCTGCATGCCCAGGCGCTGGGCAAATTCGGCGAGCGCCGGCTCCGCAGCATCCTTGATGGGCGCGAGCAGCCATCCCAATACACTTTCACCTCGACCGGTCGGCCATCGGTGCAAGTGCCGGGCCTGGCAAAAGGTCTCAAATTCTTCACTCGCCACACTGGACGGCCACTTCGCCTGCGGGTCGCCCTGCCCGACCAGATGCATGTGTTCGCCGGCACGGTACACCCCCCATGCGGTGGTGTGAGACCAGTGGCGAGCCGAGGTCAGCAATTGTTCAACCGTTTCTTCATGGCCCTTGCAGGCTGTGCCGACAGCACCTGGCCGACTCTTCGGTAGCGTGGCGACAACGGATTGCTGCGGGGAGTCGGACAATGGACAAAAACTCATCAGCGCTCCCTGTGCCAAAACTGGCGATATCCACTTTTTAGTTGCTAGCAATACGCCAGTGTTCTTCCCGTTTAAAGCTTATGTACCTTTTTATCAATAGTTTTATTCGCTTTAGTACCCATGAAAGATTTGACGACGCACTCAGAACTTTTCGGGAATGCGTTTTAGTGGGTAATCCGGTTCGTGATAACCGCCTGGCCGCTGACGCTTGGGCAACTTCACTTTCTCGCGCGGCACCTCTTCATAAGGAATGCGGCTGAGCAAATCGGTGATGATGTTCAGACGAGCCCGTCGTTTGTCGTTCGAGTTGGCTACCAGCCAGGGAGCATGTCCGGTATCCGTCGCCTTGAACATGTCATCACGTGCACGCGAGTAGTCATACCAGCGGCTGTACGACTTCAGGTCCATTGGGGTGAGCTTCCAGATTTTGCGGCCGTCCTCAATCCGCGCTTCAAGTCGTCGGGTCTGTTCCTGCGGGCTGACTTCCAGCCAATACTTGAACAGCATGATGCCCGAGTCGACGATTGCCCGCTCGACCAAGGGGACAGCCCTCAGGAAACTGACCGCCTGCTCTTTGGTGCAAAACCCCATCACGCGCTCGACGCCCGCACGGTTGTACCAGCTGCGATCAAAGATCACCACTTCGCCAGCCGCAGGCAAATGTGGCAGGTAACGCTGCACATACATCTGGCTTTTTTCGCGATCGGTCGGGGCAGGTAACGCCACAACGCGAAAGATCCGTGGGCTCACGCGCTCGGTCAGCGCCTTGATGGTGCCGCCCTTGCCCGCCCCGTCGCGGCCCTCGAAGACAATGCAGATCTTGATGCCCTCATGCCGCACCCATTCCTGCAACTTCACTATTTCGACATGCAGTCGGCGCAGTTCACTCAGGTAGTCCTTGTTGGACATCTTCGCGATGTCGACGGAATGACGTTTCTTGGTGGATTTCTTGTCCTTTGCCATGAACAACACCTCGCAGTCGATTGGCTCGCTGAGTTTAGTCCATGGTTGAAGATTTACCGGCGCCGAGGACGCCGTCGAGGATTTAAAAGACAAAACAAAAAAAGTGGGAGCGGGCTTGCTCGCGAAGAGGTCGTGTCAGTCAACATCCGTGTTGAATGACACACCGCTTTCGCGAGCAAGCCCGCTCCCACGGGGATTGCATCAAGCCGCCAGTTACCTCAACAACATTTAGGCCCGGCCTTGCTCCCGTAACGCGCTTCCTGGCGTTCCCGGAAGAACACTTCGTAGCTCATCACAGGCTTGTCCGGGTGTTTGCCCTGCATGTGTTCGACGTAGGTGTCGTAGTCCGGCATGCCCACCATCAAGCGCGCGGCCTGACCGAGGTATTTACCGAGGCGACTCAGGTCATTGAACATTTGGCGCCCTCCTCCCTCACGCTTGCGGCAGCGCCTGGTATGGGGCTTCTTTATCCGTACGCTCCTTGGAGCCCCAGGCCGCAATGCCGACCTTGAGCGCAAAGAACAGGATGCTGAAGACCACCAGCAGGAACAGCGCGGTCAGCGTTGCGTTGGTGTAGGCGTTGTAGATCACGTGGTGCATCTGGTCGATGCTCTTCGCCGGGGCGAGGATCTGGCCGTTGGCCAGCGCATCGCTGTACTTTTTGGCCAGGGCCAGGAAACCGATCGCCGGGTTGGCATCGAACAGCTTGATGAAGCCTGCGGTGGTGGTGCAGATCAGCAGCCACACGGCTGGCAACATGGTCACCCAGACGTAGCGCTGACGTTTCATTTTGATCAGCACAACGGTCGCCAACATCAGCGCGATACCGGCCAGCATCTGGTTGGAGATACCAAACAGCGGCCACAAGGTGTTGATGCCGCCCAGAGGGTCGATCACGCCTTGGTACAGCAGATAACCCCACATCGCCACGCAACCAGCGGTCGCGATCAGGTTGGCGGTCCAGGATTCAGTGCGCTTCAGCGACGGTACGAACGAACCGAGCAAATCCTGCAACATGAAACGCCCGGCACGGGTGCCCGCATCGACGGCCGTCAGGATGAACAACGCTTCAAACAGGATCGCGAAGTGGTACCAGAACGCCATGGTGTTTTCACCTGGCAGAACGTGATGCAGGATCTGCGCGATACCGACCGCCAGGGTCGGCGCACCGCCGGCACGGGCCAGGATCGTGGTTTCACCGATGTCCTTGGCCACCGCTTGCAGCGCTTCCGGAGTAATTGCAAAACCCCAGCTGCTGACGGTCTGAGCAACCGACACAGCATCAGAGCCAACCAGCGCCGCCGGGCTGTTCATGGCGAAGTACACGCCCGGCTCGATCACCGAAGCCGCGACCATCGCCATGATGGCGACAAAGGATTCCATCAGCATGCCGCCGTAACCGATGTAACGGGCATGACCTTCGCTGGCCAACAGTTTCGGCGTGGTGCCGGAGGCAATCAGTGCATGGAAACCCGAGACCGCGCCGCAGGCGATAGTGATGAACAGGAACGGGAACAACCCGCCTTTCCACACCGGGCCAGTGCCGTCGATGAACTGGGTCAGTGCCGGCATTTTCAGGTCGGGCATGGTGATCAGAATGCCGATCGCCAAGGCCACGATGGTGCCGATCTTCAGGAAAGTCGAGAGGTAATCACGCGGGGCCAGAATCAGCCACACCGGCAATACCGCGGCGACAAAACCGTAGCCGATCAACATCCAGGTGATCTGAATGCCAGTAAACGTAAACGCTTTGGCCCAGACCGGATCAGCAGCAATCTGCCCACCGAGCCAGATCGAACCGAGCAGCAACAGCACACCAATGATGGAGATTTCACCAATGCGACCCGGGCGGATGTACCGCATGTAGATGCCCATGAACATCGCGATCGGGATGGTCGCCATCACCGTGAAAATCCCCCACGGGCTCTCGGCCAAGGCTTTCACGACGATCAATGCCAGCACCGCAAGGATGATGATCATGATCAGGAAGCAGCCGAACAGCGCAATGGTCCCTGGGATGCGGCCCATTTCTTCGCGGACCATATCGCCCAGGGAACGGCCGTTGCGGCGGGTGGACATGAACAGGACCATGAAGTCTTGAACCGCACCGGCCAGCACCACGCCGGCAATCAGCCAAAGCGTACCGGGCAGATAGCCCATCTGCGCCGCCAAAACGGGACCGACCAGCGGACCTGCGCCGGCGATGGCCGCGAAGTGGTGACCAAAAAGTACGTGTTTGTTGGTCGGCACGTAGTCCAGGCCATCATTGTTGATGACGGCGGGCGTGGCACGATTGGGGTCGAGTTGCATCACCTTTGTGGCGATGAACAGGCTGTAGTAGCGGTAGGCAACGAGGTAGATAGCGACTGCTGCGACTACGATCCACAGGGCGTTGATCGCTTCGCCGCGGCGCAAGGCCACGACACTTAGCGCAAACGCTCCCAGAACAGCCACGGCAAACCAGGCGAGGTGTTTAGCCATACGGGGCATAGCGTGTCTCCTGCCGACAGCCAGTGGACTGCGGCGGTAATTTTTTATAATTGTGTCCGCGGTGCGGAGCTGGCCCAATATCCCCGCATGCCGTCCACAAATAAATCCGCGTTACTACGTACATGGCGCCTACGTAGTTCTACGTAGACGCGCTGATTCCTCTCTAGGAGCGAGCCTGCTCGCGATAGCGGACTGACATTCACCATCAATGTCGTCTGACTACCGCTATCGCGAGCAGGCTCGCTCCTACAAGGGTTTTGCATTTCACCTGACAGACATCCCCGCCGCAGGTCATTCCGTCCAGCACCGCTACTGGACGCGCGTATCTTTGGCATATGATGCCGGGCCATCGCCTTCCCTCGGTCCGGTCAGGAGCCAAGATGCAGCTCAAACACAAAATCGTCGCGCTCGGGATTCTGCCGCTGGTGTTGGCGATCGCGGTGATCTGCGCGCTGGTGATTTCCCTCAATCGCCAACTCGGCGATCAACAGGCGCAGCTGATTGAAGACAGCATTCTGGCGAGCAAACGCGCCGAGCTTAAAAACTACGTGGAAATGGCCCAGAGCCTGATCGCGCCGCTCTACGACGACGGCCACGGTGACGAGCACGCCCAGCAACAGGTGCTGGAAGAACTGCGCAAGCTTAGCTTTGGCATCAACGGCTACTTCTTCGTCTACGACCGTGAGGGTCGCAGCCTGATGCACGCGCGCCAGTCGGAACTGGTGGGCAAATACCTGTGGGACATGAAAGATCCCCAAGGTTTGCCGGTGATTCAGGCACTGCTCAAAAGTGCGCAATCCGGCGAAGGTTTTCAGCGCTACGCCTGGAACAAGCCTTCCTCCGGTCAGGTCACCGACAAACTCGCGTATGTAGTGATGCTGGACCGTTGGGGCTGGATGCTCGGTACCGGCATCTACCTTGAAGACGTTGAGCGCGCCACCCAGCAGGCGCGTGACGAAGTGGCCCACGGCATCCGCAAGACCATGCTGGCGATTGCCGCGGTGGCCCTCGTGGCCGTGCTGTTCGTCTTCGCCAGCGGCATGACGCTCAACGTCAGCGAGCATCGCCTGGCGGACAAAAAGCTCCAGCGCCTGACCCAGCGGATCGTCAGCCTCCAGGAGGAAGAGCGCTCACGGGTTTCCCGGGAGCTGCACGACGGCATCAGCCAGGTGCTCGTCTCCATAAAATTCCAGTTCGAACTGGCCAGCCTGCTGCTGGAGAATGGCCAGGCCAACGACAAGGGTTTGAATACGCTGAAAGATGCCACGGAGCGCCTTGGCGACGCGATTGGCGAGGTTCGCAGTCTCTCTCACGATCTGCGCTCGTCATTGCTCGACACGCTGGGCCTGCCGGCGGCGATCGGCCAGCTCGCCGCCGAATTCGAGCAGCGCAGCGGTCTCACCGTGACTTACGACGATAATGAATTTGACTGTGACCTGGTCGACGGTGCGGCGGTTTCGCTGTTCCGGATTGTGCAGGAAGGCCTGACCAACATTGAACGCCACGCACAGGCCAAAAACGTTTCGATTACCCTGCATGGGTCACAGGAATCCGTGCGGTTGACGGTGGTCGACGACGGTGTCGGTTTTAATGTCGCCCAGGTCGAACGTCGCCACGCGGGCATCGGCCTGCGTAATATCCGTGAGCGTGTCGAACATTTTGGCGGGCGGTTCGACCTGATATCGATGCCTGGAAGAAGTGAGCTGGACGTGCTGCTGCCGATGAAAATGCCCGGTGCGAAACGCTGACCCACCCCCTTACAACAAGAGTGAATATCTGCGATGAACCTGCCCTATCCGATCCGCGTCGCCCTGGTCGACGATCACTCCCTGGTCCGCGACGGGATCAAAGCGCTGCTCGCGGTCATGGCGCCCCTGGAAGTGGTGGGCGAAGCCGAAAGTGGCGCGCAGGCCATCGAGATGGTCGGGCGCTGCCAGCCAGACTTGTTGCTGGTCGACATCAGCCTGCGCGACATGAACGGGCTTGAGCTGACCCGCGTGCTGCGCAGCCAGTACCCGTCGCTCAAGGTGCTGATGCTGAGCATGTACGACAATTATGAATACGTGAGTGAATCCGTTCGCGCCGGCGCCAGCGGCTATGTGCTGAAGAATTCACCGTCGCGGGAAATCATTGCGGCCATCGAAGCCATCGTCAGTGGCGGCACGTTCTACAGCGCCGAAATCGCCCAGCGGCTGATAGCCGACAAAAGCACCGACAATGAGCTGACCCCTCGCGAAAGCCAGGTGTTGTACAAAATGGCGCAAGGATTGAACAACAAGGAAATGGCCCGCGAGCTCGACATCAGCGTGCGCACTGTGGAAACCCATCGTTTGAGCATCCGCCGCAAACTGAACATCGACAAACCCGCAGCCCTGGTCAAGTACGCGATCGATCACGGGATCATTTCGCGCTAGCAGGCACGCCTTACACCGCCTCGGGATTGACCACCTTGGCAGAGCGGATAAACAACGCCCGCACCTTCTCCCAGAAATTGCCCCCCAGCACAAAAAGACTCATGAGTGTCCTGCCTATCAATGATCGCAGAAGGTTTGAGGGTGCCTGAGAAGCTTAGCAGCCGGTTGCTCATTTGGACGGCTATGCTCCAGTGACCTTCTCTGGTTGGACGATACGCGATGCCTCGAGGCCGTTCCTTGCAAAGACTGCCAGGCCACCTCCTCCTGCTCGGCGCACTTGGCCTGAGTGGCTGCGTGCGGCTGGGGCCGGACTTCCAGCCGCCGGGCGAAACGTGGGTCGAACACTGGAATACCGCAGCCCTTGAACACGCCAGTCAACGCGGACCGAATCCGGATATCCGCCAGTGGTGGCAGGTCTTCAACGATCCGCTACTGAATCAGCTGATCGCCGAGTC
Source organism: Pseudomonas sp. GW823-FHT02C02 (assembly GCF_058797635.1). Taxonomy (NCBI): domain Bacteria; kingdom Pseudomonadati; phylum Pseudomonadota; class Gammaproteobacteria; order Pseudomonadales; family Pseudomonadaceae; genus Pseudomonas; species Pseudomonas sp. GW823-FHT02C02. The sequence goes on along the minus strand of NZ_JBXAJV010000001.1, from coordinate 94,406 downwards.
GGATGCAAATAATTCCAGCCTGAAAATCGCCGGCTTGCGCGTGATGGAAGCCCGTGCCCAGCTGGGCATTGCGCAAAGCGCTCTGTACCCGCAACTGCAACAAGCCAGCGCCGACAGTTTGTACTTCAATCGCCGGCAATCGGGTGGCACCAATCCCCAGGACAGCCATTTCTGGCAATACAGCGCTGGGTTCGACATGGGTTGGGAGCTGGACTTCTGGGGGCGTTTCAGCCGGGCCATCGAATCGTCCGACGCCAGTTATTTTGCCGCTCAGGCCAACTATGAAGACGTGCTGGTATTGCTGCGCGCCCAGGTCGCGGACACCTACTTTTCGTTGCGCACCACCGAGGCCCGGTTACGCGTTGCCCGGGAGAACGCCAAACAACAAAAGCGTAATTTCGAGATCACCGAAAAACTGTTCAACAGCGGCCAGCAAGCGGAACTCGACCTGCAACAGGCCAAAACCCAATACCTCGGCACCCTGAGCACCATCCCCTCCCTCGAAGACCAGTTGCAACGAACGCGCAATGCGTTGGCCGTGCTGATCGGGCAACCGCCCGGCGCGTTGCCGATGCTCGTGAGCAACGAAGGCTTGATCCCGCTGGTCGATCGCGCCGTGCTCCAGGATGTGCCGGCCAATCTGCTGCTGCGCCGGCCCGATGTGCGCGCCGCCGAGCTGAATGTCGCCGCCCAGTCGGCATTGATTGGCGTGGCCGAAAGTGACTTCTATCCGTCGCTGACCTTGCTTGGCAGCATCGTCTGGTCGGCCGACACGCTAAACGGTACGTCCCGAAGCCTGGACCTGATCGGCGGCCCCAGCCTGCGCTGGAACCTGTTCGACCATGGCCAGATCAGCAATAACGTGCGCGTCCAGGATGCGCGGTTGCAGCAACTGATCGAGGCGTACCGCGACAAAGTCCGCCAGGCTGCGCGGGAGGCTGACGATGCCGCCACTGGTTTGATCAAATCGCTGGAGCGCGAACGCATCCTGAGCGAAGCCGGAGTGGCCGCCAAACGCTCGCTGGTGCTGGCCAGCACGCAGTACCGCGAAGGTTACTCAGACTTTCAGCGGGTGCTCGATGCTCAGCGCGCACTGCTCGAACAGCAGGACAGCTACCTGGTCGCCCGCAGCAACGCGGTGAGCAACCTGATTGCCCTGTACAAATCCCTCGGTGGCGGTTGGTACAGCGCCCAGCCCAAAGTCGATGAAGCCACCCGCCAGCAGATGGAAAAACGCACCGACTGGGGCGACCTGCTGAGCGAGCCCGCCGCCCTCCCTGCCTCACAAGGTAAACAGCCATGAGTGAAACCGCGCAGCCTGTCCCCGAGGCGCCCGCCCCAAAGCCTCCTGAGCCTGCCGCCGACCCGGCGAAAAAAGGCATCAAATGGGTGCTGCTCCTGATCCTCCTGAGCCTGGCGTGGTACCTGGCGGCCGACCGTTTCACGCCCTATACGCAACAAGCCCGCGTGGGCGCCTTTGTCATTCCGGTCGCCTCGGAAGTCGCCGGCCGGGTGATCCGCGTCAACGTGCGCAACAATCAGGACGTCCAGGCGGGCGACGTGCTATTCGAAGTGGACCCGCAGCCCTACCAGATCGCCGTCGACCGCGCCCGCGCAGACCTTGAATCGACCCGTCGGCAGATCGGCGCCAGCACCGCCGGCATCGCTTCGGCGCAAGCCAACTTGCGCGCGGCCCAGGCCAACGAACTGAAGGCGAAACAAGACAATCAACGTTTGGAAGGTTTGTACCGCGAAGACCCCGGAACCATTTCCGTGCGTCTGCTCGAAGTGTCTCGCGCCAATCGTGAACAGGCGGTCAGCCAGGTCGCGGCCGCCCGCGCCGAAGTGCAACGAGCGCGCGAGCAAGAAGGTGGCAGCGAGGAAGACAACGCCCTGCTGCGAAGCGCCGCCACGGCGCTGTCGAAAGCCGAGCTGGATCTGTCCAACACACAGATCCGCGCCCGTTCGGCGGGGTTGGTCACCGACCTGCGCACCGACGCCGGGCAGTTCGCCGCGGCCGGTGGCCCGGTCATGACCCTGATTGCCATCCACGATGTCTGGATCAGCGCGGACATGACTGAAAACAACCTCGGTCTGGTGAAAGTCGATACGCCTGTGGCGATCGTCCTGGATGCATTCCCGGGCGAAGTGTTCGACGGACGCGTGCGCAGTGTCGGTTATGGCGTCAGTGTCGGACAGACACCGGCGCCTGGCACCTTGCCCAGTGTCCAGAACAGCCGCGACTGGCTGCGACCGGCCCAGCGTTTTCCGGTGATTATCGAGCTCTCCGAAGACGCCCGAAAAACCTTGCGTGACAGCGGCGCCATCCGTGCTGGCGGGCAGGCCGAAGTCATGGCCTTCCCGAATCAAGGCAACCCGCTGAACCCGTTGGGTCGGCTGTTTGTGGGTTTCATGAGCTGGCTGAGCTATGCCTACTAAACGCACGCCCCGGGAACAGCGCGCATTACGCCTGGCCACTGGCACGGCGCTGTGCCTTGCCGCCAGCTTCGGCCTCGGGTTGCCGATCCCCTTTCTCGCGCCGGTGCTGTGCCTCATCCTGCTGGCCTCGATCAATCGCCCGTTGCCGTTCAAGGCAGCCGTGGTGCTCGCACTGGCTGCGATGTTGACCACGGGCCTTGGCCTGTTGTTGATCCCGATCCTGCGTTATTACCCCGTCAGCGGCGTGCTGCTGATCGGTCTGAGCCTGTTTCTGGTCTTCCGTTTTGGCCTGCGCGGTGGAAATGCCCTGATCGTGACCTTTCTGGTGATTGGCCTGACGATGATTTCCTCGGCCGGCGTTGCCGAATTCGATCTGGCGGCGATGGTCATCGGTGCGCTGGTCAAGGGCTTGCTGCTCGCCGTAGCGGTCGTGGCGATCAGTCACGGGTTATTCCCGGATCCGCCCAACGCCCCTTCCCCGCCACCCGCCCCGACGTTGCCCGCCGAAGAGGTCAGCCGAGTGGCGCTACGTGCAACCCTGATCGTGTTACCGACGTTCCTGCTCGCGTTGATCGACCCGGCCGGTTACCTGCCGATCATCCTCAAAGCCGTCAGCCTGGGCCAACAAAGCTCCACGACCAACGCCCACACAGCCGGTCGCGAACTCGTTGGCTCAACCTTGCTCGCAGGCCTGCTGGCGATCCTGTTCTGGAGCGCCCTCAGCCTGTTTGTGCACCTGTGGATGTTCTTTCTGTGGATGCTGCTGTTCGGCCTGGTGCTGGCGCGCAAGCTCTACGCGCTGAGCCCGACCGGGTTCAGCCCGGGGTTCTGGCTCAACGCCCTGATCACGCTGATTATCCTGCTGGGCCAGTCGGTTCAGGACAGCATCGCAGGCAAGGACGTGTACACCGCGTTTGCGGTGCGCATGGGCTTGTTCCTTGCCGTCACGTTGTACGCCTGCCTGATGGTTTATCTGCTCGAGCAGCGGCCGCGAAAGGCTCAGGGGTTAACCTGATACCCCTTGCCCTGCAGGCAACTGGTGTACGCCGTCGAGGTCGTTGCGGCACTGGTTTTCTCTTGTGCCCGGCGTTCCTGACGCTGACGCGAGCCGCCCACCACGGCACCGGCCACGGCGGTCTCTTTCGCGCGGTCCTGCCGATAGTCCTGTTTCGTGTCGTCATCGATGCGCTCATAAAACTCGTCATGCTGACGCCCGCGCACTTCTGCCCCGGCCGATCCCGCGGCGGCCCCCGCGGCAGCACCGCGCAATCGCCCTCCGGAAGCAGGCTGTGCGGTCGACGCAGCCTGACCGGACGCGATGCTGTTGCATTCATTGATGTCCAGCTGGGTCTGTTGCGAACTCTGCCCTTTCATCGGAACGACCGTTGCAGCCCAACCCTGGGTGCACGCAACCGCCAATGCGATGCTCAGGCCGATGGATGACACCTTGCTCATAATGACCTCCAACGCAGCCCGTCACTCTGCATTAACCCCGGGTAGCTGATCCCGGGCTTGATTCAGCAACAAAGAGTGTAGATCACGCGGCACTCACTCTCTGCACGGTATTGCCTGATCCTGACGGCGAACAGGATTCTTTTCGATCGTTTTGGCGTGATGGCCTAACCTCATAGGTTGAGCGACCCACCACAGAGTCGAGCCCCCCCATGCGTAATGCATTGAAGTCAATGATGTTCGTCGTGCTCACGCTGCTTGCAACCAGTGACGGAGCGCTGTCGGCCGCCGACATACTGCCGGCTGCCGGTATTACATCGGGTACTTCGTCGTTAGTCATTTCTCAGAGTGATCTGCAAAACCTGCAAATCCGCCTTGACCGAATCAAGCAACAGATTTCGCTGGCCAATAACCTCACCCAGATGGTCGGCCTGCAAGATGCTGTTCAGTCGTTTATCAACGACGTGGATAGCCTGCAGTCATCCCTGCTGCCCGAACAGAAGCAACTGCAAGCCCAACTTGATGTGTTGGGCCCGGTATCACTCGACGATGTAGAGTCAGAGAAATCGGATATCGCGACGCAAAGAGCCTATCTCTCCGAGCAAAAGACCAAAGTCGATTCCAGCCTCAAAACCCTGACAGCACTCAGAAACAATGCTGCCGGTCTCCTTATTCAAATCGCCGGTATTCGCCGCAACCTGCTGGAAAGCGAAGTCACGCTGCGCAGCGGCAGTATCCTGGGGCCGGGGTTCTGGGCGCCATTGTTCAGTCCGCTGAAGGAGGACCGCCAGCGGCTGAGCGAATTCATCCAGCAGGCTTCCAGCGCAATCAAGGCCGCCTGGCAACCCGGCGAACGCCTGTTCACCATCGCATTGATCGTGCTGGCCCTGGGTGTTTGGTCCTGGGGCCGAAGAATCGCGGAGCGCGGGCTGACCTGGGTGTGTATTCATCGAATGCCGGAAGGACGTTTGCGTCGAAGCTCGCTCGCACTGGCCTCTGTCGTGGCCACGCTGCTGACCACGGCTTTTGCAATGCAACTGCTGTTTTATGCGCTCACCCGGCAATTGCCGTTGTCGCCTTTGATTCAGAACTTTGCCGATGAATTCGAAAAAATCATCTATGTGTGCATCCTGATTACCGGTCTGAGCCGGGCGCTGCTGTCGACCCGACATCCTTCCTGGCGGCTGCCGGCCATCTCCGATCCCGTGGCACTGGCAATCCAGCCCTTCCCCAGGATACTGGCCGTCACACTGCTGATTCTGGTCAGCCTGGCACAAATCACCAACGTCACCGGCATGAGCCCGCCGGCCATTCTGTTTGGCCGCGGTTTGATCGCGCTGGTGGTCACGCTGATTATCGGCACGTTGTTCCGGCGAGCCAGCAGAGTCCGCAGAGCCGTTGCGGCTACCGGGGAAGCGCCCGAATCGAGTACCACCCTTGCCGGCCTGATTTATTCGTTGGCCGGTTTTGCGACGGTGGTATCGCTGATTGCGCTGCTGATCGGCTACATCTCCCTGGCACGGTTCATTACGTACCAACTGGTCTGGGGTTTTATCATCCTGTCGGGCTTCTACTTGCTGACGCAATTGTTCAGAGACAGCTGTGAGTACCTGTTTTCACCCAAGAGTCCAAGCGGCAAGGCGCTCAAACAATTGCTCGGAATCGGCGATGTACGCCTTGAGCAAGCGTCGATCATTCTGTCCGGTGTCGGTCGCGCCGGTTTAATGCTGCTGGCGGTCATTTCACTGTTTGTCGGTGGCGTCGGCACGACGCTGGGGCAACTGTTTACCCAGACGTTCGCCATCCTCGGCGGCGATGGCCTGCGCAAACTCAATATCATCCCGGGTCATTTGCTGAATGCGCTACTGGCCCTGTTCATCGGCATCTACCTGATTCGCGCACTGCGCCGATGGCTGGATAACGAGTTCCTGCCCAAGACCGACATGGACCCCGGCATGTGTGCCTCGCTCAGCACACTGTTCTCCAATATCGGTTACGCCCTGGTGATTCTGCTGACCTTGTCATCCCTGGGCATCGAGTGGACCAACCTGGCGTGGATTGTCAGCGCCCTGTCGGTGGGGATCGGCTTCGGCTTGCAGGAAATCGTCAAAAACTTCGTCTCCGGGCTGATTCTGCTGACCGAGCGCCCGGTCAAGGTCGGCGACCTGATCAGCATCAGTGGCGTCGAAGGCGACATCCGCCGCATCAACGTCAGGGCCACCGAAATACAACTCAGTGACCGCTCGATCGTCATCGTGCCCAACTCACAACTGATCTCGCAGAACCTGCGCAACGTCACCCTTGGCGGCAGCGCACAAGGGGTGGCGACTCTGGAGCTGATGTTCCCGCTGGACATCGATCCGGAGCAAGTTCAAAACCTGCTGTACGACACGTACCGCGAGAACGAAACCATCCTCGACAAACCGGCTACCTTCGTCCGGTTCAGCAAACTGACCCCCGAAGGCATCACGCTGACGGTCACGGGCTACGTCAGCAGCCCGAGAATCGTCGGCACGACTAAAAGCGATTTGTTGTTTGAAATTCTCAAGCGATTGGGTGCGGCCGGGATTGAACTGGCGAAACCTGCATCGACGGTTTGAACAAAAAACCGGTCGTTCAGCCAGTCACTGCGCCCTCTCGGCGAGGCTGAACTTGCGAATCAGGTCCTGCTCGGGCGAATGCGCTTGAGCGTTTCACTCGGCAGTTCCTTGAACAGCGCCCGGTAACTGCTGGAAAACCGCCCCAGATGCCAGAACGACCAATTCATCGCCACTTCGGCAACGGTGGTGTCATTCGGTGTTCGCGCGAGCAATTCGCGGTGGGCGCTGTTGAGGCGGCGCAGGCGCAGCCAATGGGTGGGCGTCATCCCGGTGAAGGCCTTGAACGCATGCTGCAACTGCCGCAGGGAAACCCCGGCCACCTGGGAGAGCTCCAGCAGGTTGAGGGTTTCTTCCGGTGAGTCGGCGGCCCATTCGCCGATGCGTTTCATCACTGCGCGTTCTTCGGTGCGGCGCTGCAGGCCGCCGTGATCGAGGCACACACAGGCGTTGTCGAGGATGTACAGGCAGTCTTCGAGCAGTTGCTGGGTCAGCGCTTCTTTGCTCGGCGGGTCGAGCGTTTCGGCGAGGCGGGTCAAGGTGCCGCTCAACCAGCGGCTGAACAAGGCGTTCTGCCCCGAGTTCAGCGGCGACATGAACAAGCCTTCCAGCCGCGCAACATTCAAACCGTGACGCTGCACGAACTCCGGACCAAACACCACGGCGACTTCCTGGTAGTTCTCCGGGGTGATCCAGATGTTGCGACTTTCGCCATTCAACACATACAGCGCGTTGTCGCTGCGATCGAAACAGAACGCCAGCGAACCCTCGGGCGCGCTGAAATTCTGTTCGACCCGGGTGTTCATCTGCTCTTCGTAAATCTCCACGCCTTGCAGGTCCAGGTAGCGCACACGCCCGGCGAAATGCCCCGGCGACATTTGCTGGTAATGCTGGACCCAACCCGGCGTGGCGCGGATTTGCGCAGCGACATCGTCGGTGTTGAACGCTTGAACCTGTATTGGACTGGACGCTGACATGAATGACCTTACGCACTCGTTTGGTGCGTTTTGGTGCTGCTGAAAGTGGATAGATGGAACCGCAAGGCTCGCCCAAGATAGTCGTCAACGCGTCTCAGGGGAAGTGTGCGGTGGATGAAACCGTCCTCCCCGGCGTTAAAAAAAACCAATAACGAGGTCTTTATGAATGCCCCTTTCGATCAGCTCCTCACGTGGCTGAAAGATCACAAGATTACCGAAGTCGAGTGTGTGGTCAGTGACTTGACCGGCATTGCACGCGGCAAAATCGCACCCACCAACAAGTTCCTGCATGAGCGAGGCATGCGCCTGCCGGAAAGTGTGCTTTTGCAAACGGTAACCGGGGACTTTGTCGACGACGACATCTACTACGACCTGCTCGACCCGGCCGACATCGACATGGTCTGCAAGCCCGTCGCCGACGCGGTGTATGTGATTCCATGGGCCATCGAGCCGACCGCCATCGTGATCCACGACACCTTCGACAAGTTCGGCAACCCGATCGAACTGTCGCCGCGCAATGTGCTGAAGAAAGTGCTGCAGCTGTACACCGACAAAGGCTGGCGGCCGATTGTCGCGCCGGAAATGGAGTTCTACCTGACCCAGCGCTGTGAAGACCCGGACTTGCCGCTCAAGGCGCCGCTGGGCCGTTCGGGCCGTGCGGAAAGCGCTCGTCAGTCGTTTTCCATCGACGCCGCGAACGAATTCGATCCGCTGTTCGAAGACGTCTACGACTGGTGCGAACTGCAAGGCCTGGACCTCGACACACTGATCCACGAAGACGGCCCGGCGCAGATGGAAATCAACTTCCGTCATGGCGATGCGCTGGACCTGGCCGACCAGATCACTGTGTTCAAACGCACCATGCGTGAGGCGGCGCTCAAGCACAACGTCGCGGCGACGTTCATGGCCAAGCCGATTGGCGACGAGCCCGGCAGCGCCATGCACATCCACCAGAGCGTAGTCGACATTGCCACGGGTAAGCCGATCTTCGCCAATGCCGACGGCACGATGAGCGAGCTTTTCCTGCACCACATCGGCGGTCTGCAAAAGTACATCCCCAAAGTGCTGCCGATGTTCGCGCCCAACGTCAACTCGTTCCGCCGCTTCCTGCCGGACACCTCGGCCCCGGTCAACGTTGAATGGGGCGAAGAAAACCGCACCGTCGGCCTGCGAGTGCCGACCTCGACGCCAGATTCGATGCGCGTGGAGAACCGCTTGCCGGGGGCTGACGCCAACCCGTACCTGGCGATCGCGGCCAGTTTGTTGTGCGGTTATCTGGGCATGGTTGAACGCATCGAACCGAGTGCGGCGGTGCAAGGTCGAGCCTACGAGCGCCGCAACCTGCGCCTGCCGATCACCATCGAGGATGCGCTGACGCAGATGGAAGAGAGCGAAACCATCGGACGGTATCTGGGCGACAAATTCGTGCGCGGTTACGTGGCAGTCAAGCGTGCCGAACACGAGAACTTCAAGCGGGTGATCAGTTCCTGGGAGCGTGAGTTCTTGATGCTTAGCGTCTGAAAGCCACGCGAGATCACGCGCCCCCCCTGTAGGAGCGAGGCTTGCCCGCGAAGAGGCCGGTCCGTTCAACATCATCGTTGACAGTCAGGCCGCCTTCGCGGGCAAGCCTCGCTCCTACACAGTCTAATAACTAAAGAGGTGTCGAATGCGTCTATTGAAATCCATGGTGCCGGCCGCGCTTGCCGTGCTGTTCAGTGCCGTTGCCCAGGCTCAACCCACCGTCAGCGTCTACAACTGGACCGATTACATCGGCGAAACCACCCTCGCCGACTTCCAGGCCAAATCCGGGATCAAGGTGATCTACGACGTCTTCGATTCCAACGAAACCCTGGAGGGCAAGTTGCTCGCCGGGCGTACCGGGTATGACGTGGTCGTGCCGTCCAACCACTTCCTCGCCCGTCAGGTGAAGGCCGGCGCGTTCCTCAAGCTGGACCGTGCGCAGTTGCCCAACTTCAAGAACCTCGACCCGAAATTGTTGGCGCTGCTGGAGAAAAACGATCCGGGTAACGAGCATTCCGTGCCGTACCTGTGGGGCACCAACGGCATCGGCTACAACGTCGACAAGGTCAAGCAAGTGCTCGGCATCGACCGCATCGATTCCTGGGAAGTGCTGTTCGAACCGGAAAACATCAAGAAACTCAGCCAGTGCGGCGTATCGATGATGGACTCGGCCGATGAAGTGTTCCCGGCGATTCTCAATTACATGGGCATGGACCCGCGCAGCGAGAACCCTGAAGACTTCAAAAAAGCCGAAGCCAAACTGTTGAGCATCCGGCCTTACATCACCTATTTCCACTCCTCCAAATACGTGTCGGACCTTGCCAACGGCGACATCTGCGTGGCCTTCGGCTATTCCGGTGACGTGTTCCAGGCCGCCAACCGGGCCAAGGAAGCCAAGAACGGCGTGAACATCGCCTACGCCATTCCGAAGGAAGGCAGTAACTTGTGGTTTGACCTGTTGGCGATTCCTGCCGATGCCAGCAACCCGAAAGAAGCCCATGCCTTCATCAACTACCTTCTGGACCCGCAAGTGATTGCCAAGGTCAGCGCCTCGGTCGGCTATGCCAACCCCAACCCCGCCGCCAAGGAATACATGGACGCGGAGCTGGTGAACAACCCTGAGGTTTACCCACCTCAGGCAGTCCTCGACAAACTCTACATTTCGACCACTCCGCCCCAGGCGATCATGCGACTGATGACCCGTTCCTGGAGCAAAGTGAAGTCCAACAAATGAATAACGAACACGCACATTCCTACTACGCGGCCACCGCCAAAGGCCTGACGCCCTACCCCACGCTGGCCTCGGACCTTGTGGCCGATGTCTGCGTGATCGGCGGCGGTTTTACCGGGGTCAACACCGCGATCGAGCTGGCTCAGCGCGGGCTCTCGGTGATTGTGCTGGAGGGCCGGCGGATTGGCTGGGGCGCCAGCGGGCGTAATGGCGGGCAGTTGATCCGCGGCATCGGCCATGACGTCAGCGGTTTCACCCGGTACGTCGGTGAGGACGGGGTGCGCTATCTGGAGCGTGCGGGGATCGAATCGGTGGAACTGGTGGGCAATCGCATCCGTGAACACGGGATTGAGTGCGACCTGCGCTGGGGGTTCTGCGAGCTGGCCAACACCAAGGCGCAATTCGCGGCGTTCAAGACGGAGCGCGACAGTCTGGCCGAATCAGATTACGCCCACGAAACCCGTCTGGTCGGGCCGGAGCAGATCCGTGAGCAAGTGGTGGACTCAAGCGTCTATGCCGGTGGTCTGGTCGACATGGGTTCGGGCCATTTGCATCCGCTCAATCTGGTGCTGGGCGAAGCAAGGCTGGCGCAATCCCTTGGGGTGCAGATCTTCGAGCAGAGCCCGGTTCTGGAGTTGATCCATGGCAGCACGGTGCAGGTTCGCTGTGCCGGTGGCACGGTACGCGCGGGAAGTCTGGTGCTGGCCTGCAACGCGCACCTTGAAGAACTCGAACCGAAGCTCAGCGGCAAGGTGCTCCCGGCCGGCAGCTACATCATTGCCACCGAGCCGTTGGCACCTGAGGTTGCCGCGCAGTTGATCCCGCAGAACCTCGCGTTGTGCGACCAGAAAGTCGGCCTGGATTACTACCGGCTCTCGGCGGACCGGCGCTTGCTGTTCGGCGGCGCCTGCCATTATTCCGGGCGCGATCCGGCTGACATCACGGCGTACATGCGCCCGCAGATGCTCAAAGTCTTCCCGCAATTGCGCGATGTGCGCATCGACTATCAATGGGGCGGCCGGATCGGCATCTCCGCCAATCGCTTCCCGCAAGTTGGCCGCTTGAGTCAGCACCCGAATGTGTTTTATGCCCAGGGTTACTCGGGGCATGGGCTGAACGTCACGCATTGGTGCGCGAAGCTATTGGGTGAAGCGATCCATGCCGGGCACAGTCGAGGGTTCGACGTGTTCAGCGCCGTGCCGCACATGACCTTTCCCGGCGGGCCGATGCTGCGCTCGCCGTTGCTGGCGCTTGGGATGTTCTGGTATCGCCTGCGCGAACTGGTTGGCTGACAGGCCGCTATCGCGAGCAGGCTCGCTCCCACAGGGGATTTTCGGCGGACACAGCATTTTTGAACGACGACGATCCCTGTGGGAGTGAGCCTGCTCGCGATAAACGATAACGCGGTCAATCAGTTGTTTAGGCCTTTCGATTTGCTCAATCGCAAGGCACTTCTATATTGAGGAGGTGCTCTGACTTTCCTGCGTCCTGGCGAGTACGGCCTATGGCTACGACTGACCGACTGATCATCTGCGAGCACTGCGACTGCGTGTATGAAAAAGTCACGCTCGCCAAACATCAAAAAACCCTGTGCACACGCTGCGGCGGTGTGCTCCAGCGCTATAACGGCCTGACGGTGGAACAACGCCTGGCGTTGACCTGGACGGCGTTGATGCTGTGGATTTTCGCCAATTTCTACCCGGTCATGAGCATCAGCCTCAAAGGCCTGAAAAACAGCGCAACCCTCTGGGACTCGGTGCTGGCCCTGAGCCTGGGGCCGATCACGTTCATTGCCATGGTGGCGGCGATCGCGATGATCATCGCGCCGATTTTCCAGCTGTTGCTGCTGATCTGGGTGCTGAGCTATGCCCTCGCCTCCCGGCGCTCGCCCGGTTTCAGCTTCTGCATGCGCTGGCTGGAAACCCTGCGGCCCTGGAGCATGCTCGAAGTCTGTCTGCTGGGGGCCATGGTTGCGGTGATCAAGCTCGCCGGGTTGCTGGATGTGCTGCCCGGCATCGGTCTGTTTGCCCTGGCCGTGCTCAGTCTGATGATGATCCGCATCGCCGGGCGCGATATCCGTGAGCTGTGGGACATTCTATGACAACGCCTCCGGTCGCCAGCGAACTCAACCTCTGCCTGTGCCACAGCTGCGGACTGGCCTGCGACATGACAGGTGAACCGCACGAATGCGAGCGCTGCGGCGCGCCGTTGCATCGGCGCAAAACCAACTCGCTGACCCGCACCTGGGCCTACCTGCTGACCTCATTGGTGTTTTACGTCCCGGCCAATCTGCTGCCGGTGATGAATACGAAGATGGTCGGCAACGGAGCTGACAGCACAATCATGGGCGGCGTGCTGGATTTCTGGCAGCACGGTGCCTGGGACATCGCCCTGATCATTTTTATCGCCAGCATCGCGGTGCCGGGCGTCAAGTTCGTCGCGTTAATGCTGCTGCTGATTACGGTGCATCGCAACAGCCTATGGGCGCGCAAGGAACGATCGACGTTATACCGCTTCGTCGAGCTCATCGGTTATTGGTCCATGCTCGACGTGATCGTGGTGGCCCTGGTGGCCTCACTGGTGAAGTTTCAAGCCCTGGCCGATATCGAACCGCGTCCGGGCATTCTGTTTTTTGGACTGGTGGTGGTGTTCACCATGCTGTCAGCGATGAGTTTCGACCCGCGTCTGATCTGGGATAACGAGCAGGATAAAAACTCACACACCGAGGAGGACATGGATGAAGTCGCAAGCCACTGACGGGCCGCAAGCCCCTGGCCAGGCCCCAATCAAGACTCGTCGTTTCAGCGTTTCGCTGGTTTGGATCGTGCCAATCGTCGCAGTACTGGTGGGCATTTCCCTGGTGGTCCACAGCATGATGCAGGAAGGCCCGACCATCACGGTCACGTTCAAGACCGGCAGCGGCCTGACTGCCAACAAGACCGAGGTCAAATACCGCAATGTGGTGATCGGGCAGGTCTCGGACGTGGAACTGAGCAGCGACCAGAAGAGTGTCAACGCTACGATCAAACTGGCCAAACAGGCGGAAAGCTTCACCCGTGAAGACTCACAGTTCTGGGTGGTGCGTCCGCGTATCGGTGCCGGCGGCGTGTCGGGCATCGATACCCTGTTCTCCGGTGACTACATCGGCGCGGATATCGGCCAGTCCAACACCCGTTCGAAACACTTCAAAGGCCAGGAAAACCCGCCAGCGATTACCTATGGCGAACCGGGCAAACGCTTTACCTTGCACACCCAGGACCTCGGATCGCTGGACATCGGCTCGCCGGTCTATTACCGAAAAATCCCGGTCGGCCAGGTGGTGGCCTATGCGCTGGACCCTGACGGCAACGGTGTGAACATCGACTTGTTCATTCACGCGCCCAACGATGCCTATGTCACCGAAAACACCCGGTTCTGGAACGCCAGCGGTATTGATGTCAGCGTCGGCGCCAATGGCTTCGCGGTGAAGACCGAGTCATTGTCATCGCTGCTGGTTGGCGGCATCGCCTTCCGCGCGCCGGAGTACAGCCCCAACGATAAACCGGCGGCCGAAGAGTATGCCTATGAACTGTTCCCAGACCAGCAAACCGCCCTCGCCCCGCCCAGTGGCAAGGGCCAATACTTGAGCCTGCGTTTCGACCAGGCCCTGCGTGGCCTCAAAGTCGATGCACCGGTGGAATTCCTCGGCGTCGAGTTCGGCAAAGTGGTGTCGATCAATCTGGATTTCGATGCGAAAAAACGCAGTTTCCCGGTCAACGTTGGCATCGTGATCTACCCGCAGCGCCTGGGTTCGGCCCATACCAAAATGCTCAAGGCGCTCAATCATGATCCCAATGATGAAGCCGCAGCCGTGCGCTTGATGGGTTCCTTTATCGAGAACGGTCTGCGCGCCCAGGCACGCAGCGGCAATCTGCTGACCGGCCAGCTGTACATCTCACTGGATTTCTACCCCAAGGCCGAGAAAGTCGCGTTCGATCCAAGCGCCCGTCCGGTCAGTATCCCGACCATTCCCGGCAGCCTCGAACAGTTGCAGGAAAAACTCGAAGGCATGGTCAACAAGATCAACCAACTGCCGATCGAGCGAATTGCCGGCAATCTTGACAGTAACCTCGTCGAACTGCGCAAAGGACTCGCCCAATTCAACGCCAAGACGCTGCCGGGCGTGCAAACCACCCTGGCCGACGTCAGCAAGACCCTGCAATCGGCCAGTTCGACGCTCGCCGAAGACTCGCCGCAGCGGGAACAGCTGACCCAGACCCTGGACGAACTCGGACGCATGTCGCGCTCCTTGCGTGAGCTCTCGGATTACCTGGGACGCCACCCGGAATCGCTGATTCGCGGCCGCCCCAACAACGCCGCACCGATGGATCTGCAGGCGCCACCGCGCAACTGACCACAGGAGCAACACCATGGCTTTTTCGCTGAAGATCACCTTGGTCACCGCGCTGTTACTGCTCACCGCTTGCCGCAGTGATCCGATTCAGTTTCACACCCTGATTCCGGCGCAATTGGGTAATCAATCCAGAGGCGGTACCTCGGAGATCGAGATTGAAAGCATCAGCGTGCCGCCCCAGGTCGATCGTCCGCAGATCGTGATCCGCCAGGGCAACAGCGGCCTGGCGATACTCGAAACCGAATGGTGGGCCGCGAGCCTGGTGGATGAATTGCGCAGCGCCATGGTTGACCAACTGCTCAACAGCCACTCACAACGCAAAATGTCACTGCGCCTGGATGTGCAGCGCTTCGACTCGATTCCAGGGCAATACGCGCTGATCGATGTCAAATGGCGCCTGCGCAGCCTTGGCGACAGTGATAACACGCTGATTACTTGCCGCAGCACGTTGCAGTCACCTTCCGGTCCCAGCATTGATGAATTGGTGGTGGCCCATCAGAACAACGTCAAGCGTCTGGCCGCTGCGATCAATCAGGCGGCCGGCGGAACTTCGAAAGGCTGCCCATCGAGCCAGTGACCACACCGTTTGATTCAGACCCATCGGGCAAGGGGCCGAGGTGCTGCTAATCTGAATGTAAATGACATGTATTAACGGTTTCTTTGACGTTTTTTTCTCATTTTTAGCTCTACATTCCCTGCGATTCAAACATGCAAATGGTTCGCATTGATTGATCCGCGAATGGACGTGCATGCCTTCCAAAAGAACAGGAGCTGCCGACAGAATGTTCACCTCTACCCCTTCCTTCCTCAAAGCGGCCTTGCTGGCCACTGCCCTGCTCGGCGCCACACAGGTGTTTGCAGCGGATGACGGCATTGTGGTCTACAACGCGCAGCACGAAAGCCTGACCAAAGCCTGGGTCGAGGGCTTCACCAAGGAAACCGGCATCAAGGTCACCGTGCGCAATGGTGACGATACCGAGATGGGCAATCAGATCGTGCAGGAAGGCGCCGCGTCCCCGGCCGATGTGTTCCTGACCGAGAACTCCCCGGCGATGGTGCTGGTGGACAACGCCGGCCTGTTTGCGCCGGTTGCCCCGACGACGCTGGAGCAAGTCGAGGCGGCTTATCGTCCTGCCCATGGCAAATGGGTCGGGATTGCCGCGCGCTCAACCGTGTTTGTCTATAACCCTGCGAAACTGCCCGAGGCCGACTTGCCGAAATCACTGATGGACCTCGCGGGTCCGGCGTGGAAAGGTCGTTGGGGCGCTTCTCCGGCCGGTGCCGACTTCCAGGCAATCGTCGCTGCAGTGCTGGAACTCAAGGGTGAAGCCGCAACGCTGGAATGGCTCAAAGGGATGAAAACCAACGTTACGGCCTATCGCGGCAACAGCGCCGTGCTCAAGGCGGTGAATGCCGGGCAGATCGACAGCGGCGTGATCTATCACTATTACAGCTTCGGCGATCAAGCCAAGACCGGCGAAAACAGCAACAACACGGCCCTGCACTACTTCAAGCACAAGGACCCGGGGGCCTTTGTCAGCGTCTCGGGGGGCGGCGTATTGGCGTCCAGCAAGCACAAGGAACAAGCCCAGGCGTTGCTCAAATGGATCACCGGCAAGGACGGCCAGGACATCCTCAAGACTGGCAAGTCGTTCGAATACGCCGTGGGCAAAAACGCCCCATCCAATCCGAAACTGGTGCCTTTGTCGCAACTCGACGCCCCAGTGGTCGATGCGTCGAAACTCGACAGCAAAAAAGCCGTGGACCTGATGACTCAGGTGGGGCTGCTCTAATTGATCCCTGAATCCCTGCCAACCGGTATCCCCGCGGCGATACCCGTCAACCTGCGACGACGCGCCCGTGGCGTCTTCGCCGGTCGCGGTGGCGCCTGGGTAATCGGTTTGTCGGTGCTGGTGTCGTTGCTGGCACTGATGCCGATTGCCTTCGTCATCGGCGTGTCGATACAAACCGGCTGGGCAACGCTGGTGCCGCTGGTGTTCCGGCCTCGGGTCGGCGAGTTACTGATCAACACCGTGTTGCTAGTGGTGATCACGATTCCGTTGTGCATCAGCCTGGGCCTGGCCCTGGCCTGGTTGACGGAGCGCACCAACCTGCCCGGGCGACGTGGCTGGTCGTTGCTGGCGATCGCGCCGCTGGCGGTGCCGGCCTTCGTGCACAGCTATGCCTGGGTCAGCCTGGTACCACCGATTCACGGCCTGTTTGCCGGGGTTCTGGTCTCGGTGATCGCCTACTTCCCGTTCCTGTACTTGCCGATTGCAGCGACGTTGCGCCGGCTCGACCCGGCGATCGAAGACGTGGCCGAATCCCTGGGGCTCAAGCCCTGGGCGATCTTCTTTCGTGTGGTGTTGCCGCAACTGCGCCTGGCCATCTGTGGCGGTGCGTTGCTCGTGGGCCTGCACCTGCTGGCCGAATATGGCCTGTACGCGATGATCCGCTTCGACACCTTCACCACGGCGATCTTCGATCAGTTCAAATCCACCTTCAACGGCCCCGCTGCCCACATGCTGGCCAGCGTGCTCGCCCTGTGTTGCCTGGTGATGCTGACCGCCGAGTCGGCCGCTCGCGGTACGGCGCGTTACGCCCGGGTCGGTTCCGGCAGCGCGCGTGAACAACGGGTGGTGCGCCTGGACGCTCAAGCCACCGTGCTGGGGTTGATGCTGCAAATCACCACCTGCGCCCTGGCCTTGGGTGTGCCGCTGATCACCTTGGGCAAATGGCTGATCGCGGGCGGCCCGCAAGTCTGGGACTTGGCAGAGCTTGTGCCGGCGCTGGAACAAACCCTGCTGCTGGGGATTTGCGGCGCAGTCCTGACCACCTGCGCCGCCATCCCGATCGCCTGGCTGTCGATTCGCTCGCCGGGTCGGCTGCAGCGGTTGCTGGAAAGCTGCAATTACATCACCAGTTCATTGCCCGGCATCGTCGTGGCCCTGGCGTTGGTGACTATCACCATCCATTTCGCCCGACCGATCTACCAGACCACGATCACCGTCCTGTTGGCGTATCTGCTGATGTTTTTGCCCCGCGCCCTGGTGAGTTTGCGTGCGGGCATCGCGCAGGCACCGGTCGAACTGGAAAACATGGCGCGCAGCCTCGGCCGCTCGCCTGCGCGAGCACTGTGGCTGATCACCCTGCGCCTGGCCGCGCCCGGGGCCGCCGCCGGTGCCGCGCTGGTGTTTCTGGCGATCACCAATGAGCTGACCGCGACCCTGCTGCTCGCCCCCAACGGCACGCGCACCCTGGCCACCGGTTTCTGGGCCATGACCAGCGAAATCGACTATGCCGCCGCGGCCCCCTACGCGCTGCTGATGATTGTGCTGTCGCTTCCGTTGACCGCAATTCTTTATTACCAATCCAAACGAACGGCTGGACGATGAACGCTCTGGAACTGCACGCGATCTGCAAATATTACGGTTCTCAGCGAGCGCTGGAGAACGTCAGCCTGTCGGTGCCAAAAGGCAGCCGGACAGTCATCGTTGGCCCATCGGGTTCCGGCAAAACCACGTTGCTGCGGATGATCGCCGGTTTCGAATTCCCGGACACGGGCAGTATTTCGCTCGACGGCCAGACACTCGTCGACGACACCCATGAAGTCCCGGCGCATCAGCGCTTGATCGGCTATGTCCCCCAGGACGGCGCGCTGTTCCCGCACATGACGGTGGCCGCCAATATCGGTTTCGGGCTGTCGACCAAAGGCGAGGCGAAGCACCAGCGAATCGCTGAGTTGATGGACAGCGTGGCCCTCGATGCGAGCATGGCCCAACGTTGGCCTCATGAGCTTTCCGGCGGTCAGCAACAGCGAGTGGCGCTGGCGCGTGCGTTGGCGCAGCAACCACGGCTGATGTTGCTGGACGAGCCGTTTTCGGCCCTCGATACCGGTCTGCGGGGCGCCATGCGCAAAATGGTCGCGCGATTGCTGTCCGACGCCGGCGTCACCACCATCCTGGTCACCCATGACCAGAGTGAAGCCTTGTCGTTCGCCGATCAGTTGGCGGTGATGCGTGACGGCCGGCTGGTGCAGTCGGGCCATCCGCTGGACCTTTACCGCTATCCCGACGACGAACAAACCGCGCTGTTTCTTGGAGATGCCGTGGTCATGCCCGCCAGGATCGAGGCCGGGTGGGCCCATTGCGATCTGGGCCGTATTCCGGTTAACAACCACCGTAACAACAATGCGGCGCAGATCATGCTGCGCCCCGAGCAGCTGCAATTGGTCAGCATCCAGCCCAGCCCGACCGAAGTCGCCGGGTGCCGCGCCGTGGTGACAGAGCGGGATTTCAGCGGCAACACCTGCACCTTGACCGTGGAGTTGCAGCCTGCCGTCGCCGGCGACCCGCACGGTCGATCATTGATGGTGCGCAGCTCTGGCCTGTACGCGCCGCCCGCTGGCAGCGAGGTTCACGTATCAACCATCGGCCATGCCCATGTGCTGAGTGAACCCTGAATCCACGCCATCACAGATCAAAGCGATCCACCGCCCGACGCCGCTCGTTGTCGTCGCGCACATCGTAGTTGGCCGTCGTCTGGATGTTGCTGTGATGAGCGAGTTTTTGCGCGATCGACAGGTCATGCTCTTCGATCACCCGGGTGATGAACGAGCGCCGAAAATCATGCGGCATGATCTTCACCCCGACCTGCGCACCGCGCTGCCGGGCGATGTAATAGATCGCGTGTTTGGTGATGCGCTCGCGGGTGATGTGGCTGCCGCGACGGATGCGGTTGAACAGGAACGGGTCGTCCACCTCGCCTTCCTTGAGGTGCGAACGGCGCAGTTCCAGCCAGGCCTGCAGTTTTTCAAAGGCCCAGGCCGGGGCGTATTTGATCAACTGCTTGTTGCCCTTGGCGGTGACCCGCAAGCTGCGCTCGCTGAAATCCACCTGTGACAGGTCCAGGTTCACCGACTCGGATTTGCGCATTCCCGAACCGTACAAAATCCCGATGATGGCGGCGTCTCTCAGGCCTTGAGGACGCGGGTCGGCGGCACACACCGCCATCATCTCCTGAATCAGCGAGCGCCTGAGGTTGCGCCCCTGGGACAGACGCGTGCCGGCAATCCCTTTCACCGAGCGCATTTTCAGCAAGTGTTCCTGACTGATCAGGCTCATGCGCCACGCTTCGTTCATCACACCGCGTACCGCATTGACGTACAGCGACGAGGTATTCGGTGCGTACCCGTCTTCACGCAGCGCTGCGACCAGCGCAATCACATTGTCGGGTTGGAGCTGATGCCAGGGAATCTCCTCGACGTTCATGTCTTCGAAACCCAAACGGTCGGCCGCATCCTGCAAAACGTAGCGCATGGTCAACTGACTGGAGGGCGCCAGTCGGGCCAGGTAGACAGTCATCGGGTTGGTCTTCGAAGCAACAGAGTGGGTATTAACTAAGTCAATCAAACGAAACGGCCTTGAGTGGAAACAATTCAGTAAAAACAACTAAGGATTGAAACATTGTTCATATAAAGGGGAACACTTCCGCAGGACTTCTCTTCTAAAAATCGCGATAAACGGCAGAAGTCTGAACAGTGGCTGTATGACTTTCAGATAAACGATTCGAAGACCGGTTTTTCATGTTCCTTTCACAAAATCGGGCATAACCTTCAATCAACCCGACGAGCCCTTGTGGGTCGTCACGCTGCCGGTCGCGGCCCGGAAAGTCAATTGATGGCTTCCTGCTCCGGCAGTCAACCCCTTGAAAACACGCTTCTTTCGGCGATTTTGCTGAAGGAAGCCGTTCGCCCGGAGATTCTTATGAATGAGGCGTTTCTCCCCTTCTCCCGCCCGACTATCGGCGATGAGGAAATCGCAGCCGTAGAGCAAGTATTGCGCTCCGGCTGGATCACTACCGGGCCGAAAACCCAGCAACTGGAAGAGCAATTCGCCCACTATGTCGGCTGCCGTCATGCCGTTGCACTTTCTTCGGCCACTGGTGGTATGCATATCACGTTACTGGCCTTGGGCATTGGTCCGGGCGATGAAGTCATCACGCCATCCCAGACCTGGGTGTCCACGGCCAACATGATTTGCCTGTTGGGTGCCAAACCGGTCTTCGTCGACGTTGACCGCGACACGCTCATGTGTGACCTGGCCAGCATCGAGGCGGCGATCACGCCGCGCACCCGGGCAATCATTCCGGTGCATTACGCCGGTGCCGCCTTCGACCTTGATCCACTTTACGCATTGGCCGACAAACACGGCATCCCCGTCATCGAAGACGCCGCCCATGCAGCAGGCACCTTCTATAAAGGTCGACATGTCGGCGCGAAAGGCACGGCGATCTTCTCGTTCCACGCGATCAAGAACATGACCTGCGCCGAGGGCGCGATGTTCGTCAGCGACGACACCGCGCTGGCCAACCGGGTACGCATGCTCAAGTTTCATGGGCTGGGCGTTGATGCCTACGATCGGCTGACCCACGGTCGCAGACCTCAGGCACAAGTGATGGAGCCGGGTTTCAAATACAACCTGGCCGACATCAATGCCGCCATCGCCCTGGTGCAGCTTGAGCGTCTGGGTGCGATCAACGCCAAGCGCACCGAGCTGGCGCGCACCTACCTGCAACGCCTCGAAGGTTTACCGGTGCAACCGCTGGCCATCCCGACGTATCCGC
This sequence comes from Pseudomonas sp. GW823-FHT02C02, assembly GCF_058797635.1. Lineage (NCBI taxonomy): Bacteria > Pseudomonadati > Pseudomonadota > Gammaproteobacteria > Pseudomonadales > Pseudomonadaceae > Pseudomonas > Pseudomonas sp. GW823-FHT02C02. The sequence goes on along the minus strand of NZ_JBXAJV010000001.1, from coordinate 73,172 downwards.
AGCGGCACGCGTGGCACCTGTTCGTCCTGCGCATCGACGCCGAGCGCTGCGGACTGGATCGCGATGCCTTCATGAGGGCCTTGCAGGAACAGAACATCGGCACCGGCATTCACTTCATCGCCACGCACCTGCACACCTGGTACCGCCAGCGTTTCCCTGACCTTCACCTGCCCAACACCGAATGGAACTCGGAGCGCCTGTGCTCGATTCCGTTGTTCCCCGACATGACCACCGATGACGTCAATCGTGTCGTCGACGCCATCGAAAACACACTGGAAAAAAGCCTGTGAAACCGTATCCGATCCGTTGCGTGTCGATCGTCATCCCAGTCTACAACGAACAGGACAGCCTGCCCGAGCTGCTCAGGCGGACCGAAGCGGCCTGCCGTTTGTTGCGCCATGACTATGAAATCGTGCTGGTCGATGACGGCAGCCGCGACAACTCCGCACAAATCCTCGAGGAGGCCGCCAATCGAGAGTGCAGCCCGGTGGTGGCGGTCATTCTCAACCGCAACTACGGCCAGCACGCGGCAATCATGGCCGGTTTCGAGCAGTGCAAAGGCGATGTGGTGATCACCCTCGACGCCGACCTGCAAAACCCGCCGGAAGAAATCCCTCGCCTGGTGGCGCAGGCCGAGCTGGGCTATGACGTGGTTGCCACGGTACGCAACAACCGCCAGGACTCCGCGCTGCGCCGCTGGCCGTCGAAGCTGATCAACCTGGCCGTACAGCGCTCGACCGGTGTGGCCATGAGCGATTACGGCTGCATGCTGCGCGCCTACCGCCGCAGCATCGTCGACGCGATGCTCGCCTGCCGCGAACGCAGCACCTTCATTCCGATCCTGGCCAACAGCTTTGCCCGGCACACCACGGAGATCCTGGTGACCCACGCCGAACGTGAACACGGCGAATCCAAATACAGCCCCATGCGCCTGGTCAACCTGATGTTCGACCTGATCACCTGCATGACCACCACGCCGCTGCGGTTGCTGAGCATCGTCGGTTTCGCCATGGCCGGACTCGGCTTGCTGTTCGCCACGGCGTTGATCGTCCTGCGCCTGGTGTTCGGCGCCGAATGGGCCGGCGACGGCACATTCGTGTTGTTCGCCGTGCTGTTTGTGTTCACCGGCGGGCAGTTCATCGGCATGGGCCTGTTGGGCGAATACCTGGGCCGCATGTACAGCGACGTCCGCGCCCGCCCCCGATTCTTCGTCGAGAAAGTCCTGCGTAGCCAACCCGCCACGCCAGCACCCGTTGTCACCGTCGACGGCCTCACTAACACTTCTTCCGATCAGGTTCTCTCATGAGCGCAAAAGCTGTTGTCTTCGCCTATCACGATATCGGCTGTGCCGGCATCGAAACCCTGCTCGACTCAGGCTTCGAGATCGCCGCGGTGTTTACCCACGCCGATGATCCGAAGGAAAACGCCTTTTACGCCTCCGTGGCGCAACTGTGCGCGCGCAAGGGCATCCCGGTTCATGCCCCGGAAGATGCCAACCATCCGTTGTGGATCGAGCGCATCAGCAAGCTGAAACCCGATTACCTGTTCTCGTTCTACTACCGCCAGCTGCTGAGCGAACCGCTGTTGGCCACGGCACGCAAAGGCGCGTTCAACTTGCACGGTTCATTGCTGCCGCGCTATCGGGGTCGGGCACCGGCCAACTGGGTGCTGGTCAACGGTGAAAGTGAAACCGGCGTGACCCTGCACCGTATGGTCAAGCGCGCCGACGCCGGCGCAATCATCGCCCAGCAACGGGTGGCCATTGAGCGCAGCGACACGGCGCTGAGCCTGCATGGCAAATTGCGTGTGGCCGCCATCGACCTGCTGCGCGATGCCTTGCCGGCGTTGCGTCAAGGCACCGTCAGCGAAACCCCGCAGGACGAATCCAAAGCCACGGTATTCGGACGTCGCACCCCGGCCGACGGCAAGCTTGTATGGAAGCGCCCCGCCGAAGATCTGTTCAACCTGGTTCGCGCCGTCACCCAGCCGTACCCAGGCGCGTTCTGTGCCGTTGGCGAACACAAGCTGATCGTCTGGAGCGCAGAAGTTGCCAAGGGCAACGCAGGCCTGGCACCGGGCCGGGTCATCAGCGTCGATCCGCTGCGCATTGCCTGTGGCGAAGACTCTTTGGTCATCACCTCCGGCCAGCGTAACGACAACGGCTTGTACCTGAGCGGTCCGCAACTGGCCAGCGAACTGGGGCTGGTCGACGGTTCCGTGTTACGTGGCGCCGAGTCCGGCCGCGCGCCACGCCGCACTCGGGTGCTGATCCTGGGCGTCAACGGCTTCATCGGCAATCACCTGTCCGAGCGGCTTTTGCGCGATGACCGATATGAGGTGTACGGCCTCGATATCGGCTCCGACGCCATTGACCGCTTGCGCAGCCATCCGCGTTTTCACTTCGTCGAAGGCGACATCAGCATTCACTCCGAGTGGATCGAATACCACATCAAGAAGTGCGACGTGATCCTGCCGCTGGTGGCGATAGCCACGCCAATCGAATACACCCGCAACCCGCTGCGGGTGTTCGAACTGGACTTTGAAGAAAACCTGAAACTGGTGCGCTACTGCGTCAAATACAACAAGCGCGTGATCTTCCCGTCGACCTCCGAAGTGTATGGCATGTGCCAGGACCAGAACTTCGACGAAGACAGCTCCAACCTTGTCGTCGGCCCGATCAACAAGCAACGCTGGATCTACTCGATCTCCAAGCAGTTGCTCGACCGGGTGATCTGGGCCTACGGCCAGAAAGGCCTGAACTTCACCCTGTTCCGTCCTTTCAACTGGATGGGCCCGCGCCTCGACCGACTGGACTCGGCGCGGATCGGCAGCTCCCGGGCCATCACCCAACTGATCCTGAACCTGGTGGAAGGCACGCCGATTCGCCTGTTCGACGGCGGCGAGCAGAAACGCTGCTTTACTGACATTGCCGACGGCGTCGAAGCGCTGGCCCGGATCATCGACAACGAGAACGATGCCTGTAATGGCCAGATCATCAACATCGGCAACCCGGACAACGAGGCCAGCATTCGTCAGTTGGGCGAAGAACTGTTGCGTCAATTCGAAGCGCACCCGTTGCGCGACAACTTCCCGCCGTTCGCCGGTTTCCGCGACGTGGAAAGCAAGGCGTTCTACGGCACCGGCTACCAGGACGTGTCCCACCGCAAACCGAGTATCGCCAACGCCAAGCGCCTGCTGGACTGGACGCCGACAGTGGAGATGAGCGAGACCATCGGCAACACCCTGGATTTCTTCCTGCGCGAGGCCATGCTCGAAATTGCCGAGCACTCCAAAGAAGAATCATGCTGATGCGGGCAGGCCTTCGAATCGATGTCGACACTTACCGGGGCACCCGTGAGGGGGTGCCGCGACTGCTGGAAATCCTCGATGAAGCGCAGGTCAAGGCGACGTTTTTCTTCAGCGTCGGGCCGGACAATATGGGGCGCCATCTGTGGCGCCTGATCCGCCCGCAATTCCTCTGGAAAATGCTCCGTTCCAACGCGGCCGGCCTGTACGGCTGGGACATTCTGCTGGCCGGCACGGCCTGGCCGGGCAAACCGATCGGCCGCGACCTCGGGCACTTGATGCGTCAGGCCCGGGATGCGGGCCATGAAGTCGGTCTGCACGCCTGGGATCACCATGGCTGGCAGGCCAATGCCGGGCGGTGGAGCGAGGCGCAGCTGATCGAACAGATCCGCTTGGGCGTCGACACCCTCAGCGACATCCTCGGGCAAGCCGTTGAGTGCTCGGCGTCGGCCGGTTGGCGTGCGGACGAACGCGTGATCGAGGCCAAGCAGGCCTTCGGCTTTCGCTACAACAGCGATTGCCGCGGCCAGAGCCTGTTCCAACCAAGGTTGGCCGGCGGTGGCTTGGGGGCGCCGCAGATTCCGGTGGACCTGCCGACCTTCGATGAAGTGGTGGGCCCTGCCGTTGCGGCCAAGGACTTCAACGCCTTCATCCTCGATCGCTTCACCCCTGAACACCTCAACGTTTATACGATCCACGCCGAAGTAGAAGGGATTCTGATGGCCAACGATTTCCGTCAACTGCTGGCCGATGCGCGCCAGCGTGGTATCGGCTTTAAACCCTTGGGCGACCTGCTTCCCGCAGCCCCGGGCGCCTTGCCAACGGGCCGGGTCGTGCGCGGCCATCTCGAAGGCCGGGAAGGCTGGCTGGGAGTGCAAGGCGCATGAGCAAACGCTGGGGACTGCCGCTGCTATTGGGGTTTTTTCTGTTGGCGTATCTGTTGCCGTTGGGCAGCCACGGCTTATGGATTCCCGATGAAACCCGCTATGCGCAGATCAGCCAAGGCATGCTCCTGAGCGGCGACTGGGTATCGCCGCATTTCATGGGCCTGCGCTATTTCGAAAAACCGGCAGCCGGGTACTGGGTGATTGCGGCCAGCCAGGCCTTGTTTGGCCAGAACCTGTTTGGAGTGCGCTTTGCCTCGGCGCTGAGCATGGGCCTGAGTGTGTTGTTGTGTTTTCTGATCGCCCGTCGTTTGTGGAACGAACCGCGCAAAAGCTTTGCCTGTGCGTTGCTGTACATGAGTTTCACCGTGGTCGCGGGCCAGGCCGGCTACGCCAATCTCGACCCGCAATTCACCTTCTGGGTCAATCTGAGCCTGGTCGCGTTATGGTTCGCGCTCGACAGCGACCGCCGGGGTCCGCGCCTGACCGGTTGGGCGGTGCTGGGGCTGGCCTGCGGCATGGGATTCATGACCAAGGGCTTTCTCGCCTGGTTACTGCCGGTGCTGATCGCCCTGCCCTTCATGATCTGGCAAAAACGCTGGCGTGAGCTGCTGGTCTACGGCCCCGTGGCAATCATCGTGGCTATTGCGGTCAGTCTGCCGTGGGCGCTGGCGATTCACTCGCAGCAACCCGATTACTGGCGATTTTTCTTCTGGCACGAACACATCCGTCGCTTTGCCGGTGACGACGCCCAGCATGACGCGCCGTGGTGGTTCTATTTGCCGTTGCTGGTGGCGTTCAGTCTGCCGTGGGTGGCATTGCTGCCGTCGGCGTTGCGGCAAGCATGGACAACCCGTGGCCAGGTCCGCATTGGTTTTCTGCTGCTGTGGCTGGTGATGCCGCTGCTGTTTTTCAGCCTGAGCAACGGCAAATTGCCGAGCTACATCTTGCCCTGCCTGCTGCCATTGGCCTTGCTGTTGGGGCATACCCTGGCCGACCGACTCAAGCTGGAGCAAGGCCGGGTCCTGGGCCTCAACGGTTTGCTGAACTTGCTGCTGGGGCTGACCGCCCTGCTCGCACTGGTTTACCTGCAACTGAAAAAGCCGCTGTATAACCATGAACTGCACAACCTGGTGCTGGTGTTCATCGGCCTGATCGGCTGGATCATGGCCAACCTGCTGCAAGCTTTCAGACCCCTGCAATGCTGGGCCGCACCGGCCTTCGGCAGCCTGCTGCTGATCGGTCTGCTGCCCGCCGGGCTGCCCGACTCGGTGGTGGCCAACAAGATGCCCGACCAGTTCATCCGCCATCACGCCGATGAACTGGCGCAGACCGGGAAACTGTTGAGCAACGATCTCGGCGCCGCGGCCGCCCTGGCCTGGCGTCTGAAGCGCCCGGACGTGGCGTTGTACAACACGATAGGCGAACTGAAATATGGCCTTGCTTATCCTGACTCGGTGCAGCAGCGCGTCGATCCCGATCAGGTTCAGCAGTGGATGCGCAACGCCCGTCAGAGCGGCTCGGTCGGCGTGGTGATGCGGGTCAAGGGTGAGGACGAGCTGCAAGAAATCGAACGGCTGCCCAAGGATGGCAAGCGCTATGAACAAGGCAATCTGGTGATTCTGATCTTTCCTCAGGGTGCGTCATGAGCCTGCTCCTGCTGTTGGCCGCGTGCCTGCTGACCTGCCTGGGCCAGATCGCCCAGAAGTACGCCGTCGACAGTTGGCGGGCGAAGCCGTCAGCCTGGGGCGAGAAACTGCGCTCGCCGTGGTTGTGGCTGGCACTCGCTGCGCTGGGGTTGGGTTTGCTGGTCTGGCTGCTGGTGTTGCAGCGCCTTGAAGTCGGCATTGCCTACCCGATGCTCAGCCTGAATTTCGTGCTGATTACCCTGATCGCCCGGTTTGTCTTCCACGAGCCCATCGACCGCCGGCACTGGCTGGGCGTGGCGCTGGTGATCGGCGGTGTGATTCTGCTGGGGCAACACGCATGAGCCTGCGTCGCGGAATCAGCTTCGCCATGGGCAGCGTGCTGCTCGGCAGCGCGGCGCAGTTGGGCATGCGCTGGAGCATGACGCGCCTGCCTTCCCCCGAACATCTACTGACTTCCAGCATCGATCCAGTGGCGGTCGCCGTGGTGCTGGGGGCGATTCTGGCCTACGGAGTTTCAATGCTGTCCTGGCTCGCCGCCCTGCGGGATGTGCCGCTGGGCCGGGCCTATTCGCTGCTGAGCATCAGCTACGCGCTGGTGTATCTGCTGGCCGCCAGCCTGCCGCTGTTCAACGAAGCGTTCAGCGTTACAAAAACCCTCGGCGTGGCCCTGGTCATGCTCGGAGTCATCACCATCAACTCACGTCCGGCTCGCGCGCCCGAACGCAGGAGTGCCTCATGAAAATCAGTGTATTTGGTAGCGGTTACGTTGGCCTGGTGCAAGCCGCCGTCCTGGCGGAAGTCGGCCACGACGTGGTCTGCATGGACATTGACGAGAAGAAAGTCGAATTGCTGCAACAAGGCCACGTGAGCATTTTCGAACCGGGGCTGGCCAGCCTGGTGCGCGAAAGCCTGGAAGCCAAACGCCTGCAATTCACCACCGATGAAAAACTCGCGGTGCAGCATGGTCAGGTGCTGTTTATCGCGGTCGGTACACCGTCCCGGGACGATGGCTCGGCGGACCTGCGTTACGTGTTGTCGGTGGGCGAAGCGGTTGCACGGCATCGTGAGCAGCCGGTGATTCTGGTGGAGAAATCCACGGTACCGGTGGGCACGGGCGACACCTTGCGAGCGCATATCGACAAGTGCCTGATCAAGGTCGGCCGCTTGCTGCAGTTCGATATCGTCTCCAACCCCGAATTTCTGAAGGAAGGTTCGGCCGTGGCGGACTGCCGGCGCCCGGACCGGATCGTCATCGGCTGCGACAGCGATGACGTGCGCGACGTGATGCGCGACCTTTACGCGCCGTTCAATCGCAACCACGACCGCATCATGTTCATGGACCTGCGCAGCGCCGAGCTGACCAAGTACGCCGCCAACTGCATGCTGGCCACCAAGATCAGCTTCATCAACCAGATCGCCGAACTGGCCGAGCATCTGGGTGCGGACATCGAATCGGTGCGCCTGGGCATCGGCGCCGACTCGCGCATCGGTTACCACTTCATCTACCCCGGCTGCGGGTATGGCGGCTCGTGTTTCCCCAAAGACATGCGCGCGCTGATTCACAGCGCCGAAGAGGCGCACTGCTCCAGCGACCTGTTGCAAGCGGTGGAAGCGATCAACCAGCGGCAGAAGCACAAGCTGTTCGAGCGCATCAACGCGTTCTACAAGGGTGACTTGCGCGGCAAGACCTTCGCCGTGTGGGGCCTGGCCTTCAAACCCAACACCGATGACATGCGTGATGCGCCGAGCCGGGTGCTGCTGGAATCACTGTGGGCCGCCGGCGCCAGCGTGCGCGCATTCGACCCGGAAGCCATGCAGGAAACCCAGCACCTGTATCCCGAGGAGTCGAAGTTGATGCTGATGGGCACACCGGAATCGGTATTAGCCGGTGCCGACGCGCTGATCATTTGCACCGAATGGCAGCAGTTCAAGGCCCCCGATTTCAACCTGATCCAGCAACGTTTGAAGGCGCCGGTGATCTTCGACGGACGCAATTTGTACGACGCCGAACGCCTGGCACGCAGCGGTTTCCTGTACTTCCCGATAGGCCGTGGGGAATCACGCAAATTGCCGATTCCGTTCCAGCAGTGGCCCGCGAATCAGGTCGTCGCTTGATCGCCGTATCGGCGCCCATACGCCGGCAGTCCTTGTGGCTGGGGCTGATGGCGCTGGGGCTGTTCAGCGCCGGGGTTTATCAGCAGGCCGCCATCGGTTTCGATTCGCGTTTTGTGCTGTTTGCCGAGGAAATGCTGCGCCATGGGCCGTCGGTTTTTCCGACCACCTATGGCCAGCCCTACGCCGATTACTCGGCGCTTTCGACCCTGTTCATCTGGGTCCTGTCATTGCCCTTCGGACAGGTCAACAGCCTCAGTGCCTGGTTACCAAGCGCAATTGCCGGGGCGGTAATCGTTACGCTGATGTACCGCTTGCTGGCGCCCTACTCCCCACGTTGGGCGCTGCTGAGCATCGCGTTGATGTTGATGACCAACACCTTCGTCACCGAAGTCCGAGCGGTGTCCCAGGACTTGATGCTCGCGGCGATCGCCTTTGCAGTGTTCTATCTGGGTTATGCCGCGGACCACTTTTCGGCACCCCGGCGCTGGCTGCTGATTTTTGCCCTGTTGCTTCTGGGCTTTGCAGTTCGTGGCCCGATCGGGCTGGTGGTCCCGACTGGCATGCTGTGCAGTTATTGGCTGCTTAATCGCCAATGGCAGCGGCTGTTCGGCTTCGGCCTGACGGCGGCGGTGCTGCTGGCCGCAAGCGTCGGCATGTTGTTATGGCTGGCCGAAAGCCGTGGCGGTCCCCTGTTCGTGCAGGATGTCGTGCGCATGCAGTTTCTGGGGCGAATGGACGGCAGTGAAGGCGTGAGCGGTTCGCTGTATTACTTCACCGGATCGCTGGGCAACTATGCGCTGGCGTATCCGTTGGCGCTGCTGGTGTTGGCGGCGGTCTGGCTGCCCCATCAGCGCCAGTCAGGTCCGGCGCTGCGCCTGTTGCAGTACTGCACGGCGGCGGCGTTGATCGTGATGGTCGGACTGTCGATTCCCCAAGCAAAAAAGGCCCGCTACCTGCTGCCGATGTTGCCCATGGCCGCGATCATTGCCGCGTACCCGTTCCAGGTGGCGCGGGGACGGGTTTTCGTTTGGTTGCGCGGTTTGATGCAAGGAGTGTGGTTGTTGACGCCCTGCGTATTGATCGGCGTGTTGCTGTACGCCCATCGACGGTTTCCCGAGCAACTGACCTCGATCACTTCGATGCTGATCATCCTCGCCGCGCTGCAAATGATCGCACTGGCCACGCTTTTCAGGCCCCGATGGCGGGCACAGACCTTGGCGTTTTGCGCGGTTCTGGCGTTGTGGTCGGTGTACATTCTGGTGTTCGAACCGGTCGAACGCCGGCTCTACGACACCCAGACGTTCAGCCGCGCGGCCTTTGCGCTCGTGCAAAACGATCCGGCGCCGCTGGTATTGCATGGCATGGGTAAAGACGCGAAGGCGATCAAGTTCATGGTCAATATCGATGAGGACTTGCAGCCGGTGTTCACCGAGTCGATTCAGGAGCTGGAACAGCTTCAACTGCCGGCGTGGTTGATGATGGACGCGCGTGACTATCGGGCTTTGCAAGGCACGCCGTTCGCAGCCGTGCCGCCGGTGTTGAGCGGCCGATTCGACAAAGATGATTACGTCTTGCTGCACCTCAACCTGCCTTCGCAGATGCCGAGCCCGTGAGGCTGCTGCTAAAGTGCGCGGATGAACTTTCTTGTCCGTCGTGCCCGAGTTTCCGACGCTGCCGCCCTCCCCGCCATCGAGCGTTCGGCGGCTGGCCACCGCCAAGTTCAAAAGAAGAATATTTTTCGCAAGAATTTACTTGTTGATCATTTCTTGCGCCGGCTTCCACACCATGATTATTTTTTCCGCAATTACTTACTTTATAAATATTGATTATATTATTCTCAGAATAAGGGGCGGGACTTGTTATATCGGCTTATCAATTTATCTTTTGATCGCCTTCCCAAAAAAAAAAACTTGAGAAGGTACTGTGAAAAATAAATCAGATTGATCAAAACAGATGACGATGCGCAGCCTGAAATAATCCCTGTCTTGCGTATCAGATGTGTCTGACTTTCAAACCGGCACCTTCAGATCCACACCCAATGCCTGCGCAAACGCCTTGACCAGCGGGCTGCGCACGGTGTTGTGGCGCAGGATCAGATTGAACGGCGTGACGATGCTGATCAGGTCCGGGCGCACCGCGCGAAATTGCCCCTGAGCCGCCATCGATGCGGCGTAATGCTGCGGCAAAAAGCCCAGGAAACGCCCGGTCTTGATCAGCAATGCCACGGCTTCCACCTGAGTTGCCGACGCGGAAAAACTGTCGTAGTGGACGAAATTGAGTTTGTCGCGATGAATCGCGTAGCGGTGGTTGATGAACTCGTAATCCTTGAGCACGTGGCTGCCGATTTCGGCGTCCGGCATCGAGAACAGCGGATGACCGAGCGCGCAGTAAACCTCCGAGCGCTCTTCATACAGCGCGTAGTAATCAAACTCTTCACGCTTCTGATAAACAGGAACGATGCCCGCCACTAACCGCCCCTCTACGACGCCTCTTTCGACTTCATCCAGTTGCGATGACTGAAGTTGGAACCTTACTTTAGGTGACTCTTCATTGATTCTTCTAAGCGCGGCCACTAACGGTGAATTATCGTCGGAGATTGTATTGTCAATAACACCCACCCCAAGGTCACCGACAAGTTCATTCTGCGCCGAACTAAGCCGATCACGAAAGTTGTCGACCGAGGCAAACAAGTCGATGGATGCCTGGTACACCAGACTGCCTTCTTCGGTCAGGTGAAAGCCTTCCCGGCCTCGGGTGCACAGGCGCATGCCGATGCGGATTTCAAGGTCGGAAATCTGTTTGCTGATGGCTGCCAGCCCCACATTCAGCTCGTTCTGGGCGGCACTGAAGCCTCCGGCCTCGACCACGGCCTTGAACACTTTGAGCAGTTTGAAATCCAGGCCACTGAGGGCCAGCGGCGCCCGATGCGACGTTTTCGGTGGCGGGTTTCCGGAATTGGAAAGTGGGGTTTCCATAATGCTTATTTACCTCTGGCGCCCTATTCAACACTCTGTGTCCAACAACAAAAATAGTGCTGGTAAATAATAATGAACACAGAAAACCAGGCTTGGCAACCGCTAATAATCCCCGTACTTCAGTGCCAACTCACTGATTTCGAACTATTAAAAGCTGACACTTCGATCAGCTCTCGCAACGATATAACTGCCCCTATTGAAACTGCTTTGGCCTGACCACGCCCGGTTGATTTTTTAACGATCCCGGCACGGGTTCCAGGTCCGGCATACCGATCTGTAGGAGCGAGGCTTGCCCGCGAAGCTCTTCGGCATCACACCAAACTAATGACTAACTTCCGGCTACGACGAGGAAAACAACAATGTCTCAATCCACCGACCGTCTCTGGGGTGCCCGCTTCAAAAGCGGCCCGTCCGAAGCCCTGGCGGCGTTGTCCCGTTGCCCCGAACGCTACTTTCGCCTTACCCCGTATGACCTCGCCGGTTCCAAGGCGCATGCCCGTGAATTGCAGCGCGCCGGGCTGTTGAGCGAGCAGGAAACCCTGACCATGCTCGACGCTCTGACGCGCATCGGTGATGACTTCCGTGCCGGCAGCATCGCGCCGACCCTGGACGACGAAGACGTCCACACCTTTATCGAACGCCTGCTGACCGAACGCCTCGGCGCCCTCGGTGGCAAACTGCGCGCCGGGCGGTCCCGTAACGACCAGACCGCCAACGACCTGCGTCTGTTCCTACGGGATCACGTGCGCACCTTGGCCGTCGAAGTGCTGGCCTTGCAGCAAGCGCTTGTGGATCAGGCCGAGCAACACATCGAGAGCATCTGTCCAGGCTTCACTCACTTGCAGCAAGCGCAACCGATCGTCTTCGCTCACCACTTGCTGGCTCACGCTCAATCGATGCTGCGTGACGTGCAACGCCTGGTGGACTGGGACAATCGCACCTCGCTGTCGCCACTCGGCGCGGCGGCCATGGCCGGTTCCGCCATCGCGCGCCTGCCGCAGCAGTCGGCCAAGGAAATGGGCTACAGCGGCGTCTGCGAAAACTCCATTGACGCCGTGGCCAGCCGCGATCACGTCGCCGAGTTTCTGTTTATCGCCAGCATGCTCGGGATCAACATTTCCCGCCTCGCCGAAGAGTTTTGCCTGTGGTCCTCGCGGCAATTTCGCTGGGTCGCGCTGGACGATGCCTACGCCACCGGCAGTTCGATCATGCCGCAGAAGAAGAACCCGGACATTGCCGAACTGGCCCGGGGCAAGGCTGGCCGCCTGATCGGCAACCTCACCGGGTTGTTATCGACGTTGAAATCCCTGCCGCTGTCGTACAACCGCGACTTGAGCGAAGACAAGAACGGCGTGCTCGACAGCGTCGACACGCTGCTGCTGGTGTTGCCGGCCATGGCCGGGATGGTCGCAACCATGAAGGTCAACGTCGAAGAACTGCGTCGCCAGGCACCGCTCGGTTTCACCCTGGCCACCGAAGTCGCCGACTGGCTGGCCATGCGCGGCGTACCGTTCAAGGAAGCGCATGAAATCACCGGCGCGCTGGTCCAGGCCTGTGAGAAACACGACATTGAATTGTGGGAAGCATCGCCGGCGCTGCTGGCCGAGATTGATCCACGCCTGACCGCGGAAGTGCGCGAGAGTCTGACCCTCGAAGCTGCCATCGCCGCCCGCAGTGGCTGGGGTGGCACGGCGCCGCAACAGGTGCGCGAGCAGATCGGCCGTCTGAAAACCGCCCTCGCGGCGCAGCAGCAATGGACCGAGAACTATCAGGGTTTCCGCCTCTGAAGCAGCACGCAAAAATCCGTAGGAGCGAAGCTTGCTCGCGAAGAGGTCATGTCAGTCGACCTCAATGTTGAATGTCACACCGCTTTCGCGAGCAAGCTTCGCTCCTACAGGGGATTTTGGTTGATCTGAATGAACAGTGTACGGAGAAACAACATGAGCCAGACTCAGGCAGAACGACTCCAGCGGGAGCGAAAACTGGCGGAAAACCAGTTCGACATTACCCAATACCACCACGTGCCCCGGCGTTATTACGGGCGGATTTTCTTCGCCACCGTCATCGTCATTGCGATTCTCGGGCTGGTACGCGCCTTCGCCGAAGGCAAGATCGAATGGTCGTACATCGGCCAGTTCCTTACCTCGCAAGCGATCATGTGGGGTTTGCTCAACACCATCGTCATGGCGGTGCTGGCGATGGCCCTGGGCATCGTCTTCGGGGTGATCACGGCGATCATGCGCATGTCGGCCAATCCGATCCTGCGTTATGTCGCGGTGACCTACACCTGGCTGTTTCGCGGTACGCCGCTGATCCTGCAACTGCTGTTGTGGTTCAACCTGGCGCTGATCTTTCCCACCATCGGCATTCCCGGCGTGTTCGAAATGGACACCGTGACTCTGATGACCCCGTTCGTGGCCGCCCTGCTCGGCTTGAGCATCAACCAGGGCGCCTACACCGCCGAAGTGGTGCGCGCCGGCCTGCTGTCGGTGGACACCGGGCAGTACGAAGCCGCCAAGTCGATCGGCATGCCGCGTCTGCAAGCGCTGCGCCGGATCATCCTGCCGCAAGCCATGCGGGTGATCATTCCGCCGGTGGGCAACGAGTTCATCGGCATGGTGAAAATGACCTCCCTGGCGAGCGTCATCCAGTACTCGGAGCTGCTCTACAACGCCCAGAACATCTACTACGCCAACGCCCGCGTGATGGAGCTGCTGATCGTCGCCGGTATCTGGTACCTGGCCACCGTCACCGTGCTGTCCTTCGGTCAAAGCCGTCTGGAGCGTCGTTTCGCTCGCGGCGCCGGCAAGCGTTCTTGAGGAGCCCCACATGAGAAGCATCGTCAAGGCCGTGAGCCTGAACAAATATTACGACCAGTTCCACGCGCTCAAGGACGTCAATATCGAAGTCGAGCAAGGCGAAGTGCTGTGCATCATTGGCCCGTCCGGCTCCGGCAAAAGTACCTTGCTGCGTTGCGTCAACCAGCTGGAAAAGATCGACAAGGGCGGCCTGTGGGTCGACGGCGAACTGGTGGGTTACCGGGTCGTCGGCAACAAACTGCACGAGCTCAACGAGTCGCAGATCGCCCGTCAACGCCTGTCCACCGGCATGGTGTTCCAGCGTTTCAACCTGTTCCCGCACATGACTGTGCTGCAAAACATCATCGAAGGGCCGTGCCAGGTGCTCAAGCGTTCGCCCAAAGAGGCGCACGAAGAAGCCGTGGAATTGCTCGCTCGCGTCGGCCTGGCCGACAAGCGTAACAGCTACCCGATCGAACTCTCGGGTGGTCAGCAGCAACGCGTCGCCATTGCCCGTGCCCTGGCCATGCGTCCCAAGCTGATGCTGTTCGATGAACCCACTTCGGCACTCGACCCGGAACTGGTCGGTGAGGTGCTGTCGGTGATGCGTGACCTCGCGCAAACCGGCATGACCATGATCGTCGTCACCCATGAACTGGGCTTTGCCCGTGAGGTTGCCAACCGCATGGTGTTCATGGACGGCGGGCAGATCGTGGAGGCTGGAAGCCCCGAAGAAATACTAATAAGTCCGCAAAACCCGCGCACCCAAAGCTTCATTTCTGCCGTTCGAACCTAAGCGCCGTTTGGCGCTCACAACACTCATAAGAGAACGACCATGAAGAAAATAGTTATCCCGACAGTACTCGCAGGCGTTATGGCTTGCGGCTTCACCTTCGCCGCTGAGCTTCCGGCCGGCATCAAGGAAAAAGGCGAGGTCGTTGTGGCGATCATGCCGAACTACCCGCCGATGGATTTCAAGGACCCGGCCACCAACACCCTCACCGGTCTCGACGTTGACCTGGGCAATGCCCTGGCCGAACGTCTGGGCGTGAAGATCAAGTGGCAGGAAACCGGCTTCGAGCAAATGATCAATGCCCTGACCACCGACCGCGTGGACATGGTGATGTCGGGCATGACCGACACCGCTGAACGCCAGGCCAGCGTGACCTTTGTCGACTACTTCACCAGTGGCCCGCAGTTCTACACCTTGCAGAAGAACAAGGACTTCAACGAGATCACCGACCTGTGCGGCAAGAAAGTCGGCACCAGCCGTCGTACCACCTTCCCGGCGGAAATTGCTGAATACAGCAAGGCCCACTGCGAAGGCGCCGGCAAACCGGCCATCGTGGTGGTCGGCACCGAAGGCTCGGCCGATGCCCGCGCGCAATTGCGTCAGAGCCGTATCGATGCGGCCATGCAGGGTAGCGAAACCCTGCCGTATCTCAAAACCCAGGAAAAGGACATGTACAAGACCGTGGGCCTGCCAATCTCCCAGCAGTTCACCGGCCTTGGCGTGAGCAAGAAAAAGCCTGAGTTGAGTGAAGCGGTGAAGGTCGCGTTGCAGAGCATGGTCGATGACGGCAGCTATCAGGCGATCCTCAAGAAATGGGACCTGGAACTGGGCGCGATCAAGACCGTGACCATCAACGCCGGCAAGTAATGCTTGCCCTGTAGGCGCGAGGCTTGCCCGCGAAGGCGGTGTTTGGCAGAGATGTTGAATGTACCGGCCTCTTCGCGAGCAAGCTTCGCTCCTACAGGAACTGCGTTTTACTTATAGATAAAATGGAGCGCCACGATGTCCTCCGCCCCCCAACCCACCTGGCCCTACCCGCACAAAGCCTGCCTCGCCCTGGCCTTCGACCTCGATGGCCCGACGGGCGATGCGATGCTCAACGGTTCGATCTGGCGCAAGCCCGAGTACTTCGGTTTTGGCGGTTATGGTCCTTACCGGGCCTTGCCGCGGATTCTGGATTTGCTCGACGAATACCGGATCCCGACGACCTTTTTCGTCCCGGCCTGGGTCGTGGAAAACTGGCCGAAACAGTGCCAGGCGATTGTCGAGCGCGGGCATGAGGTGGCGTACCACGGCTACAAACACGAATCCTTTTACGCCCTGGCGCTGGAACAGCAAAAGGATGTGATGAACAAATCCCGCGAGGTGTTCTGGAAACACCTGAACATCCGCGCCGAAGGTTTCCGCACCCCCTCCGGCGACTGGCGAGCCGAGACCCCGGCGATGCTGGTGGAAGCCGGCGTGACTTACTCCAGCAGCATGCGCGGCGATGACCGCCCGTACCTGGTGAAAGTGCCGGGCCATGAAACCCCGCTGGTGGAAATCCCCGGCCGCTGGGAAATGGACGACTACGCCTCCCTCGCCTACACCCGGGCGCCGGACTTCCCCTCGGGGCTGGACCGCACCGCCAGCTACGCACTGACCCTCGACAACTGGTGCCGCGAGTACGACGGCGCGATGAATGAAGGGCTGTGCCTGACTACCCTGTTCCACCCCAAGATCACCGGCAAGCCGGGGCGCATCCTGCTGCTGGAAAAACTCTTCGAACACATGCGTCAGCGCGACGACGTGTGGTTTGCCACCTGCCGCGATGTCGCCCAGTGGTGGCTCAAGGAGCATCACCATGGCTGATTCCACCGTCTGGCCCAAAGGCTACCGCTGCGCCGTGGTCCTGACCGTCGACTACAACGACATCCACGGCATCCTGACCCAGGCGCCTGAAGTCGCGGGCCGCGACAAGACGCTGTCGGTCTGGCGTTACGGCACCCAGCGCGGCGTCGAGCGGTTGCTCGGTTTGTTCGCCGAACTCGGGGTAAAAAGCAGCTGGTGCATCCCAGGCATCGTTGCCGAGGAAAACCCGCAACACCTTCGGGCAATTCAGGCCGGCGGGCATGAGATCGCCTGCGCCGGCTATCGCCACCAGAACTACGACCTGCTCGATCTGGCCGGACAAAGCGCCGAGATTGCCAAGGGTTGCGAAGCGCTCGCGGCGCTGACCGGCCAGCGTCCAAGCGGGTTTCGAATCCCGGCCGGTAACGGTGCGCCGGGCTTCATCGAGGCGCTGAGGAACCAAGGCATTCGCTGGTCTTCGTCGTGGCGCGGCGATGATTTGCCGTTCGCTCACCCCACCGCCCCCGAAGTGATCGAGCTGCCGTTGCACTACGAACTGGAAGACGAGCCCTATTTCGCCTTCAACCTCAGCCCGGCGGTGCCGCCGGCACAATCGCGAATCGCCTCTTACAGCCACACCCTGGGCAACCTGCAAATGGACTTCGCCGGGTTTCGCCGGTTTGGCCTGTGTTACGTGCTGCGCCTGCACCCGGAAATCATTGCCACGCCGGGGCGAATTGGCGTGTTGCGTGAATTGCTTGAGGGCATGCAGCAGCACGATGACGTGTGGATCGCCACGGCCGGCGAGGTCGCGCAATGGTGGGCCGATTCGGCAGTCCCCGTGACCGAGGATCATCCGGCATCGGTGTATGAGCGGCATTACCGGGATTACCTCGTATGACTGAACGCATGCAGCGACTCGCGCAGTTTTGCGTCGACACGCGCTTTGAAGATTTGCCACCGGCCCTGGTGGCGCAAGCCAAACGGCACATCCTCGACACCTTCGGCGTGACATTGGCCGGGGCTGACAGCGAAGTGGCGAAACAGGCGCGTCAGGTATTCGCAAGTGAAGCCGGCGACACCCTGGTCTGGGGCACTGATCTGCGCATGGGCGCCGCTCAGGCCGCGATCCTCAATGGCATCGCCGCCCACGCCCTGGAACTGGACGACACAGGGGGCTGCGACCACTCCGGCGCGGTGGTGCTGCCGGCGGTGATGGCTGCGGTGTCGATGAAGACCGAACCGGTCAACGGCCGCGAGTTGATTACCGCCGTGGTGATTGGCTACGACGTCAGCCGTCGCGTGCTCGAAGCCTGCGGCGGCTATTCGGCGCACAACGGCGCGGGCTGGCATTCGACCGCGACCTGCGGGGTGTTCGGCGCCGCGGCGGCGAGCGCGCGGATCCTTGGACTGGACGCCGCGCAAACCGTGTCGGCACTGGGCATCGCTGGAAGTTTCAGCGGTGGTCTGTGGGCCTTCATCCACGACGGCTCGCAGAGTAAAAAGCTGCACAGCGGTCGAGCGGCCGAAGGTGGATTGCTGGCGGCGCGGTTTGCTCAACAAGGCATCAGCGGACCGAAAAAGTTGTTCGAGGATGTCTGGGGCGGTTTTCTCAGAACCCTGGCCGGCGTGGCCTCAAACCCGACCGCGCTCGATGCGGATCTGGGCGTCGTGTGGAAGCTCGCCCGCTGCTCGATCAAGCCCTACGCCGCGTGCCGGGGGACTCATTCGGCAATCGATGCGTTGGGGTTGTTAATGGATCAACTGCAGGTCGGCGCCGATCAGATTGAAGACATCGAAGTCTCGTTGTGCGGGTTTCTTCAGGACATGTGCGGTGGACAGGATGTCAGCACGCTCGCGGCGGCACAGATGAGTTTGCCCTATGCCCTCGCCGCCCGGCTGGTTCATGGTCATTGCCGGCTGGAAGCCTATGACGAGGCACAACGGGGCGACCCTCGGATTGCTCACTGGATGGCGCGCATTCGTCTTGAAGTGGATCCGCAACTGTCAGAGGATGGCGAGCCCGTCATCTGCGTGCGGACGGTGGACGGTCGGCAGGCAAATCTTTGTGTCGACCCGCCATTGGGCGCGCCGGGGAATCCGTTGAGTGATGCGGCGCTGGAGGAGAAGTTTTTCAGTCTGGCCGGGCGGGTGATGCCCCTGGAGCAGGCTGGGGAATTGCTTGAGCAATTGTGGCGGTTGGACACGCTTGAATCGGTGTTTTGCCTGTGCGGGCCTCTTCGCGGGCAAGCCTCGCTCCTACAGGTCATGCGTTGATCATGCGGACACCAACAACCTGTAGGAGCGAGGCTTGCCCGCGAATGAAGGCGACGCGGCTCCACGACGAACACCACAAAACCTAAATAAGGACATTTGCCCCACCGTGGCCACTTACTCGCTCGTAATCCGCCGGTTGATGATCGTTTCGCTGACCATCGTCGTCAGCCGCGCCATCACCAGCCCGCTGCTCACCTTGTTCCTGAGCAACAAGCTCGGCCTCAACCAGCAGGACGTCGGTTTGCTGCTGGGCATCGCGGTGTTCATCGCCACCCTGCTCGCGCTCTATGGCGGCTACATCATCGACCGCCTCGAAAAACGTCGGCTGCTGATTCTGGCGATGCTCTCCAGCGCCATCGGCTTCGTCCTGCTGACCTTCGCCGAAAACCTCTACCTGACCACCGCCACCCTGGTCATCACCGAAACCGCCTCGGCGCTGTTCCTGATCGGCTCGAAGGCGATCCTCAGCGAAAACCTGCCGATTGGCCAACGCGCCAAGGCGTTTTCCCTGCGCTACACCCTGACCAACATCGGCTACGCCACCGGCCCGATGCTCGGCGTGGTGATTGCCGGGGTGTACCCGATTGCGCCGTTCCTGATAGCCGGCGGCATCGCGTTCTTCAGCATTTTCCTGATGATCGGCATCCCCAGGGACTCGTCGCAGACACCCCCGATCGGCCAACCCCAAAGTTTTCTCAAGACGCTGATTACTCTGAAGAACGACCGCACACTGATCATGTTCACCTGCGGTTGCCTGCTCAGCACCGTGGTCCACGGTCGATTCACCCTGTACCTGTCGCAATACCTGCTGGTGACCCATGATTCCAAGCGCGCGCTGGAAACCATGGCCGCCCTGCTCGCCTGCAACGCCATCAGCGTGATCCTGCTGCAATACCAGATCGGCCGATTCCTCAAGCGCGAACAGCTGCGTTACTGGATCGCCGGCGGCACCAGCCTGTTTATCGTCGGGTTGATCGGCTTCAGTCTGGCCGACAGCCTGGTGAGCTGGTGCGTGGCGATGTTCATCTTCACCCTCGGCGAAATGATCATTTACCCCGCCGAATTTCTCTTCGTCGACACACTGGCCCCGGAAGAACTGCGCGGCAGTTACTACGGCGCACAAAACCTCGCGGCCCTCGGCGGAGCCCTGAGCCCGGTGATTTGTGGCTTCCTGCTGATGCACACACCGGCACCCACCATGTTTTATGCCCTGAGCGCGCTGACGGCCATGGGCGGGTTCCTGTGTTTCATGAGCGGTCGTCGAGTCGCGTTACAGCAAAAATAATGCACTCAAACTGCATTAATATGAATTTGTAAGCATCGGGATTGAACGGCACACTGTGCCCCGTTCCTCCCCCAATAGTTGGAACACCTTCAAGGGCTTTCTGGGTTTCCCAGTTAAGCCTTTTTTTTTCCTGGATTTTTACCAACGGATCGTTTGCCTCATGCTCGCTCGCTGGTTACCTGCCGCCATCAACACCCGTCCTTCCGAATGGAGCCGTGCTGCCATTGGCATGTCCCTGGGCACGCTGTTCAGCGTCTGGCTGTGCGCCCAAGTGTTCGGCATGGAAGTGGCGCAACATTTGATCGGGCCGTTGGGCGCATCGGCGGTGTTGCTGTTCGCGGTGTCCTCCGGCGCCCTTGCCCAGCCATGGTCGATTCTGGGCGGATACTTGAGTGCCGGCGTTGTTGCGCTGCTGGTCGCACATGTTCTCGGCCGAACCCTTGGCAGCGCCTGCCTGGCGGCGGGCATGGCGCTGATCCTGATGTGCTGGTTGCGTTGCCTGCACCCACCGGCCGGAGCGCTGGCGTTGCTGTTGGTGCTGGCCGATCCGGCAACCATCGCACTGGACTGGAAAGCCCTCGGCGCGGTGATGCTCGCCGCATCGACCATGCTGCTCTGCGCGCTGGCCTATAACAACCTGACGCGCATTCGCTACCCCAAGCGCGCTGCCGAGCCGGTGCCCATGGTGCCGGCGGATCATCCGCCGATCGACAGCCAGGCCATCACAGCCCAGGACTTGAAACTGGCATTGGCGGACATGGAGGCGTTCTTCGATGTCACCCCGGAAGACCTGGAACAACTGATTCATATCAGTGAGTTACACGCCAAACGTCGCAGTATTAGTGAAGTGCTGCGTCATAGTTCCTGACGACACACCTCCCTGCTCGCGAAGACGCCCTGCCCGTCAACCTCAATGTTGAATTACACAACGCCTTCGCGAGCAGGCTCGCTCTCACAGGCCCATGCAAATATGCAGAAAGCACCTGCATATATCCCGGTTGTACATCATAAATTTGCACTGGTACGATCCGGGATCGCTCGCGCGCGAGCTTCTCTATAAAGAACAATAAAAGCAGGGAGTTAGTGATGACTGCTCAGGTTTCATCGAAAGAGACTTCGTTCATGGATGCCACGCAAAACGAAGTGCTGGCCGAGGTCCGCAACCACATCGGTCACCTGACCCTCAATCGCCCCGCCGGTCTCAACGCCATTACCCTGAACATGGTCCGCCACCTGCAGCGCCAGCTCGACGCCTGGGCGCAGGATCCGCAGGTTCACGCGGTGGTCTTGCGCGGTGCCGGCGAGAAAGCCTTCTGTGCCGGCGGCGATATTCGCTCGCTGTATGACAGTTTCAAAAGCGGCGACACGTTGCACGAAGACTTCTTCGTCGAGGAATACGCCCTCGACCTCGCCATTCATCACTACTGCAAACCGGTGCTGGCCCTGATGGACGGTTTTGTCCTCGGCGGCGGCATGGGTCTGGTGCAAGGCGCTGACTTGCGCGTGGTCACGGAGAAGAGCCGTCTGGCGATGCCGGAAGTGGCCATCGGTTATTTCCCGGACGTCGGTGGCAGTCATTTCTTGCCACGGATTCCCGGTGAGCTGGGAATTTATCTGGGCGTCAGCGGCGTGCAAATCCGCGCAGCCGATGCGCTCTATTGCGGCTTGGCAGACTGGTTTCTGGAAAGCGAAAAACTCGGCGCCCTCGACGAGCAACTCGACCAGCTCGAATGGCGCGACACGCCGCTCAAGGACCTGCAAGGCCTGCTGGCGAAACTCGCGGTGCAACAACTGCCCGATGCGCCATTGGAAGCGCTGCGCCCGGCCATCGATCACTTCTTCGCCCTGCCCGATGTGCCGAGTATTGTTGAGCAACTGCGTGAAGTGACGGTCGCCGACAGCCATGAATGGGCCATGACCACCGCCGACCTGCTGGAGAGCCGTTCGCCGCTGGCGATGGGCGTGACCCTGGAAATGCTGCGCCGTGGTCGGCACTTGAGCCTCGAAGACTGTTTCGCCCTTGAGCTGCACCTGGACCGTCAGTGGTTCGCGCGCGGCGACCTGATCGAAGGCGTGCGCGCCTTGCTGATCGATAAAGACAAGCAACCACGCTGGAATCCGCCAACCTTGCAGGCGCTGGACGCCGAGCACGTCGCGAGTTTCTTCAGCGGTTTTGACCAGAGCGGGAACTGAGCCATGCACGATATCGAATTGAGCGAAGAGCAAGTCATGATCCGCGACATGGCCCGGGACTTTGCCCGCGGCGAAATCGCGCCCCATGCGCAAGCCTGGGAAAAGGCCGGCTGGATCGATGACGGTCTGGTGGCGAAGATGGGTGAACTCGGCCTGCTGGGCATGGTGGTGCCGGAAGAATGGGGCGGCACCTATGTCGACTACGTCGCCTACGCCCTGGCGGTAGAAGAGATTTCGGCCGGCGACGGCGCCACGGGCGCATTGATGAGCATCCACAATTCCGTGGGCTGCGGCCCGGTGCTCAACTACGGCACCGAAGAACAGAAACAAACCTGGTTGCCGGATCTGGCCAGCGGCCAGGCGATCGGCTGCTTCTGCCTGACCGAGCCGCAAGCCGGCTCCGAAGCGCACAACCTGCGCACCCGCGCCGAACTGCGCGACGGCCAATGGGTGATCAACGGCGCCAAGCAATTCGTCAGCAATGGCAAGCGGGCAAAACTGGCGATTGTGTTTGCCGTGACCGATCCGGACCTGGGCAAGCGCGGCATCTCGGCGTTCCTGGTGCCGACCGATACCGCCGGTTTCATCGTCGACCGCACCGAACACAAAATGGGCATTCGCGCCTCCGACACCTGCGCGGTGACTTTGAGCAACTGCACGATTCCCGAAGCCAATCTGCTGGGTGATCGCGGTAAAGGGCTGGCCATCGCCCTGTCCAACCTCGAAGGCGGCCGCATTGGCATCGCTGCCCAGGCGCTGGGCATTGCCCGGGCAGCGTTCGAAGCCGCACTGGCGTATTCGCGGGATCGGGTGCAGTTCGACAAACCGATCATCGAGCACCAGAGCATCGCGAATATGCTCGCTGACATGCACACACGGCTAAACGCGGCGCGCTTGCTGATCCTGCATGCGGCTCGGCTGCGCAGTGCCGGCAAACCGTGCCTGTCCGAGGCTTCGCAGGCCAAGCTGTTTGCGTCGGAAATGGCCGAGAAAGTCTGCTCGTCGGCGATGCAGATTCATGGCGGGTACGGGTATCTGGAAGATTACCCGGTGGAGCGCTATTACCGGGATGCGCGGATTACGCAGATTTATGAAGGGTCGAGCGAGATACAGCGGATGGTGATTGCCCGGGAGTTGAAAAACTATCTGGTGTGAAGCTTGAAAGCTTCGCGGGCAAGCCTCGCTCCTACAGGTTATCGGTGTTCGCATGAACGACCCGTAACCCAGTAGGAGCGAGGCTTGCCCGCGAAGGCGTCGGTGAGGTCGCTACATCACTTACCCTGGAACTGCGCCTCACGCTTGGCAATGAACGCCGCCATCCCTTCCTTCTGATCCTGCGTCGCAAACGCCGCATGGAACACCCGGCGCTCAAAGCGCACGCCTTCCGACAGGCTCACTTCAAACGCGCGGTTGACGCTTTCCTTGATCATCATCGCGATCGGCAACGACTTCTTGGCGATCAACGCGGCGACTTTCAGCGCTTCTTCCAGCAGTTCATCCGCCGGCACGATCCGCGCGACGATCCCGCAGCGCTCGGCTTCTACCGCATCAATCAAACGTCCGCTCAGGCACATTTCCATGGCCTTGGCCTTGCCCACGGCGCGGGTCAGGCGCTGGGTGCCGCCCATACCCGGCAGCACGCCGAGGTTGATTTCCGGCTGGCCGAATTTCGCATTGTCGCCGGCAAGGATGAAATCGCACATCAGCGCCAGTTCACAGCCACCGCCCAGGGCGAAACCGTTGACCGCTGCAATGATCGGCTTGCGGCGGTTGGCCACGCGATCGCTGTCGCTGAACAGGTCGTCCAGATAGATCTGCGGGTAGGTTAGTTCGGCCATTTCCTTGATATCGGCGCCGGCGGCGAAGGCTTTTTTCGAGCCGGTCAGCACGATGCAGCCGATGTTCGAATCAGCTTCCAGGCCATCGAGGGCGTGGTTCAGTTCGCTGACGATCTGCGCATTCAACGCGTTCAGCGCCTGCGGACGGTTGAGGGTGATCAGGCCTACACGACCGTGGGTTTCCAGCAAAATCGTTTCGTAACTCACAATGGACTCCTTCTTAAAGATTGCGCGAAATAACCATGCGCTGAATATCGCTGGTGCCTTCGTAGATCTGGCAAACCCGCACGTCGCGGTAGATCCGCTCCAGCGGGAAGTCGTTCAGGTAACCGTAACCGCCGAGGGTTTGCAACGCCGAGGAGCAGACCTTCTCGGCCATTTCCGAGGCGAACAGCTTGGCCATGGACGCTTCGACCAGGGCCGGTTGACCGCTGTCCCGCAGTGCCGCTGCGTAATGCACCATCTGCCGGGCGACGGCGATTTGCGTCGCCATGTCTGCCAAGCGGAAGGCTACGGCTTGATGTTCGATGATCGGCTTGCCGAAACTCTCACGCTCACGGGCGTAGTCGCGGGCCGCTTCAAACGCGGCGCGGGCCATGCCCACCGATTGCGAAGCGATGCCGACGCGGCCGCCTTCAAGGTTGGCCAGGGCGATCCGGTAACCTTCGCCCTCCTCACCTAACCGGTTGGCCACCGGCACTTTGACGTCTTCGAAGAGAATCTGGCAGGTGTCGGAGGCGTGCTGACCGAGTTTGTCTTCGACCCGGGCGACTTTGTAGCCCGGCGAATCGGTCGGCACGATCAGCGCCGTGATGCCGCGCTTGCCGGCACTCGGGTCGGTCACGGCAAACACGATCACCACCCCGGCGTTCTGCCCGGACGTGATGAACTGCTTGCAGCCGTTGAGCACGTAGTGATCGCCTTCCAGGCGCGCACGGGTTTTCAGGCCGCTGGCGTCGGAACCGGCCTGCGGTTCGGTCAGGGCAAAGGCGCCGAGCATCGCGCCGCTGGCCAGTGGCTTGAGGAAGCGTTCTTTCTGATCGTCGTTGCCGTACTTGAGGATAGGTACGCAACCCACGGAGTTGTGCACGCTCATGATCGTCGAGCAGGCGCCGTCACCGGCGGCGATTTCTTCCAAAGCCATGGCGTAGGCCAGGTAACCGGTGTTGCAACCGCCCCACTCCTCCGGCACCAGCATGCCGAAGAAGCCCAGTTCGGCCATCTCACCGATGGCTTCCTTGGGGAAGCGGTGTTCGCGGTCCCACTCGGCGGCAAACGGTTTCAGCCGTTCCTGGGCGAATTGTCGGGCCATGTCGCGGATCTGTTGTTGGTCGTCATCGGGAATCATGGTGAATCCTTAAAAATTGAGCCTGACGCAGAACCTGTAGGAGCGAGCCTGCTCGCGAAGAGCCGTGTCAGTCGACATTAACGTTGAATGACACACCGCATTCGCGAGCAGGCTCGCTCCTACAGTGGGAATTGCGTCAACCTTGGTAAAGGCATTCCACAGCCATGGCCGTGGCTTCACCGCCGCCGATGCAGATCGCTGCAACGCCGCGTTTCAGGCCTTTCTGGCGCAGGGCCGAGAGCAAGGTCACGAGAATCCGCGCGCCAGACGCACCAATCGGGTGGCCCAGGGCGCAGGCGCCGCCGTGCACGTTGATCTTCTCGTGGGGGATTTCCAGTTTGGTCATGGTCACCAGACTGACCACCGCGAATGCTTCGTTGACTTCGAACAGCTCGACGTCGTCCACGGACCAACCGGTTTTCTTCAGCAGCTTCTTGATCGCGCCCACCGGTGCCACCGGGAACAGGCCCGGGGTATCGGCAAATGCAGCATGGCCGTGAATCACTGCCAGCGGTTTCAGACCTTGTTTCTGTGCTTCGGACCGGCGCATCAGCACCAGCGCCGCCGCACCGTCGGAAATCGAACTGGAGTTGGCCGCGGTCACCGTACCGCCTTCACGGAATGCCGGTTTCAGCGAAGTTATCTTGTCCAGCTTGGCTTTCGGTGGTTGTTCGTCGTTGCTGATCAGCACCTGCTCTTTTCCGACAGTCACGGTAATCGGCACGATCTCGTCCTTGAAGCTGCCGTCCTTGATCGCCTGCTGCGCGCGGGTGGTCGAGGCAATGGCGAACGCGTCCTGGGCTTCGCGGCTGAAACCGTTGGTTTCGGCGCAATCCTCGGCGAAGGTGCCCATCAGGCGGCCCTTGTCGTAGGCGTCTTCCAGACCGTCGAGGAACATGGAATCGAGCACGCGGCCATGGCCCATGCGGTAACCGCTGCGGGCGCGGTCCAGCAGGTACGGCGCGTTGGACATGCTTTCCATGCCGCCCGCGACGACCACCTCGGCGCTGCCGGCAACGAGCATGTCGTGGGCCAGAATCGCTGCTTCCATGCCCGAGCCGCACATCTTATTCAGGGTGGTGCAGCGGGTCGATTTATCCAGCCCCGCGCCCAATGCAGCTTGCCGCGCCGGTGCCTGACCGAGCCCGGCGGGCAGTACGCAGCCAAACAGCACTTCTTCTACGGATTCAGGCTTGATACCCGCGCGTTCGACGGCAGCGCGGATCGCGGCAGCCCCCAGTTGCGGCGCGGTCAGGCTTTTCAGTTCGCCCTGGAAACCGCCCATCGGGGTGCGGACGGCGCTGACGATAACGATGGGATCGTTGGCAATAGTCATGACAAATCCTCCTTATTTAGCGGCCATGCGCAAGGCACCGTCGAGACGGATCACCTCGCCATTGAGCATGCTGTTTTCAATGATATGCCTGACCAGCGCGGCATACTCGCCCGGTTTGCCCAGGCGCGGCGGAAATGGCACACCGGCCGCCAGGGACGCGCGAACTTCCGGGGTCATGCCGGCCATCATCGGGGTTTCAAAAATGCCGGGGGCGATGGTCATCACGCGGATGCCGAAGCGCGCCAGTTCACGGGCGGCGGGCAAGGTCAGGCTGACGATCGCGCCTTTGGACGCCGCATAAGCGGCCTGGCCGATCTGGCCATCGTAAGCCGCGGCTGAGGCGGTGTTGATGATCACGCCGCGTTCGCCGTCGGCATCCGCTTCGGCTTCGGCGATGGCCGCCGAAGCCAGGCGCAGCATATTGAAGCTGCCGATCAGGTTGACGTTGATCACCTGGCTGAAACTGGCCAGCGCGTGCGGGCCAGTCTTGCCGAGGATCTTCTCGCCACGCACGATGCCGGCGCAATTGACCAGACCGTTGAGACCGCCGAAGGCTTTCACCGTCGCCTGCACAGCGGCTTCGGCGGCGGCTTCGTTGCTGATGTCGGCCACTACGCTTTGCGCGCCGAGACGTTGCGCCTGGGCCGCGACCGCCTCGGCGTTCATGTCCACCAGCATCACTTTGGCGCCAGCCGCGACCAGCATTTCAGCGGTGGCCGCACCGAGGCCCGAGGCACCGCCGGTGACGAGAAAAACCTTGTTTTCGATCTGCATCATTGTGTCCTTGATTCAAGCTAAACGTTCTTCGCCGCAGCCTCTTGAGCCTTGGCGATTTCCTGGTTGCGCAAGATAAAGCGCTGCAATTTGCCGCTTGGGGTTTTCGGCAACTCGCTGACAAATTCGATTTCACGCGGGTACGAATGCGCGGCCAGACGCTTGCGCACGTGTTGGCGCAGTTCTTCGGCCAGCTCCGGCGTCGGGCGGTATTGCTCGCAAATCACGACGAAGGCTTTGACCAGTTCGGTGCGCTCCGGATCGGGTTTTCCGACGACGGCCGCTTCGATCACTGACGGGTGTTCGATCAATGCACTTTCCACATCGAACGGGCCGACGCGGTAGCCGGAAGTGGTGATCACGTCATCGCTGCGCCCGACGAAGCTGATGCTGCCGTCCGGGTTCCACTCGACGGTGTCGCCACTCAGGTAGTAGTTGCCAACGAAGGCCTTGGTTGGCGCGCCTTCGTAACCGGCGAACCAGCACATCGGCGACTGGGTACGGTCGATGGCGAGGATGCCGGGCTGGCCGACGCCGAGTTCCTTGTATTCGTCGTCGAGCACCACGATGCGGTGGCCCGGCGAGGCAAACCCGGCGGCGCCCATGTGGATCGGGTGCTCCAGGCCATGGTGATTGCACAGGACCATGCCCAGTTCGGTCTGGCCGTAATGGTCATGAATGACCACCCCGAGGTTGTCGGCGAACCAACGGATCACTTCCGGGTTCAGCGGCTCACCGGCGCTGCTGACGATGCGCAGTTTGCCCTTGATCGACTTGGCGAACTCGTCGCCACCGGCAATCAACAAGCGATAGGCCGTCGGTGACCCGGTGAGGTTGGTGATCCCGTATTTATTGATCACCCGGCAGGTGCTTTCGAGGGTGAACGGGCCATCGTAAAACGTGATCGGATGCCCCATCGCCATGGGACCGGTGACGCCGAAATAGATGCCGTAGGCCCAGCCCGGATCGGCGACGTTCCAGAACGCGTCTTCGGGGCGCAGGTCCACGGCGTCGCGGGTGTAGCTCTGGAAAGCGACAATGGCTTTGAGCGGCACCGACAGGGCTTTCGACGGGCCGGTGGTGCCCGAGGTGAACATCAGCAGGAACGGGTCTTCGCCGGTCAGCAACACCGGTTCGTACTCGGGGGAATAATTAGCCAGTTCGGCCCAGAAGCTGTAATCGCCACGGACGATGCCTTGGCCTTTCGCACCGCCGACGGTAACGATGGTCGGGCAGTCGGCGACTTCAATGAGTTTGGGGCGATTGACCGCATCGGTTACCACCACTTTGGCGCCGGAGCAGCTGAGTCGGTGTTCGATGGCTTTCGGGCCGAAGGCGGTAAACAAAGGCTGATAGACCGCGCCGATGCGCCAGGTGGCGAAGACGGTGATCAGCAATTCGATATTACGTGGCAGCAGGCCGGCGACCTTGTCGCCTTTTTTCACGCCCTGGGCCAGAAGGAAGTTGGCAAAGCGCGCGGCTTTGTCCTGCAAGTCCTTGAAGGTATACGTGGCGCTGGCGCCGTCGCGGCCTTCCCAGAACAGCGCAATACGCCCCGGCAAGGCATGCCGGTCGCAACACTCGACGCAGGCGTTTAGGGCAGTCAGATCGCCGGCCAGGGCGGCGTCGACGGTGTGCTGATAATTGAACTGTGACGTGGCAGACAAGTAATCGCGCATTGCCAGAATCCCTGTGTATTTTTATTAGGTTGGGGGAACCGTAAAAACCACAGAAATACTCACCCCACGCGGGGCTCGGGGCAATGGTCAAAGCTATCAAGTTGTCTGACTGGTTTGGCCAAGGTAGCCAATGCGTGGGAATGATCGGTATCTAGCTCGCTTCGTTGAGGATCAAACTCCGATAATGCCCAGGATTGGACCCCGACCACTTGCGAAACGCCTTGTAGAACGAACTCGCATCCGCAAACCCCAGCCGCGTGGCGATCTCGGCAAAGCTGATACTCGGCTCAGCCAGCCAGACAATGGCCAATTCCTTGCGCACGCTGTCCTTGAGCCCTTGATAGGTCTGCCCTTCCTCCGCCAGGCGCCGGCGCAAGGTCGAGGCCGACATGCACAGTTGCTGCGCCAGAGGCTCGGTCTCCGGCCACTGATCGGCGGGCAACTGGCGTAAATCATGCTTGATCCGGCTCGCCAGGCTCTCCGGGTCGCGGTACTTGACCAGAATATTCGCTGGCGCATGGGCCAGGAAGCGCTTGAGTTCTTCCGGGCTGCGCTTGATCGGCAGGTCCAGGCAATCCGCCGAGAAAATCATCCGCGTGCGGGGCCGGTCGAATCGCAGGTTCTCGGAGAACATCACCTGATAGTCATCGCAGAAATCCGGCGCCGGGCAGCGTAATTCGATGGCCAGAATCGGTATCCGTCGCCCCGCCAGCCAACAGGCAACGCCGTGCACGATCATCCAGTAGGTGAAATAGGTAAAGGCCCGGCGCGGGTCCAGCTCATCTTCCAGCAACACGATCTCCGCCAGGCTTTGCTGACGAACCAGTTGCGCCGGCATGCGTTCGAGCATCAACGACAGGAAACTCAGGCCTGAGGTCAGGCCGGCTGCCAGGCTCGGCTGGATCATCGAGCTGCGGCAGAGAAACTCAAGGCTGCCGGATTTGAGCTTGCGCGGGTCCATGCCAAAAAATTCATCGTCCCCGCGCCTGGCCAGCAAGCGCCAAAGCCGTGCATACGCCGTCGCCGGAACGCGGGCATCGCTGGTTTGCAGCAGCTGCGGATCGATGCCGACCTTGTTCAATACCTCGTCGGTGGCGGCTCCGGGGGCGCAGCTTTGCAACAGGGCTTCACGCACCAGTTGGATGGCGATGGTGTCTTTTTCCGACATTGAGCGAGGTGGGCCTTGATCTTGTTTGAGTGCCGGCATCTTAGCGCACAGCGACCCAATCCTGTAGGAGCGAGCGGTGCGGCGATCCGACTTGCCCGCGAAGCAGGCGACTCGGTCTTGCCCTGATACCGAGTAATCGTTCTTCGCGGGCAAGCCTCGCTCCTACAAGGGGGGGTGATCTTTAGAGTTGTTCAGGTTAGGTTCAGGTAAATGCCAATGAATGCCATTTGGGAATGAGTGTCATTATGTTACAACTTAGCACCCTATCTAATCCTGAGTCGGTGCTGAATGCTTGTTCCTTTTCTGATCATGCTGCGCGAAGGCATTGAAGCCGCGTTGATCGTTGGCATCATCGCCAGCTACCTCAAACAGACCGGCCGTGGCCAGTGGATGCCCGCCGTGTGGATCGGCGTTTTCCTTGCCGTTGCGCTGGCCTTGCTGGTGGGCGGTGGTCTGGAGCTGGTGAGCGCCGAATTCCCGCAGAAACAACAGGAGTTGTTTGAAGGTGTGGTCGGCCTGGTGGCTGTCGGCATTCTCAGCTCCATGGTCTTCTGGATGCGTAAAGTGGCGCGTTCGATCAAGCACTCGCTGCACGTCTCCCTCGACCACGCGCTGACCGGCTCCAAACACCAGGTCACGGCACTGATCGCCATGGTGTTTTTCGCCGTGGCCCGGGAAGGCCTGGAGACGGTGTTCTTCCTGCTCGCGGTGTTCCAGCAGAGCGAAGGCCCGGCGGCACCGATCGGCGCCCTCCTCGGCCTGATCCTGGCGATCATCGTCGGCTTCCTGATCTACACCGGCAGCATGCGCCTGAACCTCGGCGCGTTCTTCCGCTGGACCGGCTTGTTCATCCTGGTGGTGGCGGCGGGCATTCTCGCCAACTCGGTGCAGGCGCTGCATGAAGCCGGAGTCTGGAATCACCTGCAAACCGTGCTCTTGGACTTCAGTGCGACGCTGCCGATGGACGGCCCGGTGGGTTCGGTGCTGGCCGGCATGTTCGGTTACCAGGACGCGCCGACGGTCAGCACCCTCGGGGCCTATCTGATTTACCTGGCAGTGGCGCTGGTGATGTTCTTCATCCCAGCCCCGGCACCCGCTGAACAACCTTCTTCCGTTTCCAGCCAATAAGGGCACCCATGCCAAATCAAGCCCCTCCCCAGGCCTCGCCTCCCCGCGCCTTGCGCTGGGCGGTGGCCGGTTCGGTGATCGTGATGATCGCCGCCGGCGGCCTGTTCTACTACGCCTCGAAAATGGCGGCGGCCAAGCGCCAGGTTAACCATGACGAAGTGCTGGTGACTATTCACCCGCACAGCTGCGAGCCGAATGCGCTGTCCGTTCCGGCGGGTCGCGCCAGCTTCCGCATCGTCAATCGCTCGGACCGGGCGGTGGAATGGGAGATCCTTGACGGCGTGCTGGTAGTCGAAGAACGGGAAAACATCGCGCCGGGCCTGAGCCAGGTGATCAATGCCAACCTGCTACCCGGCGACTATGCGATCACCTGCGGATTGCTGAGCAACCCGCGAGGCACCTTGCACGTGACTCCGACTGCCGCCTCCGACGCGGCCGCCAAGGCCAAGCCGTCGATGGTCGCCTTCGTAGGGCCGTTGTCAGAATTCCGTGTGTACCTGAGCAGTCAAAGCAGCGCGCTGATCAAAGCCGTCGCCGCCCTTGAGCAAGCAATCGCCGCTGGCGACCTGAGCCAGGCACAAGCGCTGTATGTGCCCGCCCGCGCCGCTTATCAACGGATCGCCCCCGCCGCCCAGCGTCTGGCTGAACTGGACAACGCCATCAATGCCCGCGCCGATTACTTCGAGAAACGCGAACAGGATCCAGCCTTCAGCGGTTTCCACCGCATCGAGTACGCGCTGTTCCAGCAACGCAACCTCGACGGTCTGGCACCGGTTGCCCAGCGCTTGAGCAGCGACGTCGCCACGCTCAAACAGCAACTGCTCGCGCAATCGCTGCCACCGGAGCAGTTGGTGAGCATTGTCGTGCGCAATCTGCACAGCCTCGCCGATGTGCGTGCCAGCAGCGGTGAAGAAGAACGCTACAGCCACACCGACCTGAACGGTTTCGCCGCCAACCTCTTTGCTGCGCGCAAAGTCGTCGACCTGTTGCGCCCGTTGCTGACCAAGTCCGCCACCGAGTTGTTGCCGAAGATCGACAGCGCGATCACTGCCCTCGATGCCGAACTCAATGGGTTGAAGGTCCAGGACGGCTACGCGAGCTACGACACAGTGAGTGCCGCGCAGCGTAAACAGATCGCCGACAAGGCCAAGGCGCTGGCCGACGCACTCGATGGAATCGATCCCGCCCTCGGCCTTTCCGGCCTTTAAGCAGAAGACTCAAAACCGATGAACGATTCAGAACACTTCAACCTCCAGCGTCGCCGGGTATTGATGGGCATGGGCGCTGCGGGTGTTGCGCTGGCAGGCTCCGCACTGAGCTGCCCGGCGATGGCCGCAAGCCCCGCGCAAGTCACCGAAGCACCAAGCAGCGACAAGACCGAAGACCGCCACGCGTTCCACGGCAAGCACCAGACCGGCATCGTCACTCCGCGCCCGGCGTCCGGCATGTTGGTGTCGTTTGATGTGCTGGCCAGTGATCGCGAGGACCTGGAACGGCTATTCCGCACCCTCAACGAGCGCATCGCGTTCCTGATGCAGGGCGGACCGGTGGCGCAAGTCGATCCGAAACTGCCCCCGGTGGATTCGGGCATCCTCGGCCCGGTGGTCACGCCGGACAACCTGACCATCACCGTATCGGTGGGCGAGTCGCTGTTCGACGAGCGCTTCGGCCTGGCCGCGGCCAAGCCCAAACGGTTGAGCCGCATGGTCGGTTTTCCTAACGATGCTCTGGACGCCGATTGCTGCCACGGCGACCTGAGTCTGCAGTTTTGCGCCAACACCACCGACACCAACATCCACGCCCTGCGCGACATTGTGAAAAACCTGCCGGACCTGCTGCTGGTGCGCTGGAAACAGGAAGGCAGCGTGCCGCCCCAGGCGCCGACGAAACCCGGTGTGCCGGCGCAGAGCGCACGCAATTTCCTGGGGTTTCGCGACGGCTCGGCGAACCCGGACTCCAACGATGCCAAGTCCATGGACAGCATCGTCTGGGTGCAACCGGGCAGCGACGAACCGGCGTGGGCCGCCAATGGCAGCTATCAGGCGGTGCGGATCATCCGCAACTTCGTCGAGCGCTGGGACCGCACGCCCTTGCAGGAACAGGAAAGCATTCTCGGACGCATAAAAGCCACCGGCGCGCCCATGGGCGGCGCCCATGAAACTGAAGTTCCGGACTACGCCAAGGACCCGCAAGGCAAACTGACCAAACTCGACGCGCATATCCGCCTGGCCAACCCGCGCACTGCTGCGACCCAGGCCAACCTGATCCTGCGCCGGCCGTTCAACTACTCCAACGGCGTGAACAAGAACGGCCAGTTGGACATGGGTTTGTTGTTCATCTGCTACCAGGCCGATCTGGACAAAGGTTTTATCACCGTGCAGACCCGACTCAACGGCGAGCCGCTGGAGGAATACCTCAAGCCGGTCGGCGGCGGTTACTTCTTCACCCTGCCGGGTGTGACGGGCGACCAGGACTTCATCGGTCGCTCGCTGCTTGACGCTGCCTCACCCAAAACAAACACCTGAACAACCCCACACGGAACCGTCCCATGAAAAAGTCGCCCCTCGCGTTATTGCTGACCCTAGGCTTGCTCAATACCCCGCTGTCGGCTTTCGCGGCGACGGCGCCGCTGGAGTTGGTGCAGCCGATTTCGGATTACAAAATCTATGTCACCGAGCAACTGGATGAGCTGGCCAGCCACACACAGCAGTTCACCGATGCAGTGAAAAAAGGCGACTTGGCCACCGCCAGGAAACTGTACGCACCGACCCGGGTTTTCTACGAATCGATCGAGCCGATTGCCGAGCTGTTCAGCGACCTCGATGCCTCCATCGACTCACGCGTTGATGACCACGAAAAAGGCGTGACGGCCGAAGATTTCACCGGTTTCCACCGCATTGAATATTCGCTGTTCTCGCAAAACAGCACCCAGGGTCTCGATCAACTGGCCGATGGCTTGAACAAAGACGTCAAAGACCTGCAAACCCGCGTCGCCGGCCTGACCTTCCCGCCCGAGAAAGTGGTGGGCGGCGCCGCTGCCTTGCTTGAAGAAGTGGCGGCCACCAAGATCTCCGGTGAAGAAGACCGCTACAGCCACACTGACCTGTATGACTTCCAGGGCAACATCGACGGCGCGAAGAAAATCGTCGACCTGTTCCGTCCGCAGATCGAAAAGCAGGACGCGGCGTTTATTGCCAAGGTCGACAAGAACTTTGCCAGCGTGAACAAGATTCTGGCGAAGTACAAAACCGGGGATGGTGGGTTCGAGACGTATGACAAGGTGAAAGAGAACGACCGCAAGGCGTTGGTTGGGCCGGTGAATACGTTGGCTGAAGACCTTTCCACATTGCGTGGGAAATTGGGTTTGAACTGATTTTTCGTAGCGTTTTGGCGGGCTTCTTCGCGGGCAAGCCTCGCTCCTGCTGCGAGGCTTGCCCGCGAAGGCATTATCACGCTCACCGATATTCCTCCTGCCTTGCACATAACCCGCGCTAACATCCCCCGCCAATAATAAAAGCTCACGGAAGACTCACCATGACCACCCCTGCCTTCGACCTGCGCCCACTCATGGTCGCCAACATGGCCTGTTCCATGTCGATGATGGCGTTCGTCTCCCTGATCGGACCTATCGCCCGGGTGTTGGGCCTGGCCACCTGGCAGGCCGGCGCGGCGGTGACGGTGTCCGGGGTGATCTGGATGTTGCTCGCCCGCCCCTGGGGCCAGGCCAGTGATCGCTATGGCCGGCGACGGATTCTGTTGATCGCCACAGCCGGCTTCACCCTCGCCTACTGGGCCTTGTGCCTGTTCATCGATGCCTCGTTGCGTTTTCTGCCGTCGGCGCTGTTGGGGTTTATCGGGTTGATGATCGGACGCGGCCTGATCGGCGTGTTCTATGCCGCGATTCCGGTGGGCGGCAACGCGCTGATCGCCGACAACATCGAGCCGCAACACCGCGCCAAAGCCATGGCGGCCCTGGGCGCGGCCAACGCCTGCGGGCTGGTGATCGGCCCGGCGATTGCGGCGTTGTTGTCGCGTTTCAGTCTGAGCCTGCCGTTCTATGCCATGGCGATCCTGCCGTTACTGGCGTTTGTGGTGCTGCACTACAAACTCAAGGGTCAGGAACTGCACCTGCGGCAAGCGCCGCGCAAGGTTCATCTGAACGATCCACGACTGCGTCGCCCAATGGCCGTCGCGTTTGTGGCGATGCTCTGTGTGTCGATTGCGCAGATCACCGTCGGCTTCTTCGCCCTCGACCGACTCGGCATGAACCCGGCCGATGCCGCGCAAACCGCGGGTATCGCCTTGACCATGGTCGGTTTCGCGCTGATCTGTTCGCAACTGCTGGTGCGCCGGCTTGAATGGCCGCCGCTGCGGCTCATCCGCGCGGGCGCACTGGTGGCGGCCGTGGGCTTTGCCGGCAGCATCCTGGCGGATGCTGCGTGGGGTTTATGGCTGTGCTTTTTCGTGTCGGCGGGCGGGATGGGACTGATCTTTCCGTCATTCGCCGCACTGGCGGCCAACGCGGTCGACGCCTCGGAACAAGGCGCCACCGCCGGCTCCATTGGTGCCGCGCAAGGCTTTGGCGTGGTCATCGGACCGCTGGCGGCGACGTTGATCTACGACGTCGATCCGCGCCTTCCCTACCTGGTTGCCGCTGCGCTGTTGCTGCTGGTGGCGTTGTGGCCACAGACGCGGCAGCACTGAGGGTTACAAAATCCGATAGAGCAACCGCTCGATCCGCACCCGACTGACACGCTTGAGGAACTTGGCCACCGCCGCCGGGTATTCCAGCAGCGTTTCCAGATCCTGATATCGCTGGATGCGCGTGGTGTTGTGGAAAATCTCGCCCAGTTCTTTACTGCGCGGCTCCAGCAATTCGCCTTTCGGGTCATCGATCAGCAACGCGTTCTCAAGGTCGAGGCGGAACGCCCGTGGGTTGAGGTTATTACCGGTCAGCAAGGTGTAGCGCTTGTCGATCCACATGCCTTTGAGGTGATAGGTGTTGTCGCCGTCCTTCCACAAATGCAGGTTCAACTTGCCGCTGTCGATGCTGTGTTGATGGCGTTTGGCAAAGCGCCGCAGGCTGATCTCGTAAAGATACGGCAACGCGGCGATCACCTTGAACGGCTCGCTCGGCGGGATGAAGAAGTCGTTGGCGGTCTTGTCGCCGACCACGATGTCGATTTTCACGCCGCGCCCCAGGGCCCGGTTGATTTCCCGGGTCACCGCCAATGGCAGGTTGAAATACGGCGTGCAGATGG
Source organism: Pseudomonas sp. GW823-FHT02C02 (assembly GCF_058797635.1). Lineage (NCBI taxonomy): Bacteria > Pseudomonadati > Pseudomonadota > Gammaproteobacteria > Pseudomonadales > Pseudomonadaceae > Pseudomonas > Pseudomonas sp. GW823-FHT02C02. Next base: position 36,535 of record NZ_JBXAJV010000001.1, on the reverse strand, counting down.
TCAACTGATGTTGAGCGCTGGCGATCAACTCGCAAATCACTCGGCTCAACGGGTTGTTCTTGCCCACACCGAGCAGCGGACTCACCGACAAACCGCCCTTCGCCGTACTGCCGGCCGTGGTGTCGTACGCCGCGTGCTTGAGGCGGCTGCGCAAATCGCCAATGTCGTTGCGCAGGCTGCGGGTGGTCGGCAGGTTCGGCAGGTCGAGGCGATGCACCGCTTTGGAAGCGATCAGACCGTGCTGGATCAAGTGCTGCATGGAATCAGCCAGTGCGTGGTTCTGCAGCAGGTGATAACGGTCGTAGCGGTACTTGTCGAACTTGTGCAGGTAAACGTTGTTCAGGCTCGCGCCGCTGTAGATCACGCAGTCATCGATCACAAAGCCTTTCAAATGCAGCACGCCGAACAACTCGCGAGTCTGCACCGGCACGCCGTACACCGGCACAACACTTTCGTGGGTGCGCGTCGCTTCCTGGTACCAGGCCGAGTTGCCCGGCTGTTTGCCGGCACCGATCAAGCCGCGCTGAGCGCGCAGCCAGTCAACCACCACGACCACGTCCAGTTCCGGACGCTTCAGTTTGGCGGCGTGCAAGGCATCAAGGATTTCCTGACCGGCCTCGTCCTGTTGCAAGTACAGCGCAACGATATAGATGCGTTGGGTGGCACTGGCGATTTTTTCCAGCAGGCAACGCCGGAACTCGGCAGCGCCGGAAAGAATGGTGACGGCATCGGCGGTCAGCGGAAAACTGCGCAGCTTAGGCAGCAGAGAGCGTTTGAAAAGCGACGGCATAGGGCTCGCAAAGGGTCAATTCCGAAGAGTCCGAGAGCTTACACCATGGATCCGCTTGGGTCTTCCCACGGCACCGATCGTTCCCGCGCTCTGCGTGGGAATGCCGCCATGGACGCTCTGCGTCCGCTTCGAAATGTGACGCGGAGCGTCACGGGATGCATTCCCACGCAGAGCGCGGGAACGATCTTTCTAAAAACCTGTTGACCAAGGAGAACGATCGTTCTACTGTTCGCCACATGAACGAAATCACAAGCAACGACACACGCGACATCATTCTGGATGTCACCGAAAAGTTGATCTATAAAAGTGGCATCGCCGCCACCGGCATGGATCTTCTGGTAAAGACCGCCGGCGTCTCCAGAAAAAGTATCTACCGCTACTTCGCCAACAAGGAGGAGCTGACCGTCGCCGCCCTGCAACGCCGCGACGCGCGCTGGATGCACTGGTACAGAAGTGAAGTCGACCAGGCTGAAACCCCGGCCGACCGCCTGCTCAACCTGTTTACCGTGCTCAAGGCCTGGTTCGCCTCTGAAGGCTTCCGTGGCTGTGCGTTCATCAATACCAGTGGTGAAACCGGCGACCCGTCAGACCCGGTTCGCCTGGTCGCCAAAGACCACAAACAAAAGCTGCTCGACTACGTGTGCGAGCTCTGCACCGAACATGGCGCTAACGACCCGGAGACGCTGGCCAAACAGCTGCTGATCCTGATCGACGGCGCCATTACCGTAGCGCTTGTGATGGGTGATCACAGTGCCGCCGATAATGCGCAATGCATGGCGCGAAAGTTATTGGACCTGTAACACTTGAACCAAGCCTGACAACTTGCTCGAACTCTAACTTGAAAGGGAGACTATATATGTCTAACGCCGAAGTTCGTCCGCCATTGCCGCCGTTTACCCGTGAATCAGCCATTGAAAAAGTTCGCCTGGCCGAAGACGGCTGGAACTCCCGCGACCCGGAACGCGTGTCGCTGGCCTACACCCTGGACACCAAGTGGCGTAACCGCGCCGAGTTCGCCTACAACCGCGAAGAAGCCAAAGGTTTCCTGACCCGCAAGTGGGCCAAGGAACTGGATTATCGCCTGATCAAGGAACTCTGGGCCTTCACCGGCAACCGCATCGCCGTACGTTATGCCTATGAATGGCACGACGACTCGGGTAACTGGTTCCGTTCCTACGGCAACGAAAACTGGGAGTTCGATGAAAACGGTTTGATGGCCAACCGGTTTGCCTGCATCAACGACATGCCGATCAAGGAAAGCGACCGCAAGTTCCATTGGCCACTGGGACGTCGCCCGGATGATCATCCGAGCTTGTCCGACCTCGGTCTGTAACCGCTGATCCCCTGTAGGAACGAGGTTTGCCCGCGAGGGCGATGTAACAGGCCACTTATTTGTTGACTGTGAATCAGCCTTCGCGGGCAAGCCTCGCTCCTACGGGATTTATGTCGTCCGCCCATTTTGTGATGACCACAATCCCGTAGGAGCGAGGCTTGCCCGCGAAAGGGCCAGACCAGTCGCCGCAAAGTCTGGATCTAGGTAAGATATCGGCCCTTCCCCGCAGCCCCTTGCTGCACCCCGCCGAATAAGCCGATTTCCATGCCTTTTGAACTCAGCGTTGACCTCACCACCCTGGCCATTCTGGCCATTGTCGCCTTCATTGCCGGTTTCATCGACGCCATCGCCGGCGGTGGCGGTCTGCTGACTACCCCAGCGCTGTTGACCGCCGGCCTGCCGCCACACCTGGTGCTGGGCACCAACAAGCTGAGTTCGACCTTCGGCTCCGCCACCGCCAGTTTTACCTTCTACCGCCGCAAGCTGTTCCATCCCCGGCAGTGGGTGCATGCCATTGTCGGTACGCTGGTCGGTGCACTGACCGGCGCCGTGGTCGCGCATTACCTGCCCGCCGAATGGCTGAACAAAATGCTGCCGGTGATTGTGTTTGCCTGTGGCCTGTACCTGTTGTTCGGCGGCACGCCAAAAGCGCCGCTGGACAGCGACGCACCGATCAAGAAAAAGTGGCAATCGACCCAAGGCTTCAGCCTCGGTTTCTACGACGGAGTGGCCGGTCCGGGCACCGGCGCGTTCTGGACTGTCAGCAGTCTGCTGATGTATCCCATCGACCTGGTGAAGGCCAGCGGCGTGGCGCGCAGCATGAACTTCGTCAGCAACATCGCGGCGCTGTCGGTGTTCGTGTTTTCCGGGCAGGTGGACTGGATCATCGGCCTGAGCATGGGCCTGTCGGTGATGGTCGGCGCGTTCTTCGGGGCTCGCACCGCCATCAGCGGCGGCGCGAAGTTCATTCGCCCGGTGTTCATCACCGTAGTGCTGGGCTTGACCGTGCGGCTAGCCTGGCAGCACTGGTTCAGCGTGGCCTAAGCGCCGCGCCACGTAGACGTCGATGAGGTAACGGGCAATCGAGCGCGACGCCGGCAAGGGTGGCAACTCATGAACGTTGAACCACTGGGCGTCTTCAATCTCGTCTTCCTGACAGACAATCTCGCCACCGGCGTACTCGGCGTGAAAGCCGAGCATCATTGAATGCGGGAACGGCCAGCACTGGCTGCCCAGGTACTGGATGTTCTTGACCTCGATCTGCACCTCCTCGCGCACTTCGCGAATCAGGCAGTCCTCGGCTGACTCGCCCGGCTCGGCAAACCCCGCCAACGTGCTGTAGACCCCGGTCACGAAACGTGGCGAACGGGCCAACAGCACCTCGTCGCCCCGGGTCACCAGCACAATCATGCTCGGCGAGATGCGCGGGTAATAACGCAAATCACACGGTTCGCAGTACATCGCACGCTCACGAGGAACTTGCGTCGCCGCCTGACCGCAATTGCCACAAAAGCGATGCTCGCGGTACCAGGTGCCGATCTGCGCAGCATAACCAAGCACCTTGTACACCGTGTGATCGCCATCGAGCATGAACGCCCGCAAGCCTTTCCAGTTGCAGCCCGGTACTTCGCTGTGACTGCGCAATTCCAGCAGGTAGACCGGTTCGCCATCCAGGTGACCGATGCCATGTTCGGCCAGGATCGACAGGTCCTGGCGTTTGAGCCATTCGCGGGGGAACAGCGCGCCATTGTCGTCGAACAGAAAGCCTTCGGGGCTGCGAGCCACGGCCCAGCCGCCAGGTTGATCGGTGTCCAGTACTGCGGTGGTCCAGCGTGAAGTCATTTTAATCAGTCCAGAAATTCGGGTTTCTGTTTGCTCATATGGGCAGCCATGGCCACCCGCAAATCGGTGGATTGCAACATGGCGGCGTTCCAGGTGGCAACGTATTCGAGGCCGTCGTCGATGCGGTGGTCGCGCATGTAGCTGATCATCTCTTTGGTGCCGGTGACCGCGATCGGCGACTTGCTGGCGATTTCCCGGGCAATGCCCATCACACCGTCCAACAGGCTGACCTGGTCGCTGTAAACGCGATTGACCAGGCCGATGTTGCGCGCTTCCTCGGCGCCAAAGGTGCGACCAGTGTAAGCCAGTTCACGCAGCATGCCGTCACCGATGATCCGCGGCAAACGTTGCAAAGTGCCAACGTCGGCGGCCATGCCGATGTCGATTTCCTTGATCGAAAATTGCGCGTCCTCGGCGGCGTAACGCATGTCGCACGCGGCAATCAGGTCGATGGCGCCGCCCAGGCAATAACCCTGAATCGCCGCCAGCACCGGCTTGCGGCAGTTATCGACGGCGTTGAACGACGCTTGCAGAGCGAGGATCTTGCGGCGCAGCAGACGTGCATTGCGGCCGACGTCCTTGCCCAGTTCATTGGCCACCCCGGCCAGCATCATCAGGTCGATGCCGGAGGAAAAGTGCTTGCCGGCGCCACTGAGTACAACAACCCGGGCTTCATCGGTGTCATCGATCCACTGGAAAATGTCGATGATCTCGCTCCAGAACGCGGCGTTCATCGAATTGATCTTTTCCGGGCGGTTGATCTGCACATGGGCGATTTTATCGGCCAGTTCGACGGTGAACGCGGTGTACTGAGACATGGCAGTGATCCTTTTACCGGGCAAAAATGAGGACCGGACTATAACAAGGCATTGCGTGGGGGAGTAAGGCAGTGGTTCGGCCAAAAGCGGGACTGCCTCGGGTTCTCCAGTGTCTGATCTGACCTCTTCGCGGGCAAGCCTCGCTCCCACGGGCATACGGTGCCTTTGTAGGAGCGAGGCTTGCCCGCGAAGGCAGCACCGCCGATCTAACTGCCCTTCACCGCCACAAACGCCACGGTTTCATAAGGTACGGTCACCACATCCTTGCCGCGCAAGTCAGGCTCCCCGGCAATCAACGCCCGCATCTGTTCATCCACCCTCTCCCGCTGTTCCTCGGGCAGCGCCGCAATAAAACTGGTCGAGCGCACGCGATTGAAGATCACATCTTCCGGCGCCCCCGTGTGCCCATGGCTGAAATACTGGGCTTGCAACGGCCCGAACGCCGGATGAGGAAAGGCCTGACGCCAGGCTCCCGTGTAGTAGCGCGGCGTATCGCCTTCCAGCGCGTTGACGATCGCATCCAGTTTCGGCACCCAACTCACCTTGGTATCGCGCAGGTTCCACACCAGGCCCAGCCTGCCACCGGGCTTGAGGACCCGGGCGATTTCGGTCAGAGCTTCAGTGCTGGCAAACCAGTGAAAGGCCTGGGCGCAGACCACCACGTCCACCGATGCATCCGGCAGCGGCAAATCCATCGCGGTGCCGCTCACCGCCAACACATCGGGGAACGCGTCGGACAACTTCTCAAGCATCTGCGACACCGGTTCCACGGCAATCACCTGCGCGCCGGTCGCGACCAGGCGTCCAGTGAATTTACCGGCGCCCGCGCCCAGATCGATCACGGTTTTGCCCGCGTTCAAGCCCAGGGTTTCGCTCAGCCACTCGGCCACTTGCGGCGGGTAGTCCGGGCGGCCGCGAACATAAGTATCGGCCCCGGTTTTGTAACCCGCAGCCGCAGAATGATGGACCTGATCTTTCATGGCAGTGCTCCTGAACAACAACGAATGCTGTCGAGCATAGCGCCTCGATTTGAGCTTTCCCCGCCAAAGAAATGAATAATTGTTCACCCTGCGGTGTTCTCCAATCAACGCACCATGAGAATTGCCCTTGCGGCTGCCGCCTGCGGCCGGGGCGTGGTTTACACTCAATCGAATCAACTCGCCGAGCATTTTCCATGACTATCCGTTTTGCTGTTTTCACCGCCCCGCTGTTGCTCGCCGTTGCGTTGTCCGGTTCACTGGCCCTGGCCGATGGCGACGATGACGCTCCGGCCAAACCCAACTGCCCCAAAGGCCAGGTGTTCGACACCAAATCGCAGAAGTGCGTCATGCAAACCAGCAGCCTGGTCCCGGACGCTGACCGCACCGATTACGCCTACCGCCTGGCCAAGGACGGTCGCTACGAAGAAGCCCTGGCCCTGCTCGATACGCTCAAGAATCCAAATACGGCCAAGGCTCTGAACTACCGCGGCTATGCCACGCGTAAACTGGGGCGTACCGACGAAGGCATCGGTTATTACCTGCAATCGGTCAAACTCGACCCGCACTATGCGCAAGTGCGTGAATACCTCGGCGAGGCTTACGTGATCAAAGGTCGGCTGGACCTGGCGCAAGAGCAGTTGCAGCAGATCAAATCGATCTGTGGCAGTACGTGTGAGGAATATCAGGACCTGGCCGAAGCGATCAATGATTCATCGAAAACCTGACACACCGAACAGACGGAGGTCGCCATCGCCAGCGATCAGGCAATACGAACAGAACTGGGCCAGCATTTGACGCGTTTATGGCGTTACGGCCTGCTGCTGTCCCGGCAACGGCATGTGGCCGAAGACCTGGTGCAAGCCACCTGCGTTCGGGCACTTGAGCGTGCCGGACAGTTTGTCCCTGGCACCCGCATGGACCGCTGGCTGTTGAGCATTTTGCATTCGATCTGGCTCAACGAAGTGCGCTCCCGACGGGTGCGCCAAGGTCAGGGCCTGGTCGATGCCGACAGCCAGTTGTCGGTTGACGGGGAATCGGTAGCGCAGACCCATGTGCTCGCCGCCCAGGTCATCCGCCGTGTCGACGCCCTGCCCGAGGCCCAGCGTGAAACGGTGTACCTGGCTTACGTTGAAGGCCTGTCGTATCGCGAAGTCGCCGAGGTGCTGCAAGTGCCCATCGGCACCGTCATGAGCCGCCTCGCCGCCGCACGGGTGAAACTGGCTGAATATCCGCCACTGCACACAGTGCCGAACCCTTTCACGGGAGAACGTCGATGAACGAGCGCGCGACACCTTCGGACGAGGAACTGGTGGCGTACCTCGACGATCAGCTCGATGCCGACCAGCGCACCCGCATCGACGCGGCCGTCGCCGAAGACTCGACACTCAACTTGCGCCTGCAATGGCTGGCCCGCAGCAGCCTGCCGTTCAAAGAGGCTTATGACGAACTGACCCAACAGGCGCCTGTCCACCGCTTGCAGTCGATGCTCGACACTTTGCCCTCGCCTGAGCGTCCGGCCCTGAATCGACGCCGATTCCTTGCGGCGGCGGCCGGCCTGGTGGTGAGTGGCGTGGTGGCGGATCGACTGTTCCTTGCCTGGCAACTGAGCCAGGAGAAAAGCAACTGGCGGGGCCTGGTCGCCGACTATATGTCGCTGTACGTGCCACAAACCCTGGAACACTTGCCCGTCGACGAAGCCTCACAACGGGCGCAACTGCGAACCATCGACGCGCGCCTGGGCCTGAGCCTGACGCCTGCAAAACTGGCCCTGCCACGGTCCGAATTGAAGCGCGCGCAGATCCTCGAATACGACGGCATGCCGATCGCGCAGATTACTTATCTGGACCCGGCACATGGTCCGATTGCCTTGTGCGCCAAGCGCTCCAACAGTGGTAGCCGGCATTTTTCCCATGAGATTCGGCACAGGATGAATGTGGTGTATTGGGCAGACATGGAACATGCGTGGATGCTGATCGGGCATAACCCGGCGGCGGAACTGGAAGGCATGGCGAAATCGTTGCGTAGCCGACTTAGCGCGTGAGCGAAGTTGCCCTATGCTTGGCGTCTGTTTTCCAAGGAGGAACCTCCCCATGCCAAACGCTTCTCGCACAGCCTTGCTGGTCATCGACGTACAGAACGACTTCATCCCCGGGGGGCAACTGCCGGTGCCCGAGGGAGACTTGATCGTGCCCTTGATCAACCGCCTGGGCGACCGGTTCAAACAGGTCATCATTGCCCAGGACTGGCATCCACCCGGCCACGCCTCGTTTGCTTCAAGCCATCCCGGCCGTGAGCCTTACGAGGTCATCGAGCTGCCTTACGGCGCGCAAACACTGTGGCCGGATCATTGTGTACGGGCGACGGCAGGGGCCGAGTTACACAAGGATCTCAACCTGCACCACGCGCAACTGATCATCCGCAAAGGCTGCAACCCGGACATCGACAGTTACTCGGCATTTCTGGAAGCGGATCGCAAGACCACCACCGGTCTGGCCGGCTATTTGAAAGAACGCGGCATCGACACGCTTTACCTGGTCGGACTGGCGCTGGATTTCTGCGTGATGTTCTCGGCACTGGATGCGCGGGCGGCGGGGTTCAATGTGTTCGTGGTGTTGGATGCGTGCCGGGCGATTGACCTGGACGGATCGTTAGCGGCTGCGATCGAGCGGATGCAGGTGGCTGGCGTTGATCTGGTTTCAGCGGATCAAGTGCCGGGTTAACCCCCGGCACCTGCCCACAAGGACTGCGTTCGAGTGCGCCCCGACTCGAACGCAGTTTCGCAGGCTTGGCAGACGCTACCTGGAAATTGCAATCGCTCACTCACCGATAACCAAGTCTGTTCCGTTTCGGCCCCACCCTAATCAGCCACTCTGAAATTATCGAGTGAGAACCAGTCCGGCGTAGGGCAGTGAAAATCCAGCCGAGCGATACCCGGTGCATCAAACGAAACATTCACCGGACCACCGTATGATGTCCCCAGTTTCTGTGTGCCCAGCAAGGCTCCAGCGGCGGTGTAATACGACACGGTGCTGTTGTCGTAATTGGAGCTGACGTGCCAGAAACTGATCCGTGAATAACTGTTCTTGAGTTTCAATTCCACGTTCACCGCCGCTGCGCCAAACGCTTCGCGACCGATGCTCAGCACCTGGTTTTCTACCTGTCCGGGAAACGATTCGCCAATTTCAGTGCGGGGGGTGACGGCAACCTCGCCTTCTCCCGACTTGAACGTGATCCGCATGCTGGACAGATCAATGACACCGCCGTGCCGCACCGTTTGGGTGGGCGCATCGTCAAAGTCCTCCAGACGCTGAGCGGGCAGGTTCAATACTGTCAGTTCCTGTGTGGCAAACACCACGGCAGCGCTTTCATCGTCCTTGCCGTCGAACCCCACTTTCAACACCATTTGCAGCTGGCTTCCGGGCTTGAACTTCAGCAGCAGATCCCGTGGCACCGTGTTGTCCAGCCCGCCTATCTCAACATTCGTGACAGGTGCGCCCTGAGCGATAGGGATGACGTACTCGTTGCCATTTACATCAACACCGTGCAGGCGAAACCAACGCAATTGCCCAAGTCCTATCCCGGGCCATGGCGCGCATTGCGCCTGCACTGGGCCCGCAAACGAGCCGAGATCCAGCACCTTATTGCCGAGGGATTGAGGGATCGACGGCTTTGGCAGGCGCGGATCCTTGTCTTTTATTCGATTGATCGTCACATCCAGTGAATCGCTGGCTTGTGCCGCAGTATCGCGGAGCAACACCCAGGACAGGCTCATGACCGCACCATGATTGGCCATCAACATCTGTGGCTTGAGCAGAAAGTTCGCCCGATGGTTTTTGTTGAAGGCTATGGCGGCGAACGTCGGCGAGCCGAGACCGGGTGTACCTTCGGCCAACAGTCGGGCCTGATCACCGGGAACATCGTCAAGAAATTCCACACGAGCGGTCACGCCATCAACAAAGTCCAGTGGGTCCAGTGGAGTGCCCGCCCCCACCAGCGATGGCGGTTGCAGCAAGGAGACAGCCTTGCCTTTGACGTCGACCTTCAACGCAATGGAACGATCAAGCCTATTGCCCTGACTCATGCGGGTGTAACTGAACACGGCAGTCCCGCCCGCAACTCGGGCGAATCGATCGTATGGAACGGACAGCGAATACATGAAAGGGACATTCTTGATTGTTTCAATGAGCGTCAACACGTCTTCCGGTTCCGATCCGTCGGCGCTGCGGAAGCGGCAAGTGAGGTGGATTTCGTCGTCTTTCAACCAACCGCGCGGCACGTAAACCTGCGCCGTGGCCGGTTTGCCCGCGAGTTTTTCAAGCTCGATGGTATCGGGATCGTCTTCGGCATCGGCGGGGTCTTCACTGACGATCGGTGGGTCATACCACGTGCCCTTCAGGTTAACGTACAGATACAGACTGGCCGAGTACGGGCTGTTGACATCCGGCCCGTTACCTACGCGATCGATCACTGTGTAATTGATGCGAAAACGCGGATTATCGCCAGCCGCAACAAATGTCGCTTCGTCGACCGTCATCTCAAGCCAACCCTGATCGACTTCAGGCTGGGTCACCGTGTGGTTGAGCACAATGGAATTGCAATCGAGCCGAATCTGGTCAAACGTCCTCATCAACGGATAGGACAGCGTAACGATAACGCCTTCGCTCGCCCGCTCAGGGTCCACGCCTTGATCCAGCACTTCTGACTCGACTTCAATCGATAGCTCCGAATGACCTTCCTCGCCAGGAAACTGATCCACGAGGCCGGGGCGCTGCGCATGGAATAACACTCGCAACGGCGCCGAAGCGTCGATCTCGGTGCCTGCGCGATCAAGCAAGCAATCGAGCGTATTGAGCCCGTCCGTCCAGTGCCGGGTCTGCACGTAAACAGTCGCACGCTTGTCTTCTTCACCCGCCATCACGGGGAATGAGGCCACCGTTGCGCCGTTGAGCTGCAACTTGAAGGTGTCACCGGCTTGCGCGAGGGACGAAGGCTCGATGAACACTTTGACCCCTTCCGGATACAGGTAAGTCAACGCCAGTGGCAGCCCGGCGTCGACGCCGTCCGGCCCCGGAATCGGTTCTTTCATTCCCGGAATGAGGGGTTTGTCGAGGGTGAATGTGGTCATCGTATTCATGGGAAAGTCCCTGTAGGCCGGGCTGCGATGGCTGGATAGAAAAGAGCACGTCCTTTTTATTCAACACCGCCCGGCCGATGACCGCTACTGTCAGATCTGACAGGTACAGCACCTTAAAAACCTGAATGACTACCTTTAGTCTGAAAACGCGCCTGACCTTAAGCCGAAGTGCTGGCCGGCGTCGGCAACCACAATTTGAATCGCGCTCCGCCGAGCGGCGATGCCTCAACGGTCAGCGTGCCACCCTGCGCTTCCAGCGCCCGACGACTGATCGCCAGCCCCAGGCCAAATCCGCCCGTTGCCCGATCCCGGCTGCGATCCAGTCGATAGAACGGTTCAAAAATCCTCTCGCGCTCATCGTCGGGAATGCCGATGCCGTCGTCGTCGACCCAGATTTCACACCCTTTCGGACAGACCTTTACGCCAATCTGAATACGCTTTTCGCAATAGCGCATGGCATTGCGCAGCAGGTTCTGTATCGCGCGAGCCGTCAGTCGCGGGTCCAGCACGAAGCGTTCAAGTTGCCCATGCAGCAGCACGTCGATCACGATGTCCGGCGATTCCAGTTCTTCATCGACGCTGCCCAGAATGCTGTCGATGAACTCGTCCAGCGACACTTCAACCTGCTCCGGCAGCCGCGCCGGGTTTTGCAGTCGGCTGTAGGACAGCAACTCCAGCACCAGCTCATCCAGCTCCCGTATGTGCGCGACCAGCCCCAGCAGCCGCTCGCGACTGGCGGCCGGCAAGTCGTCGGACAGCGCCAGGGCCAGGCCGAAGTCCAGGCGCGTCAGCGGTGTGCGCAGTTCGTGGGACACGGCGTTGAGCAAGTCGCGTTGCTGGTTGAGCAGGTTTTCGATGTCGCCGGCCATGGTGTCGAAGACAGTGGCCAGGCTGCCGATGTTGGAGTGCGAGGAGATCTGTGTGCGTTCGCCGAGGTGGCCCTTGCCGAAACGTTCGGCGGTGCCTTTGAGCCGTTCCAGATCGCGCCAGTGCGGACGCAGCCACAGCAACAGGCAGGCGAGCATGGTCGCGCCGATCAGGACGTTGATGCTCCAGTACAACAGGCTGACGTCCATCGGGTCCGGCGGTACGACCATTTCGACAACGGACTGCTCATTCAGCGGTGCCACGGCGAGCGTGCGCCAGCCCCAGTCGCCGATGCGCACGATGTTCTCGCCACGCTGCAAACGCTGGCGCTCCTGGAGGGTGAAGTCGGGATCGTCATGGCGGGTCAGAACGATGCGCAGCGGGGCAAACTCCTTGTCCATTTCAGTCGCCAACGCTGGCCATTGAGCTTCCGGCACGGCATGGAACTGTTTGACGATGAGGGTTTGCAGCCCGCGCGAATAATCGAGGTTGTAGGTGACGAACCGCTCATGGAAGAGCTTGATCACCAAGTCCGGCATCAGGTAGATCGCCGCGCTGTACGAGACGATCATCACCAGATAGAGGCGAAACAGGATCCTGAACATCGTCTCAGCATTCCCACTCGGAACGGCTGAACAGGTAGCCCTTGCCCCACACGGTCTTGATCTTGCGCGCCTCGCCCGCGTGGTCGTCGAACTTGCGCCGCAACTTGGAAATCGCCACGTCCACCGAGCGGTCGGTGCCGTTGAATTCGATGCCGCGCAGGCGTTGCAGGATCTGGTCGCGGCTCAGCACTTCGCCGGCATGCCGGGCCAGCACCACCAGCAGGTTGTATTCACCGCTGGACAGCTCCACCAGCTGATCGCGCCAAGTCACGGTGCGCTCGGACAAGTCGATGCACAAGTTGCCCATGAGGATGCGGTCGTTGGCGGTCTGCGGTTCGCTGAGGCTGCTGCGGCGCAACAGCGTGCGCACGCGGGCCAGCAAGACGCGGGGTTCGCAGGGTTTGGTGACGTAGTCGTCGGCGCCCATTTCCAGCCCCAGCACCTGGTCGTGGCTGTCGTCGCGAGCGGTGAGCATCAGGATCGGCAGCGTGGCCGAATCCGCCCGCAGCAAGCGGCAGACTTGCAGGCCATCGAGCCCGGGCAGCATCAGGTCGAGGATGACCAGGTCCGGCGGATTGACCCGCGCCCGCTCGCGCACATGGTCGCCACGGCTGATCACACTGACGCTATAGCCATTGCGTTCCAGGTAGCTGGCAATCAGTTCGGAGAGCGCGGTGTCGTCTTCGACCAGGAGGATGTTGGGCATGGGTGTTTCCAGAAAGTGCAGTGGCGACCTTTGGGGCCTCTTCGCGGGCAAGCCTCGCTCGTACAGGGAAATGCGAATACTCGCTCCTACGAGGGAATGCGATTAACGGTAGGAGCGAGGCTTGCCCGCGAAGGCGGCCTGACAGGCGCAAAAAGTTTCAAGCGGCCAAGGATATACGCCCCCGCACGCCCGCGAGCAAAACCCTTACACAATTTCACACAGCACCAACAAAGCTTCACCGCTACTCTCCTCGCCTCCCCGTAGGATGCGGGCAGTCATTATTGGGGTAATTACATGTCAAAGAACCTGCTTGCCAAGCTCAGCCTGATGGCGCTGGCATTGACGCTGAGCGCTTGTGACAAGTCCTCGAACGCCGAAGAACAGGCGCCTCTGGCCACGGTGCGCGTCGAAACTGTCGAAGCCCGGCCCCTGTCGATCACCAGTGAACTGAGCGGGCGGATTGCCGCGCCACGGATTGCCGAAGTCCGCGCCCGGGTCGCCGGCGTCGTGTTGCAACGCACCTTTCGCGAAGGCAGCGACGTCAAAAAAGGCGATGTGCTGTTCCGTATCGACCCGGCGCCCTTCAAGGCTGACCTCGACAGCGCCGAAGCGTCCTTGCGCAAGGCTGAAGCCAATGCGTTCCAGGCCAAATTGCAGGAACAGCGTTATGCCCAGTTGATCGAAGGCAACGCCATCAGCGGCCAGGATTACGACAACGCCCGGGCCAGTGCCCGGCAAACCGCTGCTGATGTCGCCGCCAACAAGGCCGCCGTGGACCGGGCGAAACTCAACCTCGGCTACGCCACCGTCACTGCGCCGATTTCCGGGCGTATCGGCCGCGCGCTGGTGACCGAAGGTGCGCTGGTCGGGCAGAACGAAACCACGCCGCTGGCACTGATCCAGCAGCTGAACCCGATTCACGCCGACCTGACCCAATCGACCCGGGAACTCAACGACCTGCGCCGTGCCTTCCGTTCCGGGCAGTTGAAGGAAGTGGGCCAGGGCCAGGCCAAAGCCACGCTGATTCAGGATGACGGCAGCCTTTACCCGCTGCCGGGCAAGCTGCTGTTCACCGACATCACTGTCGACCCTGGCACTGGCCAGATTATCGTGCGCAGCGAGTTTCCCAACCCGGACCTCGACTTGCTGCCGGGCAGCTTCGTGCGGGTGCGCCTCGAACAAGCCGTCAATCAGCAAGGCATCAGCGTACCGCAGCGGTCCATTCAGCGTGACAGCGCCGGCATTGCCCAGGTGTTGGTGATCGACGCCGAGCAGCGTATCGGCCAGCAAACGGTAGAACTGGGCGCGGTACAGAACGATCGCTGGATCGTCACCGCCGGCCTTAACCCCGGCGACCGCATCGTCACCGAAGGCCTGCAACACGCCAAGCCCGGTGAAAAAGTCCAGATCGACAACACCCCTCTTCCACTTGCCCAGGTTTCTGGTCAGTAAGCAGGACGCTTTTTATGCCGCAGTTCTTTATCGATCGCCCGGTGTTCGCCTGGGTGGTTGCCCTGTTCATCCTGCTGGCCGGCGCCTTGGCCATTCCTCAGTTGCCGGTGGCGCAATACCCCGACGTCGCGCCGCCGCAGATCGAAATCTACGCCGTGTACCCCGGCGCTTCGGCGCAGACCATCGACGAGAGCGTAGTCAGCCTGATCGAGGAAGAGCTCAACGGCGCTGATCACCTGTTGTATTTCGAATCCCAGAGCAGCCTCGGCAGCGCCACCATCAAGGCCACTTTCCAGCCGGGCACCCACCCGGAAATGGCTCAGGTCGACGTGCAAAACCGGCTGAAAGTCGTGGAATCGCGCCTGCCCCAAGCGGTCAATCAGCAAGGCTTGCAGGTGGAGAAAGTCTCCGCCGGTTTCCTGTTGTTGATCACCCTGACTTCCAGCGACGGCAAGCTCGACGATGTGGCGCTCAGTGATTACCTGGCGCGCAACGTGATGAACGAGATCAAGCGTCTGGACGGCGTCGGCAAAGCCCAGTTGTATGGCGCCGAACGGGCGATGCGCATCTGGATCGACCCGCAGAAGCTGATCGGTTTCAACCTGACCCCGGGCGACGTCAACGCCGCCATCGTCGCGCAGAACGCCCAGGTCTCGGCCGGCAGCATCGGCGATTTGCCGACGCGCACCACCCAGGAAATCACCGCGACCATTCTGGTAAAAGGCCAATTGTCGACGCCGGAAGAATTCGCCGACATCGTCCTCAAGGCCAACCCCGACGGTTCCACCGTGCGCATCAAGGACGTGGCGCGGGTCGAGATCGGCAGCCAGGAATATCAGTTCGGCACGCGCCTGAACGGCAAGCCTTCCACCGCCGTCAGCGTACAGTTGGCGCCGGGCGCCAATGCGCTGAGCACCGCTACCCTGGTGCGAGCGAAGATGGATGAACTGGCGCGCTACTTCCCGGCGAACGTGGAATACAAGATTCCTTACGACACCTCGCCGTTCGTCAAAGTCTCGATCACCAAAGTGGTTTACACCCTCGGCGAGGCGATGCTGCTGGTGTTTGCGGTGATGTTCCTGTTCCTGCAGAACATCCGCTACACGCTGATCCCGACGCTGGTGGTGCCGGTGGCGCTGATGGGCACGTTTGCGACCATGCTCGCGCTGGGCTTCTCGATCAACGTACTGACCATGTTCGGCATGGTACTGGCCATCGGCATTCTGGTGGATGACGCCATCGTGGTGGTGGAAAACGTCGAGCGGATCATGGCCACCGAGGGCCTGTCGCCCAAAGAGGCGACGCGCAAGGCGATGAAGCAGATTACCGGGGCAATCATCGGCATCACCCTGGTGCTGGTGGCGGTGTTTATTCCGATGGCGTTCATGCAGGGCTCGGTCGGGGTGATTTACCGACAGTTCTCGCTGTCGATGGCCACCTCGATCCTGTTCTCCGCCTTCCTTGCGCTGACCCTGACCCCGGCGCTGTGCGCGACGCTGCTCAAGCCGATTGCCAAGGGTGAGCATCACGAAAAGAGCGGGTTCTTTGGTTGGTTCAACCGTGGTTTCGAGCGTCTGACCGAGCGTTATCAAGGTTGGGTGGCGTATGCACTGAAACGCACGGGCCGTTATCTGCTGATCTACGGCGTGCTGCTGATTGGTCTGGGCCTGTGTTTCAGTCGCCTGCCCTCCTCGTTTCTGCCGGTTGAGGATCAGGGCTACACCATCACCGACATTCAGCTACCACCGGGCGCGAGCAAAAACCGCACGGTCAAGGTCGTGGAACAAGTTGAAGCGCACAACGCCACGGAACCGGGTGTCGGCGACAGCACAGTGATTCTCGGTTTCAGTTTTTCCGGCAGCGGACAAAACGCCGCGCTGGCATTTACCACGCTGAAGGATTGGTCGGATCGGGGCAGCGACGACTCGGCGAGTTCGATTGCCGACCGCGCCAACATTGCCCTGAGCCAGATAAAGGATGCGGTGGCCTTCTCGGTGCTGCCGCCGCCGGTTGACGGTCTCGGCACTTCCAGCGGCTTCGAGTTCCGCTTGCAGGACCGTGGCGGCCTCGGTCATGCCACGCTGATGAAAGCGCGTAGCGAATTGCTCGCCGCCGCCGAGAAAAGCCCGATCCTGATGAACGTGCGCGAAAGCGCGCTGGCCGAGGCGCCGCAAGTGCAGCTGGAAGTCGACCGCAAACAGGCCAACGCTTTGGGCGTGTCCTTTGCCGACATTGGCAACGTGCTCTCCACGGCGGTCGGTTCGGCCTACATCAACGACTTCCCCAATCAGGGGCGGATGCAACGGGTGGTGGTTCAGGCTGAAGGCGATCAACGCAGCCAGGTGGCCGATCTGCTGAAGATCCACGTGCGTAACGACGGCGGAAAAATGGTGCCGTTGTCGGCCTTCGTCCAGGCGAAATGGACCCAGGGCCCGGCGCAGTTGACCCGTTACAACGGCTACTCGGCGATCAGCATTTCCGGCGAGCCGGCGCCCGGCCACAGCACCGGCGAAGCCATGGCGGAAATCGAGCGGCTGGTTGCGCTCGGCCCGGCCGGGTTGGGTCAGGAGTGGACCGGGTTGTCGTTGCAGGAACGTTTGTCCGGCAGTCAGGCACCGATTCTGCTCGGGCTGTCGCTGTTGATCGTGTTCCTCTGCCTGGCGGCGCTGTATGAAAGCTGGTCGATTCCGACATCGGTGCTGCTGGTAGTGCCGCTGGGTGTGCTCGGCGCCGTGCTGGCCGTGACCTTTCGCGGGATGCCCAACGACGTGTTCTTCAAGGTCGGACTGATCACCATCATTGGCCTGTCGGCGAAGAACGCGATCCTGATCATCGAATTCGCCAAGAGCCTGTACGACGAAGGGCATGACTTGGTCGACGCCACGCTGCAAGCCGCGCGCTTGCGGTTGCGGCCGATTGTGATGACGTCGCTGGCGTTCATTCTGGGTGTGGTGCCGTTGGCAATTGCTACCGGGGCCAGTTCGGCGAGTCAGCAAGCAATCGGCACCGGGGTGATCGGCGGGATGATCACAGCGACGCTGGCGGTGGTGTTTGTGCCGGTGTTTTTTGTGGTGGTGATGAAGCTGGTCCGCAAACGCCATAAAGACATCTAACCCACCACATATCCCCTGCGGGAGCGGGTTGTTTTCTCTGGTGTGGTCACAACAGACCACACTGGACTAAGGTGGTCGCATACCCTGGCCCATCGAGCACCCATGCCCTATCTCGCCCGCACCCACCCTCGCCTGTCTGCCGCAGCCACCCTTGGCCTCGCGGCAGGCATTCTGGCTCCAGTCGATTCGATCATCAGCAAAATCCTCATTGGCTGGAATGTCGGGGTCTGGACGTACTTGATCCTGATGCTCTGGCTCGCCGCCCGCGCCAAGGCGCCTGATGTAAGGCGTATTGCCGAGATCGAAGACGAAAACGCCGGGTTGGTGTTGTTTGTGGTGTGCATCGCGGCGATTGCCAGCCTCGCGACCATCACCTTCGAGCTGGCCGGCAGCAAAGACCTGGAAACCACCCGCAAGCTTCTGCATTACGGCTTCACCGCGCTGACGGTCATCGGCTCATGGCTACTGATCGGGGTGATTTTCAGCGTGCATTACGCTCGCCTGTTCTACACCTGGAACGGCAAGGACCTGGCACTACGCTTCGCCGAAGGACTGGAAACTCCCAATTACTGGGACTTTCTGTACTTCTCTTTCACCATTGGCGTGGCGGTGCAGACTTCGGATGTGGGCGTGGCGACTCGGAGCATGCGCAAGATTGTGCTGGCGCAATCACTGATCGGTTTTTTGTTCAATACGGCGATTCTCGGTTTTTCGATCAACATCGCAGCCGGGTTATTTGGCTGAGCGCTGCACAAACGTTCTAGTCATTGTTCCCGGCGTCGGCGTTAAATACGTCGGTAAACGGTTTCGCAGGTGCAACATGACCACCCACAACTGGATCGACCTGACCCAAGACGCCGACACCGGCATCGAAACCCTGCGCGCGCATTTCAAGGGCCACGCTTACGATCCGCACTGGCATGACAGCTACCTGGTGGGCGTGACCGAGCAAGGCGTTCAGCAATTCAATTGCCGGCGCGCCAGGCATCAGAGCACGCCGGGCAAAGTGTTCTTGCTCGAACCGGGAGACATCCACGACGGAGAGGCGCCGACGGAGGATGGGTTCACCTACCGCATGTTGTACCTCGATCCACAGTGGCTGGAACGTGAGTTGAGCGCGCTGTTCGAAGACGCGCCGCTTAATAGTCAATTGAGTTTCGCCACCACCCTGGCCAGTGATACAAGGCTGGCTCACGCCATCAGCCTCGCCTTTGAAGCCTTGCACGGGGCGGAATTGAGAATCGTGCGCCAGAGCGCTCTTGACGGGTTACTGGAGCGCCTCACCACTCACTTGCACTGGCGCACCCGTTATGCGGAAGACCCGCGCCTGCCCCGGGTGGCGCAGAAGGCCCGGGAGTACCTGCATGCCAACGCCCGTTACGACATCGGTCTCGATCAATTAGCTGCGGCAACTGGCGTAGATCGATTCCGTTTGACCCGCGCGTTCAAGGCCGCTTATGGCATCGCACCCCATGCTTACCTCGTGCAATTACGCCTGGCCACCGCGCGTCGCCTGCTGGCCCGCGGAGAACTACCGGCCACAATCGCCATGGAATTGGGGTTTTCCGATCAAAGTCATCTGGGCCGCTGGTTTGTAAGAGCCTATGGCCTGACACCCGCGCTGTACCGCAAGCGCTGCTCAAATCTTCCAGACAGGTGATACGCCGATTGTGAAGATCGTCATCATCGATCTTCACCGGAGTTTGCCCACGATGCTGCCCTCTTTCCCGACGTTCCTGCCTTTCCTGCTGTTTGCTTTCGTGGCGTCGATCACGCCCGGCCCCACCAACATTCTGGTGCTGAGTAACAGCGCCCGATATGGACTTTCTGCCGCGCTGCCGATCATTCTCGGTGCCTGTGCCAGCGCCGCCACCCTTGTTTTGGTGGTGGGTACCGGAGCTGGTTCGTCGCTGAGCGCGTTGCCCGCCGTGCAAACCGCCATGCAATGGATCGGAGTGATGTGGCTGAGTTACCTCGCGTGGCAGATTTTCAGCGCCCCGGCGCAATCCGTTGCCGCGCAGGAAACCAAGGCGCGACTTGGAGCGGTGGGCGCCGCCAGCTTGCAATTGATTAACCCGAAAACATGGATGATGGCCCTCGCCGTCGTCAGCGTCTTTGCCGGAACGGGTGAACATCGGCTGGTACAGGTGGTGTATCTGTCGCTGGCATTTTTCCTGATTTCCCTGCCTTGCCTCGGCGTATGGGCACTGCTCGGCGCAGGCTCCATGCGCTGGTTACGCTCGCCGCAGGCGATGCAACGTTTCAACCGTGGCATGGCGGTATTGCTGCTGGTTTCGGCCTGGCTGAGTGTCTGGCTGTGACCTCCATCCGTCGGCGTTTATAGGCTCATCGTTCATTCGCTACTTGACGGGGGATTCGTTTCTGGTGTCTTCTGAAACCGGTTTCAGTGCTTGGCACTTAACCTGATAAATCCAATAAGAAGGTTTCAGACCGTGAACGATTTCTCCGCCGCCCAGCGCAGCCGCGTCACCATGCTCGACGTCGCCGAACATGCCGGCGTCTCCAAGGCCAGCGTCTCGCGCTTCATCGGCGATGATCGCGCTCTGCTCTCCGATGCGATTGCCTTGCGCATCGAGCAGGCAATTGCCCAACTCGGCTATCGCCCCAACCAGATGGCCCGCGGCCTGAAACGCGGCCGCACTCGCCTGATCGGCATGCTGGTAGCCGACATCCGTAACCCTTATTCGATTGCCGTGATGCACGGGGTGGAAACCGCCTGCCGTCAGCACGGCTACAGCCTGGTGGTGTGCAACACCGATCGCGATGACGAGCAGGAACGCCAGCACCTGGCGTTGCTGCGCTCATACAACATCGAAGGTTTGATCGTGAATACCCTGGGCCACCACCGCGATGAGTTGCGCGAGCTGCATCGGGAGATGCCGATGGTGCTGGTGGATCGCAAGGTTGAGCAGCTTGAAAGTGATCTGGTCGGTCTGGACAACCCGGCCGCAGTGGAAATGGCCATCGCCCACTTGCAGGAACGCGGCTATCGCGACGTGCTGATGGTGACCGAACCGTTTGACGGCACCAGCTCGCGGATTGAGCGGGTCAGCAGTTTCAAGGCGCAGATCGGGCAGCGTCCCGCGCTGACCGGCGCGGTGGTCGAAACGGGGAGCGAGCTGATTGCGCAACTGAAAACCTTCCTGGAAACCCCCGGCCTTGGTCACAAAGCGTTGTTCTGTGCCAATGGCATTGCGGCGTTGGCCGCAACCCATGCCTTGCGCGAGTTGCAGTGCAATCTGTTCGAGGATGTCGGGTTGATTGCTTTGGATGATCTGGATTGGTATCCGCTGGTGGGCAGCGGGATTACGGCGCTGGCCCAGCCGACGGCGGAGATTGGCGCGAGCGCGTTTGAGTGTTTGCTCAAGCGGTTGCGTGGGGATGACGGACCGGTGCGGACGATGGATTTTTCGGCGCGGTTGATTGTGCGTGGGTCGACCCTTGGGAATCTTCAGTGAATGTGATGGCCCTATCGCGAGCAGGCTCGCTCCCACATTGGAATGCGTACACCTGCTCGCGATGAGGCCCGAAAGAACCCCACATTACTTAAGCCATTTTTTTTGAACAAAAATGAAACCGGTTTCAGAGGTGCAAAACAATGAATAAACCACCCGTTTCCATCAGCCTGTCGAGCTACGGCGCCGATCTGGTCCGCCAACGCGGCCAAGGCAGTTTTATCGAGGTATTGGCGGCTGCCGGTGCCACGCGCATTGAATGGCGCGAAGAATTGCTGACCCATGAAAACCCGGTGCAACTGGCCGACGCCACTCGCTCACATGGCCTGGAAAGCATCTATTCCTCACCGATGGAACTGTGGCTGGCCGGCCAGTCGAAACCCAACCCTGAACTGCTTTGCACCCTCCAGCGCGCTGAAACGTTCGGCGCCAAATGGCTGAAAGTTTCCTTGGGCTACTTCACTGACAACAACGATGTGCACACCTTGAGCCGGATCCTCGCGCGAAGCCAGGTGCAGCTGCTGGTGGAAAACGACCAGACCTTGCACGGCGGGCGTATCGAGCCGTTCCAACGCTTCTTCGGCGAAGTCGAGCAACACCGACTGCCGATCAAAATGACCTTCGACATCGGCAACTGGCAATGGCAGGACCAGTCCGCCGTCAATGCCGCTCGGCTGCTCGGTCGGCATGTCGGCTACGTGCATTGCAAAGCCGTTGCGCGCCGGGCTGACGGCAAACTGGTCGCCACCCCGCCAGCTGCCAGCGATGTGCATCTGTGGGAACAACTGCTGCGGCACATGGCCCAAGGCGTCATGCGCGCGGCGGAATATCCGCTGCAAGGCGATGACCTGGTGCAGTTGACCACCGACCACGTCGCCACCCTCGCCCGCCTCGGCCAATCCCGCCTGGAGAGTGCCCATGTCTGAGTTCGATATCCTCTCGTTCGGCGAAACCATGGCGATGTTCGTCGCCGATCAGAACGGTGATCTGGCGGCCGTCTGCCAATTCCACAAGCGCATTGCCGGGGCGGACAGCAACGTCGCGATCGGCCTGTCGCGGCTGGGGTTCAACGTGGCGTGGCTGAGCCGGGTCGGTGCCGATTCGTTAGGACGGTTTGTCGTTGATACGTTGGAAAAGGAAGGCCTGGATTGCAGCCATGTCGCCATCGACCCGGCACACCCGACCGGGTTTCAGCTCAAGTCTCGTACCGACGATGGCAGCGATCCGGCGGTCGAGTATTTCCGTCGCGGCTCGGCGGCGAGTCATTTGTCGGTGCAATCGATCTCCCCGCCGTTGCTCAACGCGCGACATCTGCACGCTACCGGCATTCCTCCGGCGCTGTCTGCGTCGGCCCGGGAAATGTCGTTCGAATTGATGACCCGCATGCGCACTGCCGGGCGCAGTGTGTCCTTCGACCCGAACCTGCGCCCAAGTCTGTGGGCCAGCGAGCAACTGATGATCAGCGAGATCAATCGCCTCGCCGCCCTCGCCCACTGGGTGCTGCCGGGGTTGAGTGAAGGACGTTTACTGACCGGGTATGAAGACCCGGAGGACATTGCGGCGTTTTATCTCGATCAGGGTGCAGAAGCGGTGGCAATCAAACTCGGGCCCCATGGCGCGTATTACCGCACGCAGCAAGATCAGGGGTTTGTCGCGGGTGTGCCGGTGGCAACGGTGGTCGATACCGTCGGCGCCGGTGATGGCTTTGCCGTCGGCATGATCAGCGCCTTGCTCGAAAACCACAGCTTCGCCGATGCCGTGCAGCGGGCCAACTGGATTGGCAGCCGTGCGGTGCAGAGTCGCGGGGATATGGAGGGGTTGCCGACCCGACTTGAGATGTCCGTCGAATTTGAGACCGCTGTTCGCGGGCAAGCTTCGCGCCTACAGGACAGCGGCGCTCTTGTAGGAGCGAGGCTTGCCCGCGAAGAGCCCCGCACAGCCACTGAAGATTTCTGACCCGTTACCTGCTGCGACAAAAACAACAAGCTCAGGAGCACCACTATGAAAACCGCCTCACTCGCCACCCGCCGTTGGTGGTACATCATGCCAATCGTCTTCATCACCTACAGCCTGGCGTATCTGGACCGCGCCAATTACGGCTTCGCTGCCGCCTCCGGGATGGCCGCCGACCTGATGATCACGCCCGGCCTGTCTTCAATGCTCGGCGCGCTGTTTTTCCTCGGTTACTTTTTCTTCCAGATACCGGGCGCGATCTATGCGCAGAAGCACAGCGTGAAGAAGCTGATTTTCGTCAGCCTGATCCTCTGGGGCGGGCTCGCGACGTTGACCGGGGTCGTCTCCAACGCCTATTGGCTGATCGTGATCCGTTTCATGCTCGGTGTGGTCGAGGCCGCGGTAATGCCGGCGATGCTGGTGTACTTGTGCCACTGGTTCACCCGCGCCGAACGCTCCCGGGCCAATACTTTCCTGATCCTCGGCAACCCGGTGACCATGCTGTGGATGTCAGTGGTGTCAGGTTATCTGGTGCAGCATTACAGCTGGCGCTGGATGTTCATCATTGAAGGTTTGCCGGCGGTATTCTGGGCGTTTATCTGGTGGCGTCTGGCCGATGACCGTCCGGCCCAGGCCAAGTGGCTGACCGACCAGGAGAAGCACGACCTGGAAAGCGCTCTCGCCGCCGAACAGGTCGGCATCAAAGCAGTGAAGAACTACGCCGAAGCCTTCCGTTCGCCGAAAGTGATCATCCTTGCGCTGCAGTTTTTCTGCTGGAGCATTGGTGTCTACGGTTTCGTGTTGTGGCTGCCGTCGATCCTCAAGGCCGGCGCGCAGATGGACATGATCGAAGCCGGCTGGCTCTCGGCGCTGCCGTACCTGGCCGCAGTGATCGGCATGCTGCTGGTGTCCTGGGGCTCGGACAAACTGCAGAAGCGCAAACGCTTCGTCTGGCCGCCGCTGCTGATTGCTTCCATTGCGTTCTACGGTTCCTACGCCTTGGGCGCCGAACATTTCTGGTGGTCCTACACCCTGCTGGTGATCGCCGGCGCCTGCATGTATGCGCCGTATGGGCCGTTTTTCGCCATCGTTCCGGAAATCCTCCCGGCCAACGTTGCTGGCGGGGCCATGGCGCTGATCAACAGCATGGGCGCGCTGGGGTCGTTTGGCGGTTCGTATCTGGTCGGCTACCTGAACAGCTCCACCGGCTCGCCCGGCGCTTCTTACTTGCTGATGAGCGGCGCGTTGATGCTCTCCGTGATTTTGACGATTTTCCTCAAGCCCGGCGCCAGTGACCGGGTCGTGGCCAAGGCCGATACGCAACGGTCAGTCCCGGCTCACCCTTGATTTGAAGTTGAGATGATGACGATGAAAAAGCAGGTCGTGCTGTACAAGAAACTCTCGCCGCAGTTGATGGCTCGCCTGCATGAGCACACCGACGTGACACTGATCGACAACCTCAACCCGGAGGGCATCGAACAACTGCGTGCCGCCCTGCCCCGCGCCCATGGCTTGCTTGGCGCGAGTCTGAAGCTGGACGGCGAATTGCTTGATCTGGCGCCCAATCTTGAAGCGATCGCCAGTGTCTCGGTGGGCGTCGACAACTATGACATCGACTACCTGACCGAGCGGCGCATTCTGCTCAGCAACACCCCGGACGTGCTGACGGAAACCACGGCGGATACGGGGTTTGCGCTGATTCTGGCGACGGCCCGGCGGGTGGTGGAACTGGCCAACATGGTCCGCGCCGGTCAGTGGAACCGCAACATCGGTCCGGTGCATTTCGGCACCGACGTGCACGGCAAGACCCTGGGCATCATCGGCATGGGGCGTATTGGTGAGGCGTTGGCCCAGCGCGGGCATTTTGGTTTTGGCATGCCGGTGATCTATCACAGCCATTCGCCAAAACCGGCGGTTGAGCAACGTTTTGATGCTCAGTACCGCAGCCTGACGGCGCTGTTGCAACAGGCCGATTTCATTTGCCTGACCTTGCCGTTGACGGCTGAAACCGAAGGGTTGATTGGCGCTGAAGAGTTCGCCTTGATGCGCCCGGAGAGTATTTTCATCAACATTTCCCGAGGAAAAGTCGTCGATGAGGCCGCGCTGATTGAGGCATTGCGCACCGGACAGATCCGCGCGGCGGGACTGGATGTGTTTGAGCGTGAGCCGCTGAATGTTGATTCGCCGTTGTTGGCGTTGAACAACGTGGTGGCGACGCCGCATATGGGGTCGGCGACGCATGAGACGCGGGAAGCGATGGCTGGGTGCGCGGTGGATAATCTGCTGATGGCGTTGGCTGGAGAACGGCCGAAGAACCTGGTGAATGTCGGGGCGTGGTCCGAGCGTAAGGATTTCGGCGTCTGTTAGTCAGCCTTCGCGGGCAAGCCTCGCTCCTACGGGTTTCGCCGATCCTGTAGGAGCAAGGCTTGACCGCGAAGAGGCCGGCACTCACACAACACTGTCAGGCCCGCCGCGCTTCGAGCAGGTCCGCTGCACACAACGCAATCCGCCGGCACGCATCCGCCAGTTTCACTTGATCCACCACCAACCCGATGCGGATATGCCCCGCCGCACTCGGCCCGAATGCCTCGCCGGCAAGCACCGACACGCCGTAACCCTCCAGCAGACGCTCGGCAAACCCTTGGGCGCACAACCCGGTCGGGCGCACATCGACCATCACGAACATCCCGCCATCCGGCCGGATCGGGCGGATCCCCGGGCAACCACTCAACCTCGCGCACACCAGATCGCGACGCAGGCGATATTCCTCTCGCATCAGCGCCACTTCCGGCAGGTCTTCATCCAGCGCCACTTGCGCGGCTTTCTGCACAAAATCGGGAATGCCGAACAGCATGCACAACGACAAATGCACCAGGTGCTCGGCCAACAGTTTCGGGCCGATTGACCAACCCACGCGCCAGCCGCTCATGGCGTGGGATTTGGACAGGCTGTTGATGGTCGCGGTGCGTTCGGCCATGCCCGGCAGGCTTGCCGGGCTGATGTGTTCGCCCTCGAACAACAGATCGCTGTAGACCTCGTCGCTGATCAGCCACAGATCATGACGCACGCACAACACCGCCAGCGCTTGCCAGGTCTTCAATGACAGGCTTGCGCCGGACGGATTGTTTGGACTGTTGAGTAACAGGACGCGGGTCTTCGGCGTAATCAGCGCCGCGACATCCGCCGGGTCAACGCGAAAGCCGTTCTCCGGCCGCACTGCCACCGGCACCACCTTGGCCGCGCAAGCGCCGAACACCCCTTCATAGGTCACGTACATCGGTTCGGCGACGATCACCTCATCGCCGGGATCGAGCAGGCATTGCGCGACCGAATACACCGCACACTGCGCGCCCGGAAACACGATCACATGATCGGCGTCCACCGCCTGACCACTGCGCTGTCGATGGCGCCGCGCAATGCTGCTGCGCAATCCGCGACTGCCGCGCACTTCCGGGTAATGCGTGTCGCCGGCCCGCAAACTGTCGATGGCCGCCTGCACGATGGGCGCCGGCGTATCAAAATCAGGATCGCCGATCGACAACAGCAGTACATCGACTCCTTGCTCGCGCATTTCCAGCGCTCGGTCATGAATCTGCCAGGCTGCCGCTCCGTCGCCGGCGATTCGTTGGGTCAAGGCTGAATAGCGCATGTGTTTCTCCTGTCGCGCGCGGACTCCCAGTCTCAACCCTATCTCAAATCACGAAACGCGCCACCATCGCATTCAAATCGACCGCCAGGCGCGACAGCTCATGCGTCGCGGCGCTGGTCTGATTGGCACCGGCGGCGGACTGGGTGGCGAGGTCGCGGATGTTCACCAGGTTGCGGTCGACTTCACGAGATACCTGCGCCTGCTCTTCGGAAGCGCTGGCGATCACCAGGTTGCGTTCGTTGATCAAGTGGATTGACTGGGTGATCTGCTCCAGCGCCACACCAGCGGCGCGGGCCATCTCCAAGGTGCTCTGGGTGCGCTGATTGCTCTGCTGCATCGACGAGACGGCTTCGCCCGTGCCGTTCTGGATGCCGGCAACCATTTTTTCGATTTCCTGGGTCGATTGCGCCGTGCGATGGGCCAGGGCCCGGACTTCGTCTGCCACCACGGCAAAACCACGTCCGGCTTCACCGGCACGGGCCGCTTCAATGGCTGCGTTGAGCGCCAGCAGGTTGGTCTGTTCGGCGATGGCGCGGATCACGTCCAGCACTTTGCCGATGTCGCGGCCCTGTGCGGCCAGGCCTTCGATCATCAATGAAGTGTTTTGCACGTCGTGGGTCATGGTCTGGATCGCGTCCACGGTTTCCACCACGCGGTCGCGGCCTTCACGGGCGGCCTGGGTCGACTGGCTCGACGCTTCGGAGGTCGACACCGCGTTGCGCGCGACTTCTTCCACGGCAGCGGTCATTTCGTTGACCGCCGTGGCGGCCTGTTCGATTTCGTTGTTCTGTTGTTGCAGGCCGCGGGACGCTTCCTCGGTCACGGTGCTGAGTTCTTCTGCGGCAGCACCCAGTTGCGTCGCGGAACCGGCGATCTGCTCGATGGTTTCGCGCAGATTGGCCTGCATGACGGACAAGGCCCCGAGCAAGCGTGCCGGTTCGTCCTTGCCGTCGATTTCGATGGCTTTGCTCAGGTTGCCGCCGGCAATGGTTTCTGCGGCCTGCACTGCGCGATTGAGCGGCGTGACGATGCTGCGGGTCAGTAGCCAGGCCAGCAGCACGGTCAGGAGCGACGCGACCACCGATACCACGATGATGCCGTTCACGGCGGTGTTGTAGTTTTCTTGCGCAATCATCCCGGCCGCTTTTGCGCCCTGTTGGTTGTAAGCCACCAGTTTATTGAGCTGCTCGCCCATCTGGTCGGTGCCTTCCTTGATCCGCGTGTTGATCAAGGCGCGCATCTCATCCACTTTGTTCTGGCGCGACAGGTCCAGCATCTCGCGTTGCGCTTGCATGTATTTTTCCAACGTCGCGCTGAATACCTTGTACAGCGCCTCTTCGTCCGACTCCATCGGCAACTCGGCATAACTGGCCTGGGCCTTGCGCGCCTTGTCGATAAGCACCGCGATCCGCGCTTCAGCTTCCTGCAAACTGGCCGGCTCGCGGTTGACCAGAATCCGGAACGACAAGATGCGCATGCGCAGGATGTTTTCGGTGACATTGCCCAGGAAGCCGATGCTGGGCAGTTGGGTACTGCCCATGTCGATCGAGGCCTGGCGGATGATCGACATGCGATTCACCGCAAACACACCGAGCACGATGACGAGCAAGGCAATGAAAGCAAACCCCAGGAAGGCTCGAGGTGCGATATTCAGATTACGCAGGGACATAGGACGATACTCGGGTGATTGAGGCGGCGAGCGTCCTTGCGGTGATGGCTGAGTGGCGGGCGTGAGGCGCACAGGGTCAGCGGGGCGCCACTGTTGTAATAGGTTTGTGTGCGCTTATTGGCTGTATCGGCTGGGGATGAGGTTTTTTGCGGGGATTGGAGAAAAATATTTTTGCTGGGCGACATCTGTTTCAACGCTGAAACACAGTGGCGGCCCTGATGAACATTTGTGGCGAGGGAGCTCGCTCCCGTCCGGCTGCGTAGCGGCCGTAGATTTTGGGGCCGCTTCGCAGCCCAGCGGGAGCAAGCTCCCTCGCCACAGGATTCCTGTGTGCAGACAATTTTGGTCAGGGTTTGCGGCTGGCGATCCGCCAAACACGGGCAATATCACTCGCTCGCTCGCGCAACAACCGTGGAGCCTCGGCACAGGCCTGTTCCAGCGTCATCGGTCCGCTGGCCAAAGCAAACGCGGCATCAATGCCATGTTCATACAACGCTTGATAACCCTCACCCAACGTCCCCGCAATCACAATCACTGGCACGCCCTGCTCCCGGGCAATGCGTGCGACGCCGAATGGGGTTTTGCCGCGCAAGGTCTGGGCGTCAAAACGGCCTTCGCCGGTGATGACCAGATCAGCGCCCTTCACCGCCACGGCCAGCCCGACCAGTTCGGCCACCACTTCAACCCCGGCCTTGAATTGCGCCTCCAGAAACGCCTTGGCCGCAAATCCCAACCCTCCCGCCGCGCCGCTGCCCGGCTCGTGCTGGACGTCCTTGCCCAACGCCTGGGCGCACTGCTCGGCGAAGTGCCCTAGGGCAGCGTCCAATTGCAGTACTTGCTCGGGCGACGCACCTTTCTGCGGACCAAAAATCGCGGAAGCGCCGTGCGGACCGCACAGGGGGTTGTTGACGTCGGCGGCGATGTCGAAACGCACGTCGGTCAGGCGCGGATCAATTGCACTCAGGTCGATGCAAGCCAGTTGCGCCAGGGCCAATCCACCTGGGGCCAGCGCTTGCCCTTGCACGTCCAGTAACTTCACGCCCAGCGCCTGCATCGCTCCGGCGCCGCCATCATTGGTGGCGCTGCCGCCAATGGCCAGGATCACCCGTTGCGCCCCGGCATCGAGCGCGGCGCGAATCAGTTCTCCGGTGCCGAAGGTGCTGCTGATGCACGCATCACGTTGCCCCGGCGGCACCAGTTGCAGACCGCTGGCTTCGGCCATTTCGATGATTGCGGTGTGGGTTTGCGGCAACCAGCCCCACGCGGCATCGACGGTGATGCCGAGCGGACCGCGAACTTGGGTCCTGCGCAATTCGCCTTCGCACGCGGCCAGAATCGACTCGACCGTGCCTTCGCCGCCGTCGGCCATCGGGCATTTGACCAACTGTGCGTCTGGCCAGACTTGCGCCAGCCCTACAGCAATGGCATCGGCCACACCCTGGGCACTCAGGCTGTCCTTGAACGAATCGGGGGCGATCACGATTTTCATGCGAATTCTCCAGTTCCAATGCGTTCCATGCTGCCAGCAGCCCCGCACAATAACGCCGGTCCGCTGCACAAGCGGGGGTGGCGTTTGTTGTTCATTTCTACAAAACGTCTGTTTTCAGATCCAGCATTTGTGCGGCTGCTGGTCCGCCATCGCGAGCAGGCTCGCTCTCACATTGGTCCTGCGGTGTTCACCCCTGCTCGCGATGGCGTCCTTGAGATCGCTACGGGACATCCGTTTGTGGCAAAAGCTGCACGCCGAGGTAGAGCGCGAGCATGCCGTCCAGTTTCAGCGGATCAACCCCGCTCAACTCGGCAATCCGCTCCATCCGATAGCGCAAACTGTTGCGATGAATCCCCAGCGCATCCGCACACGCCTGACTCTGCCCGTCGTGCTCGCACCAACTGCGCAAGGTCGCCAGCAGTTGGCCGTTGCCGTCCTTGGCGATGACTTTGCGCAGTGGCTTGAGCAATTCATCCAGCGCGTCATCGTTGCGATGCCGCCACAGCATCACCGGCAACCGATAACGGGTGAGCGTGAGCAAGCGCGAACGCGGCAGCACATCGCGCCCATAGGCCAGTAAGTCGCCAACCCGTCGATAACAACGACGCAGCCCGGACAACCCATCCGCCTGCCCCCCCACGGCAATGCGCACAATGTTCCAGCCCAGGCCATCGAGTTTTTCCAGCAGCCGTTCATTCTCGATCGCCTGACTCGCCGGCCGACACCACAGCAACGAAGACTTGGCCGAACTCACGCACCAGCTGTCCGGGTAACGCGAAGTCAGCCAGGCACTGAGCGCCTCCACCGTCTGCCCGGGACCGTGCTCCATGCCCAACTCGAACAGATAAGGCACCCGCGTCATTTGCGGTTTCAGGCCCAATTGCTGCGCTTCATCCAGCAAGCGCGGCGAATCCCCGGCCTCGCTCAACAGCAATGCCAGCAGATCATCGCAACGCTGACGCCGCCATTGCTGCTCGGCCTGCTGATTGCGCTGGCCTACCAACATTTCGGCGGTCATCCGCACCAGCTCGGCATAGGTGCGCAGTTGCTCCGGCTCGCCGGTAATGCCCAGCACACCGATCAGGCGCTGATCGAGCAGCAACGGCAAGTTGATCCCCGGCTGCACGCCTTTGAGGTGAATCGCCGTCTGCGCATCGATCTCCACCACGCGCCCATTGGCCAACACCAACTGCGCGCCTTCATGGCGGGTGTTGATGCGCTCCGGCTCGCCGCTGCCGAGAATCAATCCCTGGCTGTCCATCACGTTGACGTTGTACGGCAGGATGGCCATCGCCCGGTCGACGATGTCCTGGGCCAGGTCGTGATCGAGTTCGAACATATCGGGATCCTTTAAAGCGTGATGGGACAGGTTGTTCACCCGCACAGGGCTGGGTCGCAAACCCTGTGCTCAGGCACAAAGACAGCCACCCCGAGGGTGGCCGAGACTCTCTGGGCGATCAACGTTACCCTGCGCATCGCAAAAAATCATAATAAAGAGAGAGCCCGCCATGTCACAGAGCGCCGCCGCTACCCAGGCCATCGTTGACGACAAAAACGCCGTCTACAAACGCATTACCCTGCGTTTGATCCCCTTCATCTTCATCTGCTACCTGTTCAACTACCTCGACCGGGTCAACGTTGGATTCGCCAAACTGCAGATGCTCGACGCGCTGAAATTCAGCGAAACCGTGTACGGCCTCGGGGCCGGGATCTTCTTCATCGGCTACGTGCTGTGCGGCGTACCGAGCAACCTGGCCCTGACCAAATTCGGCCCACGGCGCTGGATCGCGCTGATGATGATCGTCTGGGGCACGCTTTCCACCTGCCTGCTGTTCGTCACCACCCCGACCGAGTTCTACACCTTGCGCCTGTTCACCGGCGCGGCCGAAGCCGGGTTCTTCCCGGGCGTGGTGCTGTATCTTTCGCAGTGGTTCCCGACCTTCCGCCGTGGCCGCATCATGGCGCTGTTCATGTCGGCGATCCCGGTGTCCGGCCTGCTCGGCAGCCCGTTCTCAGGTTGGATTCTTAACCATTTCGCGGCGGGCCAAGGGGGTTTGGCGGGCTGGCAGTGGATGTTCCTGTTGCAAGGAATCCCGACCGTAATCCTCGGCGCCCTCGCCTATTTCCTGCTGAGCGACAGTTACGCCAATGCCAAGTGGCTCACGCCGTTTGAGCGCTCGGTGCTGGAAGCCGACCACGCCATCGATCTGGCCAACAAACCGAAAACCGCCACTGACTCGCTGCTGGCCGTGTTCAAGAACCCGGCGATCTGGGCCTTCGGTTTGATTTACTTCTGCATCCAGAGCGGCGTCTACGCGATCAACTTCTGGCTGCCGTCGATCATCAAGAACCTGGGCTTCAGCGATAACCTGGTGATTGGTTGGTTGAGCGCGATTCCGTATCTGCTGGCGGCGCTGTTCATGTTGATGGTTGGGCGTTCGGCAGACCTGCGCAAAGAACGACGCTGGCATTTGGTGGTGCCGATGCTGATGGGCGCGGTGGGCTTGCTGATTGCCGTGAACTTCGCCACAACACCGGCCATCGCGATTCTCGGTTTGACCATCGCCACCATGGGCGCCCTCACCGGTTTGCCAATGTTCTGGCCAGTGCCGACAGCGATGTTGAGCGCGGGCGCGGCGGCGGGTGGTCTGGCGCTGATCAACTCCATGGGACAGATGGCGGGTTTCCTGAGCCCGTACCTGGTGGGTTGGGTCAAGGACAGCACCGGCTCGACCGATGCCGCGCTTTATCTGCTGGCGGGCGTGATCGTGTGCGGGAGCTTGTTGGCGCTGCGCATGACGCGCACGTTGCGGGTGTAAGGCGTTACAGATGATCGTTCCCACGCTCCGCGTGGGAATGCAGCCCGGGACGCTCCGCGTCCCTTCCGATCAACAAAAAAAGGCCCTTTCGGGCCGTTTCTTATTTCGCGTGTGCACACAGGTCTTATGTGGCCTGACACACTTTTGTGAACACTCAAGCTTTTGTGGCGAGGGAGCTTGCTCCCGCTGGGCTGCGAAGCAGCCCCAAAAGCTGCAACCGCGACCTTTCAGGTACACCGCAGATACCGGATTTACGACTGCTGCGCAGCCGAGCGGGAGCAAGCTCCCTCGCCACGAGTATGTGCCCTCTTCGAAATTGGCTTTAGCCCTGCGGGCCAACGTTATCCAGCAGCCGATTCGCCGTGATCTCCGCCGTCATAATGCTGTTGGAAATACCCAACAGCGCATAACGCGACTCACCCGCCAGATGATCCACCAACTGATGAACCATCACATCGACCGACGCCAGCGTCTCGACCAGATACACCGCAAGGGTTTCGGTCGTGGCTTCGGGGTCTACGGAAAACAGGGTGCTGCGGGTTCGCGGGGTGGCCTTGATGTCGGCATTGGATGGGAAGTGAAAGTCGAGCGCTCGTTCGGCGGCATCGTTGAGTTTTTTGGAATCGGTGGATTCGTAGGGGGAAACGTCGTCCGCTTCGGGTGGGTTTGGTGTTGGTTTGAACATAGATGAAACTCCTAATTGAAATTAAGGAGCCCTCACCCTCGCTACCAAACGAAAGGTGGTGGCCATACGCGGGTTGGTAGACCGGCAATTAGGACCCGGCGCCCCCGAAGGAGCCCTGCGCATGGCCACCATAAAAACAGAGACCTGAAGAGGCCTGTAAACGGTGGCTATATGCGCCTAATTGCCGGGCTACCAAACCCGATCACTGATATTCAGCGACGGGACAAACGATAAAACCCAGGCCCAAGACGCACAAGCCGGCGGATTCTGGCGCAGTCGTAGGCAACGGCGCAAGGTTGTGTAGTCCGAGAGAGTGTCTGGAGATGTCTGTTAAACATCTCCGTTTATTACTTACTCATCACGGCTGTTGCAACAGCCCTGACTAACCCGCTTGCACCTGATAGGAAACCTTGCCATCCAACAGTTCTTGCACCGGACTGCTGTCGCCGCCCGTTTGAGCGCTCCCCCAAGTCACCACGCGGCCGTCCGAGGTCAGCGCCGTGAACGCGGTACTATTGGCGTAAATGGCTCGTACATCGGTCAACCGGCTTTCCACCGCAGATGTATCGCCCCCCAAGCTTTTATTCCCCCAGGCCACAACGCTGCCATCCTTGCACAGGGCTGCAAAGGCTGCCGACGAGCCAACCACCTGAACAATGTCGCGCCGTTGTGCAATATCGGCAGGTATTTCGCCACCAGCTGAGCCATCTCCCCAAGCGACAACCTGACCGTTGGTGCAAAGAGCAGCAAATGCGGAAAAGGTGCAGCAGACTACTTCAATATCAGTCCGGGCCTCTATTTCTGGGTTGCCGATGGTGCCACCCCCCATTTGGTGCCCCCAGGCCACAACCTGGCCGGTGGAACGCGTTGCAGCAAAGGCGAACTGATTGGCGCAGCACAGTTCGTTGACATCGGTCAGTGAGGCGATGGGTGCCGGCAGGGTTCCCCCGGTACTCCGGCCCCAGGCGACGAGACTGCCCTTTGCGCGCAATGCGGCAAAAGCATATTGGGTGCCGAGGAAGGTTTTGAAGTCGGAAAGCATCGCGATCTCGGGCGGCAGCGTTCCACCGGTGTCAGGTTTGCCCCAAGCCACCAAATGCCCGGTTTCCCGTCGTGCGACAAATACACCGTCACTGCCCACGCACTGCACAATGTCCCTCAGCGCGCCGATGGACTCGGGCACTTCGCTACCCTGTCCCCAGGCCACCACTTGCCCGGTGTTTTTTATACCGGCGAAAGCGCTTTTGCCACCGCTGACCTCAACAAAATCCGAAGAACTGATACCGCCCATATTCCCGCCAGCGCCCGCGTCGCCCCAAACCGCCACCGTTCCATCGGCTCGAAGGGCGGCAAAAGCGCTGGAAGTGGCGCTGACAGCAGTGATGTCATTCGGGGGCGCAGTGTCCGCAGGGATCGCTGCACCCAAATCCGGATGCCCCCAGCCGACGAGGCCCCCGTCATCAGTACGCGCGACGAAGGCGCCCCAACTGCCAATAATGTTCGCCGAATTCAGGATGACCTGATCGTCGCCGACGCGAACATGCAGTGCCTGTTGCTGGGTATCGCGCCAGGTGTGGGCCGTCGTCCAGTCGTTGTCAGTCGCGTACTTCCACTGCGCAACGACTGGCTCCCCGGTAAGGGCATCAAAGGCGCGCAGTACACGTGACGTACCAGACAGCCCAAACAGGTGGGGGCTTGAGCGCACGCCCATGACTTTCAGGCGGCCTGAGCCTATCACGGCTTTTTCGGATGTTTCTGACGTTGAAATGGTGCGGTCGGATTGAACAGACATGATGATGACTCCTGTCGAGGGTATGAGTGACGGAGTCAATTAAGGCGTAAGACGATGGTATTGGCTACTGTCAGAAATAACAGGTAACCGGAGGTTGCTGACAAGCGGTAGGCGTGCTTATACGGGGTTAGCAGACCAGGACTCTAGAACCCGGCGCACCGAAGTGCCCCATGCAAAGCCGCCATAACATGAAGAGCGAACGTTGTACGTCTAAAGATGACCCGGACTACCAAACCCGATCGCTGATATTCAGCGACGGGACAAACGATAAAACCCAGGCGCAAGACGCACAAGCCGGCGGATTCTGGCGCAGTCGTAGGCAACGGCGCAAGGTTGTGTAGCCTGAGAGAGTGTCTGGAGATGTCTGTTAAACATTCCTGCTTAATCCTCACTCAGGGCTAATCAATAAATGGCCGCCGGATAAATAAATACGTCCCCACATTTCCTCCTAGTAAATAGATCCGCCCCCTTAAACACACTGACGTATGTTTAATATGTTCAATTTTTTGCGCTACAACGAAAAAGAAAACGTATCCACAATACAATATTGACCACGAAAAATTAGTTCAATTCGCTTAATCCCGAAAAACGTAAAAGTGCTCTTTACAGGCGATTCCCCGGAGACTAATAATTCCTCGCCCAAAATCTCACCTCCTACCCCATAGATAACGGCAGTACAATCCCCCGTCCATTGCCAAAAGCTGACTTGAGAACATGGAGCTTTGAGTTCAAGTCTGACTCTTGCCCCTGAACCTTGTATACAGTTCCCTTCCAACTTCCCTGGGGCTGAACCTAAGGAAAATCGTGCAACAACTGCATAGCCATTAGCTTGAAATTGCACAAGGCTTAGAAAAAGAGCTGGCGTTTCTAAAGGAGCTTCATTTAAAAAAAGCTCTTTTTCGGGCAGGCTTTGAAAGTCCTCAAAGCTGACAAATGGTTTAATTTCAAATGTTCGTGCAGCTGACGTTTGTTCACTTCCGTACAACGCCTTCGCCGTAAAACTGTGCGGCCCCAAGGCCAGGCCGGTGTCGGTCAAGGTCCAGATTCCCGTCGTCGCATCGGCGGTGGGTTGGCCCTTCGGTGTTGTACCGTCGAGTACCTGGACTTTCTGACCTTTGCTGGCCGTGCCGGTCAGCGTCACGCTGGTCTCGAACGATGTACCGCTATTGGGAATTTCGACCCCGCTTGGCGAGCCTTTGACCGAATCAATGGTCGGTTTATCCTCCACCGCCACGGTAAACGTGAACGGTGGAGCGGACTCTTCGCCCTCGCCATACAGCGCCAGTGCCTTGAGGCTGTAAGCCTTGACGGTCAATGCACTTACCACCTGAGTCCATATGCCGCTGCCATTGGCGGTAGGTTC